>CAWHTI010000013.1:0-206454 GCA_963832225.1 uncultured Actinomycetes bacterium
CGCGTACTCCGGGATCGGCGTCAGGAAGATCTGGTCGAGCCCGCCGAAGGCGATCGACAGGATCACGTAGAACGGCACCACGAACAGCAGGATCAGCCAGAGCGTGGCCGGCGCGGCGAACGCGGGCCAGAACCACCGGGGGAACCAGGCCCCGCGCGTGCCGGACGCGGTGCCCTCAGGCACCGCCAGTGACTTGCTGGTAGATCTGCTGGTACTGCTGGTTCACCGTGGGCTCCAGCTCCAGCTCCTGCACCTTCGTGGGATCGTCGCCGAGCGGGAAGTCTTCCTGCGTGACCAGCGTGTTGGCCAGGTTCTTCGGGACGATGCCGGTGTCGATCTGCTCCTGCGGGTCGTACTGCACGATCGGCGGCTGGAAGCCCTCGTAGCTGTAGTTCGTGAGCGCGTTCTCCGGCTCGTACAGGAAGTTGATCAGCTCGTGGGCCAGGACCGGGTTCGCCGCGCCCTTCGGGATCGCGAACAGGTCGGTCGTGATGATGCCGGGCATGCCCGCCGCCTCGGTGGGCGGCCACACCCACGTGAACGCCGTGATCGGCAGATCCTTCGGCAGGTAGTACTGGTAGTAGGTCAGCTGCCCCGACCAGGTCTGGTGGATCGCGAAGTTCCCGAGCTCGTTGTAGTCCACGTGGTCGAACTTCCACTTCATGGCGTCGACGCCGTCCACCAGCATGGTCATGACCTCGTCCAGCTCGGCGGCGTCGGCGGTGTTGAGATCGATCCCCAGCCGCAGCTGCGCCGCCGCGAGGGTGTCGCGGGCGCCGTTCAGCAGGTGGGTCTGCCCCGACCACTTCGGGTCCCACAGGATGTCGTACGGGTTGTCCATGCCGCCGACGTCGTCGGTGATGAGGTCGTTGCGGTAGCCGATGCCGGTGGAGTAGACGGTGTAGGGCACGGTGTACTGCGATCCCTGATCGAAGAAGGGGTCCTTCACCTCCGGCCAGGCGTTCGCGTCCCAGTTCGGGAGGTAGCTGTGGTTCAGGGGCTGCAGCAGCTGGCCGTACGCCATCTTCCCGAGGTTCTCGATCGTCACCGACACGATCAGGTCGAAGTCGGCGCCGTTGGTCTGGACCTTGGCGACCATCTCCTCGGGCGTGTCGAAGACCGTGTACTCGATCTCCACGCCCATCTCGTCGGAGAACTTGTTGCGGACCTTCTTCCAGATGTAGTCGGCGTAGCCGTAGATCCGCAGCGGTCCCGCCTCGCGCTCGAGGCCGTCGGCGATCGCCGGGTTGTCGTCGGTGATCGGCAGGGTGAGCGGGGCGTCGGGCCGGGCGCGCTGGAGCCCGCCGGGGGACCCACCGCCGGTGCCGCCGCCGGTCTCGGACGAGTCCCCGCACGCGGCGAGGATCGCCGCCATGCTCGGAAGCGCGACGCCGGCCGCCGCCGCCCGCCGCAGGAACTCCCGGCGATCGTAGTTCGAACGGTGTTGGCCCATCCCCCTGCCCCCTTGCGATCCGTCGGAGGATTGTGACACACCCGGCCCGCCGGGCAGGGTCCAGCCCGGGTGCGGGGGCGTGGCCGACTGACTCCAGGTCAGCTCCGGCCCCCGCTGCGGTAGGGTCGGCCGCTGTGACCTCCGTTCGCGACCTCCTGCGCGCCGGCCCCGACGGCTCGCCGCTCCTGCCACGCATCGACCCGGCGGGACATCCGGGGATCGCGAGCAAGCGCGACGCGCTGCGGGAGCTCGAGGCCGCGGCGGAGCGGCTCTCCGACCTGCAGGAACGCCTGTACGCCCAGCACACGCGCTCGGTGCTGCTGGTGCTGCAGGGGATGGACACCAGCGGGAAGGGCGGGACGATCAAGCACGTCTTCCGGGGCGTGAACCCTGCCGGCGTGAGCGTGGCCGCGTTCAAGCAGCCCACGGAGGAGGAGCTCGCGCATCACTTCCTGTGGCGGATCGAGCGGCGGTTGCCCACCCCCGGGCACATCGCGATCTTCGATCGTTCGCACTACGAGGATGTGATCGTCGTGCGCGTGCACGAGCTGGTCCCGGAAGCGGTGTGGCGGGACCGCTACGAGGAGATCGTCGAGTGGGAGCGCGGCGTCGCGGCGTCCGGCACGGCGATCGTGAAGTGCTACCTGCACCTGTCCTACGACGAGCAGCGCGAGCGGCTGCTGGCGCGCCTGGGCGACCCCGACAAACACTGGAAGTTCAACGAGGCGGACCTCCAGGAGCGGCGGCGCTGGCCCGAGTACCAGGCCGCCTACGAGGAAGCGATCGCCCGCTGCCACACGGACGAGGCGCCGTGGTACATCGTGCCGGCGGATCGCAAGTGGTACCGCAACTGGGCGGTGGAGCGCCTGGTGGTGGAGACCCTCGAGGAGATCGACCCGCGGTTCCCGAGGCCGCCGCTCGACGTGCCGGCGCTCACGGCCAGCCTCGCCCCACCCGGCTAATTTGCCCCGCCCACCCAGCTCGCCCCGCCCACCCAGCTCGCCCCGCCCACCCAGCTCGCCCCGCCCACCCAGCTCGCCCCGCCCGGCTACCGTGCCGCGGTCTCGCGGTAGGCCGCCAGGATCGCTCGCTCGCGATCGGGATCCAGCCCCGCCTGCAGCGGCGCCCGCGGCCGGGCGCGATCCCACGTCAGGGTGTCCCGAACCGTCTCCTCGGTCGAACGGGGCGCGAGTCCCGCGGCCAGGGCCCGGGCGGGATCGAACTCGTTGGCCCCCGGGTCGTCGGGCAGCCACATCGGGAGGTCGGACCAGGGCTCGACACCGTGCTCGCGCAGGAACGACGACGGCACCCACGTGCAGGAGGCGTCCGACCCGGAGACCGAGCGGCAGGTCTCGAGCAGGTGGCCAAGCGGCACCGGCGGCGCGATCGCGTTGAAGACGCCGCCCGTCCCACCCTCGAGCAGCCCGAGCATGAGCGCGGCGAGATCGCGGACGTCGATGAACTGGACCCGGTAGCCGGGCGGGGCCGGCGCCAGGACCTCCCCTCCCTCGGCCACCCGCCGGACCCAGTAGGTGAACCGGTCCGTGGGGTCGTCCGGGCCCACGATCAGCCCGGGCCGCACGATCAACGTCCGGTCCGCGAGGGCCGACGCGACCTCACGCTCGCACGCCACCTTCAAGGGGCCGTACGTCGTGTCCGTCACGGACTCCACGTCCGGCGGGGCGGGATCGAAGAGGGGGGCGTCCTCGGTGGCGCCGGGCTCTACATCGTCGGGATGGACCGATACCGTGGAGACGAACGCGTACCGATCCACGGTGTCGGCCAGCAGCCGCGCGGAGTCCCCCACCACCCGGGGCACATATCCGCAGGTGTCGAGGACCGCGTCCCACGACCTGCCCACGAGCGGGGCGAGACCGCCGTCGCGATCCCCGCGGATCCGCTCCGCCTCCGGGAACAGGTCCGGGTTCGTGCGGCCGCGGTTGAACAGCGTCAGCTCGTGCCCGGCGGCGAGCGCCCGCGCCGCGAAGTGGCGCCCCACGAAGGATGTCCCTCCGATCACCAGGATCCGCATCACCGGGCATGCTACCCGCCGTTCGACCTAGGTCCGGTGCCAGGACCGGCGGCATGAGACCGGTGCCACGAGACCGGCAGAAGGTCCGGGATGTTCGGGCGCAGGAGGTGCCGTATCATCGACCAGCCCGGCCCAATGCCCACCCCTCCCCGAGCTCCGGAGCAGACACGGACGATCGCGTGAAACAGACCTTCCCGCTGCACGACCGCGAGGACGAGCAGCCACTCCCGCCTCGCGGGCTCGCCGTCGCCATCGTCGTCGCGATCCTGGCCGCGGTCGCAGCGGGCCTGGGTCGCGCCGACGGGAACGCGCGTGCGGACTTCGTCCTTCCGGTGGTTGCCGCGCTCGGCCTCGGGCTGGCCTGGCTGGCCTTCACGCGCTTCGACCTGTTCCTGGTCGCGCTCCTCACGGCTCGCGCGAGCCTCGACGCCCTGAAGCTCGGGGCGGGCGGCGCGACCGGCGGCGGCGCCTTCGACCCGGCCGCCATCCTGTCCGTCGCCTTCCTGTTCGCGGGACTGCTGTGGATGGCCGCCCAGTCGCGCGAGCCGCTGGCGCCGGCGTCGCCGATCGTCAAGCCCATGGCGGCGCTGGTCCTGGCCGGCGCGGTGGGCGTGTTCCTGTCCCCCAACGTGGCGGGGGCCGCCGTCGACGTCGTCAAGATCGGCACCGTGGTCGTGATCCTCATCGTCTGCAACCAACTCTTCACCAACGTCCGCGCCGTCCGGCTCATCCTCGGCGCCGCCGTCGTCTCCTCGGTGGTCCCCATGGCCGTCGCGGCCTACCAGTTCCTCAGCCACACCGGACTGCACGACTCGGGAGAGTTCTCCCGGGTCCAGGGAACGTTCACGCATCCCAACCCCTTCGCGATCTACCTGACGCTCCTGATCGTGATGGGCACCGCGGTCCTGCGGTACCTGTCGCCGGGCCGCAAGCTGGTGCTGATGCTGTTCATGGCCGGATGGGGCGGATGCCTCCTGCTGACCTACACCCGCTCCGCCTGGCTCGCGACGGTGGCGGGCGTCCTCACCGTCGGGCTGTACCAGGGCAAGAAGGCGATCGCGATCTTCGGTCTGGTCGTGATCGGCCTGCTGTTCCTGGTTCCCTCTACGTCCGCCCGCTTCGCCGACCTGGAGCGGGACCAGACCGTCTCGGGCGAGGCGGGGAACTCGCTGGTCTGGCGGTTCGAATACTGGAGGCAGGCGATCGACCTCAACCACGATCCGCTGCTCGGCAACGGGCTGCGCTCGGTCCGGGAGACCACCGACGTGGACAAGGAGCCGCACAACGACTTCATCCGGGTCTTCGTGGAGACCGGCGTCATCGGCCTGGCCGCCTACATCTGGTTCGTGTCGGCCCTGTGGCGCACCGGGAAACAAGCCATGCGCAACACGCGGCCCGGACTCTTCCACGGTGTGGCGGTGGGCTTCTTCGGGTGCGTCGTCGCCTTCCTGCTGCTGTCGTTCGTGTCCAACGTCATCACGCAGCTCGCGATCCTGTGGTACTTCGCGGTGTTCGCGGCCGCGGCGGTGGCCGCCCCCCGCCTGGCCCCCGCCGACGACCTGGACCTCGCCCCCGCGCGGTGAGGATCCTCCACGTCAACAAGTTCCTCTACCGGCGCGGCGGCGCCGAGGGGTACATGCTCGACGTCGCGGACATGCAGCGGGCGGCCGGCCACGATGTCGCCCACTTCGGCATGACGCATCCGCAGAACGAGCCCATGCCCTACGCCGAGCACTTCCCGTCCCACGTCGAATTCGAGCCGCCGCCGGCCGGGGCGGCGGGCAAGGTTCGCGGCATGGGACGGATGATCTGGTCGCGCAGCGCGAGGCGTGGCGTCGAGGCCGTGCTGGACGACTTCCGTCCCGACCTGGTGCACCTGCACAACGTCTATCACCAGCTCTCGCCCTCGGTGCTGGCCCCGATCCGCCGCCGCGGGCTCCCCGCCGTGATGACCCTGCACGACTACAAGCTCGCATGCCCCACGTACCGGTTCCTCGATCACGGGGCGCCGTGCGAGGCGTGCCTGACGCACCGATTCTGGGAGCCCCTGCGCAGGCGATGCAACGCCGGCTCCCTCGCGGCGAGCGCCGTGAACGCGGTGGAGCTGTCGTTGCACACGCTGACGGGCGCCTACGCGCCGGTCGGCGATCTTCGCCTGCCCCAGCCGCTTCCTGGAGGCCAAGATGCGCCAGGGCAGGGTCTTCCCGGACCGCCTCCGATGGATCCCGAACTTCGTCGACGTCGGACGGGATCCCCGCGGCGACGGAGCCCGGGAACGGCCGCGTCGCCTACGGCGGCCGGCTGTCGGACGAGAAGGGCGTCGACACCCTGGTCGAGGCCGCGGCCGCCACGCCGGGCCTCGAGGTCGACATCGCGGGCGAGGGTCCGATCCGTCCGTCGCTCGAGGCGCTGGCCGCGGAGCTCGGCGTCGCCGACCGCGTGCGGTTCCTCGGCCGGCTCGCGCTCCCGGCCGTCCATGATCTCCTTCGCGCCTCGAGCGTCGCGGTCTGCCCCTCGCGGTGGTACGAGAACATGCCGCTCGCGATCCTCGAGGCCTTCGCGTGCGGCGTGCCGATGGTCGGGACCGGCCTGGGCGGGATCCCCGAGCTGATCGAGCCCGGCGTGGACGGAGCCATCGTGCCGCCGAACGACCCGCGCGCGCTCGGAGCGGCACTGCGGGATCTGGCTCACGACCCTGCTCGCGCGCACGCGCTGGGCGGCGCCGGACGGGCCAAGGTCGAGCGCGACTTCTCGAGCGACGCGCACCTGGAGCGGCTCTGGAGCCTCTACGACGAGGCCCGCGAGCGCGCCGGGAGCGGCGCGGCGGCGCGATGAGCGAGCGGGCGTTGCGGATCGCCATGATCGGTCAGCGTGGGGTGCCGGCGACCTTCGGCGGGGTGGAGCGGCACGTCGAGGAGCTGGGCTCGCGCCTGGCCGCCCGCGGACACGAGGTCATCGTCTACGCCCGCACGAACTACGTGCAGGAGCGCCACGAGGCCTGGCGCGGGATGACCGTCCGGAACCTCGACACGGTCGACTCCAAGCACCTCGACGCCATCGTGCACAGCGGGAGGTCGACCCTGGCGGCGATCCGCGACCAGGTCGACGTCGTGCACTACCACGCGGTGGGGCCCGGTCTTCCGTCCCCGCTTCCGCGCTTCGCCAGCCGGGCCAAGGTGGTACAGACGATCCACGGCCGCGACTCGGAGCGGGCCAAGTGGGGCCGCGCCGCCCAGACGATCCTGCGGACCGGCGAGTGGCTCTCCGCCCGCGTCCCCGACGAGACCATCGTGGTCTCCCACGATCTCGAGGAGCACTACCTCCGGGCCTACGGACGGCCGACCACCTGGATCCCGAACGGGGTAGACGAGCCAACGGTGCGCCGGCCCGCCATGATCGCCGATCGGTGGGACCTCACGACCGGGTCGTACCTGCTCTCCCTCGGCCGGCTGGTCCCGGAGAAGGCGCCGGACCTGCTGATGCGTGCGTTCCGCCGGCTGCCCGGCGAGCTCCGGCTGGTGATCGCGGGGGGCTCGAGCTACACCGACGAGTACGTGGCGAGCCTGGAGCGCGAGGCGGCCGCCGACCCTCGGGTCATCCTGGCCGGCTACGTGTTCGGCGAGGAGCTCGACGAGCTGTACTCCAACGCGGCGGCGTTCGTGCTCCCCTCGTTCGTCGAAGGCATGCCGCTGACGCTGCTCGAGGCGGCGAGCTACGGCACGCCCGTCGTCGTGAGCGACATCCCGCCACACCTGGAGATCGTGGGAGCGGAGGGGCCGGGTCACCGGGTCTTTGCGGCCGGCGACGAGGCCGCGTTGACCGAAGCGCTCCGGCGCGTCGTGACCGAGACGAAGGTGGAGCGCGAGGGTGCGGCGACGTTGCGGACGTCCGTGCTGGCCGCCTACCGCTGGGACGCCATCACGGATGCGACCGAGGCCGTCTACCGCAGGGTCCGCGGGCTCACGTAGCGAAGCGGTAGCCCTGAGGGAAGGGCTCAAGTAGCGAAGCGGTAGCCCTGAGGGCAGAGCAGCTACGCCTCGACGAGGATCGACGCCTGGTGGGCTCGGAGGGTGACGCGGCTCACGGTGCCGGCGCCCCGTCGATATGTGTCGCCGAGCGGCACCCGCGTCTTCTCGCGGGTGGGGTTCACCACCACGACGCCGCCGGAGAACTTCCGCACGAAGCTGTCGTTCACGCGGCGGTACGGGCCGGTGGGTGACCCGATCTGCCGACCCCAGACCGACCGCCACCGCGTGAGCCCGTGGTCGTCGCGGAAGGAGTAGAAGCTGCGCCCCGGCGTATAGCCGAGCAGGAACGTGGCGGCCGCGTATCGCTGGATCGCGTTCGTCTGTCGCCTCGACGCGCGGGACCACACCTTCGTGATCGCGAGGCCGGCGGCGCCGCGGCTCGCGACGTCGCGCAGCAGCTTCACATCCTGGCGCCACTGCGTGACGGAGCGGAAGCTGCTCGCCCCCGCGTACGCGTCGCGGACGAACGCCTCGGCCATCCCGCCGTCGAGTCCGTCGAGGATCGTCGAGGAGGCCGTGTCTCCGCCGAAGTACGCGGATCCGGTCGCGAGGCCGTTCCCGTAGACCGGCGCCGGCGAGACCTCGTCCCGGGTTGCCTGCGCCACGGCGGTCGTCGCGCGCAGCCACGCCGACCGGCGCCACACCTCGCGGGTCCTCGGGTTCACCGGGAGGCCGGTCACGTACGAGCTGTTGAGCGGAGCGACGCCCAGCACGTCCAGGAAGCAGCCGTCGTAGCCGCTCTCCTGCAGGTACCGGCGGCAGCGGTCGGCGACGGCCTCGCGCCACCCGGGCTCGGCCGGGTTCATCAGGTAGTTGCCCCAGCCGCGAGACTTCACCTTGTTGCCCGCGCGGTCGCGGAGGTACCAGCTGTTGGGAAAGGCGGATCCCTCTCCGACCTGCGCCATCGTCCCGTTGAGATACACCAGGAGCACCAAGCCGGGGTTGGCGGCCTTCATCTCGGCGACGTGGTCGGCGTAAGTGCCCTTCAGCGCGGCGATCACGTCGAAGTGTCGCGCCTGCGAAACGGCGCGCTCCCGCGACGGGTTCGTGGTGCCGGCCATGAAGTCCGCGGCCCACACGGGCATGCCGTCCTCGGCGAGGGCGGGGCCGCCGGCGAGTCCGACGAGCCCGGCAGCGAGGGACGCCACGAGCGTGAGAGCCAGGATTCTGCGCATACGTGCCCATCGACCGGGCACCCGAGATGCTTTAGTCCGAAATGACTAGCCTTGCCGCACAGGGCATACCGAAGATCGAGTAGGCCGCCCCGGCCGGTCCCGGCCGGATCTGGGTCTGGTCCGGCCGGCCTCGCTCAGGGAGACGGCCAGCCGTGGAGGAGCCCCCCGCCGTTCGTGGCGGCGTACAGCTCCCCGTTCGGCGAGACCTCCAGGTCGTAGACGAACCCAGCGGCCCCGTTCCAGACCGGATCGCTCACCCGCGAGAACGTCGCGCCACGGTCCGTGGATCGATAGAGACCGGCGGCGCCGCCCTGGGCCACGGCCGTCACGAACAGGGCCCCCGACGGGGCGACGGCGATCGCGCCCGGGCGCGGGAACGACCCGATCTCCACGGCCACGAGGTTGCCGGCCAGATCGCCGGTGTCCGCGTGGTCGATCCGGAACAGGGCCTGGTTCCCGACCGAGACGTACAACCGGTCCGGCACCCGCGGGTCGTACGCCAGGAAGCCGGTGAGCTGCGATCCGGAGCGGCGTGTCCAGACCTGGCTCCACGTCTTGCCGTTGTCCGGGGAGCGCCAGATGCCCGAGTCGTGGTCGAACAGGTACACGAACGGTCCCGGCGGCCAGATCAACGATGCCGCGTGCGTGCCCTGGAAGCCCTGCATCGACGCGGTGTCGACGTGCGTCCACGCGCTCCCCGCCTTCCGCCAGATGCCGTCGCCCTCGGTGGCCACGATCAGTACGCGCTGGGTCCCGATCTGCCGCACGCCGATCGCGAGCGGCCGCACGCCGTTCGCGACCGTGGAGAGGCCCTCGTCGGTCCAGCCTCCGCTCATCGTGGCCGCCGCGGAGTAGACCTCGCCGCCGACGTTGCCCTCGGCCGAGCCGGTCCCCAGGAACACCCGGGGCGCGGGGCCCGCGAGGACCTCGACGTCGAACGCGGTGGCGCCGCCGCCCGGCCGGCGCTGGGCCACCGTGTCGCCGCCGTCGGTCGAGGTGAGGTGGACCCAGTCCGCCATCGCCGCGTACACGCGCTGGGGATCGGCGTGATCGAAGGCCACGCCGCGGACGATGCTCACGCCCAGACCGTCGACCGCCGGGTACCAGTCCGTTCCGCCGTCGGTCGCCCGCCAGATCCCCGAGCGGCCGGCCAGGAACACACGGCGGCGGAGGCACTCCCCCGCCGGCGGAGCCACGGGGTCCAGCGCGATCGAGGCGGGCGCGTAGAAGGAGCCGCCCGGGATCAGGGTCGGCCGGTACAGCCACCAGTGCTGGCCGCCCGAGCCTCCGATCTCATCGTGCATCCGGGCCGCATCCGCGACCAGCGACGTCCAGGTCACGCCGCCGTCCGTCGACCGGAGCACGCCGCTCGTGCCGCCGCGATCGCCGCCCGCGTAGAGCACGGTCCGCCCGCAGGCCCGGTAGCCCTCGATCGACATCCACGCCGGTCCCGACGGCACCGTGACGCCGCCGATCCTGGTCCAGGTCGCCCCCCCGGTCGTGCTGCGGTAGATGCCCGCCGTCCCGGCGGCGACGAACAGGCTCGACCCGACGAACAGCAGCTCCTCCGGCCTCGCCGGAGCGGTGGGCAGTTTCACGAACGTTCCCGTGTCGGCGGCGTCCACGGTCTTGTAGATGCCCTCGCCGTAGGCGGCCACGTAGAGCACGTCGGGGTCGGCCGGATCGATGGCGATCCCGCGCAGGAACCGTCCCGAGGCGCCCAGAGGCGTCCAGGTGTGCCCGTGGTCGGCCGAGCGGTACACGCCCTGTTCGAACGTGGCGGCGTAGACGAGGTCCCGTCCCGGATCGAACGCGAAGAGGTGCCCGGTCGACCGCGGATGCTTCGGCGGGAGGGTCGGCCAGCCGTCGTTGTTGCCGCCGGAGAACTGCGGCACGGTGGAACGGAGCTCCCACGTGAGTCCGCCGTTCGAGGAGACCAGCACGCCACCGTTGCGCCCCTCGTCGCCGACGGCCGCGTAGACCTCGCCGGGCACGGAGGGTGAGAACGCGACCGAGGCGACCTTGAGCTGGTCGATCCCCGTGACGCCGGTGTTCACCTGGGTCCAGGTGGCCCCGAAGTCCGTGGAGCGGTGCAGGCCGGACACGTCACCGCCCGCGATCATCAACCCCGACCCCGCGGGATCGGCCGCGATGACGTTCACGAAGCCGCCTCCCTCGATGCCGCTCTGGCGGAACCCGGTCGCCGCCGGGGCGGGGAGCGAGGACGCCAGCGTGGAGCTCACGACCAGGCACAGCACCGCGACCACGGCGCGCGGGCGGCGCGAACGGCGGGCGGCGGCGGAGGTCGTCGTCGGTGTGTGCATGGTCGAGGGGGACCGCGAGCTCGCGGACCATCCACGGTAGCGGGTGCCCGGGCGCCGGCACAACCTCCTGCGGCTAGGCCGAATGGCTGCATCTCGGCCGATCAGGGCCTGGACTCCCCGGACGATGCGCCAACGGATGCGCCAGAGGATGCGCCAGACGGTGGCCGGAGACGACGAACGGGGGCCGGCCGGCCCCCGTGTCGTCGCGCGTTCCCCCCGAGTGCTCAAGGAGCGAAGGGATAGCCCCCCCAACGGCTCAAGCAGCTAAGCGATAGCCCCCCAAAGGGCTCAGCGCCGGGTCAGGATCTGCCCCGTGTGCGGCGCCAGCGTCACCGACGTGACCAAGGTGCCGCCGAGGTTGCGGTAGGGCTCGGAGAGCGCCACCGTCGCCGATGAGGTCGTCGGGTTCACCAGGACCAGCCCGTTGGAGAAGACCCGCCGGTACACGGCACCCGCCTTGCTGTAGGGACCCGACGGCGTACCGATGGGCACGTCCCAGTACGGACTCGGCGTGGAATGCAGGTGATCGGAGCGGAAGGTGAAGAAGGCCTTGCCGGGTGCGTAGCCGAGCAGGAAGGTCGCCAGCGCGTACCGGTGCCACGTGTCGATCTGCGCCGCGGTCGCCGTGCTCCAGACCTTCGTGGTGACCACGATCCTCGATCCCCGCGCGACCGCGTCGGCCACCATGTCGACGTCCTTCTTCCACGTGACCTCGTTGCGATAGAAGTTCACCGCCGAACGAGGCTCGCGCACGAACACCTCGGCCATCGCCGTGCCGACGCCGTCCAGGAGCCGCTCGCGGGGCGCCGCCGGATCGAAGTACGGGACGCCGAAGCCCAGGCCGTTGGCCATGATCGGCCGCGGCGCGATGGCGGCCCGGACGCTCGCGCCGATCGCCGACGTCGCCTCCATCCAGTCGTGCTGGGTCCACACCGCGCCGGTGCGCGGATCGATCGGGAGCCCGGTCACCGACGACGGGTTCAGGCCCGAGGTTCCCAGCACGTCCAGGAAGCAGCCGTCGTAGCCGCTGTAGGTGAGGCGGTAGCGGCAGACCGAGGTGACCTCGGAGATCCACGCCGGGTTGCGCGGATCCATGAGCCACGTGTTGAACCCGTTCGCCATGATCTTGTTGCCGCCCCGGTCTCGCGCGTACCACGACTCGGGGTACTGCGACGAGGACTTGGTGCTCGAGAACGTGCCGTTCACGTACACGTTCAGTTCGAGGTCCGGGTTGGCCGCCTTCATCTGCGCCACCCAGGGCTTGTACGTGGCGAGGTGCGCCACGATGATGTCGAAGTTCTGCGCCTGGCGGAGCGCCAGCGACTGCGTCGCCTGATACGAAGTGACCCCCGTTCCGTTGGCCATGAACTCGGGCGCCCACGTGGTGATCCCCTCCGTCGATACGGGTGGCGCCGGCGTCGAGGTCGGCGACGGCGACTCCGATGGGCTCGGGGAGTCGGTCGGCGTCGGCGTCGGCGTCGGCGTGTCGGTCGGCGTGGGGGTCGGTGTATCGGTGGGCGTCGGCGACGGGTCCACCACGACCGGCTCCTCCTTGCGCCGGTGGCCGCGCTTCCCAGCGGTCGCGGGCGCGACGGAGACGACGAAGATGCTCAGGGCAACGACTGCGATCAAGCTCATCCGGAACCGCCGGCGGGTTCTGTCCATCGTGGGACCTCCTGACTCCTACCTCGCATCAGGTATCGGGTGATGGGGGTTAGTCCTCGATAGGGGGGTCGGGTGATTCGTTCGGGACCATTCGACGTACGAAGGTCGGAGGAGACCCCAAAGACATCCCCACCGCCCCCCGCCCCCGCGACGCCCGGGAGACCGTTGCCCTTCCAGCGTGCCCAGAAGTCCCTTGCGCACGGTCCGGGGGCGTTGTCATCATGGGCAATCCATGGGAGCGCAGGGTGCCGGCGGTCGGCCGCCGAAGCGAGGTGCGGCCCGGCCGCTCACCAGGAGGAGCTTCCTGGCGGGCTCGGCCGCCGTCGTGGGCATCCCGGCCGTGCTTGCCCGCCCGGCCGAGTTCGCCCACCCACCCAGGCCCCGGACGACCTCGCCCCTCCCCGACCACGCGGCCGTCACGATCGACGCCGGTGGGCTCCTGGCGGCGATCCGAACCACCGGGCCCTCCGAGGCCATGCTCAGGGCGTGGCCGACCGCGCACCCCTCGGCGGTCCAGGAGTCGCTGTGGTACCCGACGAACGCGGCGCAGGTCGTCAAGATCCCGCTCGCCACCGCGGGAACGGCGGGCGCTGCATGGTCATGGCAGTGTCTGGTCCGCGACCCCTTCGTCCCGGACGCGCCGCCGATCGCCGACGCCGTGCGGACGATCCCTGCCAGGCCGGCCGCCGCGATGCCCTCGTCGTTCACGTTCGCGTTCGGCTGCTGTACGACGCGGAACCTCGGGAGGTCCTTCGTCGTCGTGCGGGACTCGCAGCCGCAGTTCTTCGCGATGCTCGGTGATTTCGGCTACCCCGACAGATCCTCGGGGATCGCGCCGGTGGCGCAGAACTACGGCGGCTACGCCCGCGCCTTCTCCGACGTGCTGCGCCATCATCGGATGGCGTCGATCCTGCGGTCGATGCCCTTCTTCCCGATGCTCGACGACCATGACTACGGCCGGGACAACTGCAATCGGACCACGATCAAGCCCTTCGCCGGCCAGGCCTTCGCGGACCTCATGCCGGGCGGCGCCTTCCCCGCGCCGAACTACCGCTCGTGGTCGGTGGGAGACGCGGACTTCTTCCTCACCGACAACCGGCGTTGGAAGGATCCGGACCTCGGTCCCTACGCGAACGGCCGATACATGAGCGTGCTGGGATCGGTGCAGCGGAGCTGGCTGCTCCAGTCGCTCGCCGCCTCCACCGCCAGGGTGAAGTTCGTGTTCATCCCGATGACGATGGCGTGGTACTGGTCCCGTGCCGAGGCCTCCGAGGTCCGCTCGTACATCGAGGACCACGTGAGCGGGACGGTGATCTTCCTGTCCGGGGACAAGCACGCCGGGGCGTTCGCCCGCTACAGCCCGAGGGTCTGGGAGTTCCTGGCCGCGCCGCTGTACAACTCGACCAAGCACACGACTCCGGCCCGCTCCTCCGCCGTGATCTGGACCGAGAACGGCACGGGCAGCGCCCTGTCGAACGTCGTGGGGCTGGTGGACGTGGACACGCTGGTCGCCGGGGCCTGCACCCTCCGGCTCGTCCGCGAGGACGGCGCGGAGCTGCATCGGGAGGTCGTCCGGCTCCCGGTCCCCTAGCGCCGCGCCCGCCGACTGCGGGGCGCGCTCACGGACATCCCGCCGACGTGTCGGCCACATCGCTCAGGCACCGGTCCCAGCCGCCGCCACCGTGGACCTCGTCGTGGCCCGTGCGGCCATCGTGGGCCTGGATCCAGTCATCGCCGACTCCCCCGCGGACCTCGTCGTCGCCGCGACCGGCGAAGAGGCGGTCGTCACCGTCCCCACCCAGGATCACGTCGTTGCCGCCCATCCCGCGCAGGACGTCGCCGCCGCCGAGGCCGCACATGACGTCCGCCCCGCCGGTCCCACGGAGCACATCGGGGCCCGACGTGCCCTCGACCGTGCATGCCGGTCCGGCCGGGGCCGGTCGACCAGTCCGGGTCCGAGTCGACCGCTGGCGACGACGTGATGTTCACCGCGCCGGACCCGTCGGCCTGCATGATCCACACGTCCGAGGAGCCGGCGCGGTCGCTGCTGAAGGCGATCCGATCCCCGTCCGGCGACCACGCCGGCGTGGAGTCGTCCGCGGGGTCCTGCGAGACGTTGCGGAGGGATCCGCCGTCCGGTCGCATCGCGTAGATCTCGCCGTCGCCGTCACGATCGGTCGTGAACGCGATCTCCGTCCCCGCCGGTGACCAGTCCGGATCGAACTCGTTCGACCCGGCGCTCGCGGTGAGGTTCGTCTGCCTCGAGCCGTCGCTCGCCATCGCGTAGACGTCCGAGCCCCCGCTCAGCCGGGTGAACGCGATGCTGCCGCCGTCCGGTGACCACGTGGGATCGAAGTCGTTCGCATCGGAATTCGACAGGTTGATCTGGTTCGAGCCGTCGGCATCCATGACGTAGATCTGCGCGCGCCCGTCCCGCTCGGACGTGAACGCGACCCTGGCGCCGTCCGGCGACCACGCCGGGCCGTAGTCGAAGCCCGGATCGTCGGTGAGGTTCGTCTGCGCGTCTCCGTCGGCGTCCATCACGAAGATCTCGGGGGCGCCGGTCCTGCTGGACGTGAAGGCGATCCTGGCGCCGTCCGGTGAGAAGGCCGGGGATTCGTCGAACCCGGGCGCGGAGGTTCGCCGCGTCGCCGGAGCTCCGGGCGCCGCATCGCTCGTGTAGATGTCCGGGCCGCCGTCACGGTTGCTGGTGAACGCGATCAACGTGCGGGATCCGCCCGGCGGCCCCGCGATCGCCGCGGCAGGAACGGCGGCGGCCGTGGCGAGGATCGAAGTGACGGCGACGAGCGATCGAAGCTTCATAGTGTCCTTCCACTGGGGGTGATGCGACGGAGGGTCAGGCATCCCTCAGGATCTGCGCGGTGTGCGGAGGGAGCCCGAGCTTCGAGCCGGCCCTGCGCGTCGCCCCGCCGAGGTCCACGTACCGGGAGCCCAGCGTGAGCGAGTGGCGCCTGGTGGTGGGGTTCACCACGACCTTGCCGTTCGTGAAGTCCCGGACGTAGAGGCCACTGGCCCTGCGGCGGTAGCCTCCGACCGGCGTGCCGAGCCGCACGTCCCACCACGGCGACGGCGAGGACAGTTGCCGGTTGTCGCGGAACGTGAAGTAGGCGTGTCCCGGCTTGTAGCCCAGCAGGAAGGACCCGAGGGCGTAGCGATGCCACCGGGCGACCTGGGCGTGCGTGGCGGAGCTCCACACCTTGGTCACGGCGAGGACGATGCTCCCCTGGCTGCGGTTCGCCGCGTCGATCAGCGAGTTGACGTCCTGCCGCCATGCGGTCTCACCCTTGTAGTAAGTGGTCCGCCACCGGGCGGCGCGCATGAACGCCTCCATCATGCCGGCGGTGCATCCGTCGAGGAGGCGTTCGGTGGGGCCCTCGTTGTTCATGTACCCCGGGCCGTCCACGAGGCCGTTGAGGAGCGTGGGCCGCGGCGCCATGGCGGCCTCGACCCTGGACGCGATGACCTTCGTCGCCTCCAGCCACTGCCGCCGGGTGTACGCCCGGTGCGTCGCCGGGTTCCTCGGCAGGGCGGTGAGCGAGTCGGCGTTCACGCCGGTGGGGCCGAGGGAGTCCAGGAAGCAGCCGTGGTAGTGGCTGGCGGACAGCTTGGTCCTGCAGGTGGACAGCACCGAGCTCTGCCAGCCGCTGCTCTTCGGGTTCATGAGGAAGGTCCCGAACTCCCTGGACCGGATCCGGCTGCCGGAGGCGCTGTGCGCGTACCAGCTGGACGGGAGGTGCGACTGGCTCGAGAACATGCCCTGGACGTACACGAACAGCCGCACGTTCGGGTTCGCCCGCACCATGGCCTGGACGTGGTCGTCGTAGGTCGTCGAGTGGGCGATGATGAGATCGAACTCGCGCGCTTGTCCCAGGGCGCGTCTGCGTCCGGGGTCCCAGGCGGTATGGCCGCTGCCCTTCTTCATCCAGTCGGGTGCCCAGACGGCGACGCCGGCGCCGGGCTTCGGGAGAGCGGAGGCGAGGTCGAGGGGGACAGGCTGAGGAGCGCCGCGGCGACGAGCACGCCGGCGGTCGCGATCCGGAACAGGTTCCGCATGTTCGGGGGCCTCTCGGGTGGACAGGGGGAAGAGGCCCCGCTGAAGCTACCGGCCGGCCTCCGCCGGAACAAGTATTGACCCACGCCGCCCGAGCGTGTAATGCGCCGGGGCCGAGCAGCAGCTCCGTGGCCCGCTCCCTGGGCTATCGCTTCGCCACGTGAGCCCCCTCCCTGGGCTATCGCTTCGCTACGTGAGCCCGCTCCCTGGGCTATCGCTTCGCTACGTGAGCCCTCCCCCTGGGCTATCGCTTCGCTCCTTGAGCCCGGGCGTCGCCGGCGCGGCCCGTGTGGTTTCCTTGGCCCATGGATGCCTCGGAGCGCCCGGTCACGGTCCTGTACATCGCCGGCGCCGGGCGCAGCGGGAGCACGATCATCGACAACATCCTGGGCCAGGTCGACGGGATGGCCTCCGTCGGAGAGCTGCGCTTCCTATGGGAACGCGGCATCCTCGAGCAGCGGCTCTGTGGATGCGGGCGACCGTTCCTGGAGTGCCCCACGTGGAGCGCGATCCTGCTGGAGGCCTTCCCCGACACGGACCTGCCCGCGCTCGCCCGGCGCATGGTCGACCTGCAGCAGGCCGGGATCCGAGCGCGCCGACTTCCGCAGGTGATCCGGCGGAGCTCCCGCGATCAGTTGCAGCGCACCATGTCCGAGTACCTCGGCAATCTGTCTCGACTCTACGCCGTCACCGCCGCCCACCTGGGCGGCGGCGTGGTGGTGGACTCGTCCAAGCTGCCCGCGTACGGCGCGATGCTCGAGATGCTTCCGGGCGTCGACGTGCGCGTGGTGCACCTCATCCGCGACCCTCGCGCCACCGCCTACTCGTGGCTGCGGAAGAAGGCGCTGACCGACCGCGCGGGGACGGCGTTCATGCAGCAACAGGGTCCGGTCAAGGCCTCCGGCGCTCTGGGACCTGTGGAACCTCGCGGCCGAGCTGCTCTGGCGCCGATCCTCGCGGTACCTGCGGGTCCACTACGAGTCGTTCGTGCAGGAGCCGCGCGCCGTCGTGGAGCGGATCCTCGCCCACGCCGGCCTCGCCGGCGCTGCGACGCCGTTCGTCTCGGAGCGGGAGGTGGAGCTGACCCCGAACCACACGGTGGCGGGCAATCCCAGCAGGTTCTCGACGGGACGCGTCGCGATCCGCGCCGACGACGAGTGGGCCACGGCCATGCGCCGGTGGGACCGGCTCCGCGTGACCGTGGTGACCTGGCCGCTGCTGCTCAGGTACGGCTATCCGGTACCCCCGGCGCCGTCGCCGGCTCCGCCTGCGCCTCGAGCAGCGGATCGACCCCGCGATGACCGGGGCCCCGGCGGAACGACCGGGTGAGATCCGCGAACTCGCCGCCTCCGATCATCCTGAGCGTGAGCGCGAACGCCGCCAGGCCCGCCGATGCGACGGCAACGGTGAGACCCAGGAGGAGCCAGCGACCGTGCGGATCCCCGAGGTCCAGCGCCGCGTAGCCCGCCACGAGGACGGCGGCCATCACCGCGGTCGCAACGACGAGCCGAGCGACGAACGCACGCATGCCGTCGAGGTGGATGTCCAGATCGTGACGCATCCGGTACCAGGCGTGCGCGACGTTCACGTACTGGGCCAGGGAGTAGGCCGCCGCGACGCCGATGATGCCGTCGGCATCGCCTCGTCCGAACGGCAGGACGAGCAGGGGCACGAGCGCGAGGTTCGCCACCACCCCGTAGACCGTGTTCCGCAACGGGACCCGTGTGTCCTTCCGGGCGAAGAACGGCGCCAGCATGGCGCGCTGCCACGCGGATCCCACGATGCTGGCGGCGTAGACCGCCAACGCGAGTCCCAGGAGGGACGCCTCTTCGCGCGAGAGGTTGCCTCGATTGAAGAGTGCGATCGTTGCGGGGACCGCGAGCACCGCCATCAGCGCCGTCAACGGCACCGAGATGGCCAGCATGATCCGCACACCCAGGCGGGTCGTCGCCCGGAACGACTCGCGATCCTGCCGGCGGCTCTCGTCCGTCAGGCGCGGGAGGATCGCCACCATCACGGACCGGAACAGGACGGAGCCGCCGATCGCCGAGATCAATCGGTAGCCGTAGGCCAGCAGCGTCAGCGCCCCCGCCGGCAGGAAGGACACGAGCGCCCGCTCTCCCACACGAGCGAGCGGGTTCAGACCCGCCCCCGCGAGCGGTCGGAGCAGGAGCCGTCCCGCCCCCAGGACCTCCGCGTCGCGGACGGCGAGGGTGACCCGAGGCCGGAAGCCGCGGACGACGGACATGACCAGCATGAAGACCGCCTGCGCCGCCGCCCCCGCGACGTACGCCCAGGCGACGGCCGACAGTGAGGTCCCCCATCCGACCACGACCCCGATCGCGACGCCGTTCATCACCACGTTCATGAACGCCGGCGCGAAGAACGAGTAGGTGGCGTTGAGCAGCGCGCGGAGCACCTCGGCGACGGCGACCATCGGCACGATCAGGAACATCACCCGTGTGAGCGACGTGGCGAGGTTCACCTTCTCGGCCGAGAAGGCGGGCGAGACGACCCGCATCAACGGCCACGCGATCGACGCCGCCAGCGCCGCCAGCAGCGCACCCCCCACCAATGCCGCGCACACCAGGATCGAGCACAACCGCCAGGTTTCGTCCCTCCCCTTCTGGCTCAGCCAGGTGGTGATGGTGGGAACCAGCGCCTGGTTCGCGCCGACCATGAGGATCGCGACCATGCCGAGTGGGATCAGCGCGGCCTGCACGAACGCGTCGGTCCGTCCGGTGGCCCCGAAACGCTTCACCACCACGATGTCGAGCAACAGGCCCGACCCGATGGCGAGCGCCGCCGCGATCGAGGTCAGCCCCGACTGGCGCACGACGTCGCGGCCGCGTTCCTCTCGAGTGCTCACCGGGTCATCCTCGCATCGCCGACGGGCCGGCGGACGTCATCAGTCGTTCGGGTTGCCCCTGCCCCAGGCCTGGGCCACGGTCGCCGGGTCCGTCACGACCACGTCGGCGGGGATCTGCTGCAACGCCCACAGGAAATCGTCGTAGCAGTACAGCTCCGAGTTGCTGACCCAGTGCAGAGCGGGGTCGGCGCTCGTGCAGTCCCAGCTGAAGGTCGGAGGAGGTCTGCGCGCCTCGCACGAACCGGTACATCTGGACGACCGACCACTGACCCGGCGCCGGCGTCATCAGCGATGCCAGGCTCTCGCGGGACCGGTAGTGATGGTTCGCGCCGGTGTCGTCGAGGGAGTAGCACCACGCGTCCACCGCGTTGCATGCGCCGCCGTTCACGGAGAACGTCCGTTGGAACCAGGGCTCGACCATCTGCCCCAGCGCGTTGAACCGGTAATAGTCGTAGGCCCGCCCGTAGGCGAAGCACGTGGAGACGACCGAGCTCTGGATCGCGGTCGTCCTGCGGTTGTTCGGATAGGCGAACATCCCCCACCCGCTCGCGTGCCCATGGGCCTCCAGCGAGGACAGCGATCCGCAGCTCTCCTCGAGCTGCTCCTCCGGCGCGAGTTGCGTCATGTCCCGGTAGCCCGCCCCCGCGCTGACGAACGTCCACCCGTGCGTGTCACGCAGATCCGCGATCTGCTCCCAGGTCGCCATCAGCCCGTAGGTCATGCACGCGGGGACCTCGGTCTCGCTGGCGCGGTCGATCACGACGTTGCCGGTGCCCGCGAGCGTCCGGCCCGAGGTGGCGCCGAGCTCCGTCATGTCCTGTGCGACCCGCCCGAGCGGGATGGCGTCCTCCATGGGCTCACACCTGCGTGCCGTGATCCATTGCGCTCGGCCGAACGCCAACGTGAGGTACCGGGTCTCGGCGGCCGGTGACACCACCACCCGGCGGGTGGCGTGCGATCCGTCGTAGGCGTCGTTGCCGTCCCGGGCCTGCGCGTGGAGCACGTACGCGCCCGTCACCCCACCCGGCCAGCGCCAGGTCCACGCCGTGGTCGCACGTCCCGGCCGCGTGAGCGTCGCGGAGTACCACCGGACCGCCCCCCACGTGCCGTTCCCGTGCCACCAGAAGCGGGTGACGGGGTCCTGCACCGCCACCCGGACCTGGGCGACCCCGAGATCGTCGGTGGCCGCCCCGGTGAACACGACCTCGCTGCCGGGCAGGTACGCCGCGCCGAAGACCGGCGAGCTCACCGCGGTCTCGGGCGGGGCGTTGCCCGCCAGGGCGGGCTGCGCGACCGCGAGCGGGACCGCCGACCCGCAGACCAGCCCACAGCCAGGGCGGTCACCAGGGCGGCGGGGACGCGCCACCGCCGGCCGAGCGTGGACAGCATGGTCACGGGGTCTCGACGAGCTCCATGACCTTGTTGTCCCAGACGACGGAGACTAGATCTCGCCGCCGGCACCGAACGCCACCTCGAACGGCGCGTCCATGGATCCGATGCCCGGCGTGGTCTGGTCGGCGTACGCGATCAGGTCGCCGCCTGCGACATCTGCACGATCCGATCACGGCCGGTGTCGGCGACCCAGATCGTCCCGTCCGGCGCCACCGTGACGCCCCACGGCGACTTGAAGCCGAGGCCCAGGCCGTTCGCGGTCGAGTACGTCGTCCAGTTCCCCGTGCTCGGGTTGCGCTTCTGGATCCGGTTGTTCTGCGTGTCGGCGACCCAGATCGTCCCGTCCGGGGCGACGTCGATGCCGGTCGGGACCGAGAACTGGCCCGCCGCGGAGCCCTTGGAGCCGTAGGAGGCCATGAACGAGCCCTTGCCGCTGGCGAGGATGTTGAACCGCTGGATCCTGCCGTTGCCCGAGTCGGCGACCAGCAGCGTCGGGTCCCGGGTCGTCGGGATCGAACGTGACGCCGTGGGGGAAGGTGAACTTCCCGGTGGCCGTGCCCCGAAAGCCCCACCGGTTCACGTAGTTGCCGTTGGCGTCGAAGATCTCGATCTCGTGGCTCTCACGGTTCGCCAGGTACACGTTGCCGTTGGCGGGGTTCACGGTCGCGTCCCAGGCGAAGTTGATCGAGCCGGGCTCGGTCTTGGTCCCGCGCTGCCCCCACTTCGTCAGGTACGTGCCGTTCGTGTCGAACTTCTCGAGCCGCTGGTTCCACCAATCCACGACGTAGATCGCGCCGCTAGTTCGGCGTCCCGACCATGTCGTTGATGGCGATGCCACGGGGCGAGTTGAAGCCCGGCGCTCCGGCCGCGACGGCCGAACAGGAACCGTTGGAACGACGACGCTGGGCGGGCTGGTCGACGAGGCGTAGTCGACCGAGTACTCCTTCAGGCCATAGTCCCACTCATCGGCGACGACGACGGTGCCGTCGTCCGTGACCGAGAGCCCGCGGGCGTCGGTCAGGTACTTGTTGTCCTGCGGGGTCCCGGTGTTGCCGAACTGGCCCAGGTAGGTGCCGCCGGAGTTGAAGACCTGGACGCGATGGTTGCCGTCATCGCTGACGTAGACGTGTCCCTCGTCATCGATGTCGATGCCACGGATGTCGCCCTCGAACTGACCGTTGCCACTGCCCTCGCCGCCGAACCTGAAAGCTCGGCGCCGCTCTGGTCGAAGACGACGATCATGCCGTCGCGGGCGCTGACGACGTACACGTTGTGCGTGTCGGGATGGACCGCCATTTGGCGGGGTGCGATCAGATGCCCCTGCCCGAACTGCGAGATGAACGTCCCGGTCGTGGTGAACTTCTGCACGCGCGAGCCGTCGGTGGTGTAGACGACCTCCGTGTCGGCGCCCCGCCGATGCCCCGGCCGATCCCCACCGTGATGCCGTAGACCTGGAGAACTGCCCGGCCGCCGTCCCGGTGGTTCCCCAGGTCTTGACTGGGACGGTAGTCGACGGGTCGGCGAGAAGACCTGCACGCGGTTGGTCGGCGTGTCCGCGACGTAGACGTTGCCCGCGGAGTCGACCGAGATGGCCCGAGCGGCGGCGAGCTGGCCGTGCGCCCGGCCCATGATGTCCGCCCACCGAGTCCACGATGGTCCCGGTGGCCGATCGACCTTGAACACGCGTAGCGACCCGGGTCGACCACGAAGTAGGCGTCGCCGAAGTCGACGACGTCGACCGGGTACATGTCGGAGACCGCTGCGCCGGCCAGCAGCCCGACGTAGGCGATCGAGGCGGATGCGGCGGCGCCGGCGGGCGGCGCGGCGCCGAGCGACGACACCCCTGCCAAGACGGTGACCAAGAGGGCGGCGGCCCAGTTCCTGGGCCGCCGGGCCGCGTTGGGGGAGGGGGTCGATCGCATCTGTGTCCTGTCCCTTCTCATGTTCTGGCTCATGTTCTGGCTCAGGTTCTGGCTCATCTCTGGCCTCACGTCGTGTACTCGTAGACCAGGATCCGGTCGTTGTAGGTGTCGCTCACGTAGATCCGTCCGTCGGGCCCGACCGCCACCTGTTCGGGCTTGCTCATCTGCTCAGGATCGTGGCATAGGTGAGGTTCCAGTCGATCGGGTCCAGCACCATCAGCGCGGTTGTTGATCGAGTCCGCCACGAACGTCCGGCCGAACGCGTCGCGGGCCACGCCGCTCGGCTTCTTGAAGCCCACGCGCGAACGCAGCCACGTGACGTCGCCCGCGTCGTCGGGATGGCTGGGAGCGACCAGCTCGACGATGCGATTGTTGTTCGTGTCCGCCACCAGCACGTGCGTGGGGTCGGCCGGATCGAAGGAGATGCCCCGGGGTTGCAGGAACTGGCCGGTACCCGAGCCCTTCTCCCCGTAGATCAGGATCAGCGCCCGCGTGGCCGCGTCGTAGACCTTGATGCGGTTGTTCTTCGTGTCGGCCACCCAGACCGTCCCGTCCGATCCGCGGATCGCGAGGGCGTGCGGCCAGTTGAACTTGTCGGTCGAGGTGGTGGTCGCCGGCAGCTTGGCCACGAACGAGCAGTCGCCGGAGAGGATCTGCAGCTGGCTCTGCTTCGTGTCCGCGATCCAGATCCGATTCGTGGCCGGGTCGACGGCGACCCCGCGAGGCCAGTTGAACGCGCCGTTCTCCCATCCCCGCTTCCCGCAGGCGGGCGGGATCAGGGCGCCGGTCTCCGGGTCGAAGCGCACCACCCGTTGATTCACCGAATCCATCGCCAGCAGCTCGCCGGCGTTGTCGAAGGCGAGCTGCCGCACCTCGTTGAAGACCGAGGTGTCGGTGAACGGCGGCTGGGTCGGAACCGCGGGGATCGAGCCCTGGAAGTCGTACGCGCCGCCCGGATCGCCGTGCAGGCCCGTGACGTCGATCCGCTCGATCGAGTAGCCCCACAGGTCGGCTCCCCACAGATCGCCGTCGGGACCGACCGCCACCCGCCGCAGGGCGCTGAACGTGCCGGTCTGCGAGTAGTCGTAGTTGCCGGCGGTCCCGAACTTGTCGACGAAGACGCCGTTCTTCGTGAAGACCTGGATGCGGTCGTTGTTCGAGTCCGCCACGTAGACCCGCTCCGCGCCGTCCTGCGGGTCCACGGCGATCCGGACGCCGTAGGGATTCTTGAACTGACCCTCGGCCGTGCCCTTGGTCCCCCACTTCGTGAGGCAGTCCCCGTTCGGATCCAGCTTCAGGACATCGTTCTTCAGGTAGTTCGCCACGTAGATGTTGCCGTCGGAGTCGGCGTCGGCGTCGCGGACGTTCGAGAAGATGCACTGCCCGGTGCTGCCGACGGACAGGAGCTGCGCGGTCAGCGCCGCGTTGTAGACCCGCACCTTCAACCTGAGGCCGTCGGCGATGTAGACGCGATCCTGCCCGTGCACGGCCGACACCGACAGCCCGATCGGTGAGCCCACGGTGTCGCCCACCGGGCCCTTCCAGAAGGTGTTCCAGCTGCCGTCGCTGTTCAGCTTGACGATGCGGGAGTTCCCGGTGTCGGCCACGTAGATCGCGCCGTTCGAGCCGACCCCGACGTCACGCGGGTCGTTGAACTTCGAGACGCCGGTGCCGTAGCCGCCGACCTCCCAGATCAGCTGCCCGGTCGCAGGGTCGAACTTCTTGATCCGGTGGTTGCCGGTGTCGGCCACCACGAGGGTGTTGTCGATCGTCGAGTACTCCAGGCCCGAGGGGTACATGGGGGCGTGTCCCGGTCCGCCGATCGTCTGGACCAGGCTGGGTGGCGTGCCGGTGTCGGCCTTCGGAGGCGCCGCGGAGGCCGGGGGCGTCATCGCGAGCGCCGCGGCGGCGCTCAGCGCGGCCGCCGACACCGTCCTCCACCTCGATCGGACCTTCGTCATCTCGCTCCCCTACGCCGACAGGATGAACTGCTGGATCCGCTCGTTGCGCTGCTCGCAGGTCCACAGCCGGCCGTCGAACGGACTGACATCGAGGCCCTGCACCTGCTGGAACTTCCCCAGCTTCGGCGTGGAGCCGCCGTTGAACGCCTCCACGAACGAGTCCGTCGCCGTGTTCCAGACCTTGAGCTTGTTGTTGCCGGTGTCCGCCACGATCAGCCGGGAACCCACGACCTCGAGGTCGAACGGACCGTTGAACTGGGGATCGGCTGCGCCGCGCGAGCCGTACGTCTCGATCCACGTGAACGTCTTCGCCGTCGTGTCGACCGCGTAGTGCTTGACCACGTCCTGGTTCGACTCCGCGACCCACACGCTCCCGTCGGGGCCGCCCGTCGGGTCGTACGCGATACCGCGGACGTACGTCATCTGGCCGCTCTGCACGACCGTCCCCTTCGGGTAGGGCGACGTGAACAGCCAGTCGCAGTCGGCGTCGAACGCCTTGATCAGCCCGTTGCGGGTGTCGGTGACGTAGACCGTCCCGTCAGGGGCGACGTCGATGCCGTGCGGGTTCCGCATGAGCTGGCCGACGTCCCCGAGGCCTCCGGCCTTGCACTCGAAGACGCCGTCGTTGGAGAACCGTTTGATCGCGTGGTTGTCGGTGTCCGCGATCCATACCGACTGGTCCACGGGCGAGACCGCCAGCATGCGCGGGTAGTTGAAGGAGTAGTCGGTCCGGCCGCGGCTCCCCCACTGCGTGACGAAGTTCCCGGCGGCGTCGTACTTGAGGATCCGCTGGTTGTACGTGTCGGTCACGAATCGGTTGCCGTCGGCGTCGATCGCGACCCCGCGGGGCCCGTTGAATCCCGTGGTCGGCGGCGGCGCGTAGCTGCCCGGCACGGTGGGGATCGCGAACCGGAACTGGCCCGTGACCCCGTCGAACACCTGGAACCGGAAGTTGGGCATGTCGCCCACCCAGATGCGGTGGAACTCGTCGACGGTGAGCTCACGGCCGCCGTCGGAGAACTGTCCGGGACCGGGGTGGTCGGGGTCAGGCGCGGGGACGCCGATGGCTCGGATGAAGTTGCCGTTGGTGTCGAACTTCCGGACCTTGTTGCCGGCGGCGTCCACCACGTAGACGGCCGCGCCCGTCGGGCTCTCCGGATCGTCGTCGTCGATCGCGAGGCCGCGCAGATCACCCTTGAACTGACCGGGCAGGGTCCCCGCCCGGCCGAACGTGAACAGCTGCTGGCACCCCCCTGCGAGCGGGTTGGAGCCGTAGACGTCGATCTCCTTGTTGTTGGTGTCGGTGACGTACAGACGATCGTCGTTGATCGAGTCCGTTCCGTCGGGCCCGTACCACCACGCCATGCCGTGCGGCTGCTTCCACTTGCACGTGCCGTTGGTGTGGCCGGGCACGTCGGTGCCGAACGCTCCGAACCGCCCGACTTCGGTGGCCACCTTCGTCACCGGATCGACGTTGACGACCGCGATCCTGTTCGCCCATGTGTCGTTGACGTACACCTGTCCGTCCGAGCGAACGGCGACGCGAGACGGATAGAGGTACTTGTTGAGTCCCGTCCCCTGTGACCCCCACTCCATGATGTAGTTCCCGTCCTGGTCGTACATGTCGAGCGTGTAGCGGTCCGTGTCCGCCATGTAGATGTATCCCTCGACCGGATCGACCCCGATGCCGTACGGCGCCTGGTGCTGCCCCGGCTGGAAGCCCTGGTTCTGGATGAACGTGGGATCGACCGAGGCGACGGAGCCGTCGGGGTTGAGGGTCGCCCGCTGGATGCGGTAGTTCCAGTAGTCGCCCATCAGGACGCTGCCGTCGGGCATCGTGGCGGCGCCCCAGCCGTACATCTGGGCGTGCCCGGGCCGGTCCTTCCAGTTGGCCGGGTAGATGCCGTTCGAGACCGGCGTGAAGATCGAGGCGGCCCGCGCCGGTGTGGCGGCCCCCACCAGCACGACGAGGGCGAGCAACGCCGAGGCGCCCGCCGCCAGGGCGCGGTTCACTGCGGATGTCCTCACGTGCATGGATCGCTCCTCGTGGGTCGGTTCTGTCGGAAGGAAACATCCATTCGACCAGATGGACGCGTGATCCGCCACCCCCCGAAGGTCTCGGGACCGCTCAGAAACATGTCAGGTCGCCCGGATCGCGGATGCAGAACCGCTGGACCTGGGCGCGGGTCTGATCGATCTCCCCGCTCAGGTCCTCCGCCCAAGCTGCCACGAAGTACGAGTGGGGGTGGTCGTAGGTCGGGAACGTGTAGCTCCACGTGGTGGACGCCTGACCCGGATCGTCCAGGACGGCCTCGAGCTTGCGGTAGGTCGGGCTCCAGTCGGAGACCTCCCCGCCCTGTGCCGGGCAGCCGCCGGCCCCGCAGAAGTACTCGCCGTGCTCGCGGTTCTTCACGTACAGGAAGACCCGCTCGATCCCGCGGTTGGAGCCCGACGTGTCGGTGGCCGTCCCCGTGATCGTCACGGGGAAGGACTGGCGGGATCCGCCCGGGAACGTGAAGATCTGCTTGAACGTCGGCACGGAGATCGTCGTCTCCGGCGGGTTCCCGGAGCTCGAGACCGTGAAGTCCGCCTGCGCCACGCTGACGTCGTGCTGGCCGTCGGCGTCGATCGCCTCCGCCTGGGCGAAGTAGACGCCGCCCTGCGGCGGGAGCGGGACCGAGTACGTCCACGCGGTGGAGCCCGAACCCGGGTCGTCCAGCACCGCCTCGTTCTGCTGGAACACCGACGACCAGCTCTGTGACGCCCCGTCCCACCACTTCGTCGAGTTGCGATCCTTGATCGCCACGAACACCTTCCGGACGCCGACGTCGTCGGAGGCCGAGCCGGCCAGGCTCAGGGACCCACCCGGGTTCGGCAGCGTCGAGCCGTCCGCGGGCTCCCTGAGGGTCGTCTGCGGCGGAGCGCTGGGCGCGCCGCCCCCAAGCCCGAAGGCGTAGAGGAAGGCGTCCGAGGAGGCGATGTAGACGCGCCCGGCCGACACGACGGGCGAGCCGTAGATGAAGCCGTCGGTCCGGTACGACCACAGGTCGTTGCCGGTCTGCAGATCGAACGCGTACACCGTTCCGGCGAGGTCTCCCACGAACAGCACTCGCCGCTTCGCGGGCCCCGTCACGGCCGGCGACGAGATGACCTCCATGGTGGAGATCCCCGCGCTCTGCTCCGTCTTCCAGATCTTGGCGCCCGTGGTGGCGTTCAGCGCGTACACGCCGGCGCCGTAGCCGATGAATAGCTTGTTGCCCAGCAGCGAGGCGGTGGACCGGGTGGCCCCGCCGGCGCCCGGGCTGTCGTCGCGGATCGAGAACTGCCAGATCAGGTTGCCGGTCTTCAGGTTGATGGCGTACACGATGCGGTTCTTGCCGGCCACGTAGGCGACGCCGTTGGCGAACCCGTTCACCCCGGGAGCGGAGAGCGTGGGACCGGCGCCCACGTCGTTGTCCAGGGTGAAGGTCTGGGTCTCGTACCGCCAGATGCGCGCACCCGTCACCGCGTCCAGGCCGTAGACGGCGTTGTCGGGGCTGGAGCCGCCGACCGCGATGATGGCGCGACCGTCGCCGTCGGTCCCGAACGCCGGCGGCGACCACGATCCGGCGGCGGTCTCCGATCCGGGCGGGTCGCCGAAGCCGTCGAAGCTCCAGGACTCGGTGCAGTTGGTGAAGGAGTCGTTCGGGTCGACGCCGTGCACCGCCCAGATGTGACCGCCGTCGTCCGTGCCGGTGAGGCCGTTGTCGCCGAAGTAGACCGTCCGGCCCTGGGGACCGGCGCCGTCGGGGTCGACCACCACCGGCGAGGCGGCGATCGCGCCGCCGGTGAAGAACGTGCACTGCAGCGCGCCCGTGGTCGCGTTCAGGGCGTACAGCTTGTAGTCGCTGGCTCCGAAGTAGACCGTGCCCTTGTAGACCGCGGGCGAGCTCTGCAGGTGCGCGGGCACCTTGTAGTACCAGAGGCGATCGCCGGTCGCCGCGTCGTACGCGGCGAACGTGCCGTCCTGGTTCGCGACGTAGACCAGCACCTTGTTGCGCGCGGCGTTGTACACCACGGCCGGCGACGTGAAGGCGGGCGATCCCGTGTTCGCCTGCCAGCGGAGCCCCAGGTCCGAGGCGTTCCCCGCGGTGATCGTGGTCTCGGTCGAGACGCCCTTGTGAGCGGGGTCGCGATGGAACATGGGCCAATCGACCTGACCGGCCGGACGCGCCGCGGCGGCGGGTGGCGCCGCGCCGGCAACGACGACGAGACCCGCGATCAGCAGACCCGAAAGAGACAGGCGGACGGGCCGTGCGCGGCGGCGGGAACGGGGCTGCGGGCCGTTCATCCCTGGACACCCCGCCGGGAACCCGGAGGACCCTGCTCCGTCGCCTGCAGGTAGCCGTGCCGCTCCAGCGCCGGGGCAAGGGATGCCTCCAGCATCGCGACGTCATGGATCCCCAGGTCGCGCCGGTACGCATCGCGCCGCCCGGCGTCGAACCGGTAGCGGCGGAACCCCTGCTCGAACGCCGGCGTCCACGCGAGGCCCAGGTGGTCCAGTATCGCCCGCATGTGCTCGCGGGGCTCGGCGACGAAGTCCTCGTACCGGACCTCCAACCATCGGGCTTCGGGCACCAGCGCGCGGGCGGCCTCGAATGCGTCCATCAGCAGCTTCCACTCGAGCCCGGCGAGCACGGCGAACGAGCGACCGGACTCCTCCCACTCGCGCGCGTACGTCTCGGGCAATGGACCCCAGCCCCAGTGATCCGGGCCTCGGTAGCCCTGCCACCACGGCATCTGCAGGAACGAGTTGGCCACGGCGCGGCCGTCGCGCACCACGTTGATGAAGCGGGCCTCGGGAAAGATGCGCTGCACGAAGCCGGAGCGGGGCCAGCCGGTGAACTTGTGCAGGAAGAGCGGTCGGCCCTGGGCGGCGGCGCGCGTCTCGAAGAACGACCGGAAGCGACGCTCCAGCCACGGCGTGACGTCCTCGGCCAGGAGGTCGCGCAGCGGCGCGGAGATGGCCGGGGAGACCTCGCGATCGAGCGCCCGGTAGGCCTCGGACGGGGCGAAGCGGAGGCGTCCCTTCGTGGTGAACCGTTCCGGCACCCGCCGGTAGATGTCGTTGTTGAGGCGGCTCGGGAGTGCCGTGCGTGCCAGGCGGTCCTCGAGGTTGGACACGAACCCAACGTCCGGGTGCCGCGCGATGATCTCGTGCACCAGCGTGGAGCCGCACCGGCCGGTGCCCAGGACGAAGGCGAACTCAGCGTTCGAGCGCATAGCCGTGCTTCCTCAGCTCGTCGGATTGGATCTCGGTGATGGTACGGACGACGTCGTCGTCCAGCCTGGTCCGCCAGGCCTCGTTGCGGTCGGGGAAGCCGAGCGAGCGCACGGAGCGGTCCCAGGACCGGCTGGGCGCGAGGCCGGCGAAGTCCGCGAGCCGTTGGAGCGTGGGCACCGGCGCATCCAGGAACGACTCGTAGCTCAGCTCGAGGACCTGTCCGGGGGGAACCTGCGCGAGACCGGACTCCACCGCGCCCAGCTCTTCCACCCAGTTGCGAGCGCACATCGCCCACGGGTCCCTGCCCTCGGCCGCCCACCTCCCCGGCGTGTCCCCGTACCACCACACGATCGAGTCCGCCCACCAGTTCACCCTCGACAGGGACAGCGCGACCGCGCGACCGTCGCGGACGAGCGAGATGAACCGGGCGTCGGGGAACGCTCGCAGGAGCAGCGGAATCCGCCGGTTGTTGGCTATCCGCTTGTTCACGAAGACCGGCGCGCCCGCCGCACGTCGGACCGCATCGATGGCCGTGCGCAGGTTCGCGGCCGCGAGATCGAGGGCCTCCGGCGTGAGCCTGTCGAACTGCGGAATGCCGGCGGCGGCGTAGACGGGCTCGCCCTCGTGCGGCATCGGGAAGAGCCGGTCGCGGATCGCGCGAGGTCGACCGTACACGTACGCGTTGCTGCCGTCGGCTCCGAACCAGACCCGGCGGCGCGCGTGCGGCGCGTGCGGCGTGACACGGTTCAGGACGGCCGCCGGGGTCGCCGCGGGAACCCGGGCGAGCCAGTTGGAGATCCACGCCGACTCCGGGTGCATGCAGAGCAGCTTGTAGAGCATGCTCGTCCCCGACCGAGCCGGCCCGACCAGGAAGACCGGGGGCGGCGTGGGCGAACGATGGACGGCGTCGGGACGGGTCCGCTCACGGACCTGCACACGCACCAACTCAGTACGCCCCGCGGCCGGAGAACACGGCGGCGACCGTGCGCGCCAGCAGGCGGGCGTCGAGGCGGAGGGACCAGGTCTCGATGTAGGCGATGTCCATGTCGACCCAGGTCTCGAAGTCGACGTCGGACCGACCGCTCACCTGCCAGATGCAGGTGACGCCGGGCTTGACCTCGAGCCGACGCTGCTCGCGCGGGCCGTAGTGCAGGAACTCCTCCGGCAGCGGCGGACGTGGTCCCACCACGCTCATGTCGCCGCGCAGCACGTTCCACAGCTGGGGCAGCTCGTCGATGGACCAGCGGCGCAGCAGCCGGCCGACGCCCGTGACGCGCGGATCGTCGCGGATCTTGAACACCGGACCGGAGTCGTGGATGTTCAGGTGCCCGTGATGTCCGCGGGTGCCGTGCGCCCCGTGGACCATCGAACGGAACTTCATCATGCGGAACGGCCGGCCGCCCCGGCCGACCCGCTCGGAGACGTAGAACACCGGCCCGGGCGACGAGACCTTCACGGCAACCGCGGCCGAGAACAACAGCGGCGACAGCAGGAGGAGCCCCGTCAGGCTGCCGACGATGTCCACCGCGCGCTTGCAGGCCATCTGCCACCGGCGGGCCGCGAGCAGACCCCGGCGGGCGCGAACGACGTGCCAGCTTGCGCTCGCGGAGATCGATCACGGCGTCGGCGTGGCTGAGGTCGACGATCGCCTCGAACGCCTGGGGGTCCAGGCGTACCTCCGGGTCCATCTGGGCGACGTCCTTTCGCTCGGGGGCAGCTGCCGCCGTGGCGGGTTGCATCCATCGGCCGGGCCGTCCCACTCGGCGCCCGGAGAACGGGGCGCGACCATCTGCGCTCGAACGCCTCCCCCGACCGGCGTGATCCCTGCCGGTGGAGCGGAGGCTTCCAGACCTAGGGGGGGTACGGCTCGCACGCTCATTGTGAGGCTACACGGGGACGGTAATCTTCCCCCATTCTGAGGGAATCTAGCTAGGCCGTCGTTCCTAGGCAGTATGCCGTAGCAGCGTCTGGTCTACCCGGCCTGGCCGGACGTACGCCTGGCGCCGGGCTCGACCGGCAGGCCGGCCTCGCGACGGATGCGGTCCAGCGGCGAGGGACGCAGGAACTCCATCAGGATGATCACGCCGATGGCGAGCAGGAGACCGAAGGCGCCGGCGAAGAGCACCCGCCGCACGATGAAGGTGAGCCGGCTGGTGGGGCGGGCAGGGCTGGCCTCGATCCGGTCGTTCTCCTCCGCCTGCCGCACGATGCCCTGGGACTGGAAGAGCTCGTTGCTCATGAACCGCCGCGCCGCGATCGCGTCGTCCAGCTTGGCCTGCGCCGACTGGTACTGGTCCTGACGTTCTGTGAACTGTGTGGTCAGCTCGTCGAGCTTCCGCTGCGCCGCCGCCTCCTGCGGCGTTCCCTGGGCCGCACCCAGCTCATCCAGCGCGTTCGTCAGGCGCCGCTCGGCGGTCGCCTCGAACAGGTTGAAGTTGACGATCCTCGTTTCCTGGGCGGCGGCCAGCCACTGCTCCTCAGCCGCCTGGTAGGCCTCGTCGGCGGCGTCGTACTGCGCCTGGATGACGTCGAGCTGGATCTGGGCGATCTGCGTCAGCGCGAGGCTCGACGCGGTCTGCGCGACCTCGCCGGCGCGCTCCGCGTTCGTCCCCGTGTACGTGACCTCGACGACGCCGCTCGTCCCCTCGCGCCTGGTGGCGATGCCGGCGCCGATCGCGCTCTTGGGCTCGCCGGTGGCCTCGAACGTCGCCTGGGCCACGCTGTCGGAGGTGATGGCGCCCTCGAAGTCCGCGACGAACTGCGAGACGGCGCTGGACAGCGGCCCGCTCGTCTCCTGATCGGGCAGGATCACGGTGGCCGTCGCCCGGTAGGTCTGCGGCTCCAGGATCGCGAGGACCCCGGCGATGAGCATGGCCGCCACCGGGATCACGATGAGCAGGCTCAGCCTGCGGCCCATGACGCGGGTCCAGTCTCGAATCTCGACGCCGTTGGGCTTCACGTGCACGCTGGGACCTCGCTGATCCGTTCGAGGGGGGATGCCTCATGGTACCTGGGCCGGTTCGCTCCACGCATCCTCCCGACCGGCGGCATGTGTGGCCTTCCTGTGGCCTAGGTCCGGCGCCGCCATCTCCGACCGCGCGGAGGATGCGGGCGGGCGCGGCGACTCCGTACGCTGCGGGACGGATCGGCCGACCCCCATTGCACCCTCTGAAGCCCTCGACCCCCGAAACCCCCCAGGAACCCCCCAGGAACCCCCCAGGAGGACACCCCGATGACGTTGAAGCGCCTCGTCCCCGCGAGCCTCGTCGCCGCCATGGCGATCGCCGGCTTCGCCACCGGTTCCGCCACGGCCGATGCCGGCTCCATGGAACGCCGTCCGCAGGCCTGCACGATCGAGGGCACGTCCGGCGACGACATCCTCACCGGCACCCCGGGCGCCGACGTGATCTGCGGAGGGCGCGGCAACGACACGATCCACGCGGAGAACGGCAACGACATCGTCTACGGCGGCCGGGGCAACGACGTGATCTTCGGTGGCAAGGGCGAGGATCGCCTCTACGGCAACGGGAACGACGACACCCTGACGGGCGACGAGGGCCCGGACGCCTTGGTGGGCAAGCGCGGCAACGATACGCTTCGCGGGAGCACCGGCGCCGACACCCTGAAGGGCGGCGGCGGCAACGACTTCGCGCGCGGCGGCGACCAGGCCGACATGATCGACGGCGGCAAGGGTGACGACGACCTCGCGGGCAGCGGCGACAACGACGTGATGACGGGCGGCGCGGGAGCGGACATGATCGCGGGATGGGCGGGCGACGACACGCTGCACGGCACCGACGCCGTCGAGGCCAACGACCAGCTCAAGGGCTCGGGCGGGACCGACACCTGCGACGCGGACGCAGGCGACACCGTCACGGGTTGCTGAGTCCGTAGGAGGCGCGTGACGGGGGTCGTCTTCGGCTACGAGGTCGGTTCCCCGCTGGCTTCGACCTACCTGCGGGCCGGACGCGGCGACCCGATCGCGATCGACGAGGTCGACCCGGGGCCGGAGCCCGACGTCGAGCCCGTCCTCGAGTGGCGGCCGCGCCCCGACACCCCGTTCCAGGCGCGGCTCCACGGGGACCCGGACAGGTACGGCGTGTGGATCGACGGGATGGGCGGTTTCGGCGTCGAGCCGGACGTCCCCCGCATCACGGTGCCGCCCTCCGCCGACACGGTTCGGCGCGAGGAGCGGCTCTGGGGCGTCCCGGCCGCACTGTGCTTCTCGCGCCGGGGCGACCTGCCGCTGCACGCCGCGGCGATCGACGTCGGGGGCCGAGCGCTCGTGTTCTGCGGGCCCGGCCGGTTCGGCAAGACCACGCTCGCGACGGCGTTCCTGCGGGCCGGGCACCGGGTGCTCTCGGAGGACCTCGTCTGTGTGCGTCAGACCGAGGGCGGGCCGGCGGTGCTTCCCGGCCCGGCGATGCTCCGGGTTCGGCCGGATGTCGCGGAACGCCTCGGGCCGATCCACGGCACCCGGGTGGTGCTGCTCGACGGGGAGCGCGTGCACCTGGCGATGGAGGACGGTCTGCGAGGCAGCGGCGACCCGGTGCCGCTCGCCGGCATCATCATCCTGAAGCGCGGCCTCCCCGAGATCACGCTCTACCGGGTCGAGCCCGAGCGATTCCTGCCCGAGCTCTTCTCGGTGAGCTTCAACCTGCCGTCGGACATCGAGCGCGCCCGGTCCTTCGGTGGCGTGGTCGACCTGGCCGGCTCGACGCCCCTGTGGCTCCTGGATCGTCCGCTGGAGTTCGCTACGCTTGACGAGGTGCTCGACACGGTGACCGGCACATGTCTGTCATGACCCGCGACCGGGTCTCCGTGATGCACAAGGTCGGGCTGGTGCTGCGCACATGGTTCTGGTTCGCGACCGCCTGGACCCGTCTGCGACGCCGGCCGATCCCGGTCGTGGTCGCGGGACTGGCCGTCATGGATCGGCCCGCAGCTCGGCCGGTGGCTCCTCGCCGGCTCGGCCGGATCGTGGCACGCTCGCTGTCGGTCGGACCCTTCCGCGTCCGGTGCCTGTTCACGTCGATCGTCCTGTTCCGGCTGCTCCGAGCCCAGGGCGACGAGGCGCAGCTCGTGATCGGCCTCCCGCTCGAACCCCGGGACAAGGACGCCCACGCGTGGGTCGAGCTCGCGGGCCGAGACGTCGGGCCGCCGCCGGGTCGCGGGCGGCACGTCGAGCTCGCGAGGTACGGGTGAACGCCGACCCGGTCATCGCGGCGGCACTCGTGGCCTCGGCGCGCGAGCACGACGACCCGCCGGCCGAGGTCCAGCGGGCGGTCGACCTCGACCGCGTCGAGGCGCTGCTGCGGCTCGCGAAGTTCCACCGGATGATCCCGTTCGTGCACCGGGATCTCCGCAGACTCGAGGGCGTGGACGGCCGGACGATGCAGATGCTCGATCGCTACGAGGTGACGCAGACGGCGAACCAGATGCGGATCGTCACCGATCTGGCGGGCCTGGCGGAGACGCTCGCGCCGCTGGACGTGCCCTGGTTGACGTTCAAGGGGCCGGTCGCGGCGCAGCTCCTCTACGACCGGCCGGAGCTCCGGACCTATCGCGATCTCGACGTGCTCGTGCCGCGGGCCGACTTCACGCGCACCCTGTCGTTCCTCCGCGGGACCGGCCTGGAGGTGCTCGACCGCAACTGGACGCTGATCAGCCGCGAGCAGCGGGGGCAGCTACACCTCACCCTCCCCCTCGGCACGGTCGCCGACATCCATTGGCATCTGCTGAACCGCGGGGTGGTGCGGCACGCCTTCGACGTGGACACGGATGGGCTGCTGCGACGGGCCCGGACCGTGACGGTGAGCGGGGTCGCGGCCGGCACGCTGTCGCCGGCCGACACCCTGGTGCACCTGGCCCTGCACGCCGCGCTCGCCGGCGGCGATCGATTGATCTGGTTGAAGGACATCGAGCGGTCCCTCGCGGTGGAGGAGCCGGACTGGGAGGAGGTCGTCGAACGAGCGCTGTCGTGGCGATCGGGGGCCGCCACCGCGGTGATGCTGCGACGCGCCTCGGAGGTCCTGGGGGCCGGGATCCCCCTGTGGGTACTGCGCGACCTCGACCCCTCGGGCGTCCGGCGCCGCGTGACGGAGGCCTTCGACCGGCGGTGGCCGGCCGGCGCCGCGACCGGCGAGCTGACGCCGGCCGCGCTGTGGCCCCAGGTGGTTCGCGACGGACGGCTCGCCACGATCGGGTCCGTCCTCCAGCGCTCGGTCCGCCGTCCGGCCGGCGCGCTCCGACAGCTGCTCGGCGAGCCGGGCGGCGGCGGCCGCGACCACGAGCCCGCGGCGGTGCTCCATCCCTCCGGCGGGGACGGCATGCGCGACCGGTACCTCCGAGAGGTGGACGACGGCGCCTGAAGCTGCCCGGCACCCGGTCTTTCAGATCTCGGCCCGGTACGCCGCGGCCAGCCGATCCTCCAGATCGGTACAGAGCTCGCGGACCCGGGCGTCGATCGGCAACGGCGGGCGGCTCCCGGCGGCTCGGCGATCGATGTGCTCCGCCAGTTCGGGCCGGTACGGGAAGCCCAGGAACGCGCAGACGCGTCCGATCGCCGCCTCCGGGTCCTCCACGGTCGCCTCGTAGGACGCGAGCACGACGTCGGTGCGGGCGTCCAGGCCGAGGTCGAAGAACAGCTGGTTGCGCAGCCACCAGAACAACGCCGCCCCCGACTCCGCCGACATCGCGCCCAGGTCGAAGGTGGCGATCAGCTCGAGGCGCGCCGCCGACAGGCCGCCCGCCTGCCAGATGCCGGTGTCGCCCGCCGCGATGCGACGTAGCGCCTGGAGGTTGCTGTCGCCGAACTTCGTCGTCGACGACCGCACCCTGCCGTCCACGCCGCGATAGGCCCAGATCGCGCGGGCCGGGCTCGGCGTGGCGATCCCGTCCAGGAGATCGGCGGTCCGGTGCGAGTCGATCAGCGGCTTGAACAGCACGTAGCGATGTCCGCTGCGCTCCACGAGCGCGCGGATCACGTCGTCCGGTCGCAGCTGGAACCGGTCGAAGGCCGCGCGGTCGTTCTCGTTGCGCACCTCGAACTCGGGCGATCGTTCCAGGCCGCGCACGAGCATGTTGGTCCCGGATCGCTGCACGCCCACCACGAATACGGGGACGGCGTCCGGCGCCACGTCGTGGCTGCGACGCCACCGACGCTTGGCGAGCGCGAGCGGGATCCGTTGCAGCGGATCGAGCTGATCCTCCTCGATCAGACGTCCGATGCCCTGCTCCCGGGCCCACCGGACGTGACGGCCCACGCGCCGCCGCAGCCGGGCAGAGCCGGACTCGGGCGGTGTCGCGACCGGCCCGTTCGCTCCCACCCCGACGCTCAGACCTGCGCGCTCTGCAGCTCGACCAGCTGCCGTTCGCTCAACTCGGCCAGGAACGACTCCACGTCGCCCTCGAGGTCGGACGGTGGGTCGTCGAGGCGGTCGCGGAGCGCGGACACCAGATCGCCGAAGGCGATGTCGGACTCGCTCAACTCCCAGATCGCGGCGCCCACCTCGTTCACGCCGTGGTACTGCGTGCTGTCCAGGTGCAGCAGCACACCGCCCGAGCCCTCCGCCAGCCGTCGGAACACGGCCCGGGGGTTGCGGTGCACCATCGTGGTCGGATCGATCATCCGTGGCTCCTCTCGTCGGCTCAGTACAGACCCAGCGTTCCGCGCCGTCGCTCGCGCTCCAGCGCCCGGCGGAAGGCGAAGATCCCCACCGCGAGCGAGACCACGGCGTAGGGCAGCAGGATCCCCACCCGGGGGATCGTCTCCGCCCACCCCGCGTCCCCCAGCAACGCCTCCCGGGCGGCGGTCAGCGCGATCGTCACGGGACTGTACGAGAAGACCACCTCCGCCCAGTGGGGGAAGACGTTGGTCGGGAAGTACGTCCCCGAGCCGATCGTGATGAACGTGGTCGCGATCCCGATGACGCCCGTGCCTCGCTTGAACGTGAGGGTCCACGCCGCCGCCAGCACGCCGAGCCCCCACACGAACGGGATGAATGCGAGCAGGACCAGCATCGTCGGGCCGAGGCCCGACCATTGGAAGCTGGTGCCGAAGACGACCGTGGTGAGCCCCAGGAAGATGAAGGTCCGCACGGGCACGTACACGAGGTCGTACACCACCGAGCCCATCTGGATCGTGGTGTAGGCGGTAGGCGTCAGCAGGAGCGACTCGAGCGTCCCCTGCAGCTGCTCCTGCCGGATCACCGAGTACACGCGCCCGAGTCCCACCGCCATGAACGAGCTGATAGCGATGCCGATCGCCACGAACTCCATGTACGTCGGCCTGCTGCCGCCGAACTCCGGGATGGCGCCCGGCCTGACGATCAGGCCCACGAAGTTGAAGACGACGACCTGCACGATCATGGAGAGCCAATCGGTGATGAACGACATCCGATAGCTCCAGGCGACCAGGAAGTCCCTGCGCAGGAACGCGGTCAGCTTCGAGACCTCGCCGCGGACGGCGCCGATCCGCCCGACGGGCGCCTCCGCGCTCATCGGGACCCCTCCGTGGTGAGGAACAGGAACGCCGCCTCGATCTCGGAGCGCTCCTCCCGGCAGGTGAGCACGGCGAGGCCGGCGGCGTCCAGCCCCGCGATCGCCGCTCCGAGCACCACGTCCTCGCGGAGCGCCACCAGGAAGTGCTGCCCGTCCGAGTCTCCGGACAGGGCCACCTCGCCGATGCCGGCAAGGGCGCCCCGGGCGCGGCCCAGGACGTCGCCGTCGCCCCGCAGATGCACCAGGTACCGGCGGGCGATCGTCACGGCCATGAGCTCGGGGACCGTGCCCTCGAACCGCACGGAGCCCTCGCGCAGGACCGACACGCGGTCGGCGAACCCGCGGATCTCGTCGATGCGCTGGGTCGCCCAGATCACCGCCGTGCCGCGGGCCCGGGCCTGCGAGACCAGCTCCTGCACCCGGCGGGCGGCCTCCGGATCGAGGTCGTGCGTCGCCTCGTCCACGAACAGGATCGGCGGCTCCATCAGCAGGGCGCGCGCCACCGACAGGCGCTTCTGCATGCCGTGCGAGTAGGTCCCGATCGCCCGGCGGGCGGCATCCTCGAGGTCGACGTCGCGGAGCACCTGCCAGGCCCGGTCGGACGCCGCTCGCGCCGTCAGCCCGTGCATCCGGGCGAAGAACCGGAGGTTCTCCAGACCCGACAGGCGCATGTAGAAGGTCCGGTCGCCCGAGGGGACCAGACCGATCGCGCTGCGGGCGCGCCGCGACATCAGCTCGCCGGCGGACGACCCCAGCACGCGGACCTGGCCGGCGTCGGGGCCGGTGAGGCCCGTGAGGATCCGCACCAGCGTGGTCTTGCCCGCGCCGTTGGGCCCCAGCAGCGCGTGGATCTCACCGGGCATGACGGCCAGGGACACGTCGCGGAGCGCCTGCTTGTCCCCGAAGCTCCGGGTGACGCCGAGGGCCTCGATCGCGGGCGTCGCGGTCGCGGACCCCCCGGTGGGACGGGCCGTGCCCACCACGGTCACGGTCCCTCCCACAGGTCCAGGAACGCGTGCACCATCGCCAGGTCCTTCGCCCAGATGTACTCGAACACGTTCATCTCCGCCCGGTCGATCTGCTCGGCCAGCAGCCCGTAGTCGACGCCGGGCATCCGGAAGGAGCCCGACGCCGTCCACCGGCGCAGGTGGTCGTACTCGATGGCCGACTCGGCCGCCGCGTTGAAGACCGTCTTCTCGCGCCGGTCGAGGATCGGGTCCGGCACCCGCCCCCGAAGGAGCTCCCGTACCAGTCCCTTCGTCCGCACGTCCGGGAACTTGACCTCGGCCGGCAGGCTCAGGAAGAACTCCCACACGTCCACGTCCGCCCACGGGTAGCGGGCGCGGACGCCGACCGTCTCCTGGACGACCTCGTTGGCCTCCGCGGCGAGCCCGGGTCCGACCAGGCCGCCGACCTGGGTCGCGCGCCACCGGCCGGCGGCCGAGCCGGTGCCCTCGACGGCACGCTCGTTCACCTTGGCGATGTCGATCCACGGCGGCACCCGCTGCCCGCGGCGAGGCGGGCGCCGCCGCAGGTACGCGGCGTAGAGCGACGCCGGCACGAAGGCGGCGCCGAGCTGGCGGGCGAGACCCGCGGCGGGGACGCCCTTGCCTCGCTGCATCCGCACGTGGCGGGCCAACGGGCCGAGGCGTCCGCGTCGCAGCAGGTGCGCGAGGAGATGACCGCGCATGTCGAAGACCAGCTCGGCCACGGCGCCGTTCATCACGCTGCGCAGACCCAGCTCCGCGGCGACGGCGTAGTGCCGTTCCGCGTCCGCGGGAGGAAACACCGGCACCGGCCCGTCGAACCGGTCCGCCCACTCGCGCAGCCGGTCGAGCTGCGGCGCATCACGTCGATACGTGTGCAGATCCATCCCGAGCCGGTCCACCACGATCTGGACCCAGGCCGATTCGTCGACGCTCGGGATGATCCGGATAGACGGCGGTCAGGGCCGGCATCGGCGTGCCGAAGCGTCGCTCGAATGCAGGCGCCGCGTAGGCGGCGATCGCCGGCGAGTCGATCCCGCCGGACAGCGAGACCGCGTCGGCGCCGGTCAGCATGCGGGCCGTGGCCGCGCCGAACACCTCGTCGAAGCGGTCCTGCAGCTCGTCGGCCGTGTAGCGCGCGGTCTCCAGGAGTCGCTCGGGGTGCCAGTACCGCCACGTGGCGCTCCCTGCCGCCTCGCCACGGATCGCCGTCCCCTTCGGCAGGCGGGTGACGCCGGCCAGGGCCGCCGGCGTCTGATCACCGTAGTTGCCGTAGAAGATGCGCTGCAGCACGTCGAGGTCGGGCTCGCGCCGCAGGCCCGCGCCGGCCACGACCTGCTTGGCCTCGCTCGCCACCACCAGCGCTCCGGCCCCGTCGTGAAGGAACAGGGGCCGGTAGCCGATGTGATCGCGCGCGCACCACAGGCGGGCGCCGTCGGTCACCGCGACCGCGAACACACCTCGCATCCGGGCGAACGCCCGCTCCCCGTCGGCCCGGAACAGGGCCGCCACGACGCCGGCCGGCTCCGCGGACGAGAGCGTGACCCCCGCCCGCTTCAGCTCGCGGACGAGCTCCTCCAGGTTGTCGAGCCGGCCGGTGAAGGCCGCCGAGCAGGTCGCCCTCGTGCGAAAGCGAGGACTCCGGGAGGTCGTCGGTGGCGGTCACGCCCAGGGCGCAGGCGCCGCGGACGAGCGTGCCCCGCACCGGTCCCCGATGCGGGGCCGCCACGCAGCGCGCGCTCGACCGTGGCGACGTCCGGGCGCTGCCGGCGGGCGAGCAGCGCGGCGAGGGAACCCATGGGAAGGAGTGTAGGGAGGTCGCGCAGACGGACCCGGGAGACACGAAACCGCCCGGCCGTGTGGGCCGGGCGGTTCGAGGTTCGGTTTCGGTGCTCTTCCGGGCCCTACGAGCCGGCCGGGTGCGAGTACTCGAGGAAGTTGTCGGTCTCGTAGTCGGTGAAGTCGCTCTTGTCACCGGCGCCGGGGTTGTCGAACGTGTGACCCGCGATCGAGCCGAAGTCCTTCACTGTGGCTTCTCGTACTTCATGCGTCCTCCTCGGGGGTCGGAGCGGGGGTGGCTATGTCAGGGGACACTAGTTCCCGCAGGCGGCCCATGTCAAACGGTTCGAACGGGCATTCCGTGCCTGCAACGGCCCTAGGCCCAAGCGCCCCAGGCTGCCTCCGGAGGCCTCTCAGGCAGACCGGGGACGCCGGACGCCCGTGCCACCTTTGCCGAGGCCGGAGACCCGTCGGTAATGTGCGGGCCATGCTGGACACGGACGCGCTCACGCCCTGGATCCAGCCGCAGCACCTCTCGGAGGACGCGCTCGCCGGCTACCGCGGGTCCATGGCGGCCCACCCCGCACGGATGGTCGTCCTGCACGACGTCATGGCGGCGGCGCCGGTCGAACGCCTGGCCGGCTTCCTGGCGAGCGACGCCGAGTACACGATCGAGCACGGCCTCTACTCCCAGCACGACGGGGTCGAGTCGGCGACGTGGGAGGCGGCGCCCGTCGAGGACCGGTTCTTCCGCTTCGGCAAGCTGAGCGGACAGCGGCCGGAGGCGATGCTCTCCGACAACAGCCTGACGTACCTCCAGTGGCGCACGTTCGTCACGGAGCCTCCGTTCCGGGCGTTCTTCGAGTCCGTGAGCGGGGTTGGAGCTCGGCGCCAGCGACGACTTCGGCTGCCACGAGTTCCGGGTGGGCGACTTCCTCCTTGCGCACGACGATGCCAATCGCGACCGGCGGGTGGCCCTGGTGATGTACCTCACGCCCTCGTGGCGGCCGGAGTTCGGCGGGGCGCTGGCGATGAGGCAGCCGACGGCATCGGTCGACCGGGTCGAGGCGTCGTTCAACACGATGGTCGTCTTCGACACGCTGGCCGGCAGCAGCCACCACATCGAGCGGATCGAGGACGGGGCCGGCCGGACAGGCCCGCCGGACCTTCGGGGGCTGGTTCCCGAACCCATCGTGAACGAGGCCAAGAGCGAGGCCAAGAACGGGACCGGGAGCGACGCCGGCGTCGCGATCAGCGTGGTGATCCCCACGAGGAACCGAGCGCACCTCCTGGCCGACTGCCTGGCGTCGCTGGCCGCACAGGTGGCAGCCGTGCCGTTCGAGGTCATCGTCGTCGACAACGCGTCGACGGACGACACGCCGCGGTGGCGACGGCATGGACCGCCCGCGACGACCGGTTCCGCCTCGTTCGCGAGGAGGTCCTGGGGCGGGCGGCGGCCCTCAACGCGGGGATGGCGGCCGCCCGCGGGGACCTGCTGCTCTTCACCGACGACGACGTGTACGTGCAGCCCGGCTTCGTGGAGGCGTACCGGCGGTTCTTCGACGGCCACGCCGAGGGCCACGTGTTCGCGGGCGGGGCGATCCACTCGGTGCCCATGGACATCGAGTGGCCGTTCTGGTTCTCGGCGCGGGCGGCCCGGTCGTTGATCCTCGTGGACTGGGGGCCGCAGCGGGCGCTGATCCCCGGCGAGACGGTGTGGGGCGGCAACACGGCCGCGCCGCGGCGGCTCTTCGACGCGCTGGGGACCTGGAACGAGGAGATGGGGGTGCGCGGGGACACCCGCCCGCCGATCGAGCGCCCGGAGCTGAACGAGGACCTCGAGTTCGAGGAGCGGGTGCGGGCCGCGGGCGGCGAGATCTGGTTCGTCGCCGAGGCCGTGGTGAACCACCGCACCACGCTCCCCGGCCCGCGGATCTGCCTCCGCAAGGGGTTCGGAACGGGACGCAACGACTACAACCGCGCGTTCCGGCCGGGGAAGCCGGACGACCGCGTCCGCGGTCCGCGGAACGTCCGGTCCTTGTCCGCGTGGTGCTCGGCGCTGCTCCGCTACCTGGTGTGGGCGCTGATCTTCCGGCTGCGCCCGGGCCGCACCGCCTTCGACCGCGCGTGGTTCGCCGCATGGTCGAGCGGGTGGCGGATGGAGGATCTGCTCGCCGACGGCGTCCACGACGGCTTCGATCGCAGGATCCGCAGCGTCACGTGGGGGGCCACGCGGCGGGCGGCGCGCCTGGCGCCAGAGGAGCTGACGGAGGAGCTGACCGGATGAGCGAGGGCCGCGGGTCGCCCCCCGCGTGGCGGCCTCTCGACGCCCTCGCGCTGGCCGCCGTCACCCTCGCGGGCGGTCTGATCCGGCTGTGGCAGCTGAACGTGCCCGACCGCATCGTGTTCGACGAGGCGTACTACGCCCACGACGCCTGCGTCTTCGTGCGGCCGGCGTCCGCCTGCGGCGGCATCGGCGAGGCCTTCTCCGAGGAGCACCCGTTGCTGGGCAAGTGGATCGTGGCGGCGGGGATCAAGCTGTTCGGCAACGAGCCGTTCGGCTGGCGGATCATGTCGGTCGTGGCGGGCACGGCCGCCATCGCGCTCCTGTTCGTACTCGCCCGGCGCCTCCTCCGTTCCAGGGTCGCGGCGACCCTGGCCGCCGGACTGCTCGCCGTCGACGGGATGCACGTCGTGCTGTCCAGGGTGGCGATGCTCGACGTGTTCGTGACCACGTTCTCGCTCGCCACGGTGCTGTTCGTGGTGATCGACCGCGACCGCGAGCGGCGAGCGGACCGGAGACGCGAGCGGACCGGTCGCGAGCGGATCGCGGATCGGCCGTGGCTCCTGGCGGCCGGGGTCGCCGGCGGCGCCGCGGTGGCGACGAAGTGGTCGGGCCTGCCCTTCCTGGCCATGTCGGCCATCCTGGTGCTGGTGTGGGACCGGCGGGCGCGCCGCACCGCGCCGGCGGCCGGCGGGACGTCCACTGCCCGCTGGGCCGGCCTCGGCGCGATCGCGGTCGCCCTGATCCTGGTGCCGCTCGCTGTCTACGTGCTCTCCTATGCCGGACGCCTCGACGGACGGCTGCTCGCCCTGCCGTGGCAGCACGACTCGTGGGCCTGGGCGTTCGTCCGGCGCCAGGTGCGCATGCTGTCGTTCCACGCCGACCTGGCCGGCGCCTATCCGTACGAATCGCCCGCCTGGTCGTGGCCGATGTTGAAGCGGCCGGTGGTGTTCGCGTTCGAGGTCGAGGCCGGCCGATTCCGCGAGATCCTGGCGCTCGGCAACCCGGTGGTCTGGTGGGGAGGCGCGGCGGCGACGATCGCGTGCGCCGTCCGGTGGCTGCGGGCCCGGGGCGGTCCCGAGGGCGTCATCCTGGCCGGCGTCGCGGCGGGCTACCTGTGGTGGCTCCCGGTGACGTCCTCGCGCTCGTTCTCTTTCCTCTTCTATCTCACGCCGGCCGTGCCGTTCCTCTGCCTCGCCGTCGCCCGGGTGGCGCAGCGGACGTGGGGCTCGGTCGCGGGCCGGGCGGCGAGCGCGATCGTCGCGCTGGCAGCCGTCTGGGCGTTGGTCTTCTTCCTGCCGGTGCTGACCTTCCGGCCGCTCGATGGCGGAGACTGGGCGTCGCGGTTGTGGTTCACCGCGTGCCGTCCGGAGTCGGTGGTGGGGGATCCGCCGCGTCCCACGTCCTCGACCGTGACGGCGCCGCCCGAGGGCTGGTGCTGGATATGAGGAGGGGGGATCGCGTGGCCGTGCTCTCACCGCACCTCGACGACGCGGTGCTCTCCCTGGGTGCGGCCATCGCGGCCTGGTCGCGCGCGGGGGCGGAGGTGCGCGTGGTGACCGTGCTCGCCGGACGGCCGGACTCCACGCTCCCTGCGGGCCCCTGGGACACCGAGACCGGCTTCGCGACCGAGGGGGAGGCGACCCGGGCCCGTCGCCTCGAGGACCGCTCCGCCTGCGCGACCCTGGGCGCGGCACCCGTCTGGTTGGACCACGCGGACGAGCAGTACGACCGTGGGGGCTCCGACGACGAGATCTGGCCGGAGATCCTCGAGGGCGTGGCCGGCGCCTCGACGGTCCTCGCCCCCGGCTTCCCGCTGTCACACCGGGATCACGCGTGGCTCGCGCTGATGACGCTGGCCCGGCGGGATCCGGCGTGGCGGGTGGGGCTGTACGTGGAGCAGCCCTACGCGATCGGCGCGGGACGCCCCCGGGATCATCGCGGACGGTTCGGGTTCGAGCCGGCGTTCGTTCCGATCCGCACCTCGTGGCGGCACCGGCGGGCGAAGCGCCGCGCGCTCGAGGCCTACGGCTCGCAGCACGGACAGCTCGGATGGGTGGTCTCCGGGACCTGGGGCGACCTGCAGCGGCGGCTGGCCGCGCAGGAGCGTCGCCGCGGCGGAGAGATGGTGGCATGGGTGACCTGATCTCGAGGGGGGTCGCGCTGCTGCCCGCCGGGATCCGGCGACGGCTCCGGGCCGCGAACCACCGGTGGCTCGTCGCCGTCGGACGTCGCCGGCGCTCCTCCGTCCGCACTCCGGACATGGGTGAGCTGCGGCGGACGGAGCCCTTCAGCCGCCGCTGGGGCAACGACCGGGGGCGGGCGGTGGACCGCTTCTACATCGAGCGGTTCCTGCGATCGCACGCCTCGGACATCCGCGGACGGACGCTGGAGGTCGCGAACCGCGCGTACACGGACCGGTTCGGGACCGGCGTCGAGGTCGCCGACGTCCTGCACGTGGAGGAGGGCAATCCGATGGCCACGATCGTCGGGGATCTCGCCGACGAGACGACGCTGCCCGCGGACGCCTTCGACTGCTTCATCCTCACGCAGACCCTGCAGTCGATCTACGACGTCCGCACCGCCGTGCGCACCGTGCATCGGATCCTCGCGCCGGGAGGCGTGGTGCTCGCCTCCGTGCCGGGGATCAGCCAGATCGTGCACCCCGACTACGAGATGTGGGGCGACTACTGGCGCTTCACGGCCCACGCCATGGAGCGGCTGTTCTCCGAGGCCGGGTTCGCTTCCGGTGATCTCGAGGTGCGGGTCCACGGCAACGTCCTGGCGGCGACCGCGTTCCTGTACGGCCTGGCCTCGCGCGAGCTCACCCCGCAGGAGCTCGACGTGGATGACGGCGACAACTATCAGCTCGTGATCACGGTCCGCGGCGTCAAGCGGTGAGCGCTTCGTAGACTCGGTGCGATGCGCACCTGTCCCTCCTGCGGCGAACGCAATCCGTCACGGGCGAAGTTCTGCCTGAACTGCGGATCCCCCCTGGACGTGGGCGTGTCCGGGTCCGAGGAGCGCAAGCTCGTCACCGTCCTGTTCTCCGATCTCGTGGGCTTCACCGAGCGATCCGACCGGGCGGATCCCGAGGACGTGAAGGCGATGCTGCGGGTCTTCCACGCCCGGTTGAAGGACGAGATCGAGCACTACGGCGGGACCGTCGACAAGTTCATCGGGGACGCCGTGCTGGGTGTGTTCGGCGCGCCGGCCAGTCACGAGGACGATCCCGAGCGGGCCATCTTCGCCGCCCTGCGGATCCAGGAGGCGATGGACGAGCTGAACGAGCAGCGACCCGGCCTGGAGCTCGCCGCCCGCATCGGGATCACCACCGGGGAGGCGGTGGTCTCGTTCGGCGCCGGCCCCCAGATCGGCGAGAGCCTCACCGGCGACGTCGTGAACACCGCGTCGAGGCTCCAGAACGTTGCTCCGCCCGGCGGCATCGTGGTGGGAGAGCCGACCTATCGGGCGGCCGCGCATCAATTCGTGTTCGAGGAGCTCGAGCCGGTCCAGGTGAAGGGCAAGGCGGAGGCGCTGCGGATCTGGCGCCCGCTCCGATCGCGGAGCCGCATCGGCCTGGACGTCCGCGAGCGGCCGCGCACCGTGTTCGTCGGGCGTGGCGAGGAGGCGGCCCGCCTGCGCTCGATGTACCGCAGCGCCGTGCCGAGCGACGGCGAAGGCTCCGTCCAGCTCGTCACGATCGTGGGCGAGCCCGGCGTGGGCAAGACCCGTCTGGTGCAGGAGTTCGCGGTCTTCGTCGAGGAGCTGCCCGACCTCGTGCGCTGGCGCGTGGGGCGCAGCCTGCCGTTCGGCGAGGGGGTGAGCTACTGGGCCCTCGGCGACGTGGTGAAGGGCGAGGCCGGGATCCTGGACTCCGACGCCCCCGAGATCACGGAGGCGAAGCTCCACACCGCGCTCTCGTCCGTGATCGCGAGCGGCGAGGAGCGCGAGTGGATCCACGCCATGCTCACGCCGCTGCTCGGCATCGCCGAGACCGGAACGTCCACCGCGCGGGACGAGCAGTTCACGGCGTGGCGGTCGTTCCTGGAAGCCATGGCGATGGAGAACCCGCTGGTGCTGATCTTCGAGGATCTGCACTGGGCCGACGACAACATGCTGGACTTCATCGAGGACTTCGTGCGCCGCGCCACCGGCCCGATCCTGGTCGTCTGCACGGCGCGGCCCGAGCTGGTGGCCAGACGCCCGTCCTGGGGCGCCGGGGTGCGCAACACCCAGACCATCCAGCTGCCGCCGCTCACGGACTCCGAGACCACGATCCTGCTGTCGGCGCTGCTGGACCGCGCCGTGCTCCCCGTGGAGACGCAGGCGATGCTCCTGGAACGCTCGGGGGGCAACCCCCTGTACGCCGAGGAGTTCGTGCAGATGCTCGCGGACCGGGGGGTGATCGATCGCCGGACGGGCGATCGGGCGTACGGCACCACGTCGAACGCGGCGATCCCGGTCCCGGAGTCGCTGCAGGCGCTGATCGGCGCGCGGCTGGATGCCCTCCCGGCGGCCGACAAGGCGCTGATGCACGACGCGGCCGTGATCGGCAAGGTGTTCTGGTCCGGCGCCCTGGCCTCGCTCGCCGGCCTCGGCGAGGACGAGATCGTGGAACGCCTCGACGACGTCACCCGGCGCGAGCTGGTCCGCCCCTCGCGCACCTCCTCCGTGGAAGGGCAGGCCGAGTACACGTTCTGGCACGGGCTGGTCCGCGACGTGGCCTACGGCCAGATCCCGCGTGCGTCGCGTGGCGCGAAGCACCTCGCCGTGGCCGAGTGGCTGGAGGCGACCGCCGGCGACCGCGTCTCCGACGTGGCCGAGGAGCTCGCCCACCACTACGGCGAGGCGCTGCGCTTGGCCCGGAGCATCGGGACCGGCCATCCCCCGGCGCAGCTCGAGCGCCTCACCGCGGAGTCCGCGCGCTACCTCCTGCTCGCGGGCGAGCGCGCCCTGCGGTTCGACGCCGCCAAGGCCGACGCGTATCACCGCCAGGCCCTCGAGCTGCTGCCCGCCGGCAGCTCCCTGCGCCCGCGGGTCCTGCGCCATGCCGCCGACACGGCGAGCATCCTCGGGCGGTTCGAGGAGTCCGAGCGACGATTCGCCGAGGCGATCGAGGGCTTCCGGTCCGCCGGCGACGATCTGGGCGCGGGCGAGGCCATGGGCATGCTGGCGCGGGCGAAGTCCAAGCGAGGCGACGTGGCCGGGGCGAAGCCGCTCTACGAGGAGGCGATCGAGCTGCTCGAAGCTCTGCCGCCCGGGCCCGAGCTCGCCCGCGTGTACAACCGCAAGGCGGGCCAGCTCCTCCTCGCCGGGGACTACGGCGCGTCGCGGAACTGGGCGGACAAGGCGCTCGACCTCGCGCGCGCGTCCGGGCTGGACGACGAGGTCGTGCGCGCGCTGCAGGAGCGCGGCGCGTCCCGCTGCGAGCTCGGCGAGGAGGCCGGCGGGTTCGAGGACCTGCGCGAGGCGCTGCGGCTCGGCCTCGCCGGGGGGATGGGCGAGGAGGTGGTGCTCACGTACGGCAACCTCGCCTACCAGCAGTGGTTCCGCGAGGGTCCCGCCACCGCGCTCGAGACGTGGGGGCAGATGGAGAGCTACTCCGAGCGACGCGGCTACCTCACGCACGCGATGTGGGCGAAGACCGGCCGGTGCGAATCGATGTTCGACCTCGGCGACTGGGACGAGGTCCTGGAGCTGGCGCAGCAGGTCGGCGACTGGGACGCGGAGCACGGCGAGTCCCAGGTCGGGACGTACGCCCGCTTCTTCCAGGCGTGGGTCCACGTCCGCCGGGGAGAGATGGAGCCGGCCGCGCGTCTGGCCCAGGAGCTGCTCCCCCGCGCGCAGCTGATCGAGTACGCCGAGTTCTACGCCCCCGCGCTGATGATCGCCGCGGAGATTGAACGCGCCCGGGGCGACCTCGCGGCGGCGTCGCGGCACGTGCACGAGTTCGCGGAGCTCACGGAGGACAACCCCGAGTACCGCGGCCTGTTCGTGCCGGTGGCCGTGCGGTTGCTGGTCGCCGTCGGCGACGTCGACGGGGCCGAGGGCCTGCTCCCTGACGCGTCCGAGATCCGGACGCGCCGCCACCGCCTCGCGTTCGACACGGCGCTGGCGGTGATCGCCGAGGCGCGTGGGGACGCCGGGGCCGCGGCCGCGTACCGCGAGGTCGCGTCGGCCTGGGGCGACTACGGGTTCCTGCTGGAGGAGGGGCTCACGCGGCTCGGCGAGGGGCGTTGCCTCGTCGCCGCGGGCGACCCCGGCGCCGGCGAGGTGCTGGCCGGGGCGCGGTCGGTGCTGTCGCGACTCGGGGCCCGGCCTCTGGTGGGAGAGGTCGACGCCCTCACCGGCGTCGCGGCCGCCGCGACCTGAGCGCGCGGCCGAGGCCAAAGAACGCGGGGAGGGCTTACCCCGCCGAGCGCGGCGCCGAGAACGCCCGGAGATCCCGCAGGTGCGCCGAGATGTGATCGAACGGCGCCCCGTCGGTCCCCAGCACACCGCCGAGCAGGGCGCCGATCGGCCGGTCGGGCTCGCGCTCGTCGCGAGCCGCACGCTCCCACTCGCCGTCGTCGAAGTCCCGCAGGACCGCGACCAGCCGCCCGAGGACCTCGTCGAAGCGGGTCAGCTGCTCGTGCAGCGGCGTTCCGGACTTGCGGGCGACCTCGTCGGCGTTCAGCTCGTCGGTGCCGTCGACCGCGAACGTCGCCAGGATCGCGGGATCCTCGCCGGCCCGCCACTCCTCGACCGTGGCGAGCGCGATCTCCTCCCAGGTCGTGACGTGGCCGATGAGATCCATGGCCGACCACTCGCCACCGCCGATCGTGGCCGGCTCCTCGAGCTCCTCGGGCGAGATGCCGGCGAGCAGGGCATGCACCTGCCGGTGACCGCGGGCGAGCGTGTCGACGGCCTCCGCAGGGCTCAGCATCGCGCCGATGCTACCGAGCCGGCGGGCGCTCCGGAACCCCTTGTGGCATAGTCCCGCCGACCGGATCCGGCAGCCGGAACGCGACGGCGGAACGAAACCAGGAGGGACCGGATGGCCCGAACGATCGCCTTCTTCCCCGAACCCGGAGCGTGGGGGCCCACCAACAACTGCGTCGCGATCGCCAACGTGCTCGCGGAGCGCGGCCACCGGGTGGTGTTCGTGGTGGACGAGTCGTTCGAGGGCGAGCTCGACAAGCGGGGATTCGAGGAGCGCCTCATGCGGATGGCGCCCCCCGAGGAGGACGCGGATCCCACGGCCGACCCGTGGGCCGAGTTCATCCGCGTCACGGCGCCCGAGTTCGCCAAGCCCACGATCGAGCAGATCGAGACCGTGACGAAGCCGATCTGGGAGGCGCTCGTGGCCGGCGAGCGCTTCTCGCACGACCGGCTCATGGAGATCTGGGACGACGTCGGGCCCGACGTCGTGTGCACGGACAACGTGACGGGGTACGCGGCCGTGGAGCTGGCGGGCGCGCCGTGGGTCCGCTTCGTCTCGGCGAACCCGCTCGAGATGCGCGACCCGGACCTGCCGCCCCCGCTGTCGGGGCTGCCGGTGCAGGACCGGAGCGAGTGGGACGCCTTCCGCGAGGAGTACCACCGCCAGCACCGGGACCTGCTGACCGAGCACAACGACTTCCGGACGTCGGTCGGTGTGGCGCCGTGCCCGCCGGACGAGTTCAACACCGACTCGCCGTGGTGCAACATGTACCTCTTCCCCCGGATCGCGGACTACGACCGGTCGAGGCCGCTGGACCGCACGTGGCACCGGCTGAACTCCACGGTGCGCACGAGCGAGGCGGCGTTCGATGTGAACGAGCACGTGCCGGGCGACGGCAAGGTGGTCTATCTCTCGCTGGGCTCCCTCGGGTGCATGGACGTGGGTCTGATGCAGCGGCTGATCGACGCGATGGCCGAGACCGACCACCGGACGATCGTCTCCATGGGGCCGCTGCAGGATCAGATGACGCTCGGCCCACGCATGTTCGGCGACCGGTTCCTTCCGCAGCCATCGATCTTGCCGCAGTGCGACCTGCTGATCACCCACGGCGGCAACAACACGGTCTGCGAGGGGTTCCACTTCGGGTTGCCGATGATCGGGCTGCCGCTGTTCTGGGATCAGTACGACAACGCGCAGCGCCTGCGCGAGACCGGCTTCGGTGAACGCCTGCCGACGTACGGCTGGGAGCCGGCCGAGCTGATCGGCACGGTCGACCGGCTCCTGTCCGACGACGGGTTGCGGGCCCGGATGCGGACGAACGCCGAGGCGATCCGTTCCGACCCGGGCCACGTCCGCGGAGCGGACCTGATCGAGCGCGTCGCGGAGACCGGCGAGCCGGCGCCCGCGTAGCGGGGGGTCGATCTATGATCGGCGGATGCCGCTCACGCTGCGTCCGCTCGCGCCCGGCGATGCCCCCGCTTGCGACGGGATCGTCGCGAGCCTCCCCTACCATTTCGGGCTCGAGGAGGGCCGGCGCGACTGCGCGGCCGCCGTGCGATCGCAGCGCGGCATCGTCGCCGAGCGCGACGGAGCGGTCATCGGCTTCCTCACCGTGGAGCCGCGGTTCGACGACGCCGCCGAGATCACGTGGATGGCGGTCCGCGCGGACGAGCGGCGTGGCGGCGTCGGTCACGCGTTGATGGATCGGCTGGTGGCCGATCTCGAGGGCGAGGGCCGCCGCGTGCTCCTGGTGCTGACGGTCTCGCCGAACGACCCGCCCGACGAGGTGGACGACGGGTACCAGGCCACGCGCGGGTTCTACGCGGCGAACGGCTTCGTCCTCGCGCGCGACTTCGCCGGGTACTGGGGCGACCACGACACCCCGGTGCTGATGGTGCGGGCGCTGCACCGACCGGGCTGAGCTGCCCAGGGGGGCTACCGCTTCGCTACGTGAGCCCCAGGCAGGGCCCGCGACGCCGACCGGTCATGTCGGGCGGCGCCGGCGTCACCCGTTCGGGTCAAGTTTCCTCCCCCGTTCTGCCGATACCTCGTGCGTAGCCACGATCGCCGAGTACGAGGGGGAGACGACCGGATGCCCGCACGGTCCACATCAGCGACGCCCACGCTGTCACGCCGCCAGATGTTGCGCACCACGGCGCTCGGCGCCGGCGTCGCCGTCGGCGGCACCGCGGTGTCGTCGCTGCTCGGCGCCGCGCCGGCACTCGCCGGCACCTCGCCGACCGACTTCGTCTCAGCCGACCTCGACCTGCACCTGCTGCGCCGCGCCACCTACGGCGCGACGCCGAACCTGCTGAGCCAGGTTCGCTCGGCGGGCCGCAACGCGTGGCTGGACCGGCAGCTCGCCCCGGCCTCGATCGACGACTCGTCCTGCGACGGGCTGATCGCCGATCGCTATCCGCATCTGTCCTGGTCGATCGATCAGGCCTGGAACAACCTCGAGGGCGACTGGAGCCTGATGATGGAGCTCGGGTCAGGCGGCGATCGCCCGCGCCGCCTGGAGCAAGCGGCAGCTGTTCGAGGTCATGGTGGACTTCTGGTCCAACCATCTCAACGTCACGAACCCGTTCGACGGCGGCTGGTGGTGCCGCCACGACTACGACAAGCGGGTGATCCGCAAGCACGCCCTCGGCCGCTACCACGACATGCTCGTGGCCTCCGCGACGCACCCGGCGATGATGCTGTACCTCAACAACGCGGAGTCCACGAAGGACAACCCGAACGAGAACTACGGCCGGGAGCTCCTGGAGCTGCACACGGTCGGCGTGGACGGAGGCTACTCCGAGGAGGACATGCGCCAGTCCACGCTGGTGATGACGGGCTTCGGCATGGACTGGGACAACGGCCACTTCGTGTACGAGCCGTGGGCGCACTACACGGGCCCGGTGCAGGTCATGGGGTGGGACGCCGCGAACAACCGCGCGGGGAAGGGCTACGACGTCGGCCTGAGCTACCTCGCCTACCTCGCGCGTCACCCGTCGACGGCGCAGCGGATCGCCGCGAAGCTCTGCCAGCGGTTCGTGGCGGACGATCCGCCGCAGAGCCTGGTGGACAAGCTGGCGGCGACCTATCTGGCGCAGGACACGGCGATCGTTCCGGTGCTGCGGAAGCTGTTCCGATCCCCCGAGTTCGCGGCCTCGCTCGGACGAGAAGATCCGCCGCCCGATGGAGGACACGGTCGCCACGCTGCGGATCCTCGGCGTGAAGCCCGACGTCGACGGCACGAACGGGATCCAGGGCCTCTACTGGATGATCCAGGACCTGGCCCACGCGCCGATGGCGTGGTCCCCGCCGAACGGCTACCCGGACGAGGCCGACGCGTGGCGGTCGGCCGCGGGCACGCTCGGACGGTGGAACATGCACATGTCGATCGCAGCGCACTGGTGGCCCGACGACCTCGTGCGGCCGCCGCTGAAGGACCTGCTACCGGCCACCAATCCGAAGACCCACGGCGACCTCGCGGACGCGCTGTCCAAGCGGCTCGTGTTCCGCACGATGTCCTCGGCGCACCGCGACGCCGTGCTGGGCTTCCTGGGGAGGTCCGCGGGCGATCCCGTCAACCGCGACAGCGAGGCGCTGGGGTGGCGGCTGCCCTACCTGGTGGCCCTGATCCTCGACTCGCCCTACCACGAGGTCAGGTGATGAAGCACATGACGAAGCAGACCGTTCCCGCCGCTGCCGCAACGAAGCCGTGCGGCTGCCCCGAATTGCAGAGCGCCATGTCGCGCCGCTCGTTCCTCAAGCGGACGGCCGGCGCCGGCCTCGTGGCCGGCATCGCGTCGCAGGGCATGTTCACGCGGATGGCGTTCGCCGGCGCGCCCTACGACGGCGACGTGCTGGTGATCCTGTCGCTGCGCGGCGGGATGGACGGGCTGAACGCGATCGTGCCGGTCGCCGATCCCGACTATCCGCTGTGGCGGCCGAACGTGGGCATCCCGGTGAACCACCCGGGGCTGTATCAGCTCGACTCGACGTTCGGGATGCATCCGGCGATGGCGTCGTTGCAGCCGTTCTGGGAGAGCGGCGCATTCGGCGTCGTGCAGGCCGTGGGCATGGCCCAGCCGAACCGATCGCACTTCCAGGCGATGGAGGAGATGGAGCGGGCCGCGCCCGGCACCTCCGTCCGCACCGGCTGGATCGACCGGGTGCTCGGTCTTCGCGACACGGGCACCGCGTTCCAGGGCGTGCAGATGGGCTCGAGCCTGGCGGCGTCGGCGTTCCTGGGGAACTCGCAGGAGCTGGCGATGTGGAGCGTGGACTCGTTCGGCCTGGACGCCGCCGGCGACGACGAGAACGAGCGCGCCCGGTGGGACGGCGCCCTGCGCGCCCTGCACACGGGCGCGCCCGACGTCCTGGCGGCGCCGACCTCGACCACGCTGGACGCGCTGCAGACCACGGCGTCCCTGCGCGCGGCCGGGTACGTCCCGGAACACGGCGCCGTCTACCCGTCCGACTCGGGCCTGGGCGACGCCCTGCAGGACGTGGCGCGCCTGATCAAGGCCGACGTGGGCCTGCAGGTGGCGGCGATCGACTACGGCGACTGGGACATGCACTCGGACATGGGCACGGTCGACGGCGGATGGATGGTGGATCACCTCACCGAGCTGTCCGGCGCGATGGCCGCGTTCGCCACCGACCTCGGCCCGGCCCTGACCGACGTGTCGCTCGTCTCGCTGACCGAGTTCGGCCGCCGCGTGGAGGAGAACGGCTCCGGTGGTGTCGACCACGGCTTCGGCCAGTCGGTGCTGATGCTCGGCGGCGGCCTCAAGGGCGGCCAGGTCCACGGTGAGTGGCCGGGTCTGGCGGAGGACGACCTGGTCGACGGCGATGTGGACGGCGTCAACGACTACCGGTGGGTGCTGGCCGAGGTGCTGGAGAAGCGCTGCCGCGCAAGCTCGGTGTCCACGATCTTCCCCGGTGTGGGCTCGGAGCGGCTCGGCCTGGCGAACGTCAAGCCGTAGCGACGGCGGAACCTCCCGTCGCGACCGCCGGTCGATGCGGCATGATGTCGGGGCATATGCGCGTGTCCCCCCTGCTCCTCGCGCTGGTTCTGATCGGGTGCTCGGCTGCCCCACCGGCCGAGCCCCGTCTCCAGCCTGCGCCCTCGCCGCCGATCCCCGTGGAACGGGCGCAGCGCTCGCCGACCGCGATGGACGTCGCGTCGCCGCTGCCCCGCTGGGGGGTCGAGCGCATCGACGCCGAGCTGCGCGACCGGCTGGTGGGGCGCAACTGGCAGCCGGGGTGCCCGGTGGCGCTCGGCGACCTCCGTCTGGTGACGGTCCGCTACCTCGGCTTCGACGGGCGAACGCACGCCGGGCCGCTCGTCCTCAACGCGCAGGTGGCCGACGACGTGCTCTGGGTGTTCCGGCGGCTGTTCCGCCACGAGTTCCCGATCAAGCGGGTGGCGCTCGCCAGGAAGTGGCATCCCGTCACCCGGCGTGACTGGTTCGACACGCGCAGCGTCACCGCCTCGTTCAACTGCCGTCCGGTCACCAACGGCACCAGCTATTCGGAGCACGCCTACGGCTGGGCGGTCGACATCAACCCGCTGCAGAATCCGTACGTGAACGCCGACGGGGTGCTGCGCAAGGCCGCCCGTGCGTTCGTGGATCGCACGCAGGACGTCCCGGGGATGATCCATCCTGGTGACGTCGTGGTGCGATCCTTCGCGCGGATCGGCTGGGAGTGGGGCGGCGACTGGCAGAGCCTGAAGGACTACCAGCACTTCTCGCTCACCGGTCGGTAGCCGGAGCGGGCCGGTCGGGCCCGCCCGCGACCACGAGCCGATGGCCGGCGTCGTACGCGTCGAGATCGAGGAGCTCCGCGTTCCGCCGTACCCACCGCCCGCTCTCGAGGTCCCGAGCGAGCGCTTCGAGCCCTCTGGAGACCGTCCGCTCGTCGAGGGCGGCGAAGATCGACATCCCCACCCGCACGCCCGGATCGAGATAGGCGTGCGGACGCTTCCAGAAGGCCGGTCCGAAGCCGTCCTCGCAGTCGGCCGGGGTGGGCAACGGTGAGACGCGACCTCCGCCGATCGCATCCGCGACCGCCTCGGGCGTGAGGAACCGATCCCGATCGACGTCGGCGATCTCCGGCAGGTAGTCCCGGACGAGCCACATCCGCGACCACACGTCGATGTCGGCGGTGAACACGACCACGCGCCCGCTCGCGACGCGACGGAGCTCCGCCAGCCCCCGAACGGGATCGCGCCAGTGGTGGACGGTGAGGACGGCCAACCCCGCCTCGAACGAGTCCTCCGCGAAGGGCAACGCCTGGGCGCTCCCCTGCACCACGGGCGCGGATCCGCGCGGTCGCTGCGAGATCATGGTCCAGGACGGCTCGACCGACACCACCCGGCGATCTCGAGGCTCGTACGACCCGGCGCCGGCTCCGACGTTCACGACCGTTCGGGCATCCCCGAGCGCCTCGAGGATCGCGGCGAGGTGGCGGGGATCGGTGCGCCGCGTGCGCGCGTAGCCGACCCCGATCTCGTCGTAGGTCTCCGAGGTCATCCGAGGCGCCCTCCCCGACGAAACCCTACCGACCCGGAGGTCGGCCGGCGCCGGGGGTGGTCAGGTGGTCACCCCCGGCGCGTGGTCGCGAACGCGGATCGCCTCACCGCTTGGTGGGACAGGCGAGGTCGGCGATGCAGTCCATCAGCCAGCTGCGGACCACCGGGATGTCCACGCGCTGGTAGCCACCGAGGTAGCGGCAGTTGTTCGTGTACCCGTAGCTGGTGTCCCCGACGACGAACCCGTCCTTGATGGTGGGCCCGCCGGAGTCCCCGAAGCAGGTGCCACCCTCGGCGCGTGGATCGTGCTCGTTGCCGTTCAGCTGGAGGATCTGATCGGTGAGCTTCTGCCCGATCTCGGTGGTGTACCGGCGAACGATGGGCTGACGCTGCGGGAGCGGCGTCTGCGGGCCCGACTCCGCGGGACGGACCTCGGTGCCGTAGCCGATCGCCAGGAACTCCGTGTGGTTCAACCGGGGCTGCTCGTACCGATCGAGGTAGTTCCTGGGTGCCAGCGGCGTCGTCGGCAGGCCCGGAGCCTCGTCGAGGATCACCACGCCGGTGTCGTTCCAGTTCTTGATGTCGGTGAAGTCGCTGTATCCGGGGTGCGTCCGCGGGGTCCCCAGGAACCACGTCTGCTCTCCCTGGGAGAGATCGGCCTTCGTGTACCCGATCTTCGAGATCGCGTCGTTGGGGCCTCGGTCGTCCGCGGCGCGCGGGATGTCGCGCTCGGACTCGGCCTCGGTGCGGGAGATCAGCGGGTCGAACGTCACGATGACCTTGCCCACGTCCAGGAACGTGCAGTGCGCCGCGGTGAGCAGCACGCGCGGCGCGACGAGCGTCCCCGAGCAGCGGAAGCGGCCGTCGGGCTGGTAGAAGACCAGCATCCCCACGTTCGAGTAGCGATTCTCGGTGTCCTCGTGACCGCCGGTGATGGCGGGGGCCGGTCCAATCGAGGCGAGCAACGCTCCGACGACGGCGGTGGCGACGACGGCGCCACGGATCGTTCGCGTGCGAGTCATGTCTACCTCCGAGGGGTGCGAGGGGTCCGAGAACGTGGGAGGGCTACCCGCTCCGTCTCGATCGTATCCCTGAGGACCCGATCACGTGGGGGCGTCCCACTCCTTCACCTCGACCAGGCGCGACCCGTCGGCGATGAACTCCCGGGGTGGCCCCGACCGCTTGGGCTCGGGCCGGTCCATCAGCTGATCCCACAGCTTGCCGTGGTAGTAGCAGCGCCCGTCCTCACGTGGGTCGACGACCTCCCGCCCACACTCGATACAGGTCGGCACGTCCGCGCGATCACGCACGGTTCCAGTGTGCCAGTCCTTCGGCCAGGTGCCCGGGGTGGGATTCGAACCCACACGCTCCTCGCGGAGCAGGCGCTTTTAAGGCGCCGTCGTCTGCCAGTTCCGACACCCGGGCGGGTGTTCGGCATCGACGCTACAGCAGGCCGAACTCCCACTGCTCGCGGAACCAGGCGACGGTGCGGCGCAGCCCGTCCTCGAACCCGTACTCGGGCGAGTAGCCCAGCACCCGCTCGGCCGCGTGGATCGCCGCATGGCTCTCGCGCACGTCGCCCGCGCGCGAGGGCTCGTGCACGGGCGCGACCGGCTCCGCGCCGACCGCGTCCTGCACCGTCGCCAGGAGTTGATTGACGCTGTGGCGGTCGCCGCACGCCACGTTGAAGACCTGGCCCCACGCGTCGGGCGTGGAGTCCGCGGCCTGCAGGTTCGCCTGCACGACGTCGCCGACGTACGTGAAGTCCCGCGACTGCTCCCCGTCGCCGTAGATCGTGGCGGCCACGCCCTCGAGCGCCGACGTCACGAACCGCGGCACCACCGCCGCGTACTCCGCCCGCGAGCTCTGGCGGGGCCCGAACACGTTGAAGTAGCGCAGCGCCACGGTCGGCAGCTCGTAGCTCTCCCAGAACGCCTGCAGGTACCGCTCGCCCGCCAGCTTCGAGACCCCGTAGGGACTGATGGGACGGCACGGCAGCCCCTCGTGCACGGGCATCTCCGGCGCGTTGCCGTAGACGCTCGACGACGAGGCGAACACCAGCCGCTGCACGCCGGCGTCCCGCGCCGCGAGCAGGACGTGCAACGTGCCGGTGACGTTGGCCTCGTTCGTTGCCGACGGGTCGGCGACGCTCCGGGCCACGCTCGGGATCGCCGCCTGGTGGAAGACCACCGCGCACCCCTGCGTGGCCGCGCGCACGGCCTCGAGGTCGCGCACATCCCCCTCCACGAACTCGAGGTCGCCGACCAGATCCTCGAGGTTCACCAGCCGGCCGGTGGACAGGTCGTCGAAGACGCGGACCCGCATCCCCTGGCGGAGCAGCGCGTGCGCGAGGTTCGAGCCGATGAAGCCGGCGCCGCCGGTGACGAGGCAGCGGTCCCCCCGGTGCAACCCGTTGCGGCCCATGATCTGCCGGTGGCCGGGCTCGACCGGGCCGTAGTGGGACGTTCGCCCCATCTACGTCTGCGTCTCCGGACCCACCTGACCGGGGCCCACCGGCGCGGACTCCAGGAACTGGGCGAACATCTCCTCGCTCGGGCCTCCGGGTCCGGGGCGGTACGTGACGACCAGATCCTGCAGCAGGACGCGGATCCGAGCCTGGTCGCCGTGGCTCGCCGCCTCGGTCAGCTGCCCCACGGCGCGCTCGAGCGCGGACGGATCCGGCTCGATCCCCAGGCGCGCCACGTAGATCTCGTCCACCTTCGTGTGATCCGTGCCCTCCTCCGCCATGAGGATCTCCTCGCGCAGCTTCTCCCCCGGGCGGATCCCCGTGAACTGGATCGGCACGTCGACGTCGGGCTCGAACCCCGAGAGTCGGATCAGCGCCTCGGCGAGGTCGACGATCCGCACCGGCTCGCCCATGTCCAGGACGAACACCTCGCCGCCGACGCCCAGCGACGCGGCCTTCAAGATCAGCCGGACGCTCTCGGGGACGGTCATGAAGTAGCGCTCCATGTCCGGATGCGTGACGGTGATCGGGCCGCCCTCGCGGATCTGCTCCTCGAGGATCGGCACCACGGAGCCGCGGGATCCCAGCACGTTGCCGAACCGCACGGCGAGGAACCGCGTGGCGCTCGTCTCGTTGAGCCGGCGCACCACCATCTCGGCCGCGCGCTTCGTGGCCCCCATCACGCTGGACGGGTTCACGGCCTTGTCGGTGCTGATCAGCACGAACGCCTCCGCGCCGCACTCGGCGGCGACCTCGGCCGCCACCCGCGTCCCCACGACGTTGGTGAGGACCGCCTCCTGCGGATGGGCCTCCATCATCGGCACGTGCTTGTAGGCAGCCGCGTGGAAGACCGCCTGCGGCCGATACGTCAGGCAGATCTGCCGCATGCGGTCGCGGTCGCGGACGTCGGCGATCTCGGCGAAGACCGGCACGACGGGGGCGAGCCGGCGCAGCTCGAGCTCCAGCGCGAACAGGTTCGACTCGTTCTGGTCCAGCACCACCATGCGTCCCGGGGAGAACGAGGCGATCTGCCGCGCCAGCTCCGAGCCGATCGACCCGGCGGCGCCGGTCACGAGCACCGTGCGGCCGAAGAGGAACTCGCTCACCGGTCGCATGTCGATGTCCACCGGCGCCCGGTTCAGCAGGTCCTCGACCTGCACGTCGCGGACGTTCGCCAGCCCGATGCGCCCCTGGAGCACGTCCGTCATCGACGGCAGGATGCGGATCACCGGGGCGCCCGCCGTCCGCGCCGCGACGACGACCTGGCGCACCACGGCCCCGGCGGCGCCCGGCATGGCGACCAGGACCTCGTCGATGCGCTCCTCCTCGATCGTCCGCGCCAGGAGCTCGCGGCCGCCCAGCACCCGGACGCCGTGGAGGAACGTCCCGGCCTTGTTCGGGTCGTCGTCGATCACGCCCACCACGCGGTATCCGCGGACCCGGTCGTTCAACATCTCGTAGATCAGACGCTCGCCGGTGCGGGCGCCGCCGACGACCAGCAGGCGCTTCTCGTCCGGGCGGCCGTGCATGGTCGAGACCTGCAGCAGCCGCTTCATCATCCGAACGCCGCCCACGCCGATCAGCGTCAGCACGAAGAACAGGATCAGGATCGAGCGCGGCAGGGGCGCGAACTCCGCGTTCGTGCCGGCCATGGTGTCGTGCAGCACGAACGTGAGCAGCCCCCACACGGCGGTGCCGACGAACGTCGCCGTGAAGACGTTGACGACGTCGCGCGCGCCCACGAATCGCCAGGTGATGTTGTAGAGGCGGAGCATCGAGTTGGTGAACACGATCGGTCCGACCGCCAGCAGGATGTAGATGGGGATGGACTGCCAGTACCGCTCCGGCACCCGGCCGTCGAACCGGAGCTCGAACGCCACCACCATCGCCACGACCACCACCACGAGGTCGGCCGCCACGAAGAACAGGATCCGCTTGGGCCCGGTGGGAGCGAGCCAGCGCCGCACGGTGACATTCATCGGGCGAGCCCCTCCCGCAGCGACGAGACCACACGGTCGACGTCGCCGAGCGGCATCGCGGCGTAGAACGGGACGATCAGGACGCTCGCGGCGGCCTCCTCGGTCGCGATGAGCGGCGCGGGCACCATGTCGTCCCGCCCCGCGTACGGCGGTTGGCGGTGCACCGGCGGCTCGAAATACGCCTTGGACTCCACGCCGGATCGGTTGAGGTGCTCCACCAGCCGGTCGCGGTCGACGCCGGCCGCGCACCGGAGCGCCATCACGAACCACGCCGGATCCGCCCAGTCCGCGCGCTGCGGCGGGCGCAGCTCCTCCACGTCGGAGAGGGCCTCCGCGTACCGGTCGGCGAGCGCCGCGCGGCGGTGCAGGAGGTCCTCGACCCGGCGCATCTGCGCCACACCGACCGCGGCCTGCAACTCCGACATCCGGTAGTTGAAGCCGATGCGCGTGTGGTGCAGCCACGGATCGCCGGGCCGCCGCCCCTGATTGCGGAGGCTGCGGATCCGCTCGTCGAGGTCGGGGTCCGACCCGATGACCATGCCGCCCTCTCCCGTGGAGATCTGCTTGTTCGGATAGAACGCGAAGACCGCCGCGTCCGCCCCGGCGCCCGCGTGTGCCCACGTGCCGTCGTCGCGCCGCCACCGAGATCCCAGCGCCTCGCACGCGTCGGCCACCACGGGGATCCCCCACGGCGCCGTGACCTCACGCAGCCGCTCGACGTGCACCGGGTGGCCGAACACGTCGACCGGCTCCACCGCGGCCACGCGCCGGTGCGTCACCGGGTCTCGCAGGGCGCCGTCGTCGCCCTCCTTGCACGAGTCGAGGTAGGTGCGGAGCGCGTCCAGCGAGAGCGTGAGCGTGCCGGGCTCGATGTCCAACAGCACGGGCTCGGCACCCTGATAGGTGATGGCGTTCGCCGATGCCACGAACGTGAACGAGGTGGTGACCACGCAGTCGTCCGCGCCGACGCCGAGCGCCCGGAACGCCAGGTGCAGGCCGGCGGTGCCGCTGGAGGCCGCCGCCGCCCAGGGTGCGCCGGTGAATCCCGCGAGCAGGCGTTCGAACTCGAGCGTCTTGGGACCCATCGCCAGCCGTCCCGAGCGGAGGACCTCCAGGACCTCGGCCTCCTCGGCGGGACCGATGTCGGGGAGCGCGAGCGGGATGTCGTCGGGCACGGGTGCGGGTGAGCTCCAGGCTCGGGGAAGGCCACAGGGTACCCCAGCGATCGAGCGAACCCGTTCAGGCGGTGAGGTCCAGTCGGGTCGGCGGAGCCGCTCGGGTCGGCGACGTAGGCTCCCGAGATGCCCGTGCCCGTTGCGCCTCGCGTCGCCTTCCTGCTCCGGGGGGTCGCCGGGCTCGCCCTCGTCGCCGCGCTGACGTCGTGCGGGGGCGACGGCCGCGACGGGAGGCCGCAGGTGCCACGCGTCAGCGTCGATCCCCGGGGCTTCTATCTCTCGACGTCGTTCGAGCGGCCGGTCTGCGGCAACTACCACCACCCCGACGAGGGATGCGAGTTCGGCATCCAGGGCCCCGTGGAGACCGGCGAGTTCGGATGCCGCACCGGGCCGAGCTGCCTGGCGATCGGTCGCGGCGGCACGACCCACCAGGGCGCGCTGCGGCTGGTCCCCGTCGAGGACGGCCACGCCTTCGTCGGGTGCGCCTTCCGGGTGCCGGAGCTCCCGAGCGCGCAGAAGCCCTTCATCGAGCTGATGCAGCTCTCGCCGGGCGACGGGACGCAGCCCCTCAACCCGATCGAGCTCCGGATGAACACCGCCGCCCGGACCCTCTCGCTCGGCGAGTTCCAGGGACCCGAGGAGGTGTCCACGACGTGGCGGGCGCCGGTCGACGAGTGGTTCGCCGTCGTCGTGGAGATGGGCTACGGCGAGGACGTGACCACCCGGTTGTGGGTGTACGGATCCGATGACCGGGAGGTCGCCTCGCTGGAGGTGCTCCTGACCACGAGCGGCGGTCGCGGCAAGGCGAACCCACGGCAGAAGGTCGGCGGCGTGACGAACACGTTCGGCGACGTCACCACCTACGCCGATGACTGGTACATCGCGCGTGACCGATACGGCCCGCTGCACCTGGGCGCGGACGGCTCGCCGGTCGGGCAGCCGAGCGGCACCGGCGGCTGAGCGGCGGCGGCTAGCGGACGGAGTAGACGTGCCACGCCCCCGGCACGCCCTTCAACACATGGGTGCCCCGGTCGTCGAAGTCGAGGCCGGATCCAGCCACGAGCTCCCGCACGGTGGACGACACGAAGACCTCGCGGGGGCCGGCGAGCGCCGAGATGCGTGCGCCGATGTGCACCGCGATGCCCTGCACGTCGCCGTCGGAGAGCTCGACTTCGCCGGTGTGCACGCCCGCGCGGATCTCGAGGCCCAGCCCTCGGACCTCGTCGCTCGCGGACCGGGCGCATTCGATCGCTCGGCGCGGCGAGTCGAACGTGGCGAGGAAGCCGTCGCCGGCGGTGTGCACCTCGCGTCCTCCGAACCGGGCGAGCGCGGCACGCAGCGCGCGGTGATGTCGCTCCAGCAGGTCCCGCCACTCCCGGTCGCCCAGCTCAGCCGCCCGTTCGGTGGAGCCGACGATGTCGGTGAAGAGCACCGTGGAGAGCACCCGGTCGTGACGCGGCAGCGGGCGGGAGCCGGTGAGAAACCCCTCGATCTCGTCGGCGATCTCCTCGACGTCGTCGGCGAAGATCGCGGTCCCGCTGCCGGTGATCTCGGAGAGCGTGGCGTCCGGCAGCGCGGCGGCCAGGGCTCGCGTGCTCCGCAGCGGAAGGATCGCGTTGTCGGTGCGGTTCATCACCAGCACCGGCAGACGGACCTCGGGCAGGCGATCGACGATGTCCCAGGTGAGCTGCTCCCGGATGAAGGACTCGATGGGGATCCCGCTCGACGCCGATCGGTTGTACCGGCGGAACCACGAACGGAAGCCGGGCTCCTGCATCCTCGCCGGCGCCACGATCGACAGGTGCGCGTCCATGTCGATGTCGCGGGACGCGGCCGCCATCCGCTGGAGGACCTCGAACTCGACGCCGAAGTCGTCGTCGGGAGCGGGGAGCAGCCTCGGGGAGACCTCGAACGCGACGACCGATGCGACGCGGTCGGGATGGTCGGCGGCGAAAGCCAACGCCAGGATGCCCGCATCGGTGGTGCCGAAGAGCGTCGCCCGCGACGACTCCGTGGCATCCATCACCACCCGGAAGTCGTCGAGCTGCTCCTCGAACGTCGGGAGCACCGAGAGCCCGTCCGACATCCCCATGCCCCGGCGGTCGAACCGGATCAGACGCGTGAAGGTGGCGAGGCGCTCGTACAGCCGCCGGAGTTTCGGATCCTCCCAGGCGATCTCCAGGTGCGAGACCGTCCCGTGCATCATCACCAGGTCCACGTCGCCGTCGCCGAGGATCTGGAACGCGATGTGGACGCCGTCCGGAGCGATCGCGTAGGCGGTCTCGGGCATCGTCATGGTGAGGTGGCGGGAGGTCGCGTGTCGGTCGCGGGGTGGGGCGCGGTCGCCGGGTGGAGCGCGGTCGCCGGGTGGAGCGCGGTCGCCACCGCGGCCTGCGCCGTCGCGGGCGAACGGTCCTCACCCAGCGCGGCGAGCGCGTCGCGGGCGTGGGTCACGATCGCGCCGGTGCCGGAGCCGAGGACCGGGGACGGTCGCATCGTGTCGATCACGTCGCATGCCAGGAGGACTTCGATCGACAGGATCTCCTCCAGGAGGTCCAGGGCCTGCGTCGTCGTCCGGACGGCCAGCGGGGCGTTCGTCGCGTGATCCTCGACGCCGATGTCGAGGGGCGGCACATCGAGGGTCGCCGGCGCGGCGGCCCGCTTCAGCTCGGCCACAGCCGCCGCCGCCGGGTACCGGAGCGTCACGCCGAAGAGCTCGGGGATCTCCGGGCCGGGCTCCGGCGGTCCGGCCGCGAAGAACGCGTCCCACAGGTGGCCCATCCGTCGCTCGCTGAGCTGGCCGACGTGCGCGAGGGCGACCCGGAGCTGATCGAACGCGATCGCCATCACGACCGGGTGGAAGTTGCCGTTGTGGATCATCGCGTCGTGCTCGATCGAGACGAGGGGGTTGTCCCCACGCCCGTTGAGCTCGATGTGGACGGCGCGGGCAGCCGCGTCGATCGCCTCCCGCATCGCGCCGTGCACCTGGGGGATCACCCGGAACGACAGCGGGGCCTGTACGGAAGTGGCGATGCCTCCCCGGAGCAGATCGCCTCCGGCCAATGCCGCCGTCACCGCCGCGCAGGACTCGATCTGACCGGCGAACGGCTTCGCCTCCCCCACGATGGGCTCCACGACCGACGGGGCGCTGCGGGTCGCCTCGAGCGACAGCGCCGCGACCGCGTCGGCGAGCGGGGCGAGCCGGCGGGCCCGGTCCAATGTGATCGTCCCCTCGCCGATCGAGACCGCGTTCGACGACATGAACGTCAGCCCGTCCTTCGGCTCCAGGACGAGCGGCTCGATGCCGGCGCGAGCGAGGGCATCGCCGCCGGAGAGGATCTCGCCGGCCAGCTCCGCCCGGCCGGCGCCGAGCGCGACCTGGCCGATGGTCGCCAGCTGCCCGAGGTCGGCGGTGCCCACCGAGCCGCGCGAGGGCACGACGGGATGGACGCCGGCGTTCAACATGGCCAGCAGGACCTCTGCGACGGACGGACTCGCGCCGGATCCACCCCTGGCGATGCCGTTGAGCCGGGCCGCCATCGCCGCGCGCACCGCGGCCATCGGCAGGGGCGGCCCCGTCCCTCCCGCATGGGTCATGAGCAGCAACGTCTGCATGCTGCGCAGCTGGTCGGGGGGCAGGCGCGTGTCCTTCATGTGCCCGACGCCCGTGTTCAACCCGTAGACCGGCTCGTCGCCGGCCAGCACGCGATCGATCACGGCCCGGCTCGCCGCGATCGTCGAGCGCGCCGTCTCGTCGAGCTCAACCGGACTGCCGGACGCGATGGCCAGCAGCTCGTCGAGAGCCAAGGGCCGGTCGGTGATCGTGACGACACCCATCCAGCGTGCACGCTATCCGAATCGTGCCCGCCCGGCGCCCCGGGGTATCAGGTGAGCGGGTCGCGAGCCGCGGCGGCGGTGAACGGATCGCGAACCACGGCGGCGGTGAGCGAGGCGAGGGAGGGCACCACCGCGACGGCGCCCGCGGTCCGGAGCTCCTCCTCACCGAAGCCTCCGGTGAGGACGCCGATCACGGGGATGTCGAGCGGCTCGGCGGCCGCGCCGTCCCAGACGGAGTCACCGACCATGACGGCCGGTCCTCCACCGCCGACTTCGATGGCGGCCTGCAGGAGATCGGGCGCCGGCTTGGTGCGATCGACGTCCGCGGCGCTGGTGGCGCCGACGGTGAGCGAGTCGGCGGACAACAGCTCCCGGTACCGCTCGAGCTCGTGCTCCTCCGCTGAGGACGCGAGGACGACGCGGCGTCGCTGCTCGCGCAGTCGTCGCAGGAATGGGATCGCGTCGTCGAACGCAGTGACGACCGGGAGGTAGCGGTCGGCGTACATGCGCGAGTGCGTGTCTCGGATGCCCTCGCCGTCGCGGGCCTCCACATCGGGCCCCGCGACCGACCCGATCAGCTGGTCGCCGCCCATCCCGACGTGACGATGGATCCGCCAGGCCGGGATGTGATGTCCGTGGGCGGAGAACGCCTCGACCCACGCCAGCACGTGCTGGTAGTTCGAGTCGATCAATGTCCCGTCGACATCGAGGATCACGAGTTCCGCACCGAGCAGCACGTCCGCGGCCTGCATCACGGCACCTCCTTGCAGGTGGATGTAGCCGGAGCGAGGGTCCTGGAAACCTCATCGACGCGGGCGCGGCTGGTCGATGACTCGATGTAGACCCGGGCCCCACTCCCCAGGCCCGGGTCCGAACCCGTCGAGCGCGCAGTCGAGTAGCCCGGCGTGCGGTTCCGGCGTGCGCCTCGCGAGATCTTTCCAACGAACTCGGTCCGAGTGTGCGGTGCGTCACAGCCCGAGCGGGTCGGGGTGCGGCAGGATGACGCACATGTTCGAGCTGAGGTCGGCATGAGCGAGCTGCTGTCAGCCATCGATGCCCTGCGGGCCGAGGCGCTGCCCGAGCTGGCGGATGCCCGGATCGAGGCCGACCTCGCCGAGCTGCAGCGTGCGGTCGAGCTCCTGGAGGCCGAACGCCTGCGCAGACTGGCCGAGATCGACCGCCGAGGCCTCTACGCCCACGACGGTCACCTGTCGACGGCGAGCTGGCTCGCCGCCACCCACCGGATGACCTGGGGCGCCGCTCGGACCTGCGTGCGGGTGGCCCGGGCGCTCGAGCAGATGCCCCGCACCCGTGCGGCACTGCAGGACGGGGAGATCTCTCTCGCAGCGGTGCGGATGCTGGTTGAGGCTCGCGCGATCCACCCGGAGTCCTTCGCCGAGGCCGAGCCCCTGCTGGTGGAGGCCGCCCGGATCCACCCGGTGGGTGAGCTGCGGCCGGGTGGTGGCCTGCTGGCAGGACCGGGTGGAGGCCGAGCAGGACCAGGGGGTGGATCCCCGCTCGGCACGTCGGCGCCTGCACGCCTCGGTAACGCTCGGCGGGATGGTGCGGGTGGACGGGGATCTGGATCCCCTCACCGGGGAGAGCCTGCTCACGGCCCTGGGAGCCGTGCTCGACGCGGAGGTCCGGGCCCCGGGTGCGGGCGGGATCACTGACGAGCGCACCCCCGCCCAGCGCCGGGCCGACGCCCTGGGGGAGGTCTGCCGGGGGTTCCTGGACCGGGGTGACCGACCCCTGGTGGCCGGAGAACGGCCCCACCTCACGGTGACGGTGCCGGTCGAGGTGCTCGCCGGCACTCCCCTGGCCGGGCTCGGACCCGGTGCCGGTGGCGGAACCGGAGCGGGAGCTGGAGCGGGAGCCGGAGCGGGAGTTGGTCACGGAGCGGGAACCGACCCCTTCGGGACGGCCGAGCTCGACCACGCGGGTCCGGTCCCGCCGGAGCTGGTCCGACAGCTCGCCTGCGACGCCTCGGTGATGCGGGTGGTGCTGGGTCCCCGCTCCGAGCCCCTGGACGTGGGCCGGCGCACCCCGGTGGTGCCCCCGGCGATCCGCCGGGCGGTGATCCTCAGAGACCGCCACTGCCGGTTCCCGGGCTGTGATCGTCCCCCGGCGTGGTGTGAGTGTCACCACGTCGACCACTGGGCCACCGGTGGCCGCACGGTCCTGGGCAACCTCCTGCTGCTCTGCCGTCGCCATCACGGCCTGGTGCACCGCCCGGTGGGTTCGGCCTGGCGATCGAGGACGGCGCCTTCGTCTTCCGACGCTCGGACGGATCGGTGCTGGCGGATCGTGGACCGCCGTGAGGTGAGGCGGCGCGGGGCGGCACCGGATCGGGGCGGTGGGCGGCGCCGGATCGGGGCGGTGGGCGGCGAGTGGCGCCAGGCCGAGGCGGCGAGCGGCGCCAGGCCGAGGCGGCGCGCGCACCTGCCCGTGCCGCAACCGCGCGGCGCTACCTCAGCACGCGGTCGTAGACCGCTTCCAGGTCGCGCGTGGTGCGATCGATGTCGTAGTCGCGCGCTCGGATGCGGGCGGCGTCGGCGAGCCGGGCGGCGAACGACGGGTCCGCCAGCAGCTGGTTGACGGCCGCGGCGAGCCCGGCGGCGTCGGCCGGCGGGACCAGCAGCGCCTGGTCGCCGTTCGAGAGCGTCTCGCGTGTGGAAGGGATGTCCGTCGCCACGATCGGGATCCCGACGGCCATCGCTTCCAGCAGCGCGTTGCCCTGCCCCTCCCAGAGCGACGGGAACACGAACACGTCGGCGTTCGCGATCAGCGACGGGACGTCGTCTCGGACACCCAGGAAAGAGACACGGTCGCCGAGTGCCCGCCCCCGCTCCTGCAGGGCGGGCATCAGGTGACCGTCGCCAGCGAGCAGGAGCCGGGCATCCGGATGCTCGGAGAGGATCGCCGGCATCGCCTCGAGCGCGAACCGGTGCCCCTTCTGCTCGGCGAGGCGACCGACGCACAGCAGCGTCGGTGAACCCGCGTGCAGCGGCGGCGTGACGGGCCCCGCCGCCCGGGCGTGCAGCTCCTCGAGCTCCTGGCCGCGCAGCACGACGTCGATCCGCGACGCATCCCAGCCGGCGCCGCGGATCGGATCGGCGCGGACCGCCTCGGTGATCGCCACGAACCGGTCCACGAAGCGTCGCCCGGTCCACGCGTCCAGGCGGGCTAGCACGCGCGCCTTCCGCCCGACCCGGGCCGCGAGCTCCCGATCGCGGAACCCGCCCGTCTCCACGTTGGCGATGTGCGAGATCACCCGCACGCCCGCCAACCTGCCGGCGATCCGCCCGGTGATGGAGGCCCACAGCACCTGGGTGTGGATCGCGTCGAAGCGGCCCGTCCGCAGGAGGCGCCGGATCCGCGGGATCGCCAGGAGTGCTCCGGCGCCGGGACGGACCCCGATGCGGTGGACGCGGGCGCCCGCTGCCTCGAGGTCGGCCCGCAGCGGCGCCGGATCCCAGAGGTAGGCGACCTCGGCCTCCACCCTCGCCGGGTCGAGGTGCCGGACGGTGAGCGTCAGCCCGCGCTCCGCCCCGCCCGTGCCGAGCGAATCCACGAGATAGAGCACGCGATGGGCCACGGCGGCGCGACTGTAGCAGCGGCTCCGGCTGCTAGCGTTCGGTCGATGAGCAGCGAGGGCGGTTCATGAGCAGCGAGGCCGGTTCCGAGCCCTTCCCGTTCATCGTCGCGTGCGGTCGCTCGGGCACGACGCTCCTGCGAGCGATGCTCGAACGCGGCGGCGAGATCGCGATCCCGCCGGAGTCCTACTTCCCCGTCTCCCTTGCGCAGCGGCACACCGGCGGACCGTTCGAACCGCAGCTCTTCACCGCCGAGCTCCGCGCGAACCCCCGGTACCGCGAGTGGGGCGTGACCGCCCCGGACGTGTCCGGCGCCACCGACTTCGCCGACGCCGTGCGCTGCGTGTTCGCGGCCTACGCGAGCGCCAAGGGCATGCCGCGCTACGGCGACAAGACGCCGCCGTTCGTCCTGCACATGGATCTGCTCGCCGGCCTGTTCCCGGAGGCGCGGTTCGTGCACCTGATCCGGGACGCCCGCGACGTCTCGCGCTCCCTGGTCGGCACCTCGTTCGGCCCGAACGGTATCGCGCGCGCCGCGGAGATCTGGACGCGGCGGGTCTCGCGCGGCCGCGCCTCGGGCGCGCGACTCGGCGGCGAACGCTACCTCGAGGTGCGGTACGAGTCGCTGGTGGCCCGCCCCGAGGCCGTCCTGCGGGACGTCTGCGCGCTCGCGGGGCTGCGGTTCTCCGACGAGATGCTGCGGCCGGAGTTGGGGACCACCACGGTGCCGGACCGGGAGCTGGCCCACCACACGAACCTGGCGACGCCGCTCACCCCCGGCCTGCGCGACTGGCGTCGCGACATGCCCGACGCCGAGGTCGCGGTCGTGGAGGCCGTGGCGGGCGACCTGTTGACCGAGCTCGGCTACGATCGCCGGTACCCGCGCGTGCCCTCGGTCGCGCGCGGTCGCGCGGCGGTCTCGAGGGCGGGATCGGCGGTGCTCCGCACGACCCGGCGGACCGCGAGGCGGGTGACGAACCGGTGACCGACGATCCGCCGCCGCTGTTCAGCGTGATCGTGCCCACGTACGGCCGGCCGGAGTACCTGCGGGACTGCGTGGCCTCGGTGCTGGATCAGTCGGTCGACGACATCGAGGTGATCGTCGTGGACGACGCATCCGAGCGGCCCATCGAGCTGCCGACGGAGGACACGCGGGTGCGGCTCCTCCGCCGCGAGACGAACGGCGGGCCCGCGGCGGCCCGCAACACCGGGATGGAGATCGCGCGCGGGACCTACCTCGCCTTCTGCGACGACGACGATCTGTTCAGCCCGAACCGGCTGGCACTTGCGGTCGAGGGCCTCGAGCGCGCCCCGGTCGCATGCTGCTTCAACCGCTACCTGGACATGCCGGCCGGACGCCCGGTCACGGTCGAGGGCGAGGTGCGCGACACGATCCTGGACGACATGGCGCCGCATCTGGGCCGCACCGCGCTCCGCCGGGAGCTCGCGCCCCGGTTCGACGAGCGCTTCGACGCGGCCGAGGACATCGAGTGGTGGCTGCGCCTCGCGGCGACCACGGGCGTGACGGTCACCACGGTCCCGCGCATCGGCTACCTCGTTCGGCGACACGAGGGCGAGCGCACGCGGACGGGACTCGCCAGTCGCGTGCGCTCCCGGGAGCTCCTGCTGCGCGAGCACGCCGACTACTTCGCCACGCACCGCCGGGCGCGGGCCTTCGCGTGGAGGCGCATCGGTCTGATGGCGACCGCCTACGGCGACCGCTCGCGAGCGCGTCGCGCGTTCGCGCGGTCGTTGCTCACGAAGCCCGAGCCGGCGACGGTCGGTCACCTGGCCCACGCGCTCGGGCGATCGACCCGCCGGATCGACGGGAGCAAAGTGTCGTGACCGGCGAGGACCGCACCACCGACGACCTCAGCGCGGCTGCTCGCGACGAGTACGACCGGATCGCAGAGGTCTACGAGGCGATCACGGGCGACAACCTGGCGAACGAGCACTTCGAGCGGCCGGTGATCCGGTCGCTCCTGCCGCCCGTCTCGGGCCGGCGGGTCCTGGACGCCGGCTGCGCCGCCGGCCACCACAGCGTGTGGCTCGCCGAACAGGGTGCGCTCGTCACCGCGATCGATCTCAGCCCGCGCATGGTGGACCTGACGAGGACACGTCTCCACGGGCGCGGCGAGGTCCGCGTCCACGACCTGCGCGAGCCGATGACGTTCCTCGAGCATGGCTCCGTCGACGTGGTGCTGTCCTCGCTCACGATCCACTACCTCGACGAGCTCGGGCCGGCGTTCGGCGAGTTCCGCAGGGTGCTGCGACCGGACGGCTCCCTCGTGTTGTCCACCCACCACCCGTTCATCGACTGGCAATGGTTCGAACTGCCGGGCTACTACGAGACCGGCATCGTGGAGGACCACTGGGAGCAGTTCGGGGCCACGCTGCGGTTCCGGCGCCGCACGATGGAGGAGATCCTGCGCGCGCTCGAGGACGCGGGCTTCCTGATCCGTCGCTACCGCGAGCCGCGCCCCGACGCCGAGATCGTGCGGGCCCATCCGCCGAACGACCCCGGATGGGTGACGAAGCCGACGTTCCTCTTCCTGGAGGCCGTTCCCGCGCCGTAGCTACACGCCGCCGCGCTCGGTCTGGCGCGCGTTGACGTCGCTCACGTACTGCTCGATCACCGGCTCGGCGGGGCCGTCCGTCCGGACGACGCCGCGCTCGAGGTAGACGATCCGCGGGCAGAGGTGCTGCACGTCGTCGAGGACGTGGGAGACGAACACCAGGGTCTGGCCGTTCGCGCGGAGCTCGTCCATCCGCTCCAGGCAGCGGCGCTGGAACGACTCGTCGCCCACCGAGAGCACCTCGTCGATCAGCAGGATGTCGGGCTCCAGGTGCACGGCGACGCTGAACCCCAGCCGCACCTCCATGCCGCTCGAGTACCGCTTCACCGGCGTGTCGATGAACCGGCCCAGCTCGGCGAAGTCCACGATCTCGTCGAACCTCGCTCGCATGTCCCGGCGCGTGAGCCCCAGGATCGTGCCGTAGAGGAAGACGTTCTCGCGGCCCGTGAGCTCGGGATGGATGCCGCTCTTGATCTCGATCAGCGAGCCGATGCGCCCCCGGGTGCGGACCGTCGCCGGCCCACGGGTTGGTGACCCGCGAGATCAGCTTCAGCGCCGTGGACTTGCCGGTGCCGTTGGGGCCGATGATGCCGACGGCCTCGCCCTCCTGCACCGCGAAGCTCACGTCCGCGAGCGCCCAGATGTTCGCGATCGAGCCGCCGCCGTCGCCGCCCTCGCAGCCCGGCTGCGTTCCATCGCGGCGCCGAGCTGGCCCCGAGAGCGTCCGCTTCTTCGGACGCCCTTGCGTCGCTCGCCCAGCCTGAACCGCTTCCACACGTGGTCGAGCTCGACCATGGTGCGGGCGCCGTCTCCGTTCGCGCCCATGGCTAGATCACGTCCGCGAAGTTCGGGTCGATCCGCTTGTACCAGCGCGTAGGCGAGGCACATCGCGACGAACGACGACGGCCGCCGCAGAGCCCAGCGGACCCCAGTCCGGCCACTCCCCCAGCGCCAGCACCCGCCGGAAGCCGTCCATGATCGGCGCGAGCGGGTTCAGGTACTGGTACGCATCGGCCCAGAAGCCCTGCAGCACCCCGCATTGGGGGCCGACCAGGCCGGCCACCTGCTCGCACGGCCCGATCATCTTGCTGAGCGGGTACGCGACCGGCGTCGCGTACATCAGGATCTGGATCAGCATCGGGATCCCGTAGCGCGTGTCGCGGAAGTACGCCGTCACGGCGGCCGCGACCAGCGAGAGCGCGACCGTCAGCATCAACAGCACGCCGAGCAGGATCGGCAGCGCGAGCCACGTGACGCCGGGCAGACAGTTCGCACAGTTGTCGGCGGTGAACCGTAGAAGACGAGCAGTCCGATCAGGATCACGAACGAGACCAGGAAGTCGAAGCCGCTCGAGACGATGCCGCGAGAGCGCGAAGATCTCCCGCGGCATGTGGATCTTCCGCACGATGGCGGAGTTGCCCACGATGCGACGACGTCGCCGTAGCTGAGCGACGACGTGAACAGCGACACGGCACCAGGGCCGCGTACGCGAACACGGGGTACGGCAGGCCCTCGGAGCCGACCCTCGCGATCTTGCCGAACACCACGCTGAAGATCACCATCAGCATGATCGGCTGCGCGATGGCCCAGAACGCGCCCAGCGCCGCCTGCTTGTAGCGCACCCGCAGGTCGCGCTCGACGAAGGTGAGCAGGACCTCGCGCGCGCGCCCACAGCTCGCGCAGCGCCCGCCCGAGCTGCACCGGATACCGCTGCTTGGGAGGGGGCTCGGCGTCGAGCTCCTCGGTGGTGCGCGGCTTCACGCGCGGGATCACGCGGTGCAGCCGCTCCTGCTCGATCAGCTGCTCGGCCTCGCCGGGCGCCGACACCGCGTCGTCCTCGACGCCGACGAACCCGCCCGCATCGCGGTTCGCACGCGCCACCCAGCGCCGCTCGGGTTCGAAGTCCGGACCCTCCGCGGGGGTGGTGCCGGCCGCGCCGGAGGACGGCTCGCGGGGCAGGGAGGGGTCCATCTCGGGCGAGTCTACAGGTACCCCAGCTGCGCCAGGCGCGATTCGATCTCCGCCTCCTCCTGTTCGGAGTAGCCCTCGGGCGGCGGCTCCGGCGCCGGCCGGGCGCGCGCATCGGCGAGGTACCCGGCGAGGCGTGCGCGCGCAGCAGGATCGTCGGCGACCGGCTCGTCGGTGGCCGCATCCAGCAGCGAGTCCGCGCCCGCGACCCGCAGCAGCTTGCGATCCCCCTCGACGGCGGTGGCCATCTCCGCCTCGAGCAGCGCGAGCCGGTCGGACGGCAGACCCGCGGTCCGCGCGACGCCGACGCTGCGGCGATCGTGCGCGACGGTGGACTCGTACTCCGCGATCGCCACGCCCGCCGGCACGCGTCGGCGCTCGTTCCACCGCCCGGGATGGAGCCCCGCCGCAGCGCCCAGCCATCCGGTGAGATCTCGGATCGTCGTGAGCTCGGCGTGCGACGGGCCGTCCCCCAGGATCACCAGCGGGATCCGCACGACCTCCTCGATCATCGTCACCTGGTGGTCGAGCTGGTGGTGCTCTCCCAGCGCCTCCCCGTGGTCCGCCGTGATCACGACGACGGTGTTCGCGGGGACGGTCGTCCAGCAGGCGGCCGAGGAGCGCGTCGAGGTACCGGATCTCGCCGCGGTACAGCGCGCGGATCGTCTCCAGATTCTGCGGCGAGAGGCCGTCGCGCCCCAGGTTGTAGGCGAGGGTCCGCTCGTAGCTGCGCCGCCTCCGGCTCACCGCCGGCGCGCGCAGCCGGGCCACGCCACGCAGCTCGTTGTGCGCGCGGGGCGGCGCGTACGGGACGTGCGCCTCCATGAGGTTCACGAATCCGAAGAACGGGCCGCCCGTCTCCGCTCGCTCGGCGATCAGCCGCCGGGCGTGACCGACGCCGCGCGCGCCACCGGCGTCGATGCCGTGTCGCCACTCCAGCCAGTGGCGGGCGGCGCGGCCGAGCGGACGGCGCACCGCCGTCGGGATGCGGTCCGAGGGGCGGCGCCGCGTGCCGGTCGGCGCACCGCGGGGCCGGAGCTTCGCGGCGCCGACAGGCACGAACGTCTCGAAGCCGAACGCCAGTCCCATCGGCTCGGAGATCCATGGGTTCGCGCTGACACCGAACGTGCGGTAGCCGGCCCGGCGCAACGCTTCGGGCAGCCACCGCTCCTCCTGGCGTTCGACGGCCGCGCGCAGCGTCGCGACGCGGGCGTCCCGGCGGATCGCGGCCCGGCCGTGGACCCCGTGCTCCGTCGGGTACGCCCCGCTGAACAGCGACGCGTGGCTCGGCAGCGTCCACGGCGCGGTGGAGCGGAACGTGTCCCGGACGAGACCGCGCTCCGCCCGCCGTGCGAGCCGCGGCGCCAGATCCGTTCGGTGGGGCGGGAGGTGGTCGGCGCGTGCCGTGTCCAGGACGACGACGAGGAGGTTCGGCCGGTCCGGCATCGAGGCGGAGTATAGGCTCGGGCCTCGATGGCACCGGCGGAGGAGGACGCGCATCGCGTGGTGGCGGTGATCGTCACGTATCGCCGACGGGAGCTGCTGGAACGGTGCGTCGACGCGATCGCCGGGCAGACGCGCCCACCCGATCTGACGCTCGTGATCGACAACGGCGGCCTCGCCCGCGAGGTCCTTCGAACCCACGGTCCCGCCGTCGAGATCCTGGAGCCGGGCGAGAACCTCGGACCCGCCGGCGGGTACGCGCTGGGGTTCACCGAGGCGCTGGGGCGCGGCGCCGCCGCGATCTGGGCGGTCGACGACGACGTGGTGGCGGACCCCGACTGCCTGCGTCGGCTCGTGGAGGCCTGGACGTCCGGCGCGGCGGTGGCCGTCCCCCTGCAGCGAAAGCCCGGTGGCGTGCGAGGCTTTCCCCCCAGCTGGAACGGCCCGCTGTTCGATGCCCGCGTGGTTCGCGAGGTGGGCGTCCCCCGCGCCGACCTGTTCTTCTGGGCCGAGGACACCGAGTACGTCGCGAGGCTGCGAACGAGTGGCCATCGGCGCACCCACGTCCCCGAGGCCGAGGTGCTGCACCTGAACCCGCGCGCACGCCGGCGCGGAGCGGCGCGCGATTGGCAGCTCTATTACGAGGTACGCAACACGCTGGAGTACCGGCTGCGCATCCGGCGCCGCTCCGTGAAGGGGGTGTGCCGCGCGGTGGGCGGCGTGCTGGGCAAGCTGGCGTCGATCCTGCTCCTGGAGCCCGCCAAGGGCGAGGCGCTGTCGCTGTGGTGGCGGGGCGTCCACGACTTCGCCCGGGGCCGCCTGGGCCGGGTGGTGGAGCCGTCCGACGAGGGCTGACCGCAGGCCGACCCAGGCACCGGCCTCGCGGGTCGCGACCGCGGTCGCCGGTAGCATGGCCGCAGATGCCCACCCTGGACCGCAGCCTCCTGGCCGAGCTGGCCCGGCACACCCTCGACGGCGTCACCGAGCACGCGTTCCATCTGGAGGCCGGCGGCGACCGGCTCTTCGCGACGCTGACGGCGCCCGCGGATCCAACGGACGCGACCGATCTCGGGTTCGTCTCGGCCCACTCGTTCGGCCTCGAGGTCCTGACCCTTCGGCGGTCGGAGCGAGCCGTCGCCCGGGCGCTGGCCTCGACCGGGCACTCGGTGCTGTCCGTGCACCGGCGCGGGTTCGGCGACTCGGAGGGCGACCCGGACGACGCGACGCTCGAGCGTCAGCTCGACGACCTTCGGATCGCGCGCGATCACCTGATGCGGGCCACGACCGCCACGCGGGTCGGCCTGGTCGGCGTGAAGTTCGGGGGCCTCCTGGCCGGCCTGCTCGCGCGCGAGGGCGGCGTCGAGCGGCTGGCGCTCGTCCAGCCGGCCGTGAGCGGGGCCGGATGGACCCGGTCGTTCATCCGCGAGATGCACGTCGTGCGGATGGCAGATCCGGACGGCAGCGACCGGCGCGGGATGCCGGAGCTGCTCGCCGAGATGCACCGCGACGGCGTGCTCGACGTCCTGGGCTACGGCCTGCCGGCGGCGCTCTTCGACGCGGTGCAGGACGTGGATCTCACGGCCGACGTCGGCGCGTTCGCCGGAGACGCCCTGGTCGTGCAGGTGGCGAAGCGGCCGACCCTCGCGAACGAGCTCGAGGCCCTCCGCGACCGCCTCGCGGCCGGCGGCGGCGCCGTCCGCACCGAGATCCTCCGCGACCCTGCCGGCTCCACGTTCGGCAGCGCCCAGTTCGTGGCCACCACGCAGAACGTGCAGGTGCGCACGGATGTGATGGCGCCGGTGGTCGCCGACCTGGCGCGCCTGACGGCGGCGTGGGCGGCCGCGTGAGGCGGGCCCACGACGAGTACCCGGTGGGCGCGCCTGACGGCGGCGAGGCTGCCGCGTGAGGCGCGCCCACGAAGAGTACCCGGTGTTCGTGCCGGCCGGCGGCGAGCGTCTCGCCGGCGTGATCTGCGCGCCCGCCGGCGAGCTCGAGGACCTCGGCGTGGTGCTCTTCACGGGCGGCAACTACACGCGCGCGCACCGCAACCGGATGTGGGTGCGCGCGGCCCGCGAGCTGGCCGAGCGGGGCGTGCCGTCGATCCGCTTCGACTACCACGGGGTGGGCGACAGCACCGGGGATCTGGTCGTGGACCTCGAGACCCCGCTCGAGGACGACGCGAACGGCGTCGCCGACGTGATGCTTCGGGCCACCGGCGTCACGCGCCTCGCCTTCGTCGCCACCTGCTTCGGCGGGCGCACGGCCATGGCCGCGTCGGCGAGGCGCCCCGACGTGGCGTCCGTGACGCTGTTCCCGCTGCCGATCCTGGTCCCGGCCACGGCTCCGTCGGGGGCCCCGCTCCGTCGCCGGATCCGCCAGCGGATCAAGCGGAGCGAGCTCGGAGCGAACCTGCTGCGGGCCCCGAGCGTGAAGCGGGCCCGGACCCAGGTGGCCCAGCGCCGCGAGACGCCCGACCCTCGTCGTGAGCCCCGGCTTCCGCCGGGACACCGCCCTGACCGCCGCGCGCACCGACGTGCGGTTCGTGATGGGCGAGACCACGAAGGAGCGGCCGGAGGCGGAGCGACTCCTGCACGAGCTGCGCCACGACCTGCGACCCGAGGACCACGCCCGCATCGTGCTCGAGGTGGTGCCCGGCACCGACATCCACCGCTTCCAGACGTTCGCGGACCAGGAGGTGGTGGTCTCGCGGACCGTGGAGGCCGCGATGCGCGCCCTGGGCCGCGCCGCGACCCGGGCAGCACGGTGAGCGGCCCCGGCGCGCCGCCGATCTTCGTCGTCGGCTGCCCGCGCTCGGGCACCACGCTGCTGCGGCTGATGCTGGACGCGCACCCGGAGCTCGCGATCCCACCGGAGTCGCATTTCATCCCGCTGGTGGCGCGGGTCCGGGCGCGGTACGACCAGCCGAGCGGCCTCGACGCCGAGCACCTGGCCGCGGATGTGATGCGCGGGATCCGGTTCCTGGACTGGCACCTGCCCCCCGACGCCGTCCGGGCCGCGATCCGGACGCGGAACCCGGCCACGCTCGCCGACGCGATCGAGTGCTTCTTCGTCGCGTACGCCGACGCGCACGGCAAGACGCGGTGGGGGGACAAGACGCCCGGCTACTCGATCGAGCTGCCCCTCATCTCGGAGCTGTTCCCACGGGCGGTCTTCGTGCACCTGATCCGGGACGGACGCAACGTGGCGCTGTCCCTGATGGAGGTGCCGCGGCCACCCCGGTCCTTCGCGGAGGCCGCGCAGCTCTGGCGCTCCCGCGTGGCGACGGGGCGCGCCGACGGCCGGACGCTGGGGCCGGAGCGCTACCTCGAGCTGCGGTACGAGGCGCTGGTGGACGACCCCGAGTCGGCGCTGCGAGCGATCTGTGCGGTGGCCGCGCTCGAGTACACCCCGGCGATGCTCGAGTATCACCGCGAGGATCCGGCGGCGTCGGTGCCCGGCCGGAACTGGGGTCATCACGTGAACCTCGCCCGGCCGCCCACGAAGGGGCTGCGCGACTGGCGCGACCGCATGAGCGCGGGCGACCAGCGGCTGTTCGAGGCGGTCGCCGGCGACGTGCTCTCCGACCTCGGGTACGAGCGCCGGTTCCCGGACGTGCCGTTCGCCGCCCGCGCGCGGGCGGCGGCGGTCCTGGCCTACGACGGGAGCCGCCACCTCGTGCGCAGCGCGAGGATCCGGGCGGCGACGGCGCGTCACCCCGACGCGCTCCCGCCGCCGCGCCGCTGGTAGGGACGGGAGCTAGCGCCGTTCGATCCGGCGGACGCCGCGTGCGGCGGTCCACGTCTCGATCACCAGGTGATCCGCCGGATCCCCGATCTTCAGCAGCATCACGTCGGTGACGTCGACGCGGAACACGTGGCCCTCGGGCGCCGCGCCGGCATGGCGGTCGTCGCCCTCGACCAGCGCCGCCATGGCCCCGGCATCGGTGATCTCCACGGCCCGACCGGTGATCCGCGCGTCCCCGTCGGCGAGGTCGGGGTCGGCGGTGGCGGAATGCACGGCGAGCCGCGGATCGGCACGGAGGTCCGAGGCCTTGCGGGAGCCGGGCATCATGCCGAGCCACATGTCGCCGTCGCGGAACGTCACCTCGATGCCGCTGAGACGCGGCGATCCGTCCGCGCGGAGCGTGCCCAGCACCTTGTGCCGATGCGCGTCGAACCGGCTCCGGACGGCGGCGGCCAGCTCCGGCGCGGCGCGCTCCACCTCGTCCCAGCTCGGCATGCGCGCATCATCTCGCATCATGGGGGAGATGCGGCGGGGAGATGTGGCGCGACGCCGCCGATAGACTCGCGGCCCGTGAACAGGTCGCCGAGGACGCCGCCGGTGTTCGTCGTCGGGTGCGGCCGATCAGGCACGACGCTGCTGCGGCTGATGCTGGACGCGCATCCCGACCTCGCGATCCCACCCGAGTCGCACTTCCTGTCGCGGTTCGGCCATGCGCCGGAGCGCTACGCCTCGCCCGAAGGCGGCCTGGATCCGGAGCGCCTCGCCGCCGACATCCTTCGAACGAGGACGTTCGCGGCGTGGGGGGTGGGGCACGACGACGTCCTGCGGCGGGTGCGCGAGCTGCCGGCGCCGGCGACGTTCGCCGAGGTGGTCGACGCCGTGTACCGGGCCTACGCCGAGCCCCGCGGCGCGGCGCGCTGGGGCGACAAGACGCCACGGTACGTCCTGGACATCCCGCTGTTCGACCGGCTCTTCCCCGGCTCGCGCTTCGTGCACATCGTCCGCGACGGCCGGGACGTGGCGATGTCGCTGCGCAGCGTGCGGTTCGGTCCCGACGACCCGATGAGCGCCGCCGCGTTCTGGGCCCGGCGCGTGCGTGCCGGCCGGTCCGACGGCGCGCGGCTGGGGCCGGAGCGCTACGCGGAGGTGCGGTACGAGTCGCTCGTCGCCGACCCCGCACGCGAGCTGCGGGCGATCTGCGACGTCATCGATCTGCCGTGGGATCCAGCGATGCTCGAGTACCACCGCGCCGTCGACGCCGCGCTGCCGCAGGACCGGCGCTCCCAGCACCGACACGAGGATCGCCCGCCGACCGCGGGTCTGCGGGACTGGCGAACGCAGATGGAGCCGGCCGGGGTCGCCGCGTTCGAGGCGGTGGCCGGCGACCTGCTGGACGAGCTGGGCTACGAGCGCGGCGCGCCGCCGCCGGGCCCGACGTTGCGAGCACACGCCGCGTGGCACGTCGCGACCGGGCGGGTGCGGCGCCGGCTGTGGGGCGCGCGCCGCCGACGCCGTCGGCGCATCGACGAGGACGCCTGAGCCCCGAGGACAGGTCAGCTGCGGAACACGACCTGTCGTTGGTGCAGCACGCACCCCGGGCGAGGCTCGCCGGCGACCGCCGCGTCCAGCGACACCTGCATCGCGTCGAGCTCGGCGTCGACCGCCGGCAGCCGGCCGTCCCTGCGGAGCACCCGCAGGTTCATGCCGAACATCGAGCCGGCGTCGACGGGACTGAGCTCGATCGCAGCGGTCTCGCTCACGATCCGCTCGGTGCCGGGCGGCGGATCGGCCGCCGCCACGACCGGGCCGGCGAAGAGCGCGCTCCCCTGCCGCTCGATCACTGCGACGGCCATCTCGAGGTACCGGCGGAACGGCTCGTCATCGGTCTCGGCCCGGTCCAGCTCGTCGATCATCAGCAGTCCGCCGGGAACGAGCTGCGTCGCCCAGCCCGCCAGCACGTCCATCGGTCGGTTCAGGTGGGCCAGCAGCAGGCGGCAGAACACGATCCCGGCCGGCGCCTCGGGAAAGGGGACCTCGCGTGCGTCGTGGCGGGCGAAGGCCACGCCCGGCGGCGCTCCGGCCGACGCGCGGCCCACGTACGCCTCCGATTGGTCGAGGCCGAGGGTGCGGCGGGCTCCGAGCGTGCGATGGAGCAGCCGGGTCGTGTGGCCCGGACCGCATCCCACGTCGACCGCGAGCGAGGGCGTCGCCGGCCCGTGTCGCCGGAGAAAGGTCTGCGTCGACGACTCGAAGAGGCGCGCCACCAGGTCGAGCCGCTCCGCGGCCAGCGGGTCGTCGCCGTACAGATAGCGCTCGGTGGTCACGCACGGACGCTAGCAGGCGGGCGCGCGCCGCCCGCATAGACTCGCGCCGATGACCGAGCTCGCGCCCGCCGCCGGACCCCCGCTGTTCGTCGTCGGCTGCGGCCGCTCCGGCTCCACGATGCTGCGGCTGATGCTCGACGCGCATCCGGACCTCGCCGTCCCGGGCGAGTCGCACTTCATCCCGCAACTCCGCCGGCGGTTCCCGGATCCGGTCCCCCGCGACGAGCTGGCCGCCGCCCTGATGCGCACGCCGCACTTCCGGCACTGGAGGGTCGCCGAATCCTCGGTGTGGGAACGGGTGCGGGCGCTCGAGGAGCCCGGGTTCGCGAACGTGGTGGAGGCGGCCTTCCTCGCCAACGCCGATGAGCACAGCAAGCGGCGGTGGGGGGACAAGACCCCGGCGTACGTGCACGCGATCCCGCTCCTGCACGGCCTGTGGCCGAACGCGCGGTTCGTGCATCTCATCCGCGACGGGCGCGACGTCGCGCTCAGCTACCGCTCGCTGCACTGGGGGCCGGACACCGTCTGGGCCGCGGCGCGCAAGTGGCGGCGCGACGTCACGGCCGGGATCCGTCACGGGCAGCCGCTCGGCACCGACCGCTACCTCGAGGTCCGGTACGAGGACCTGGTGGCCGACCCGAAGGACACGGTGGGCGGGATCTGTGCCTTCGCGGACCTGCCGTTCGACGCCGCGATGCTCGATCAACAGGCGCGCCGCCACCACCCGACGCTGGCGCCCGACGAGGGGCGGGCGTTCCACGCCCGCTCGGAGGAGGCGGTGACGGCCGGTGCGCGCGAGTGGCGGACGCAGATGGCACCCGGGGACGTCCGCCGGTTCGAGGCCGTGGCCGGAGCGATGCTGGCGGATCTGGGATACGAGCGGCGGTTCCCCGACGTGGGGGCCCGCGACCGGGTCGAAGGCGTGATCCGGACCGCCGCGCTGGACCTGCGGGCCGCGGCGAGCGATGCGCGCGCGTCCCTCGGCCGGCGGCTCCGCTCCCCATGACGTCGCACGGGGCCGGCGCGGACCGTCCCCGGCCGCGCCCGCGCATCGTCGACATCGTGCCGCGGTTGCAGCTGCGCGGCGCCGAGATCTTCGCGCAGCACCTGGAGGTCGCCCTGCGCGACCGGTTCGTCTCCCGGCTCCTGCCGCTGTACGCGGGCGGCGGCGGGCATACCGCCTGGACGGGCGACGAACCTCCCGCGGACGTCGCGCCCGGCGTCCCCGACGGTCCCGGACGCCTCTTGCGGTCGCGCGCATCGCTTCGGGCGCGCACCGCGGCGTTCGAGCCCGACGTGATCGTGAGCCACGGCGGCGACCCGGTGCGCCACGCCGTCCTCGCCGGCCTGCACCGCCGCGCGCCACTCGTCTACGTCCGCGTCGCGGCGGTGACGCCCGACCTGCGAACGCCCGCTCGATCGCGCTCGCTGCGCTACGCCTACGGGAGGGTGGACGCGTTCGTGGCGGTGAGCGACTCGCTCCGCCGCGAGCTCACGGAGATCTTCGGCGTCCCCTCGGCCCGGATCCGGCTGATCGGCAACGGACGGCTTCCCCCGCCGACGCTCGACGAGGAGCGGCGGTCCCGGATCCGTGCGGAGCTCGGCGCGGGGCCGGATCAGGCGCTGGTCGTGTGGGCGGGACGCTTCGTCCGCGAGAAGGATCCGGTGGCGGCGGTGCGGCTCGCGCAGCGCCTGCCCGCCGGCGTCCATCTGGCGATCGTGGGCGGCGGCGGTCCGCTGGAGCACGAGGTCCGCGCCGCCGCCGCGTCGGTTCCCGGCCTCACCCTCACCGGCGAGCGTCCCGACGCGCCGACCCTGATCGCGGCCGCCGATCTGCTGGTCTCCACGAGCCGGACGGAGGGCGCGCCGGGCGTGTTCGTGGAGGCGCTGCTCGCGGGCGTGCCGGTGGTCGCGCACGACATGGGCGGCGTGCGGGACGTGATCTCCGAGGAGACCGGCGCGTTGATCCCGCTCGGCGACGAGGCTGCCTTGGCGGCGGCGGTCGCCTCGCTCGCGACCGACCCATCGCGGCGCGCGGCGGCGGCGGCGGTCGCGCGCAAGGCCGGCGCCGCGCATGGGATCGCGCCCGTCGCCGACGCGTACGGGGCCCTCTACGACGAGCTGCTCAGCGAGCGAGCTGCGCGCGCCGGTCGATGAGCTCCGCCAGGGCCAGCACGTCCTGGGGGGCGATCCTGCCGGAGCCGCTCACCACCAGGAGCAGGTTCGCCGTGCGCCACGCGTACACCGTGACCGGCTCGCGGCCGGCCGTGCCGCGCAGGCCCTCCGAGGAATCGCCGAGGCCGTCGGCCGGGATCCGGACCTCGTCGTGGAGCCGGAACGCCCGCAGGTTCACGAGGTAGCGCCGCAGGGACGAGTCGGCTCCCGCCGCGGTCTCGAACAGGCCCGCGATCCCCTGCACGAAGACCTCGCCCGGCTCCGCGGGCGGCGCATCGTGGTCGAGCTGTCCCTCGGGGACGAAGAGCGTGAGGTGACCGGTCACGAACCCGTCCACGCGGAGGGCGGTGAGCTCCTCGTCGTCGCTGGCGAACTCCTCGATCGGCTGCTCCACGGAGTAGGGGGACGCGAAGACGGTGCCCGTCGGCGCGGCGGCGCGGCCCAGGACGATCCGCCCGAGATCCTCGGTCGTGTAGGGGCGGGGCGACAGAACCGGGCTGGCGATCACGAAGCTGGTGGCCGGACTCGGCGCGGGCCGCCCGGCCGACGGATCGGCCGGCTCTCCGCCCCCCGTGCACGCGCTCGCGATCACGGCGGCGGCCACCGTGGCGGCGGCCCGCCGGCTCACAGGTAGCCCAGCCCCTCGAGGTGGGCCGTGATCTCCGCGTCGAGGTCGTCCGCCAAGTCTCCTGGCAGGCCGCCCGCCCGCCCGGCCGCGAGGTCGCCGGCTCCGTCCCCCGCCCAGCGGCCGCGGGCGGCCCGCAGCTGGGACACGACGTCCGGATGGTCGGCGGCGACGTCGCGCCGCTCGTGCGGGTCCGCCTCCAGGTCCACGAGCCGCTCACGCCCGTCGGAGGAGGCCGTGTACTTCATCGAGCCGTCGTACACGGCGATCCATCTCGCGCGCAGCTCGTCGCGGAGATCGGGCGGCACCTGCTCGTCCAGGCGCCGCGCGCCCGAGACCTGCGCCGCCGCCGACTCGTACTCGGCCACCGGCCCACCCGCCGAGAACGGATCGTGCCGCTCGCCCGCGAGCGCGGCCAGGAGGATGGCCGGCAACGCGGTGAGACCGACCGGTCTCGGCTCGCCGCCGGGCTCGACGCCGGGCCCGGCGATCGCGAGCGGCACGTGCAAGAGCGTCTCGTGCATCGACAGCACGTGGGAGAGGCGATGGTGCTCGCCGAGGTTCTCCCCGTGATCGGCCGTGACAGCCACCACCGTGTCGTCCAGCAGCCCGGCGTCCGCCAGCAGCTGGAGGAGCCGGCCGAGCCACGCGTCCGCGTACGAGATCTCACCGCGGTACTGCGTCCGCAGGGTGGCGAGGTCCGCGTCGGAGATCTCCGCTCGCCCGGTGCAGTAGCGCAGCATCTGGTCGGCGTTCCACCGGCGAACGGCGCCGAGCGCCGCGAGTCCGCGGCGGCCTCCGTGCCCGCGTGGTGGCGCGTACGGAGCGTGCGGCTCCATCACGTTGAAGAAGGCGAAGAAGGTGCGGGCGCCGCGCCCGTCCAGGAACGTCCGGAAGTGCCGCAGCGACGCCGCGGCACCGCCGTCGCCGACCCCGAGGGCTCGGCGTGCGTACACCGCGGCTCGGCGTGCGGGACCGGCCGAGCCGCCGCCTGCGGCGAGCGGGTCGGCGAGCTTGGGCAGCGGCGCCGTCCGCCACGCCTCGACCACGTGCTCGAAGCCATGGGTGAGGCCGGTGGCCTCCCCCATCCACGGGTTCCCGCTCGCGCAGAAGGTGGCGAACCCGTTGCGCTGCAGGACCTGCGGCAGCCACATGGGGAGCGCCTCCACCAGCGGGCGGGGCGAGCGAGCGCCGTTCGGCGTCATCACCGCCGCACCCGTCACGCCATGCTCGCTCGGCCGCAGGCCGGACAGGATCGAGGCGTGGGACGGCAGCGTCCACGGCGCCGGGGCGATCGCATGACGGTAGCGACGACCGCGCCGGCCGAGTTGGGCGAACGCCGTCTCGTGCCCGGCTCCGACGTGGTCCGCCCGGGCGGTGTCGAGGACCACCAGCACCAGGTTCGGCCCGGACGGAGTCACGCGGCGAGGCTACCATCGGAGCATGCGCGACCTGGTTCGGCTCCCGAAGGCGGAGTTGCACATCCACCTCGAGGGCTCGATCCGCACCGACGACGATCCACGAGCTCGCGGACCGGCAGGGGCTCCCGGCGCCCTCGGCGCTGGGACCCAGCGGATGGTCGTTCGATCACTTCGACCACTTCATCGAGCAGTACGGCGCGGCGTGCGATCTCCTCAACACCGCCGAGGACTTCCAGCGGATCGCCCGCGAGTTCTGCGCCGACCTCGCCGCCACCGGGGTGCGCTACGCCGAGGTCGTGTTCTCCCCCGCGCAGCACGCCGGGCGCCTCGGCGACTGGATCGGGCCGATCGAGGCCGTGCTGGATGGCTTCGCCGCGGGCGAGCGCGACACCGGGGTGGTGTGCAGGCTCGAGCCCGACATCATCCGCGACCTCGGGATGGACGCGGCGGAGGGGACGCTCGAGGTCGCGCTGAAGTTCGCCGGCCGCGGGGTGGTCGCGCTGAACTGCGCGGGAAGCGAACGCAACCCGCCCGGCCCGTACGCGGACCTCTTCCGTCGCGCGCGGGACGCGGGCCTGCACTCGGTGCCGCACGCCGGCGAGTGGAGCGGCCCGCAGAGCGTCTGGGAGACGCTCGACACCCTGGCGCCGGAGCGGATCGGGCACGGCGTGCGGTCGATCGAGGATCCGGAGCTCGTCGCAGCGGCTCGCGGAGCTGCGGATCCCGCTCGAGGTCTGCCCCACCTCCAACGTCCGCACCGGCGTCGTCGCGGATCACGCGCACCACCCGTTCGTCCGCCTGCGCGACGCCGGCGTGGTCGTGACGCTCAACAGCGACGATCCGGCGATGTTCGGCTCGTGGCTGGCGGACGAGTTCCGCGTGGCCCGGGAGGCGTTCGCCCTGGACGACGAGGCGCTGGCCGAGATCGCCCGGGCCGGCGTGCGGTCGTCCTTCGCCGACGGATCCGTGCGGCGCTGAGATCACGGCCGGGATCGATGCTTGGCTGGCGTCGCCGCCGTGACCGGCCCACGGTCGGTGCTTGCAGGCACGGGCACACCCCGTACCCTGGATCGGCTCCGCTCCCGGACCGATAGGAACCCATGAGCACCGTGACCGGTCACGCCCTCGACGTGGACCCGCTCGAGGTCCTCGCCGCCAGGATCCGCGAACGCGAGGCCACCACCGCGGTGGTGGGCCTCGGCTACGTGGGCCTGCCGCTCCTGCTGGCCATCGCCCGCGCCGGATATCCCGTGATCGGCGTCGACGCCAGCGCCGAGAAGATCGACGCGTTGAGCGACGGCCGCTCCACGATCGGCGACGTCACGGACTCGGAGATCGCGACGCTCGACCCCGGCACCGTGTTCAGCGCGAACCCGGGACCGCTCGCGGACGCCGACGTGATCGTCCTGTGCCTGCCCACGCCGCTCGCCGACGGCGCTCCGGACCTCACGATGGTCCTCGACCGCGGCCGAGGACGTCGCCCGCTACCTGCAGCCCGGGCGGCTCGTCGTCCTGGAGTCCACGACCTACCCCGGCACCACCGAGGAGCTGCTGCGGCCGATCCTCGAGTCCTCCGGGCTCGTCGCCGGCCACGACTTCGCCCTGGCGTACTCACCGGAGCGGATCGACCCGGGCCAGCGGCTCCACCGCCTGGACAACACCCCGAAGGTGGTCGCGGGGCTGACGGACCGCTGCCGCGAGCTCGCCACCGGCTTCTACTCGCACTTCGTGCATCAGGTGGTGACGACCTCCACGCCGCGCGAGGCCGAGATGGCGAAGCTGATCGAGAACACCTACCGCCAGGTGAACATCGCGCTGGTGAACGAGCTCGCGATCCTCGCGCGGGAGCTCGGCGTCGACATCTGGGAGTCGCTCGCCGCCGCCGCCACGAAGCCCTTCGGGTACCAGCCGTTCTGGCCCGGCCCCGGCGTGGGCGGCCACTGCATCTCGATCGACCCGACCTACCTGTCGTGGCGGGCCGGCCAGCAGCTCGGCTACCGCGTGGAGTTCATCGAGCACGCGAACGAGGTCAACAACCGCATGCCCGACTACGTGGTGAGCCGCGTCGCGTCCGCGCTGAACGACGCCGGCAAGCCCGTGAAGGGCTCGAGGATCCTCGGCATCGGCGTGGCGTTCAAGGCCGGCGTGGACGACCTGCGCGAGTCGCCCTCGCTCGGCGTGATCGAGCGCCTCGGCGAGGCTCGGCGCGATCGTCAGCTACCACGACCCGTTCGTCCCCGAGGTGGTGATCGGCGACGGACCCGTCCGATCGTCGCCGCTGGACGAGGCCATGGTGGCCGAGCAGGACTGCGTCGTCGTCCTGACTGCGCACGAGGGGATCGACTTCCCGGCCCTGGTCCGCACGGCGCCGCTGGTCTTCGACACCCGCGGCATCACCAGCGGCATGGGATGCGCCGAACGTGATGCGGCTGTAGCTCCGCGGGCCTACGGCTTCGTCTCCGTCGACCGTGACCGACTCGATGTAGACGGCCTCGAGCGGCGGTGCTCTGCCTCGCCCTGGCCGTCTGGGTCGGCCGTCTTCAGTGCGTTGATCGCTGTCGACGACGTCCTGGCCCTTCACGACCTTGCCGAACGACCGTGTACGCCCGTTCGGGCGGGATCCAGCGCCGGCTGTGTCGCCGGCTGTGATGAAGAACTGACTGCCGTTCGTGTCCGGCGGCCGGAGTTCGCGTACGCGAGCACGTACGCGTCTGTCGGCGAACGTCAGCTTCGCGTTGGCCTCGATTGTCGAACCCGTATCCCGGATCCGCCGCTGCCGGTCCCCAGCGGGTCGCCTCCCTGGATCACGAACCCCGCCGCGTCGCGGTGGAACCAGAGGCCGTCGTAGAACCCCTTGCTCGCCAGGAACACGAAGTTGTTCACCCGATCGGCGTGATGGCGGGATACAGCTCGACGGCGATGTCGCCGCAGCGACGTCGTGATCGTCGCCATGTAGGTCGCCTTCGGGTCGATCGTATCCGCGTGCGGAGGTGGCTTCGCGTTCTGCGGCTTGCCGCCGCGGCGTGGCTCGGCGCGGAGGCTCCGCACGCGACGGCGGCGGGGATGTCGGCCTCGTTCTTCACCGTGCCCGGTCGTTCGGGCTCCGACGACGCGCTCGGGGCCGGCTGGGCGCTCGGCGCCGCCGCCGGCTCGTCGTCGGCCGCGAGCACCACGATGCCCCGCGACGGCGAGCCCGATCGTCGAGCAGGCGGTGATCCGCCGACGATGCGGCCGCGGCGCGCTGCCGGGCGCGGCGCTCCGCCTGCCGGCGCGCCGCGAGCTTCGCCAGCTGCCGGTCTCTCGCACGCTTGTTCGCCATCGGTCGCGTAGGTTACCGCGTGGCAACGCGGAGGAGGTCAGCCGTCGAGCCCGAGCTCGCCGGAGCGCGAGCCCGTCGAGGATGTCGGTCTCGCTCACCAGCGCCCGATCGAAGCCGAGCCGCTCCATCACCGCCACCAGCACCACGGCGCCCGCGACGATCACGTCGCCGCGGCCCGCGCGCCATCACCGGCAGCGCCGAGCAGCTCGGCCGTGGGGCGTCGCGCGGCCTCCAGGAGGATCCGCTCGGCCTCCGTCGCGCGCGAGCCACGTCCGGTGGATGCGGTCGGGGTCGTAGCGCTCCAACCCCAGGGACATCGCCTGCAGCGTGGTGGGCGTGCCGGCGCACGCGACGAGCGTCCTGGCCCCGGCGGGCCGGCACCGCCGACGCCTCGCTCCAGGACCGACCGGACCTCGACCTCCATCGCCTCGAGCTCCGCGGGCGTGGGCGGGTCGTGCCGCACGTGGCGCTCGGTGAGCCGGACGCTCCCCATCTGCGTGCTCACGGCCCGCTCGGCATGGCCCGGCTGGGCACCGGTCACGAGCTCGGTCGAGCCGCCGCCGATGTCGAGCACCAGGAACGGCCCGCCGGCCGGGATCGAGCCCGGCGGTGGCGCCCAGGAACGATAGCGCCGCCTCCTCCTCTCCGGTGAGGACCTCGAGGTCGGACCCGGCGTGCTCGCGCACCGCGGACGGCGTACGACGTCGCGGGACTCGCCGCGTCGCGGACGGCGCTCGTCGCCGCGACGTGGATCCGCTCGGCCCCCAGGGCTCGAGCTCGGCGGCAGTACCGGGCCAGCACGTCGACGGTCCGCTCCAGCGCGCGCCGGATCGAGCCGGCCGGTCGCGTCGACGCCCCGACCGAGCCGCGTGATCACGAGATCGCGCGCGATCTCGGCGAAGCCGGGCGCGCCATCGCCCGCCGCGCGCTCGGCCACCAGCAGCCGGATCGAGTTCGTGCCCTGGTCGACCACGGCCACGCGGCCGCGCGGCAGCGTCGTGGACCGGCTCCACGCGCCGGGCGACCCAGGCGCCGACGGGATCGGCACCGCCCGCGAGGTGGTACGCGTAGTGCGCGTGCAGGCACTTCACGCCCGTGCGGGTGCCGGCGACGCCTCCCCACGCGCGGGCCTCGTCGGCCATCTCGCCGCGCTCGGCCGCGTACGCCCGGTGTGCGGCCTCGAGGGCGGCGCCGAACGTCCTCGTCGGCCTGCGACGCGCTCGTTCAGCCGCCCGATCCACCCGTCCGCCTCCACGCGCGACACCGCCCGCATGGCATCCGGGCACGTGAGCCAGTACGTCGTGGGGAACGGGTCGCCGTTCACGTCGAACGGCGCGTTGCGGATCACGAGCGGATGGCCGCCGGTGCAGCGCGCGACGACGGTGAACGGCGTCGTGGGATCGCGGCCGAGCTGGTTCGCGGACGGTCTCGAGGTCGGCGGTCCGCGCAGCTCTCGGTGCTCGGGGTCCTGCACCCGCTGCGGAGCTACTTGCGCTTGTGCTCGACGGCCCGCTTGTAGTCGACCTGGCGCTCCTCGCTGGAGCGCATGAACTTCTTCAGCATCGACTCGAAGCCGGGGTCGGAGCCGCGGCGCGGTCGGGGCGGCGCGGGATCCTGGAGCGCCTTGATCGAGAGGTCGATCTTGCCGTCCTCCTTGATGGCCCGCACCTTCGCCTGGACGACGTCGCCCTCCCGCAGGTGGTCGTGGACGTCCTTCACGTAGTTGCGATCGATCTCGGAGATATGGACCAGTCCCAGCCGGCCGTCCTCGAGCTTGAGGAACGCGCCGTACGGGGTGATGCGTTCGACGGTGCCGTCGATGACGGCGCCCATCTCGATCTCAGCGATCTCGAAGCCCCTTTCGAGCCCTGAGGGCCTCGTCACGCGGGCCGCGGAGCTGCAACCGGCCGGACGGTCACTATGCACCCGCCTGAAACCGCACGTCAACACGCTGAACCGTCCGCTCGACGCGGGAGGAAGGTCAGCAATCCGCGGAGGCGGGCGGGCGGGCCCTCCTCGGGCACCGTGACGAACGCGGTCTCGCCGGGCTCCACCATGCCGAGGCATTCGCGGGCCAGCCGCTCGAGGTAGACCGGATCCTGGAGCTGCTGGATCCGGTCGTGCAGCGCGTCGTTCTGCCGCTGGAGGGCCTGCGCCTGTCGCTCGAGCAGATCCAGCCGGTCCCGCTCGCACCAGGAGGGCTCGCACCGGCGTGATCGCGAACGACATCACCGTGAGCAGGAGGATCACCAGCACCGCCGCGCGGGTGCTGACCCGGACGCGTGCGGGCTTGGGGCGGGCCACCGCGCTGCGAGCTCATCCGCTCCCCCCGCGAGGGACGGCCATCAACGACCGTCCGGCGTACCGCGCGCCCTCGCCGAGCTCCTCCTCGATCCGCAGCAGCTGGTTGTACTTCGCCGTGCGCTCGCCGCGGCTCGGCGCCCCCGACTTGATCTGGCCGGCGTCGGTGGCCACCGCCAGGTCCGCGATCGTGGTGTCCTCGGTCTCGCCGCTGCGGTGGCTCACGACGACGCCGTACCCGCTGCGGGCTGCGAGCGACATCACGTCGAGCGTCTCCGTCAGCGTGCCGATCTGGTTCACCTTGATCAGGATGGCGTTGGCGGCGCCCTCGCGCAGTCCGCGCTCCAGCCGCTCCTCGTTCGTCACGAAGAGGTCGTCGCCCACGATCTGCACCCGGTCGCCGAGCTCGGCGGTGAGGTGCGACCAACCCTTCCAGTCGTCCTCCGCCAGCGGGTCCTCGAGCGACACGATCGGGAATCGGTCGAGCAGGTCGGCCCAGAACGCCACCATGTCGTCGGTGGAGCGGTCCGCGCCCTCGAGCCGGTACATGCCGTCGCGGTAGAGCTCGGAGGCGGCCGGATCCATGGCGAGCGCCATCTCGGTGCCCGGCTCCAGCCCGGCGCGCCTCGATCGCGCGCATCAGCAGCTCGAGCGCCTCGGCGCCGGTGGCGAGCTCGGGCGCGAAGCCGCCCTCGTCGCCGACGCCGGTGGCGAGACCCCGGTCGTGCAGGATGCGCGCGCAGCGCGTGGAAGCACTCGGAGCCCCAGCGCAGCGCCTCGGAGAACGAGGCGGCGCCGACCGGCATCAGCATGAACTCCTGCAGCTCGAGCTCGTTCTGCGCGTGCGCGCCGCCGTTGATCACGTTCAGCATGGGCGTCGGGCAGCGTCCGCGCCGCCGGGCCGCCCAGGTAGCGGTAGAGCGGCAGGCCCGCGGAGTCGGCGGCGGCCCGCGCGACGGCGAGCGACACGCCCAGGATCGCGTTGGCGCCGAGCGCCGAGCGGTCCGGCGATGCCGTCGAGGTCCACGAGCGAGCCGTCGACGCCCCGCTGGTCGAACGCGTCCGATCCGCGGACCGCCGGACCGATCCGCTCGTGCACGTTCGCCGACCGCGTTCGAGCACGCCGCGTCCGCCGAACGCGGCGGCGTCGCCGTCGCGGAGCTCGAGCGGCCTCGTGCTCGCCGGTGGAGGCGCCGCTGGGCACCGCCGCACGTCCGAACGCGCCGTCGTCGAGCCAGACGTCGACCTCGACCGTGGGATCGCCGCGCGAATCCAGGATCTGGCGGGCGTGGACGGAGTCGATCAGGGACATGGGGGCTCGATGGTAGCGGACCGGATGCCCGCGCCGTGGAGGTTCGGGCGCCGCGCGCCTCAGCGCGCGATCGGGACGGCGATCGCAGGAACGACCACACGTGCCCGATCGGATCGAACCCGAGCTTCACGTAGAGCTGCCGCGGCCACCCGTCGGCGACGGCGTGCAGGAACACCAGGTCCGCGCCGTCGTCGCGCGCGGCCCGCACGGCCGCCGATCACTACGGCGCGGGCGACTCCGCGGCCCTGGAACTCCTCCAGCGTGAAGACGTCCTCCACCATGGCGACGCCCTCGTGCAGGTAGAGCTCGCAGGCGCCGGCCTGCTGCGCCGTCGACCTAGCCCACGAAGAAGCGGGCGCCGACCCGCGTCCTCCAGCGGCCGCCGCCAGCCCACGAGCGAGCAGGAGCCTCGCCGTCGGCAACGGAGGGCTCGCGCCGCGTGCTCTCCCGAAGAGCGGCGCGCCCTCCGCGAAGCGAGACCTCGCGCGACCGGGACCTCGGGCTCGAGGTCGGGCTCGCGCACGGGCGCCATCACCACGAGCCGCGTCGCCTCGTATCCGAGCTCGGCGAAGCCCGGGCGCCATGCGCCGCGCCGGCCGCGTCGTCGTTGACCAAGATCTCGCCGATGCTCGAAGCCGAGGGAGCGCCGCGCCGACCTCGGCGTCCAGGACGCTCGCGGCCGTCGCGCCCGGGACCGGTGTCGGGTCACCCACAGGAAGTTCGAGTCGTAGCGCCGCGGGAACGACGGGCTCGTGCACACCCGGCCGTGCGGGGTGGGATCGACGCGATCGGCGGTGGTCTCGCTCAGCCACCGCTCGAACGCGATCGTTCGCAGCGAGCGCTCGTCCGCGTCGCCGGTCACCGCGTTCAGTCGCCGGTGCCCGCGACGCCCGGAAGTACGCGAGCAGCGCGTCGTCGTCCAGCGACGTCGAGATCGACGCCCTCGGCGGCGGCCCGCTCGCGCATCGCCTCGTAGCGACGCGCGAACCTCGTGGTCGTACGGCGCAGCGCGCTCTCGGGATCCACGCCCAGACCGGCGCGCCACCGCGGCGGCGGCGAACAGCACGTCGCCGAGCTCGGCCTCCGCCTCCTCGGGCGTGGCGGGGACTCGAGCTCGTCGATCTCCTCGCGCAGCTTCGCCAGCGCGGCCTCGCGCGTGCGCCAGTCGAAGCCGAACCCGGCCGCTCGCCGCTGCACCTTCGACGCGCGCGCGAGGGCGGGCAGCGGCGCCGGGATGTCGTCCTCGAGGCCGCGCGGCGTCGCCGCCCTTCTCGTCGGCCTTGATGCGCTCCCAGTTCACGAGGACCTCGTCGGCGCCGCTGACCTCGACCTCGCCGAAGACGTGCGGGTGACGCCGGACCAGCTTGTCCACGAGGCCTCGCGCGACGTCGTCCACGTCCCAGTCCCCCTCGTCGGCGGAGATCTGCGCGTGGAACACCACCTGCAGCAGCACGTCACCGAGCTCGTCGCGCACCGCGTCCGGATCGCCGGCGTCGATGGCGGCCAGGACCTCGTGCGTCTCCTCCAGGAGGTGCCGCGCGAGGGAGGCGTGGGTCTGCTCGGCGTCCCACGGGCAGCCGCCCGGTCCGCGCAGGCGGCCATCACGCGAACGAGCTCCAGGAGCTGTCTGCCCTCCTGCGAGGAGGGGACGCGCGTCGGGGGAGTCGGGGCGGCGCCGCGGCTCACGAGGGCGGAGCTGGCGCGGTGGTCGCCGGCGCCCCGAAGCCCGAGGGCGAGGGCGAGGGCGAGCCGGTGGCGGTGCTGGTGATGGCCTCGACGGTGCCGGTCTCGGCGTCGAACCTGCCGTACTTCGGGTTGACCTCGATCTCGGCCGCGTCCCGGGCCCCGGTGAGCCACGCGTCGAACGCCTGCGGTCCCCTGCTGCTGGGCGAGGGTCGCCTTCGCCTCCTCGAACGATTGGACCTGCTCTTCACCAGCCGGATCACGTGCCAGCCGAACTGCGACTCCACCGGCTTCGAGATCTCCCCGGGCTCGAGCGCGGCCGCGGCCTCGGCGAACGCGGGGTCCAGCCCGCTCGCGGCCTGCTCGCCGATGGCGCCGGAGTTGTCCTTGGCGCTCGGGTCGGTCGAGATCTTCTTCGCGAGCGCCAGGAAGTCCTGCTCCGTGCTGCCGGGCGCGGTCACCTGGTCGTAGGCGTCCTGCGCCTCAGCCTCGGTCTTCACGAGGATGTGCTCGGTGTCGAGGGTGGTGAACTGCAGGATGTTCTGCTGGTATTGCGCCCGCAGCGCCGCGTCGTCGGCCTCCTCGGCGCTGACGGCCTCCTGCACCTTCTGGAACAGCAGGATCCGGCCGGCCAGCTCGTCCAGCTCGGGGCGTCCGATCCCCGCCTCCGCGAGCTTGTCGTCCACGGCCTGCGCACCGCCGAGGGACTGCTCGAGCTGGGTCAGGATCGCGTCCTTCTCCTCCTGCTCCACGGTCAGATCGTGCTCCAGTGCGTAGCCGTCGACGAAGTGCTCATCGATCAGGCTGCCGATCGCGAACCGCGCGCAGGCGGCCTCATCGGTCTCGCCCTCGACCTTCGCGCCGCAGGGCGCGCCGTTCAGGCCGGAGAGGAACGTGAAGACCTTCACGTTCGACGCCACCTCGTCGTCGCCGATCCGCTGGCCGTCGATGGAGACGGCCGCCGGGCGCACGCCGCCGTCATCCGCGCTGTCGCCGCACGCGGCGAGCACGAGCATCGACACCAGGGCGAGCGCGATCAGGCGTAGGACGTTCCGGGGATCCACACCGGCAGTCTACGCGACGACCTCTGGGAACGACGGGCGGGGACGGAGGCGAGGGGCGGAGGCAAGGAACGCGGACCGGCGGCGTTGGCCGGGAAAGATCCGGGTCTGGGCTACAGTTGCCGCATGGAGGGTGCCGATAGGCACGGGGACGAACAGGGGAGGCGCGAGACCGCATGCGGATGGGTTCCAGGATCTATGTGCTGTGTCTGCTGTGCCTGGCATTCAGCTTCCTGACCATCCCGGTGGCCAACGCCTACGTCGACCCGGGCACGGGCAGCTTCGTGTTCCAGGCGATCGTGGGCGGGATCCTGGCCGTCGGCCTCGCGGTCAAGATGTTCTGGCGCCGCATCCTCACGTTCGTGACGCGTCGCGGTCCCACGCCCGACGAGCGCGCCTGACACCAGGAGCCGGTTCCGTGGCGAACGCCCACGAGGCCGTTCCCGGCTCGTTCCGCGACCCACGCGGCTACGTCTTCCGGCGCGACGGCGAGCTCTTCCGTCACGTCGACGCTTCGGCCGCCGAGGACTACGACCGCTTCGAGACCTCCGGGCTGCGATCGGCGCTGCACGAGCGCGGCCTCCTGATCCCGCACCAGGAGGAGCCGGCCCTCGCCGCCGAACGCGGCGCCGCGCGGGTGCTGCGGCCCGAGGCGGTGCCCTTCGTGTCCTATCCGTACGAGTGGAGCTTCTCCCAGCTCCGGGACGCGGCGCTGCTGACGCTTCGCCTGCAGGAGACGGCGATGGACCACGGCATGTCGCTGCGCGACGCCAGCGCCTACAACGTGCAGTTCCACCGGGGGCGGCCGATCATGATCGACACGCTCTCGTTCGAGGCCCTGCCGGAGGGCCGTCCGTGGGTGGCCTACCGGCAGTTCTGTCAGCACTTCCTGGCCCCGCTCGCGCTCATGTCCTACCGGGACGTTCGGCTGGGACTGACGTTGCGGGACCACCTGGACGGGGTCCCGCTGGACCTGGCGGCCTCGCTCCTGCCGCGGCGCGCCCGGGCCAGGCCGCCGCTGCAGCTCCATCTGTTCCTCCACGCCAGGAGCCAGCGGCGGCACGCGGCCGACGGAGCCTCCCCCGCCGCCCAAAGAGCTGGCCAGAGCACCGGCCGCCGGAGCTTCGGCGTGCAGGCGTTCCGGGGCCTGCTCGACAGCCTGCGCACGGGCGTGGAAGGCCTCGATCTCCCGGACGCCGTCGGCGCGTGGGCGGACTACGAGGCCGAGGCGACGCACTACGCCGAGACCGCGCGCCGGCGCAAGGAGGAGGTCGTCGCGGCCTGGATCGAGCGGACCGCGCCGGGGTCCGTGTGGGACCTGGGGGCCAACGTCGGGCGGTTCAGCCGGATGGCCTCCACCCGCGGCATCGACACCGTGGCGTGCGATCTCGACGCCGCGGCGGTGGACCGCAACTACGTGGCGGCCCGCCGGGAGGGTGACGAGCACCTGCTGCCGCTGGTGATGGATCTCACGAACCCGAGCCCGGGGCTCGGCTGGGACGGCCATGAGCGCGCGTCGCTGGCCGAGCGGGGGCCGGCGGACCTGGCGCTCGGCCTGGCGCTGATCCACCACCTCGCGATCGGCAACAACGTGCCGCTGCCGATGGTGCTGCGCACGTTCGGCTCCCTCGCGGGCCGCGCCGTGATCGAGTTCGTCCCGAAGAGCGACGAGAAGGTGCGCACCCTGCTCGCGACGCGCGAGGACGTCTTCCCCGACTACACCGAGGACGGGTTCCGGGCGGCAGCCGCCGAGGTGTTCGAGATCGAGGATCGCGAGGCCCTCCCCGGCTCCGACCGTGTGCTGTACCTGGTACGCGCGCGGTGAGCACGACCACGACCGCTCCGCGACCGCGGGCAGCCGCCCGCCGCAGCCCGTCCGCGGCCCGTGCTGCACCCCTTCCTGATCACGATCTTCCCGATCATCTTCCTGGTGGCGCGCAACCCGACCGACGACATCGGGCTGTGGGACGTGATGTGGCCGCTGGTGATCGCGCTCGGCGTCACGGCGTTCGTGTTCGGCGGGCTCTGGATCATCTTCGGCGATCCCCATCCCGCCGGGTTCCTCACGACGGGCCTGTCGCTGCTGTTCTTCACGTTCGGCCACGTCAACAACCTCCGCGACCCCAATGGATTCGACCCCGAGGCCCGCGGGCTGTTCGCCGGCTACCTGCTCCTCGCCGTCTGCCTGGTCCTGCTCACGATCCGGACTCGGAAACGACTGGTCCGGATCACGCCGGGCATGAACCTGATCGCGGGCGTGCTGGTGCTGCTGAACCTGGTGCCCCTCCTGCTGGCGGGGCCCGGAGGCGACGGCGGCGGAGGCGTCGTGGGGGCCGACGTGCACCTCACGGCACCGGAGGACCCGCGCGACGTGTACTACATCATCTTCGACCGCTACGGGGACGAGATCACGCTTCGCGATCGCTACGACTTCGACAACACGCCGTTCCTGACGTCGCTGTCGGACCGGGGATTCGACGTCGTCACGGATGCCGTGGCGAACTACCCGAAGACCGCGCACTCGCTGGCGTCGTCGCTCAACATGTCGTTCCTCGACCCGCTCGTCGCGCAGGAGGGCGCCGACTCCGGTAACTGGCAGCCGATCTTCCAGAGCCTGCAGGACTTCCGGGTCGCGCGCGCCCTGGAGTCGATCGGCTACACCTACGACCACATCGGCTCCTGGTGGTCCCCGACCCGGGAGGACCCCACCGCCGACCGCAACTACGTGCTCGGCCGCGGCGAGTTCGCGCAGACGCTGCTCGACACCACGATCTGGCCGGCGATGAGCGGGGTCGGCTCGGCGGGGGAGGGTGATCCCTGGCTCGTTCAGTACCGTCGCGTGGCGTTCCAGTTCGACGCGGTCGAGGAGATCTCCGCTGACCCCGACCCCACGTTCACGTTCGCGCACTTCACGCTGCCGCACCCGCCGTACGTCTTCGACGCGCAGGGCAACTTCGTCACCCCGGACAAGTGGAAGGGCGGGCCGGACGATGCGTACCTGGACCAGCTCCGGTACACGAACGCCCGCATGCAGCAGATGATCGACGGCCTCCTGGCGGGGCCGGACGAGTCCGATCCGATCGTGGTGATCCAGTCAGACGAGGGACCGCACCCCTTGCGCCTGGAGAACGACGAGGACGGCTACCAGTGGCCGGACGCCACCGACGACGAGCTCGGCGGGAAGTTCCGGATCCTCGACGCCGTCTATCTGCCGGGCGAGGGCGCCGACGCCGAGCTCGGCTCGTTCACGCCCGTGAACACGTTCCGGATCATCTTCGATCGCTACTTCGGCGCCGACCTGCCGCTCTTGCCGGATCGGTCCTGGATCTTCCAGGACTCGACGCATCCCTACCGGATGACCGAGATCACCGACCGGCTGGCGACGCTGCAGGCCTGAGCCGCTCGGGGGTCTCCTCCCCCGTCGCCTCCAGCAGCCATCGCTCCACGTAGCGCACGAGGTCCGTGCCGAAGACCCGCTCGGGCGCCAGGTTCAGCGTGCGCTTGGCGGCGTGATACGTGGCGCCGAAGACGCGCTGGTCCAGATCGAGCAGAAGCGTCTCCGGGATCGTCACCGGTGAGATCCGGACCTCCTGCTTGTACGTGGAGACCTCCTCCACCCCGAGACGCACAGCGGTGATGCGCAGGGAGGCTACGGCGAACAGCGTCTCGACCTCCGGCGGCAGCGCGCCGTAGCGGTCCTCGATCTCGGCGCGGACCGCCTCGAGCTGGGCGTGATCGCCGGCGGTGGAGATCCGGCGGTACAGGTCGAGTCGCAGGGCCTCCTGCGCGACCCATCCGGGTGGCACGAACGCCTTGACGGGCAGGTCGATCCGCAGCTCGTGCTCCTCGGGGATCGGCTCGCCCTGCAGCTCCTGCACCGACTCCTGCAGGATCCGGACGTACGTGTCGAAGCCGACGGCGGCGATGTGGCCGTGCTGCTCGGCGCCGAGCATGTTGCCCGCGCCCCGCAACTCGAGGTCGCGCATCGCGATGCGGAAGCCGCTGCCGAGCGACTGATGCCGCGCGATCGCCGTGAGGCGCTCGTGCGCCTCCTCGGTGAGCTCGCGCTGCGGCGGGAAGAACAGGTACGCGAAGGCGCGCTCGGAGCTGCGTCCGACGCGGCCACGCAGCTGGTACATCTGGGAGAGCCCCATCAGGTCGGCGCGGTCCACGATCAGGGTGTTCGCGTTCGGGACGTCCAGGCCGGACTCGATGATGACGGTGCAGACCAGGACGTCCGCCTCGCGGTCCCAGAACCGGACCATCTGCCGCTCCAAGGCGTCCTCGTCCATCTGCCCGTGCGCGACCACGATCCGGGCGTCCGGGAGCTGCTCCTGCAGCCACGCGGCCTGCCGGTCGATCGTCGCCACCCGGTTGTGGACCCAGAACACCTGGCCCTCGCGCAGGAGCTCGCGCTTCACCGCGCCGATCGCGAGGCCCTCGTCGTAGCTGCCGACGTAGGTGAGCACCGGCTGGCGATCCTCCGGCGGGGTGTCGACGGTGCTCATGTCGCGGATGCCGGTGAGCGCCATCTCCAGGGTGCGTGGGATCGGGGTCGCGGTCATGGTGAGCACGTCGACGTGCGCACGGAACTGCTTCAGGCGCTCCTTGTGCGCCACCCCGAAGCGCTGCTCCTCGTCCACGATCAGCAGGCCGAGGTCCTTGAACGTCACGTCCCGCGAGATCAGCCGGTGCGTGCCGATCACGACGTCGACGGCGCCGCTCGCGAGGTCCGCGAGCGTCTGCTTCTGCTCGGCCGGCGAGACGAACCGCGAGAGCATCTTCACCTTCACCGGGTACGGCGCGTAGCGCTCGCCGAACGTGATGTGGTGCTGCTCGGCGAGGATGGTGGTGGGGACCAGCACGGCGACCTGCTTGCCCTCCATGACGGCCTTGAACGCGGCGCGCACGGCGATCTCCGTCTTGCCGAAGCCGACGTCGCCGCAGATCAGGCGGTCCATGGGCTTGGGCGACTCCATGTCGCGCTTGACCTCCTCGATCGTCGTGAGCTGATCGGTGGTCTCCTCGTGCGGGAACGCGTCCTCGAGCTCGAGCTGCCAGGGCGTGTCGGGCCCGAACGCGTGGCCGGGCACGGACATGCGGACCGTGTAGAGCCGTACGAGCTCGCCCGCCATGTCCTTGACGGCGCGGCGGACCTTCGTCGTGGCACGCGCCCAGTCGGAGCCGCCCAGGCGATGCAGGCGTGGGGCGTCCCCGCCCAGGTACTTCGCGACCATCCCCACCTGATCGGAGGGGACGAACAACCGGTCCTTCTCGGCGTACTCGAGGATCAGGTAGTCGCGCTCCGATCCCGCGAGCGCGCGGTGGGTGATGCCGCCGTAGCGGCCGACGCCGTGGATCCGATGGACGGCGAAGTCGCCGGGCTCGAGCTCCTGAGCCAGCGCGTCGGTGCGGCGGCGTGAGAAGCGGGGGGCCGACCGCGTGTGCCGGCGGGACCCGAACACGTCCTCCTCCGTCGCCACCGCGAGCTTCGCCGAAGCGAAGACGAACCCGTTCGCGAGCGGTGCCTCCTGCGTGGTCAGGGAGTCGCCGAGGTCCGAGGGCAGGATCTCCTTGACCCGCTCGAGCGAACCGTGGGCGCGCGCGGTGACATCGATCGAGTAGCCACGGCCGGCGAGGTCCGAGAGTCGCTGGGACAGCTCGGACGGGTTGCCCTGCGCCGATCCCCAGTCGTCGAGACCGAGGTCGATCCCCTCGGTGAACCCGGTGAGGTCGAGGGCGCTGCGGCCGGCAAGGGCGTCGTCCAGCGGCAGGACGGCCGGCGGACCGGGCCAGCCCGAGGCCTCGGCGAGCTGGGCCGCCTCTTCGTACGCCTGGGCCGCGCGATCGCGCGTACGCGGAGCCTCCGAGACGACCGCCCACGATCCTGGCGGCAGCAGCTCCGCGGGGGTGGGCAGGTGGTCGAAGAGCAGGGGGGCGAGCATCTCGGCGCCCTCGGCGTGCAGACCGTCCGCCAGCCGCTGGAGGCCGTCGCGGAATGCGGTCGAGGTGGCGGGGCGCCTCGGCGGCCGCGCGGCGGCGGAGCGCGTCGTCGGGGATCAGCTCGCGGACGGGATGCACGAGGGCGCTCGCCAGGCGCTCGGTGGAGAGCTGCGTCGAGGGGACGAACTCGCGGAGGGACTCGACCTCGTCGCCGAGGAAATCCAGACGCACGGGCCGGCGGGCCGTGCCGGGGAAGAGGTCGACGACCCCGCCGCGGACCGCGAACTCGCCGCGGTGCTCGACGACGTCCGTGCGCGCGTACCCGAGGTCGGAGAGCCGCTCGGCCAACGTGTCGGGGGCCAGCTCGAGCCCGGTGGTGAGCTCGAGGCCCGTGTCCGTGCCGAGGGTGGGGATGAGCCCCTGCATCGCGGCGAGTGCGGGGGCGACCAGCACGAAGGGGCGATCCCCGGCGGCGCGGAGCCGGGCGAGGGCGTCGGCGCGGCGGGCCGCGACCTCGGGCGAGGGCGACAGGCCCTCGTACGGGAGCGCCTCCCAGGACGGCAGGAGCGCGGTCCGGTCGGAGCCGAGCCAGGCCTGGACCCCGTCGGCGAGCTGCTCCGCCTCGTGCGGACCGGGGGCCAGGAGCAGGACGGGGGTGTCCAGGGCCGTGGCGAGGGCGGCCGCCACGGCGTCGATGCCGGCATGGGCGCGCGCGACCACCGGTCGTTCGCGCGCGAGCAGGACGCGTTCGAGCGGCTCGGAGGCCGCGAGGGTCTCGAGCGCCGTCTGCAAGGTCATGATCCACCGTCCCCAGCTCTGCACGGACAACACGAACAGGCCTCGCCGCGATGCGGCGGGGCCGTCGCATGGATTGTAGCGCGGGAGGGAGGTGCGGCGGGCGGGAGGGAGGTGCCGCGCAACGTGTTGACCCTCGGATGGGGTCGTCGATGGGACGTGCCAGCAACGAGGTTGCCGGAAGGAGCCGAGGTCACGCACGCAACCCGTTGCTTCCCTCCGTCGTCGACGGGCCCCCAGCGACGTCAACGAGTTGCGGACCCCCGATCACATGTCGGCGACCCGTGATATCCCGTTCGCATGCCGATCGGCACGCAACCACGGGCCGCACCCGCCACGGTCGAGGCGATGGCTGCGATCCGGCGGCTGGCGCGTCGAGCGGATTCGTCGATCGACGGCGCGCTCGAGGAGATGGGACTCACCTCGGCCCAGTTCTTCCTCCTCCGGACCATCGCGAACACGCCGCGGGAACACATCGCCGAATACGCTCGCGCCATGCGCACGTCGCGACAGGCCGCCGACCGGCTCGCACGGCAACTCGTGCGATCGGGCCTGGTCGAGCTGCTCCCGAAGGATCTCGGCGTGCGAGGCCTCGCCGTGTCCGATCTCGGGCGGCGCCGGCTGACGCTCGCGAACGACTCCGTCGCCGCGGTGCTGGAGCCGTTGGAGGATGCGCTTGCCCCCAGAGAGGCAGCGCGACTCGTGGACCTCGCCGACCGGCTCACGACGGCCCTGCGCCCGCGGCCCCGACCCTGGTGGCTCGAGTGATCCGTCCCCGGGCACGACAGAACCCCGGCGCGAGCGCCGGGGCCCTGAACTGCGATCCTCGCGACTGAAGCGTTCAGCCGTGCTGGCTGGGCCCTACGGGCGCCAGCCGGCGCCGACCGCGAGGGCGAGCGCCGCGAGAGAAGCGAGGGCGTAAACGATCCGCTTGATCCGCATCCGTGCCTCCTTCCGCATCAGTGACTCGGCCGCCACTTCGCACCCGCAGCGAGCAGCAGGGTGGCGAGTGTCGCGCCGGAGTAGAGGAGCGAGCGCCAGGGGATCGACGCGAGCTTCTTCATCATCCGCACACCTCCTTGGTTCTGTCTCCGGAGGTATCGACGGATGCGTCGTCGGCTGGATGGGGCGGAGGGCGCGAACATCGGGTGGGGAGCCGGGTACGTCGCACGGCCTAGTCCACCCGAGACCTCCGGGGAAGCTCGTGCTCGGATCGAGTCGTTTCAGGCTCGTGGGCCGGCCCGGTTGAACCGGTCCTGCGTGCGCTCGAGTCCCTCGGCGATCAGCGAGCGGACGGCGTCGGCAGCCTCGCCGACGAGCACCGCCACCTCCTCCTGTTCCCGCGAGGGGAACGGGGACAGCACGAAGTCGGCCGGATCCTGACGCCCCGGTGGCCGACCGATCCCCACGCGAACCCGAAGGAACTCCGGTGTCCCGAGCGCCTGCTGCAGCGATCGCAGTCCGTTGTGGCCGGCGGTGGAGCCGCCGGACTTCACGCGCAGCGCGCCGGCCGGCAGGTCGAGCTCGTCGTGGACCGCGATCACGTTGGCCGGTTCGACGTGCTGCTTCGCCGCCAGGCTCGCGTAGGAGGGGCCGGCCTCGTTCATGAAGCGGTGGCTGCGCGCCACGAGCAGTCGTTCCGCGCCCTCGTGCAGCTCGGCCAGCTCGAGCGGCAGGAAGCGGACCTTCCGGAAGCGCCCGCCCGCCGACCGCGCCAGCTCGTCCGCGACCATGGCGCCGAGGTTGTGGCGGGTCCTGGCGTATCGCTCGCCGGGGTTGCCGAGGCCGGCGACCAGCCAGGTCATGCGCTAGCTCTCGCCACCCTCCTCGGCGGGTGCGGCTGCCTCGCCCTCGGGTGCACCCTCCGCGGCCTCGCCGGCGGGCTCCTCGGCGACCTCCTCCGTAACCGGGGCCTCCTCGCCCGCGATCGTGAGGTCGGCCTCGGTGCGCAGCACCGCGGGAACGATCACGGCCAGGACGGTCTCCTCGGGGTTCGTGAGGATCGTGACGCCCTTCGGCGCCACCAGGTCACTGACGTGCAGCACGTCGCCGAGATCGAGGCCGGAGATGTCCGCCTCGAGGTGCTCGGGGACGTCCTGCGGGAAGCTCTCGACCACGACCTCGCGCAGGTGGTGGTCGACGACGCCGCCCTGCTTGACGCCGGGCGCCTCCCCCACATCGATGATCTCCACGTTGACCTGGATCGTCTCCGTGCGGCTCACCACCAGGAAGTCCACGTGCACGATGGTGTCCTTGATGTGGTTGCGCTGGATCTCCCGCGGCAGGACCAGGTGCTCGGTGCCGCCGACGTTCAGGTCGACGAGCACGTTCGCGCCGGCGCTCGTGTGCAGCACCCGGAACATGTCGTGCGCGTCCACCGACAGGGGCGTCGCGTCCGTGTCGTGGCCGTACAGGACGGCAGGGATGCGGCCGGCGGCGCGCAGCTTCCGCGCGACGCCCGTGCCACGACCCTCCCGGTGCTCGGCGGTGAGCTTGGTCTCCATCGCGGTTCGGATCCTTCGTGGTCTCGGGGATGTCGGGCCGGCGCCCGGAGGCGGGCGGTCCGGCCGCACATCGTAGCCGATAGCCTGCGGGGATGACCGCGCCCAAGCCCTCCGACCTGCCCACGATCGTGCTCGTGGTGCTCGACACCGCCCGGCGTGACCGCTTCGGGTGCTACGGCTACGGGCGTCCCACCACACCCACCGTGGACTCGCTCGCGCGCGGCGGCACCCGCTTCGACACGATGGTCGCGAACGCCCCGTGGACGCTCCCGAGCCACGCCTCCCTCTTCACCGGCCTCTATCCCACGCAGCACGGCTCGCAATGGCGCACCGGCCCGAAGCCACGCCCCACCGTCGGCCCGACCGTGGCGCAGTGGCTCGCCGGCCTCGGCTACGACACGTGGTGCGTCACGAACAACGGCATGATCGGCGAGCGGACGACGCTGTCGCGCGGCTTCGACACCTACGCCTACCGGCTCGACCTCGAGCGGGGGCGGACGCGGCGGCTGCGGCGGGCGCGCAAGGTCGCGTTGGGCGGTGACTCCGGCGGCAGGGTCGTGAACCGCTGGATGCGCGAGCATCTCCCGCGGGCGAGGCATCCGCTGTTCCTCTTCGTGAACTACATGGAGTGCCACTGGTCATACGCGCCGCCGCCCGCGTACGTGCGGAAGGTCGGGGGTCCACGGCACCGGTTCCCGAACGGGATGCGGTACCGCGCCGAGGTGGCCGCGCGCGTGGGTCCCTGGGAGGCCGTCGCCCGCGCGACCCCGCGCGACCTCGAGATCCTCTCGACCTACTACGACGCCGAGCTCGCCCACGCAGACCATCACCTGGAGGAACTGCTCGACACGCTCGGACGCACCGGGCACCTCCGCGACGACGGACGCGGCATCGTCATGGTCACGAGCGATCACGGCGAGCACCTGGGCGAGCATGGGCTCGCCGACCACCACGCGTCGCTCGACGAGCTGATGACCACCGTGCCGTTCGTCTCGTGGGGACCCGGCATCGTGCCGAGCGGCGCCGTGCGCGAGCCCCTGGCCGAGTTCGTGGACGTCATGCCGTCGCTCGCCGCCCTGCTCGACGTCGACCCGCCGGCCGAGTACCTGCGGAAGCGGCGCACCGACCTGTTCGGCGCCGGGACCGACGGCCACGCGTACGCGTTCACGGAGTGGCGGGCCTGGACCGATCACGAGCGCGAGCGCCTCGCGGCTCGCAACCCCGCCTTCGGCGGGTTCGAGGCGCTCGCTCGAGATCTGGTCGCCGTGCGGGACGACCGGATGAAGCTCGTGCGCGGGTCCGACGGGACGGCCGAGCTCTTCGACCTGCACGAAGATCCCGACGAGGAGCACAACCTCGCCACGTCCCGCCGGGACGAGCTGTACCGGCTGGGCGCACAGCTGGACGCGAGACTCGCCGAATGGGCTACGTGGGAGGGCGTCACGAGTGACGTGACGGCGCAGGAGCGCGCCGAGATCGAGCGCCGCCTGGAGGAGCTCGGATACATCTGAGCCGAGCGGCTGCATAGGTTCGCGGTCATCCACGGCCCCGAGCTCCCCGAATGCGGTGCATGAGCCTGCACGCACCGGTGCGCGAGACGAGCATCGCCGACGTTCCCGGACCGGCCCGAGCGAGGCCGGTCGCGGGTGCCCTGCTGGGCATCGCGACCGCCGCCATGTCCCTCGGCGTCGCCCATCTGATCGCCGGTCTGATCGGACGCGAGGCATCCCCGGTCATCGCAGTTGGCTCCGCCGCGATCGACCGTCACCCCCGAATGGCTCAAGAGCTTCGCGATCCGCACGTTCGGCGATCCAATGACAAGGCCGTGCTCCTCGGCGGCATCGGGATCGTCGTGGTGATCGCGTCGGTGCTCCTTGGTATCGCGTCCGTTCGCCGTCGCGGCGTCGGTGTCATCGGCGTGGTTGCGCTCGGCGCGGTTGGCGTCGTCGCCGCGCTCACCCGGCCCACCTCCTCGGCGATCGACGCCCTGCCGTCGATCGTCGGCGCGTCCGCGGGCGTGATCGCGTTCCTGCGCCTGCACGCGCGACTCGCTCCCGCCACGATCCAGGCGCCGACCGCGGCCGAGCCGACCGTCGGCGTCGAGCGGCGGCGGTTCCTGATCGGCGGGGCCGCGGCCCTGGGTCTGGCGGCCGTCGCCGGCGGCATCGGGCAGCTCCTGTCGCGCAGGTTCGCAGCGGACGAGTCGCGCGCCGCGGTCGCGATCCCACCGCCCACCGACCCCGCCCCCGCGGTGCCGGCTTCGGCCGAGATGGGCGTGGCCGGCATCAGCCCGTTCATCACCCCCAACGCGGACTTCTACCGCGTGGACACGGCGCTGATCGTCCCGTCGGTCCGAGCGGAGGACTGGACGCTGCGGGTGCACGGCATGGTGGATCGGGAGCTGACCCTCGGCTTCGACCAGCTCATCGCGCGCGATCTGATCGAGCGGCACATCACGCTCACCTGCGTCTCGAACGAGGTCGGCGGACCGTACGTCGGCAACGCGCGGTGGGTCGGCGCGCCGCTCGCGGCCCTCCTGGAAGAGGCCGGGGTCGATCCCGCTGCCGACCAGCTCGTCTCCCGATCCGTCGACGGCTTCACGGTCGGCACGCCCACGGCGGCGGTGACGGACGGGCGCGACGCGATGCTCGCCGTGCAGATGAACGGCGAGCCGCTGCCGCTGGAGCACGGGTTCCCGGTTCGCATGATCGTGCCGGGCTTGTACGGCTACGTCTCGGCCACGAAGTGGATCACCGAGCTCGAGCTCACCACATTCGACGCGTTCGACCCCTACTGGGTGCGCCGCGGCTGGGCCGAGCAGGCGCCGATCAAGACCATGGCGCGGATCGACACCCCGCGGCCGCTCGCGAAGGTCCCCGGCGGCGGCGCGATGATCGCGGGCGTCGCCTGGGCCCAGCGGCGCGGCATCGACCGGGTCGAGGTCCGTGTCGACGCCGCTCCGTGGGCGGACGCCGAGCTGGCGGCGGAGGACACCGTCGACACCTGGCGCCAGTGGCGATACGCGTGGACGGGCGCGTCGCCCGGCTCCCACACCTTGCAGGTCCGTGCCACGGACGGAGCCGGATCCACCCAGACCTCCGAGCGCGCCGAGCCCTTCCCGGACGGCGCGACCGGCCAGCACCAGCTCGTGGTCACGGTGACGTGAACCACGCGGACGTCGCTCCCGGACCGCATGCCCGCGCGGGAGCACCGACAGGGGCGGCCGACCGGGCCGCCCCACGAACAGGAAGGAGCAGAAGCATGAGGCTTCTCTCGAAGGGACGCTCGGCGCTCATCGCCGGGATGGCAGTGCTCGCGATCGGATCGGTCGCGTGCGGGAACGACTCCAGCACCGTGACGGGGTCCGGCTCGACCGACGAGCCGGCGATGACGTCGCCGAGCGACACCGGCATGACGGCCGGCGAGCAGTTCGGCGCGGCGTGTGCCGCGGTGCCCGCGGACGGACCCGGCAGCTTCGACGGCATGGCGCAGGACCCGGTGGCGACGGCGGCATCCAACAACCCGGTGCTGTCGACGCTCGTCACCGCGGTGACGAAGGCCAAGCTCGTGGACACGCTGAACGGCGCCGAGGACATCACCGTGTTCGCGCCGATCGACGACGCGTTCGCGGCCGTGGATGCCAAGACGATGGACGCGGCCATGGGCGACCCGAAGGGGCTGCTCACGACCGTCCTCACGTACCACGTGGTGTCCGGGCGGCTGAGCCCGATGGACCTCGCCGGTGAGCACGAGACCCTCGAGGGCAGCTCGCTCGAGGTCACGGGCAGCGGCGAGGACTTCACGGTGAACGGCAGCGCGGCGGTCGTGTGCGGCAACGTGCAGACCTCCAACGCCACCGTGTACCTGATCGACGGCGTCCTGATGCCGTCGGACATGTGAGACCAGCACCGATGATCCGCCGTCCGTAGGACGGCGAACCCTCCGCGAGGAGGCCCGGGGACCCCTCGTCCCGGGCCTCCTCGTCTGTCCCCTCCTCGGGATCCACCCGCCGGCAACCGATACTTTCCCGGGCACCCGCGCGTCTGAGCGGGTGAGATGCCGGAGATGACCGAGACCCAGACCCACGCGAGCGGAACGCCGGAGCCGGCGGGAGAGGCCGTCTCCGGCCGGATGGCCGAGCTGTACGAGCGCCACGCGGGGGCCGGCCTGCGCCTCGCCTACCTGCTGTGCGGCGGCGACCGTCCGCAGGCCGAGGATCTGCTGCACGAGGCGTTCGTCCGGTGCGTCGGCCGGTTCCGGTACCTGCGCGTGCCTGACGCGTTCGACGCGTACCTGCGCCGCGCGATCGTGAACCTGCACACGAGCGGGCTCCGCCGCACCAAGCTCGAACGGGCCTACGCGGCCCGCCAGCGAGGGGCCCCGGCGCGCGTGAGCACGATCCCCGACGTGGCCGGCCGAGCGGATCTGTGGCAGGCGCTGCAGGGGCTTCCCGCTCGGCAGCGAGCGGCACTGGTGCTGCGCTACTACGAGGACCTGTCCGAACGCGACACGGCGGAGGTGCTCGGCTGTTCGCTGCCGGCCGTGAAGTCGCTGATCGCCCGGGGCACCGAGGCCCTGCGCGGCGAGATCCCTCGAGGTGATGACGTATGAACGAGACCGAACGCGATCTGCGGGAACTGTTCGAGTCGAAGGCCCGGGATGCCGGCGCCGCCGCGCCCGCTCCAGGCGAGGTGCTGCGCCGCGGCCGCCGCCGTCAGGTGGGCACCGTCGCGGTCGGCGCGCTCACCGCGCTCGCCGTCACGGCCGCCGCGGTGATGGGCCTGCAGACGATCACCCGCGCCGACACCGACTCCGTGCCCGGCGGGCCGAGGGCCAACCCGGCGTTCACGGCCACGATCCAGAACTTCACCCTGACCGTGCCCCAGGGATGGACGCTGGTCGACCAATCGCCGCTGAGCGCGCTCCTGGGGACGATCTCCTCGAGGACGAGCTTCAACTGCACGGGCCAGGCGATCGAGGGCGGCAGCGGGAACGGGAACGTCCAGCCGGGATCCCAGACCTCGAACTGCACCGACCCCCAGACGCAGGGTGCCGGGGTATTGATCGGTCCCGGGGACCAGGTCCCCATGCTGACGCTCTCGAACCGCGATCCCGGCCTCGCCTCCTTCGTCTGTGACCCACGCGCGAGCCTCCCGGCGGACTCGGCAACGCTGTTCGTGGGCATCAACACCGCTGCCATGGGGCTCCCGGATTGGGAGAGCCAGTACCCGCGGGATCGAGGTCGGATGACTACCGTGCTTCCGGATGACGGGCTCGCCGAGTACGAGATGCCGTGCGGTCCTGGCGGGTACGAGTGGTTCCAGTCGGGCGGGCTCCCCTACATCGCATGGGCGGGCCTCGGGACCGAGGTGAGCGAGGCCGATCGCCGCGCACTCCTGGAGACGTTCGACCGGATGCAGGTGAGCGACGGGCAGCTCTCGAGCAAGGCCAACGAGACACCCGGATACGTCATGGCGGGCGGGATCCGCGACGACGGCACCGGCTGGACCCTCGAGGCCCACCCGAGCGACGTGAATGTGGACCTGAGCTATCACGAGGCCGGCGACAGTTCCGTCTCCGGCGCAAAGGACTTCACCGTGCCGGAGGTCGACATGGAGCTGTCGCGAGGGGGCGACATCGTCTTCGGGGCCGTGCGATCCGAGGCGGAGACGATCGAGCTGCGCCCCGCCGACGGCTCGGCGCCGGTGGCCGGCTCGATCTTACAGCTCCCACCGTCCCTCGGCGCGCCGTTCGTCGCCTTCGTCGTGTCCGGCCGCGTGGCCGGCGAGATCGTCGCGACCGGCCCCGACGGCGTGGTGGCCAGTCAAGCGATCGGCGGGGAACCGAGCGAGCCTCCGACCACGGAGCCGAACCCGGAGGATCGGCGCGTGCAGAGCGATCTGCGCAATGCCTACGTCTCCGCGAAGACCCACTTCACGGACAACGACACGTACGAAGGCTTCACGCCGGACGTCGCCGCGTCCTTCGGGACGTCGATCACGTACAACATCGCGGCGCAGGCGGTCGTGGGCGAGGTGAGCATCCGCGATGCCGGCTCCGATCACATCGTGCTGGCGGAGCTGAGCGACTCGGGCACGGTGCTCTGCATCGCCGAGCAGCCCGACGGTTCCACCACCTACGGGGCCATCGACGCGCAGACGGCGGCCGAGTGCGTTGGCGGCGAGGTCGCCTGGGGACAGGACGCGCACCCAACCGCGTCTCCGGCCGCGTTCCCTCCGACGTCCGTCCCAGTGAACGCCGTCTCCACCGGAGTCAGTGCGGGCTCAGCATGGGATCTGGTGGTCGAGGGTGACCGGTTGGTCTTGCAGGATGAGTCCGGAACCGAGCTCGCCTCGTCGTCCATGACCGACGGACCCATGACGGCGGGGACGTACGTCTTCGGATCCGGACCCGATCGGGAACGCGTCGTGTTCGGCATCATCTTGGGTGCATCGCCCGACGTCCGCCCACTGACCGGCGAGGTTCGATTCGGGACCTCGATCCTCCCGGCCGGGGTGATCCTCCCGCGCGATCGAACCGGGTACGTCACCCATTTCTTCGCGCCTTTCGATGGCGAGATCGTTGGTATCGACAAGCCGTGCGAGATCCTGGGGGCGTTCTCGCTCCAGGGGAACGACGCGACCCGGCAACCCTCTCCCATCTACAACTGCGATCCGGGAGCGTCGAGCGCACCGTAGCCTCCCGAACCCCTCGTGCGTCTTCAGGGGGAGGTGAGAGGGTGCGAAGCGTGACGAGCGAGGTCGGCGAGCACACGGCGGAAGAGGCACTGCCTCCCGCCGGACGCATCGACGAGCTGTACCGGCGAAACGCCCCGGGGGCGCTGGCCTCGCATACTTCCTCACGGTGCGAAGGAGTCCTTCGACGAGCTGCTGGTCGGTGTGATGAACAACTCGAGCATCGGTGAGATCACCTACCTGGACGATAGAGATCGGCCGAACAGCCGGCCGCAGGTCGGGAGCGTCACGCTGCGGGTCGACTCGGACCATCACCTGGTCGCCCTGACGCGCGCGGAGACCGGCGAGATGTACTGCCTCGGCATCTGGATCGACGAGGGCGGCGGGGCCAACTATCGCTACGGGAGCCTGAACGCGCTGACCTACCAGGGGTGCTCCGGTGGCTGGTCCTGAAGCCACTGGCGTTCGTGGCCCCAGGGCGCCGGGCTCACACCTGGTTGTCGCCGCCGAAGATCTCGCTGACGCTCGAGTCCTCGAAGACCGCCCGCAGGGCGCTCGCGATCAACGGCGCGCAGGACAGCACCTTCAGCTTGTCGAAGTGGCGCTCCTCGGGGATCGGCACGGTGTTCGTGACGACGACCTGCTCGATCGGCGCCTCCTCCAGCGACTGCCGCGCCTTGCCCGACAGCACGGCGTGGGTGGCGGCGGTGTAGATCGGGCCGGCGCCCATCGACGCGAGCGCGGCGGCGCCCTTGGCGACCGTGCTGGCCGTGTCGATCATGTCGTCGACCAGGACGCACGGGCGGCCGTCGACCTCTCCGACCACCGCCATCTCCTCGATCTTGTGCGCCTCCGTGCGGCTGCGGCGCTTGTACATGAACGCGAGGTCCGCGTGCAGGTACTGCCGCAGCTTCTCCGCCGTCTTGATCCGGCCGGCGTCCGGCGCCACCACCACGAGGTCGCCGCCGTGCAGCCCCATCACGTCCTTCAGGTAGTTCGACAGGATCGGCAGCGCCGTGAGGTGGTCGAAGGGGAAGTCGAAGTACCCCTGGATCTGCCCCGAGTGCAGGTCGATCGAGACGATCCGGTCGGCGCCCGCCGTGGCGATCAGGTCCGCCATGAGCTTCGCGCTGATCGGCTCGCGCGACAGCCCCTTGTGGTCCTGGCGCGAGTAGCCGTAGTACGGGATCACGGCGGTGATGCGCTTCGCCGAGGCCCGCTTCATGGCGTCGATCATGATGAGCTGCTCCATGATCGCCTCGTTCACCGGCTCGTAGTGCGTCTGCACCACGAAGACGTCCGCGCCGCGCACGCTCTCCTCGGACCGGAAGTAGATCTCCCCCGAGGCGAACCGGGAGAGCTTCGCTTCCGACACGGGGATGCCGAGGTTGTCGGCGATCTCGTGACCGAGTGCCGGGTGGATGGTGCCGCTGAACAGCATCATCCGCTTCTTCGTGATGATCTCCACCGTGCCCCCTTCAGCTTCCGCGGTGCTCCGCGTCCTTCCGCTTTCGGTATCCCTTCACGGTGCGCTGCTCGCTGCGCTCGACCGCCAGCGAGCCCGCCGGCACGTCCTTCGTGATCGTCGAGCCGGCACCGGTGACCGCCCCCCTGCCGACCTTCACCGGCGCCACCAGCATCGTATCCGAGCCGATCCGTACATCGTCCCCGATCTCGGTGCGGTGCTTCGTATATCCGTCGTAGTTCGCGGTTACGGTCCCCGCGCCCAGGTTCGTTCGCCGACCCACGGCGGCGTCGCCCACGTAGGACAGGTGCGGCACCTTCGTGCCCTCGCCGATCGTCGAGGACTTGATCTCCACGTACGAGCCCACGTGCACGCCGCCGGCCAACACCGTTCCGGGGCGGAGCCGAGCGAAGGGTCCGACGTCGGCGCCGCGTCCGATCCGGGCGCCCTCGGCCACCGTGAACGTGACCGACGCGTCGTCGGCCACGCGGGTATCCACGAGCCGGCTCGACGGCCCGATCTCGCATCGCCTCCCCACGGTGGTCTCCCCCAACAGGAACGTCAGCGGGTGCAGCACGGTCTCGGCCCCCACCTTCACCCCGGCGTCGACGTAGGTCGTGTCGGGGTCCACGAGGGTGACGCCGGAGTTCATCAGCTCCCGGTTGATCCGGCCGCGCAGGAGCCGCTCCAGCGCGGCGAGCTCGGCCCGGGAGTTGGCGCCGATCATGCCCCCGGTGTCGCCGCGGACGGCGGAGACGCGCTCCCCCTTGTCCAGCAGGATCGGGTAGACGCGGTTGATGTAGTACTCGCGCTGGCGGTTCTCCCGGTCCAGCACCGGCAGGGCCCGGTAGAGGTCGGCGCGGCGGAAGACGATCCAGTTCGTGGCGCCCTCGCGGATCTCACGCTCGGCGGGCGTGGCGTCGGCGAGCTCGCGGACCGCGATCAGGCGCGTGCCCTCCCGGATCACCCGGCCGTAGCCGCCGGGATCCATCTCGGCGGTGATGACCGAGGCGGCGCTGTTCGTGCGGCGGTGCGTCCGCAGCAGCGCACGGACATCCTCGGGCCGGACCGGATCGAAGTCGCCGTTCACGACCAGGACCTCTGCCGCCCGGCCCACGGCGTGCTCGGCCTCCATCACCGCGTGCCCGGTCCCGAGTTGCTCGGCCTGCTCCACGAAGACCGGCGCCGGCGTGACGTTCCAGGACGCCACGGCCTCGCGGACGTCGTCGGATCCGTGCCCTACGACGATCACGATCTTCGAGGGGCGGGCGGCCCGGACGGTCTGCAGCACGTGCCAGAGCAATGGGCGCCCGGCGACCGGGTGCAGCACCTTGGGTACGGACGACCGGAATCGCCTGCCCTTCCCGGCCGCGAGGATCACCGCGGCCAGGGAGCGGGGGCTCGTCGTCTTCTCGGCCAAGCGCGCGTCCTGGGTCGAGCGGACCCCCATCGTCCCGGATGCTGGGCGCCCTGACAAACGCATCGGGGAGCCGGGGGCACGACCCGGGACCCGCTGCCGCTCGTACAACCGGTCGAGTGACCCATCGGGCTTCCCTCCTCGGCGCGGGCGGCCTAGGATTCGGCAGGCTTCGGACCAGGAGGACAGGATGCGGACGATCCGACAGATCTCGGTGCTCACGCTCGCTGCGCTGCTCACGACCGTGTCGGCCTCAGCGCTGGCCCAGACGCCCTCACCGGCCACCGACGAGAAGGTCACGTTCACCGTCGGCGTGACCGGGGACCTCAACTCGGTGAACCCCTTCAAGGCGATCGACACGACGGAGGCGTTCGTCTCGAACCTGATGTACGACTCGCTCCTGCGCCGGGCGCAGACGGACTACACGCCGGAGGCGAGCATGGCGGACGTAGTGGAGCGTGAGCGACGACGGGCTCACGTGGACGTTCCACCTCCGTGACGGCCTGTTCTGGAGCGACGGCGAGCCCATCACCGCCGAGGACTTCGCGTGGACCGGCAACTTCATCGCGAACAACGACATCAGCTCCTGGAGCGACGGCTACCGGTTCACCGACACGATCGAGGCGATCGACGACCAGACGATCGAGTGGACCACCACGAAGCCCACGCTGGTGCCGGGACTCCCGGGCTACAACCTGCTGCTCCCCGAGCACGTCTGGGGCAAGTTCGGCGACAAGTTCGACCTCAACGAGCTGAAGTCGTTCCGCAACTTCCCCGATCCCGTCGTCTCGGGCCCCTACAGCCTCGTGGAGTGGGAGCAGGGCCAGTTCTGGCGGCTGGAGGCCCGCGACGACTACTGGGAGGGCCAGCCCGTCATCGACGAGCTCGTGTTCCGGGTCTACAACTCGAACGAGTCCGTGGTGCAGGCGCTGCTGAAGGGGGCGATCGACTACACGCAGATCCCCACCGCGAACCTCTACGATCGGGTCACCGGGGACGGAGAACATCGCGACCGCCAAGGACAGCGCCGAGGCGTTCTGGCAGCTGTCGTTCAACCTCGCCGACGACCCCTCGAGCACCGCGAACCCCGCCGTGCTGGACACCACGGTCCGGCAGGCCGTGGAGCACGCGATCGACCGGTCCACCCTGATCGACCGGGTCGTCAACGGCTACGCCACGCCGGGCTCGACGAACATCGCGCCGGTCTACAAGTTCTGGCACTGGGAGCCGCCGGAGGACGTCCGGCGAGGCTTCGACCCCGCGGAGGCGAACCGGATGCTCGACGAGGCCGGCTACGCCGACACGGACGACGACGGGATCCGTGAGAACCCGAACGGCGGCGAACCGCTCGAGTTCCGGCTGTTCCTCTCCACGACGGACCCCGACGGCATCAAGGCCGCCCCGTTCATCGTGAACTGGCTGAAGGACATCGGCATCAAGGTGACCACCCAGACGCTCAGCGACAGCAAGCTGTTCGTGGAGTGGTACGACTTCGACTGGGACATGATCCTGTACTCCTGGGGCACCGACCCCGACCCGGACTTCCTGCTGTCGGCGTCCACCACGGATCAGTGCGGCTACTGGAGCGACACCTGCTGGAGCAACGCCGACTACGACCGCATGTACGAGGAGCAGCAGACCGCGCTGGACCCGGACGAGCGGCAGCAGATCGTGTACGACATGCAGCAGCTCTTCTACGAGGACGTGCCCGAGATCGTCCTGTGGTACCCGAACTCGTTCGAGGCGTGGCGTTCGGACCGCTGGGAGGGCTTCGTGCCCTGGCCGGAGCCGGACGGCGTCCGGTTCTGGGACAACTAGTACTCGGTGATGCAGGTGCGTCCGATCGGAGCGGGCGGAACGCCCGCGTCGAGCACGGAGGGCGGACCCTCCACCCTGTTGTGGATCGGCGCCGGTGTCGTCGTGCTGGCGGTGATCGGGGTCCTGGCGGCACGACGCCGGCGACGGGACGACGCCTTCCACGTCTAGCGTCCGGAGTCCGGAACCGGAGAAGGGTTGCCCGTGGGCGGTTGGCGGTACGTCGCTCGGAAGGTCGTGCAGGCCTTCCTGACGTTGCTGTTCGTCCTGTGCTTCAACTTCTTCCTGTTCCGGGTGATGCCGAGCGACCCCGTCCGGCTGCTCACGAAGCTGAAGGGCGTCAAGCTGTCGCCGGAGGCGCAGGCGGCGCTGATCCACGACCTCGGGCTGGACAAGTCGCTGCCGGCCCAGTTCGTGCAGTACCTCGGCGACACGCTGCACGGTGACCTCGGGATGTCGTTCCTGTACCAGGGGCAGACGGTGGTGCAGGTCTTCCTGCACTTCCTGTGGCCGACCCTGCTGCTCGTGGGCACCGCCACCATCCTCATGACGGTGATCGGCATCTATCTGGGGATCCGCGGCGGCTGGAACCGCGGCAGCGGCTTCGATCTGGGGTCCATGGGAACCTCGCTGCTCTTCTATTCGATGCCGGACTTCTGGCTGGCGATGATGCTGCTGATCCTGTTCAGCACCGCGCTCGGCTGGTTCCCCTCGGGCGGGTACGCGACGCCCGACTTCCAGGGGTCGACCCTGGGGCACGTCGATCGATGTCGTGAACCACATGTTCCTGCCGGCGCTCACGCTCACGATCGGATATCTGGGCGAGTACTACCTGGTGATGCGATCGTCGCTGCTCGACGTGGTGGGCGAGGACTACATCACCACGATCCGGGCCAAGGGCGTCCGCGAGGACCACGTCCTGTGGCGTCACGCCGTCCGCAACGCCATGCTGCCGACGATCTCGCAGATCGCGCTCGGATTCGGATTCGTGATCGGCGGCGCGGTCACGGTGGAGCTCGTCTTCTCCTATCCGGGCCTCGGGCTGCTCACGATCGAGGCGCTCGATTCCCAGGACTTCATGCTGCTCCAGGGGCTGTTCCTGTTCTTCAGCGTCGCCGTGCTGATCTCGAACCTCGTCGCCGACCTCCTGTACAGCTGGTTCGATCCGAGGGTCCGGGAGGCCTGATGGCGACCATCGCACGCCCCGAGGGAGCGCCGTCCCCACCGGCGGCCGCGCCGCCGAGCCCGAAGGCGGTCCGGCGCGCCCGCCACCGGCTCGTGCTCCGGCGCTTCTGGCAGACGTACCGTGCCAGCAAGATGGGGATCGCCGGCCTCGCGATCCTGGTGCTGTTCATCCTCGTGGCGCTGTTCGCTCCGGTGCTCGCGTCGCGGGACGGCCTCGACGTCACGAAGGTGACGGCGCCGGCGCTCGCGCCACCGTCGTGGGACTACCCGCTCGGCACCGACGATCTCGGGCGTTCGGTCCTGACGCTCGTGATCTGGGGTTCGCGGATCTCCCTGCTGGTGGGCCTGCTGGCGGCCCTCGTGTCGATGGTGGTCGGGTCGGCCCTCGGGCATCATCGCCGGCTACCGGGGCGGCTTCATCGACATGGCCCTGATGCGCTTCACCGACTGGTTCCTGGTGATCCCGTGGCTCGCGCTCGCGATCGTCCTGGCGGCCCTGCTCGGACAGTCGCTGTTCATCATCATCATGGTGATCGGCCTCACGTCGTGGCCGTGGACGGCGAGGCTCGTGCGCAGCCAGACGCTGTCGATCCGCGAGCGCCCGTACATCGAACGGGCCCGGGGCCTGGGTGCGAGCGGGTTCAAGCTGGTGGGCAAGCACGTCCTGCCGAACGTGCTGCCCGTGATCCTCGCGCAGACGATCCTGTCGATCGCGCTCGCGATCCTGTCGGAGTCGACGCTGTCGTTCATCGGCCTGGGGGATCCGCTCCGGCCGTCGTGGGGCGCCGTGCTCTCCAACGCGAACGAGGCCGGGGCGCCCACGCTCGGCGCGTACTGGTGGATCGGCGCGCCCGGCGTGTGCATCGTCCTGGTGGTGCTGGCGTTCACGATGTGCGGCACCGCGCTGGAGGAGATCCTCAACCCCCGACTGCGAGCCCGATGAGCCTGCTCGAGGTCCAGGATCTGTCGATCGAGTACGCCACCAAGGCCGGGCCGGTGCCGGCGGTGCGAGGCGTGTCGTTCGCGATCGACAAGGGCGAGGTGCTCGGCCTGGCCGGCGAGTCGGGGTGCGGGAAGTCCACGATCGGCCTGGGACTCCTTCGGCTGCTGCCGCGGGGAACCCGGATCGAGGGGAAGGTCGTGCTGGACGGGAGGGACGTCCTCGCCATGTCCCCAGCGGAGCTCGGCGCCGCCCGGTGGACGGAGGCGTCGATCGTCTTCCAGGGCGCGCAGCACGCGCTCGATCCGGTGATCCGGGTGGGCGATCAGATCGCCGAGGCCATCCTGGCCCACCACCAGGCGGGGCGGCGCGAGGCGGCCGTGCGCGCCGGCGACCTGCTCGAGCGGGTCGGACTCCCGGGGCGCCGCGCCCGGGACTTCCCGCACGAGTTCTCCGGCGGGCAGAAGCAGCGCGTGATGATCGCCATGGCGCTGGCGTGCGGGCCGAAGCTCGTGATCGCCGACGAGCCGACGACGGCGCTCGACGTCATGGTGCAGGCGCAGGTCCTGGAGCTGCTGGAGGAGCTGCAGCGCGACCTGGGCCTGTCCCTGCTGTTCATCACCCACGACCTGTCCGTCCTGGTCGAGGTGAGCGACCGGCTCGCCGTGATGTACGCGGGCAAGATCGTCGAGACCGGGCCCGCCGCGGACGTCTTCACGTCTCCGGCCCACCCGTACACCAAGGCGCTCGCCGCTTCGTTCCCGACGATCGGCGACGAGTCGTTCGTGCAGCGCCCCTTCGGACTGGGCGGCGATCCGCCCGACCCACGTGACGTGCCGAGCGGATGCTCCTTCCACCCCCGCTGCCCCGCCGTGTTCGACGCCTGCCCCACCGCGAGCCGCCGCTGTTCCCGGCCGGACCGGGGCGGCGACGCGGCCTGCCTGTTGCTGGACCCGGCCGTCGCCGCCCCCGAGGGGCGCGGCCGTGACCGGGACCGACGTCGGCCCGCCGGCACGACCGGAGACGACGGATCGGCGCCGCTGCTCGAGGTCCGGGACCTCCACGTGCGGTTCCGTGGCCGGACCCGCATGTTCGCCGGCCGAGCCGCCCGCGAGGCCGCGATCGCACGAGCCGTCGACGGGGTTGACCTCACGATCGGTGAGGGGGAGGTCGTCGCGCTAGCGGGCGAGTCGGGCTGCGGCAAGACCACGCTCGCGCGCGCGATCATGGGCTTCGTGAAGCCGGATCGGGGCGAGATCCGCTTCCGGGGGACGCCGCTCGGACGCAACCTGCGGCAGTACCGGCGACGCGTCCAGATGGTCTACCAGGACCCGACCGGAGCGCTGAATCCTCGGCAGACGGTGTACGACTCCACCGCGGAGGGGATCAGGATCCACCGCATCGAGGGCAACGAGGAGGAGCTCGTGGCACAGGCGCTGTCGCGCGCCGGGCTCCGGCCCCCGGAGCGCTTCTTCCTGCAGTATCCCGCACGAGCTGTCCGGTGGCCAGCGGCAGCGGGTCGTGATCGCCGGCGCGCTCGCGCTGGAGCCGCGGCTGATCGTGGCCGACGAGCCCGTGTCCAACCTCGACGCGTCGGTGCGCGGCGAGATCCTCCGTCTGCTGCTGAAGCTGCGCGAGGAGTCGCGGATCAGCATCCTGATCGTGACGCACGACCTGGGACTCGCGTGGACGATCGCCGATCGCACCGCCGTCATGTACCTGGGCCGGGTCGTGGAGCTGGGTCCGACGAAGCAGGTGCTGACCGCGCCGCTGCATCCGTACACGCGGGCGCTCCTGGACGTGGTGCCGGATCAGAGCGGTCGTGCGCGGACGCTGCTCCGGGGTGAGCCGCCAGATCCCACGCGCATCCCGCCGGGCTGCCGCTTCCATCCCCGGTGCCCGGCGCTGGCCTCGGGCGCCGCCGGCGACGCGGGCGTGGAGGATCGATGCCGCGGCGAGGACCCGCTGCCCGTCGCCCTGTCGGACGCGCGGTCGGTCGCCTGTCATCTCGCGGTCGCGACGACCCGGCCGGCCGGTCCCGCGGTCAGTGGAGCGCCGGCGACGGACCTGCCCTGAGCGGCGGTCGGCCTCACCGTGGCCTACGAGATCACGTGACGGGCATGGGAAGTCGCTGAGAGCGTGGGCCGCCCGGGCGTGTGGTGAACTTTGGTGGGCGGAACCAACACTTCGGGAGGACCCGGACTTGGAGGCCGTGCGCCGACTGGAGGGGTTCCAGGCTGTGGCCGTCGAGTCGGGCAGGCGATGGCGGGAGGCGATGTCTGGGCCTCCAGAACCTCCGATCGTCATCCCGGCAGCAACTGCTCACAGAGCGACACTTGTCGTGCTGCAGGGCGGGAGCGGCTCCGTGGATCGCGTCGCCCAACAATGGCGTGGGGCGGCGAACCTCGGGTGCACCGTCATCGTGCCCGGGCGCGGCCAACCGTCGTACTCGGACGGCGATCACGCGAACTGGTTCGACGAGATTCCGACGGGTGTGGTGAGTAGTGGCGGTGCTTGCGCTCGGGAGGCGATGTCTGGGTCTACAAAAACGTTCGATGCGTCATCCCGGCAGCAACTGCTCAACAGAGCGACACTTGTCGTGCTGCAGGGCGGGAGCGGGCTCACGTGGATCGCGTCGGCCCAAGCAATGGCGTGGGCGGCACCGCCTGAACCTCGCGGTGCACCGCGACACGTGCCGACGGGCGCGGCCAACCATCGTACGCGGGACGGCGAGTCACGCGACACTGGGGTTCAGACGAAGGAACTGACGGATGAGGTCCTCGGGACGGGGCACCCTCGGGGGTGCTGAACTCGGGACGGTGCTCATCGCAGGCTTCTCGGCCGGTGGCCGTGAGGCGCTTCGCATCGGGCTCACGGCTCACCGGTCCAAGCGGCTGGACTGCTCCTCTTTGGACCCGCTCCGCTCCGCCACACGACCGACGGACAGGCCGCCGCCGAACGGGGCCTCCGAGTATGGACGTTCGTAGGATCAGACGATTGGCTCTTGGATGAGGTGCTCGCGACCGATCGAACCCTACGTGGTGCAGGCATCGAGGTTCTTGAACACAGCGTTTCCGGCGTGGGGCACGTCGTGCCTGACAACCTCTCCGATCTACTCCCGGCCGCGCTCGCCTTCGTGCTAGCTCCGTGAGCTCCCTCGGTGTGATTCCTGGATTCCGGGGAATAGGCCAGCGTCCCGACACACGCTGACCTGCATGTCAGCCTTCGGTGCTCCTCCACGAGCGTGAACACCGTGAGAAGGTGTCCTCAACCACGGTCAGGGGTGGGCTCTATGTTGCTGCCGATCCCAAGCGTACGATTACCTGCCCCGCATGAGATGAACACCGACGATGCCGAACGCCTCGAAGGCTGACGCCCTGCGGCCCTACCTGCCGCGACTCGTGTTGCACTGGCTCGCCGAGGAGTCGGATCGCCTCGCGTGGGAGCTCGACGGCTCTGTCGTGCTCGTCGACATCTCCGGGTTCACGAGAATGTCCGAACGGCTGTCGCGCAAGGGCAAGGTGGGAGCGGAGGAGATCACCGACGTTCTCGGCGCGGTGTTCAGTCGACTCCTTTCACTCGCGTATGCCGAGGGCGGGGGGCTTCTGAAGTTCGGCGGAGATGCCCTCCTGCTCCTCTTTGCCGGCGACGAGCATCCACTTCGCGCGGTCAGGGCGGCGGCGGGGATGCGGCGTGAACTCCATCAGATCGGCGCGATCCACACGTCCGCCGGACTTGTGCGACTGAGGATGTCAGTGGGAGTCCATACCGATCGTTTCCAGTTCTTCCTGGTCGGTGACTCGCACCGAGAGTTCGTGATCTCGGGACCCGGCGCCAGCGAGACGGTGCTGATGGAGGCCGTCGCGGGTGCCTCCGAGATCCTCATGAGTCCGTCCACCTCGCGGTTCGTCCCGGATTCCTTGGTCGGAGCGTGGAAGGCCGTCGGGTTCCTGCTGCGCAAGGACCCCGGCGACGTCGCTGCTCATCCGAAGGAGCGAGAGCTAGATCTGTCTGGAGTCGATGTGTCACAGGCAGTTCCGCTTGCCATACGGCGGTATCTCCAGACCGGCCTCGTCGAGCCAGAGCACCGGAAGGCTGCTATCGGCTTTCTGCACTACGACGGCATGGATCTTCTCGTCACGGAGGAAGGAGTCGGATCGGCAGCGATGGCGCTGCATGAACTGGTGTGCGACGTCCAGGACGCGGCCGATCGCAACGGCGTGACATTCCTCGGGTCCGACGTGGATCACGATGGTGGGAAGATCATCCTCGCGGCCGGCGCGCCGGCCGCGGCGGGCGACGATGAGGAGCGCATGCTCCTGACGCTCCGAGCGATCGTCGAACGGCCACGCAGGCTGCCAGTTCGTCTCGGGGTGAACCTCGGCCCGGTGTTCGCCGGCAATATCGGCCCCGAGTACCGGCGCACGTACACGATCATGGGTGACGCCGTGAACCTTGCCGCCCGACTGATGAGCAAGGCTGCTCCAGGTGAGGTCATCGCGACGAAGGGCGTCCTCGACGCGTCCGCCGCGCGTTTCCGGGTCGAAGCCCTGCCGCCATTTCTGGTGAAAGGAAAGGCAGCGCCCATCGTTGCATATTCGGTCGGACCACTGCAGCGGGTGCGCCAGCGGAGGGACGGCACGGAGTTGCCGCTCGTCGGCCGCCAGAGCGAGCTCCGTGAGCTCGCCGATTCGTTGATGGCGCTCCGGGAGGGGCGGGGACGACTCCTGGAGATCGTGGGGGCTCCCGGGATCGGAAAGAGTCGACTGCTGAACGAACTCCGAAGTCGCTCAACGGGATTCAACAGGTTGGATGCGGCGTGCGAGCTCTACGGGGCCTCCGTGCCGTACCTCGCGTTTCGGGACGTGCTCCGTGCGGCAATCGGCCTCGCTGACGACGTCGACGACGCCACGACCTTGATGCGGTTGCAGACCGAGATCCGGTCGCGTACACCCAAGCTCGAGCCGTGGATGCCGCTGATCGCAGTGGCACTGGGGCTCGACGTCCCGCCGACGGACGAGGTCCGTCAACTCGACGATTCGTTCCGGAAGGATCAACTCGAGCGGGTGGTGGGGATCTTCCTCGCCGGAGTCGTGGAGGGTCCGACCCTGATTCTCATCGAGGACGTCCACTGGATGGACGAACTCTCGTGTGATCTGCTCACGCGTTTGGTGACCGAGCAGCTAGCAGACGCACCGTGGCTGATCTGCGTTACCCGTCGGGACGCCGCGACCGGCTTCTCCGCTCCATCGCACGACGTGGTGCTCGCGATCATGCTGCCTGCGCTCGATCCCGAGGATGCCCGGCTGCTCGTGGAATCGGCCACGGAAGACGCACCCCTCCTGCCGCGAGAGACCGAGGCGCTCGCGGAGCGGTCCGGCGGCAACCCATTGTTCCTGCAGGAGCTCGTTCGCGTCTCTCGGGAAGGAGGGATGGAGGCGCTGCCGGACTCCATCGATGCGGTGGTCACCGCTCAGATCGACCAGCTGGCGCCGGCCGACAGAGGGCTGCTTCGAACGGCCTCGGTCCTGGGCGCTGTCTTCAGCGAGACACTCCTGTGGAGTCTACTCGACACCGAGACTCGCCCACGCAACGGCGCCGTGTGGGAACGCTTGGATTCGTTCGTGGTCCAGCATGACTCGGGGACGTGGCGATTTCGTCACGCGCTGATGAGGGATGCGGCCTACGAGGGCTTGCCGTACCGGCGCCGGCGCGACCTGCATGCACGTGCCGGCAAGCTGATCGAGGAGGCCGCTGGTAATGGCGCTGACGTGGCCGAGCTGCTGTCGTTGCACTACTTCAACGCCCAAGGATTTCCAGAGGCGTGGCGTTACTCCGTGATCGCCGGCCACCGAGCTCGCGATCGCTTCTCGAACGGTCGGGCGGCCGAGTTCTACGAGCGAGCGCTGAATGCTGCTTCCCACATCGGCTCCGTCGAGCTTCGTGAGATCGCGGCGATTCGCGAGGCGCTTGGCGATGTGCTCGTGCGGATGGGGGACTTCCGACGGGCACGCGGTGTCTACCGAGACGCCCGTGCCTCACTCGGCGACGAGGCCCTTGGGACCGCGAGAATCCTTGAGAAGCAAGCGAGGATCTCCGAGCGGTTGGGGCGTTACTCGGACGCGCTCCGTTGGCTGCAACGCGGTCTGAGCGCCTTGAACGGTTTGGACGGGATCGAAGTCCTCCGTCAGCGGGCTCAACTGTCAGTCTCCTACGCATCGATCCGGGTCGCGCAGGGCCGCGCCCGCGAGGCGAGGACCTGGTGCGCTGGGGCCATCGAAGAGGCCGACGCCTCCGGGGAACGAGAGGCACTCGCACACGCGTACTACATCCTGGACTGGGCGCTCTTCCTCGAGGGCCGTGCAACCGGGTACGAGAACTCTTCGAAAGCGCTCGAGATCTACCGGGAGTTGAGCGACCCCGCAGGGCAAGCCGTCGTGCTGAACAACCTGGGTGGATTCAAGTACTTCGACGGCCAGTGGGACGAGGCGGTGGTCCTGTACAAGCGAGGCCGCGACGCCAGGGAGCGCACGGGCGACCCCGTGAACGCTGCGTACGGCACCTGCAACATCGGTGAGATCCTCTCGGACCAGGGCCGGCTCGAGGAGGCTGAGCCGCTGTTGCGGGATGCCTCGCGCGTGTGGCGTGCGGCGGGCGACAGAGCCGGCGTGGCGTTCGCAGAGAGTCTGCTCGGGCGATTGGCGAGCCGCGCCGGACGCGCGGAGGAGGCGTTGGACCTGTTCGCTCGGGCCCGCGCCACGTTCGTCAAGGTGGGAAGCCAAACCGACACCATCGAGGTCGACGCGCGCGTCGCCGAATGCCTCGTGTTCCGAGGACTCGCCAACGAGGCGCTCGAGCGCGTCTCGACGACGCTGGTGGAGGCCGAGGCCTTCGAGGGAGTCAGCGTCCAGACGCCGCTGCTGCAACGGATTCGCGGATACTCGCTGATGCAGTTGGGGCGGTTGGATGATGCGGCCACGGCGTTCGACGCCAGCCTGCTGGTGGCGCAGGCGCGCAAGGCGCGGTACGACGAGGCGCTGACCTTGCGGGCGGTCGAACAGCTCGCCCGCCTTCGAGGGTCGGGGCCGTCCTCGACTGGACGGCAGAGCGACCGAACACTCTCCGAACTCGGCGTCGTGGCTGTGCCCGACGTCCCTGACGTCGGCGCCATCGTGGATCCGGAGACGGCATCACTCACGGCCGTCAACGACGGCACAACGGAGATCGCCTCGCCAACGTGAGGCGGCGGCGCTACGCCCCGCCCGACTTCGTACCCATCCTGGGGTCGGTATCGGACGTCCGAACCAGGACGGCCAGATCACCATCGTCGCGAGTTGTCTTGGCCACGCAGGGTATCGACGACGAGGTGCAGCTCGAGAGCTGAACCGGGTTTTCCCCCTTCGTCGCGTCGTACCACACGACGAAACCGGTCACCCCTCCTGCGGCGCGATCAGGGGCGGCCTCGACCACTGTCTCGTCGTACATCAGTTTGACCGTGTAGAAGGGTCCACCCAAACTCCCGTTCTCAAGTGCGTTCACGAGCACCTGGTTCGCGAGGCACGATCCGTTGCAGAACCCGTTGTCGGGCTCTTCCTTCAGCGTACCGACGCCCGTTGTGCCTGCGGGGAACGTCTGCTTCCCGACGAACGGATCGGTCGGCGTCGCTCCGTTCCCTGTGCTCATCGACAGGTTGCCGCCGCCGATCAGCTCGGCATCCTGCCCCCTGTTCGGGGTCGCCGAAACCTCATTCGACGGTGAGCTCTCACCGCATACGTTGACGGCGGTCACGGTGAACGCATACGACTGACCGTTGTTGAGCTTGTTCAACTGTGTCTGTGTCTGGGTGGTCCGTCGCGTCCGCACGCCGTCCACATACACCCGGTAGAAGTCGACGCCCCCTCCGTTGAAGGCGGGCGGGTCCCAGAACAACACGACGTTCCGATTCCCGGCCGCAACCGTCAGGTCTTGCGGCGGGCCAGGAGCCGAGAAGGGTCCGCCCTCCCCCATCGGCAGCGATCGCTCACCGCCACCACAGCCGCCCGCAGCGGCCATCGGCGCACCGGGGGCGAAGATCGACATCAGCAACGACAGCGGAACGAGCAGCGCAATCCGTCTCATCAGCCACCTCCCACGTTGGCCCAGGCTCCCCGCGCTCGCCCACCCCGTCGAGCGAACCTGCTGTACATCGTCCTCGCGGCCTCGATGCCCGAAGCTCATCTCTCCCTCCCAGCTGGGGTCGGCTGAGCCAATGACGTCCGATGACACTCACACGGGTGGGATGGAGGGGTCATCAACCGTTTGCGGTAATCATCTCGCCTATACACGGGAGAGCAACCCCCTGGCTCGGGGTGCTTCGAAGCACTCAGACCTCTCGCCCCGCGCCGGGCAAACAAGACTTCCCCGCTGTTGTCGATCACCTCTTGGTTGTTCGTTCGCGGGGCGGGCAAGACGAGAACGCCCCCCGCAACGCTGAGCAGGGGGCGTTCAACGTCTGCTCGAACCGGCGGAATCAGCAGCAACCCGGTGGGCAGCAGTCGGGCGGGCAGCTCGGATCGTTGTCTACGATCATGTCCCCTCCTCTCATTGATGGACGTCGATACGTTGCCAGATGTATAGATAGGTGTCAATATGAGGATGTGAAGCAGATCGCCGTGATCGACCAGGCATGTTGCCCCCAGGTGCTCGGCTCGCCGCTGTCCGCGGCTGAGGCCGAGGACCTGGCGGGGGCGCTCAGGGTCGTGGCTGACCCCGCTCGTCTGCGGCTCCTCTCGCTGATCGCCGCAACCGAGGGGTCAGAGGCGTGCGTGTGTGACCTCACCGAGCCGCTGGGCCTGTCGCAACCGACGGTCAGCCACCATCTCAAGGTGCTCACCGACGCTGGTCTCCTCGCTCGCGAACAGCGTGGCCGATGGGCATTCTTCAGCATCGAAGCCGAACCACTTGCCCTTCTGCGGAAGGCCCTATCCCCATGACCGCAGAACTCCCCGAGGTCCTGTTCGTCTGCGTTCACAATGCGGGGCGCTCCCAGATGGCTGCCGCGCTACTCAACCATCACGCCGGGGGGCAAGTGGCCATCCGCTCTGCCGGGAGCACACCAGCCGACGAGATCAATCCCTCCGTCGTCGCGGCGATGGACGAACTCGGGATCGACCTGTCGAAGGAGTTCCCGAAGCCACTCACGACCGTCGCGGTCGAGGCCGCTGACGTTGTTGTCACGATGGGTTGCGGTGACGCTTGTCCGATCTTCCCGGGCACGAGGTACCTCGACTGGGAGTTGCCGGACCCCGCAGGCAAGTCCCTCGAAGAGGTTCGCTCGATCCGCGACGAGATCGAGCGACGTGTGCACGTTCTCCTCGACGACCTCGTGAGCCGAGCGCGGTAGCGATGGTCGGCTCGGGAGTTCTGCGCCGAACCAGAACGGGTCCGAACCTTCCGGTCAGGCGTCGAGCCCGTCTCCCCGGCTATGACTGCTGTGACGCGGACTGCTGCTGATCCCTTCGTTCCGTCAGCCATCCACAGATCCAGAGGGGTCAAACGATGTTCGAGTCGCGGTTGAGCCATGCATATCTGATCGGTGCTGCCATGTGCTGGGGACTCGGTACGGTCCTCAGCAAGTACGCGCTCGGGGGCATCGACGCCTCTCTGCTCCTTCCGTTCCAGTTGGCGTGCAGCGTCCTGATGTTGGGTGCATTCCTGCTCATGACTCGTTCCTCGCTGCGCGGTATCCGCCGTGCCGCGCAGATCGCCGCGTTGGGGGTGCTCAACCCTGGGATCGCGTACGCGCTCGGGTTGATCGCGCTCGCGCACATCAACGCATCCGTGTCGGTGATCATCTGGGCGACGGAGCCGGTCGTGATCGTTGTCCTGGCCTTCGCGATCCTTCACGAACGGCTCCCCCTCTGGAGTATCGCCTGCCTCGCCGCTGCTATGGCGGGAGTCGCCCTGATCGTCGGCACTCCTTCAACGGGCAACTCCACCTTCGGCGTCGTCCTGACGTTTGCCTCGGTCTTCGCCTGTGCCCTCTACGCTGTGCTGCTACGTCGGATGGATCTGACGGACGGCACGCTTCCGGTCGTCTTCTTGCAACAAGCGAGTGCGCTCGCCTTTGCCGTGCTGGTGTTGTTCGCCGTCTCGGTGCAGTCCTTACACTCGATCGACGCGACGGCATCTCAACTGATCAGCGCGATCCTCTCCGGAGGCCTCTACTACGGCGTGGCCTTCCTCCTGTTCGTCTCTGGTCTGCGACGGACCTCCGCTGCTCGAGCGGGAATGTTCCTGACCCTGATACCGGTGTTCGGCTTGTTCTTCAGTGCGTTGCTGTTGGGGGAGACGATGGACGCTGGACAGCTCATGGGGTCGACGGTTGTGGTCGGCTCGATGTCGGTTCTTGCCCTGCGACAGGCGAACGATCCTCGGAAGCGCAGGCGGGCCCGACTTGCTCAGTAGCCGGCATTCCTTCACGACAGGCGCTTGCTCCTCGTCAGCGGCTTGCGATCCGGCCGCGAGGGTCGCGCGATCAGCGTGACCATGCAGCTGACAGGTTGCTGGGTTCCCTGAACGGTTGCGGGGGGAGGAGACACGGATCGACCGACACACGCTCACCTGCATGTCAAGTTCGATCCCTCCGCGCACGCCACCTTGACAAACCCGAGGACCGTGTGTCGCACCGATCCAGGATCAGGGATGCTTATCGGCGCTTACCGCTCGAACGACGAGCTTCGTCTGCCGGCAACGGTGAGCGCGTCGACTCGCTCGACGAACGAACCGGCCGGTCTCGGCTGGGCTGCGATCGCGGCGCGGATCGCCGTCCATACATCGGACCTTCGGTCGACGCTCTGTTCCGTGAGCATGTTGTTGATCGTCACGCTCGTGTCACGTAGATAGTCGACGTACTCATCAGACGAGGCGAACGGCGTCGCGAGCTCGATGATCTCGCTCCGAACGTCGACGAAGCCTGCATCAACCAGCGTCGCCTCCAGCCCACTCCGGTCGTCCGGCGCGAACCTCATCCGAACCGGCTCGTTCTCGGGAAGGCCTAGGTGGCGCCGCGTGACGGCGACCGCGGTCGAGAAGAACGGCGATCGCGGGTAGAGCGATGCGGCGAGTCGCCCGCCGCTCACGAGCGCGCGCCGGACCCGGCGCAGCGCCTCGTCGACGTCGGGAAGGAACATCAGCCCGAACCTGCTCAGCACGACGTCGAAGTGATCTTCGTAGTCGAGCTGCTCCGCGTCAGTCTCGAGGAACTCGACGTTCCGCAGCCTTCGCTCGGCGGCGCGCTCTCGCGCGATCGCCAGCATCCCCGGTGAGATGTCGGTTGCGACGACGCGTCCTTCCGAGCCGACTGCGGCTGCCGCCGTCAGCGCCGGCTCGCCGATCCCGGTCGCGATGTCGAGCACGCATGCGCCCGGCTTCACCTCGGCGAGCTCGAGCAGCCGCTCCGTCACGACATCCGCCTCGAGCTTGTCCCACCAGCGACGCCAGCCGATCGCGGCGTCGCTCCATCCGCGGCGCTGGGCGGTCTTGAACGCGTCACGATCGAAAGGGCGACCCACGGCCGTCACTTTATGCCTCCAGCTCAAGGAGCTCCGGGTAACGGCGGGTCGGAGATCCTCCCGATCTACCGCATCATCGCGCCCGAGGTTGCGCACTGCCAAGTTCAGTGGATCCACGGGGATTCCATACAACCACCGTGACGTGGTCACCGACGACCTGCGGCGATGTCTGGTCCAGAAGTTCCGGGGGGAGGAGTCGAACCTCCATCGTAGGCTCCAAAGGCCCGCGTCTTGCCGTTAGACCACCCCGGATCGAACGTCGTTCATCCTAGGTCGGCGTCGTCGGCGTGGCCCGCCATCCCGACGCCGCGATCGCGCCCGGTTGGGTCGCGGCGAGCTCCTCCGCGTGCGCCCGGTCCCGGGCCAGCGCCACCACCGTTGGACCGCTGCCGCTCATCACCGCGCCGAGGGCGCCGGCGGCGAGCAGGGCGTCGCGGACCGCCGCGATCTCCGGATGCCGCGCGCAGACGGGCGCCTCCAGATCGTTCGTCAGCCCCGCGCCGAGGGCCTCCATGTCGCCGCGGGCCGCCGCCCGGAGCAGGGCCGCGCCCTCGGGTCCGGTGACCGACCCGTCCTCGTCCCACCATCGGAACGCGTCGGGAGATCGGGTCGGGAACTCGAACGGTCGCACGACCCACCACGTGGGCGCGACCTCCACGCGCTGCACGTCCTCGCCTCGGCCGCGCATCAGCACCGGCCCGCCGGCCACGAGCGCGGGCACGTCGGATCCCACCCGCTCGGCGACCTGGATCAGCGCCTCCGGGCCCAGCCCGCAGCCCCACAGCTCGTCGAGGGCCAGCAGGACCGCAGCCGCGTCCGCGCTGCCGCCACCGAGGCCGGCCGCCACCGGGATGCGCTTCGTGATCCGGATCCGGGCGCCGCGCGTCACGGCCGCCGTCTCCGCCAGCGCCAGCGCGGCCATCAGGCCCAGGTTCATGCCGGCGCCCGACCGGGCCGCGGCGGCCAGGCGCGGGTCGCCGTGGACCTCGACGTCGAGCCGGTCCGTCTCCTCGACCTCGACCGTGTCCGCCAGCGAGAGCGGCAGCACCAGGCTCTCGAGTTCGTGGTAGCCGTCCTCCCGGAGACCCAGCACCCGCAGGAAGACGTTCACCTTCGCGTGCGCCTCGCGGCGGACCGGCCGGGACGTCATGCTCGGCGGCTCCCATCTCCGCCGCCACCCGCGCGAGGGCATGCAGATCCAGCTCCTCGGCGCGGGCGCGCGGCGGGACCCCGCTGCGCGCGAGCACGTCGGCCGCGCGCCCGCGGTCCACGCCGAGCCGCACCAGGGCGTTGCTCAGGGTCTTGCGCCGCTGTGCGAACCCGGCCTCGACGACCGGCCACAGCCGCTCCGGAGCCACGCGGACCGGCGGCCCGTCGAGTCGGTCCAGCCGGACGACGACGGACTCGACCCCCGGCCGGGGCCAGAAGACGGTCGGCGGCACGCGCCGGACGATCCGGGCGCGCGCCCGGTACGCCACCTTCACGCTCACCGCTCCGTAGCCCTCCTCGCCCGGCCCGGCCGCGAGCCGCTCGCCGACCTCGCGCTGCACCATCACCACGAACGTCCCGATCCCGGGCGCCCGCTCCAATGCCGTCAGCAGCGTCGGCGTGGCGATGTTGTACGGGAGGTTCGCGCACATCGTCCACGCCCCGGGACCGAGCTCGCCGGCCCAGTCGAGCTTCATCGCGTCGGCCGCCACGACCCGGACCGCCGGGAGGTCGCCGACCACCTCGAGCAGCGCCGGCACGAGCGCGCGGTCGAACTCGATCGCGAGCACCTCGGCGCCGGCCGACGCCAGCGCCATCGTGAGCGACCCCAGCCCGGCTCCGACCTCGACCACGCGGACGCCCGGCGCCGCGCCGGCCTCGGCGGCGATCGCACGCCCCAGGTTCGGATCGATCAGGAAGTGCTGGCCGAGCGACCTCGACGGGCGGATGCCGTGACGTGCCGCCAGGTCGCGGACGGCCCCCGCTCCGGGGACGACCCCGTCCCCGGTCACCGGGTCAGCTCACCACGTGAGGCGGACCTGCATGACGCCCTGGCCGAGCGGGGCCAGCCGAGCGAACGCCTCGTCCGCCAGATCGATGATGCGGCCTCCGAACGGTCCACGGTCGTTGATCACCACGACCACGCTCTCACCGGTCGCGACGTTCGTCACGGTGACGTCGGTCCCGAACGGCAGCCACGGGTGGGCCGCCGTCATCCCGTCCCACGGTGTGTCGTACCAGGAGGCCTCGCCGACCTGCGAGCGCGTCGTCCCGGCCGAGACCGCCGCCCCCACCTCGCGCCGCTCGGGGACCGCCTCCCGCACGACGTGACGCCCCAGCACGACCCGGCGCACGACCTTGCCGTTGAGGACCCGCACGCGATAGGTGGTGCGGAGGATCCCGTCGGCGCCGGCCTGGATCACCCGGACCTCGCCCGGATCCAGGCCGGTCGAGGTGGTCGTCCCCGAGGTGAAGGGGATGGCCGTGTCGAGGTCCTTCTGGAACACCCGGATCCGGTCGTACCGGACCCGGATGCCGGGGTGAAGGGGGGTACTGGGTGATGGTCGGACGCGATCGTCAGCGTCGGGTTTGATCCCCATGGCCGAGAGGAGCTCCCCGGCGGTCGCCGCATTTGTGAGCACGTCGTGAACCTTCCCCATCACGACTGCCCGAGCGGCGACCACCGGGGCGGTCCCGGCGCCGGACGCGGAGGGCGAACCCTCGTCCATCCGTCCCGCGATCTTCGACCACGGTCCGTTGGTCCCTTCCATCACCCAGACCCCCACACTCGAGGTCTGTCCTGCGACCGCGCGGAGCTCGGCGAGCGAGTCCACCTTCACGGTCATGCCGTCGGCGAGTCGGGTCGCCGGCGGCGGTTGCACGGAGAACCCGGCGGCGAGATCGATGCCCTCGCCCTCCAGGAGCTCCGCGACGTCCGCGCTCATGGTTCGGATCGCCTGCGGACGTCCGTCCACGACGAGCGTCACCTGCTTGCTGATGACCAGATACGACAGGACCGCGACGGACATGACGGCGAGTGCCGTCGTCGCTCGTATCGCCTGTCGGATCCGCAACCTGCGAAGCCGTGTCGCGCGAACCGCCAACCTTCCTCCTTGGATCCGAGGAAGGCTTCAGAGGGAAGCGGCTGAGCCGGGCCGAAGCCTTCATGCGCACTCGCCGCACGGTACCAAACCCTCAACCTTCACTGCAAACTTGAACCAGAACATCTGTTCGAGGGTGGAATGACGCGTCCGAGCACGCGATACGCACGTCCGCGGCGCTACTGCAGGCCTTCGAAGATCGCGAACGCGTTCGCGGCGGTGGCGTCGCGCACCGCCTCGAAGCCCTCGCCGCGTTCCTCGGCGATCGCCCGGATCGTGACGACCACGTTCGCCGGCTCGTTGTCGGAGCCGCGGAGCTTCTGCGGTGAGAGGAACGGACTGTCGGTCTCCACGAGCAGCCGATCGAGCGGGGACGTGCGCGCCGCCTGCCGCAGATGCTGGTTCTTCGGGTACGTCACGTTGCCCGCGAAGCTCAGGTAGTAGCCACGTGCCACGCACTCGGCGGCGGTCTGTGCGTCGCCGCTGAAGCAGTGGATCACCACCCGCTCCGCCGAACCCTCCTCCAACACTCGAAGGACGTCCGGCCACGCGTCCCGGACGTGGACGACGAGCGGCTTGCCGCTCTCCCGCGCGAGATCGATGTGGAGCCGGAAGACCCGCTCCTGATCCTCCTTCGACGAACGCATCCGGAAGTGGTCGAGGCCGGTCTCCCCCACCCCCACGCACCGCGGGTCGTGGAGCATCTCCTCGAGCTCGGCTCCCATCCGGTGGTCGAGGGTCGAGGCGTCATGGGGATGCAGCCCTGCGGTGGCGAAGACCCCACCGAGGGAATCCGCCAGCTCCAGGCTCCGCCGGCTCGTTGGGGCGTCCACGCCGACGCAGATCATCCGCTCCACCCCGGCGGCCTTCGCAGCCTCCACCACTTCTGGAGGTTGGCTGTCGAGGAGGAACAGGTGGCAGTGGGTGTCCACCGCCCCTGACTGCACCGCCACTTGAAGGTTCTGGTCGCTCATCCGACGCCGAGCTTAGCCGGTCTCCACCTGCGGTCGACCAGGGGAGCTTCACGTGAAACGTGATCCCGCGAAGGCTCCAGCGCTACCTCAGACGGCGGCGGTCGAAACGCGCTCAGTTCTCGAGCCGAGGGAAGAGCGACGACCCCTTCGATGTCTGGGTCCCCGGCGCCAGACCGCCCCACTCCGCCGCGGCCGGGAGTCGCTGCTCCTCGATCGGTGTGGCGTCCAACCCGAGCTGCGACCAGAGCCGGGCGGAGGCCTCGGGCATCACGGGCGAGATGAGGACCGCCAGGATCCGGAGCGTCTCCGCAGCCGTGTACAGGACACCCCCGAGCTCGTCCCGACGGTCCGCGTCCTTGGCCAAGGCCCACGGCTCCGTCGTCACGAGGTACTTGTTGGCCGCGTCGACCAACTCCCAGACGGCGCCCACGGCCGCCGTGAGGGCCACCGCGTCGATGTGCGCGTCCATCCGCGCGGCGACGTCGGGCACCAGCGCGGGGATCGTTCCCGCGGCCGCCTCCGGACCCGGCTGAGGGACCTGCCCGCCGTAGTAGGAGCCCAGCATCGCGAGGACCCGGCTGGCGAGGTTCCCGAGCCCGTTCGCGAGGTCCGCGTTGTGGCGCTCGACCATGGACTCCCAGCTGAAGTTGCCGTCCGCCCCGAACTGGATGTCGCGCATGAAGCAGTACCGGTACGAGTCCACGCCGAAGTGGTCGAGGAGCTGGAACGGATGGATCCCCGTGGCGTTGGTCTTCGACATCTTCTCGCCGCCGACCGTCAGATAGCCGTGGGCCCACACCTGCCGTGGAAGCTCGACCCCCGCGGCCATCAGCATCGCCGGCCAGTAGACGGCGTGGAACCGCAGGATGTCCTTGCCCATCAGATGGATATCGGCCGGCCAGACCCGGGCGAACCGCTCGGGGTCGGATCCGTAGCCCGCGGCCGTGACGTAGTTGGTGAGCGCGTCGAACCAGACGTAGCAGACGTGACGCGGATCCCAGGGCAGGCGGATCCCCCAGTCGAAGGAGGTCCGGCTGACGGAGAAGTCGCGAAGGCCGCCACGGATGAGGGAGAGGACCTCCTTGCGGCGGACCTCCGGCTCGAGCGCCTCGGGGTGCGCCTCGTAGTGCTCCAGGAGCCGGTCGGCGTACGCGGAGAGGCGGAAGAAGTAGTTCTCCTCCGTGACGTGCTCGACCGGCCGGTGGTGGACCGGGCAGAGACCCTCGATCAGGTCGTCCTCCGTGTAGTAGGCCTCGCACGACACGCAGTAGAGACCCTCGTAGGTCCCGAGGTAGATGTCCTCCCGGCCGTTGCCGTGCACGGCGGTGAGGAACTCCGTGACGGCGCGCTCGTGCCGTGGCTCGGTGGTGCGGATGTAGTCGTCGTAGTCGATCAAGAGCCGCCGCCAGACCTCCTGCCACTTCGGCGCCATCTCGTCGACCCAGGACTGGACATCCCGGCCCGCGGCCTCGGCCGCCCGCTGGAGCTTCAGGCCGTGCTCGTCCGTTCCGGTGAGGTGGAAGACCTCCTCGCCGCGGAGCCGGTGATAGCGAGCGATGACGTCGGCGGCCACCGACGTGTACGCGTGGCCGATGTGCGGGACATCGTTCGGATAGTAGATCGGCGTCGTGATGTAGAAGACGTCTCGGCCCATGGTCGGGCAATCGTACAGGCGGGGGTCGGGCGTGACGCCGGGGACGGCCGCCCTCGTCTCACTAGTCTGATACAGACTAGCTCGGGGACGAAGACGGCTCCTGCTGCGTCTGTCGTGCCAGCAACGCGCGGTAGAGCGCGTTGGCGCTGACGCCGTGGCGCTCGGCGACCTCGTGGGCGGCCTCGCGTTTGCGCATCCCCGACGCCACCAGTGCCTCGGTCTCGGGGATCAGGGTCGTCACGTCGCCGGCGCCGGTTGCCGGGGCCCCGCCGATCACCACGGCCACTTCTCCCTTGAGCTCGAGGTCCGCCAGGCGGGAGAGGACCTCGGACGCCCGGCCGCGCAGCACTTCCTCGTGCAGCTTGGTGAGCTCGCGGGCCACGGCCACCTGCCGGTCGCCCAGCGCGACGAGGAGATCCCGCAGCAGGATCTGCACGCGCCCCGGCGCCTCGAAGCACACGATCGTCCGCGGCTCCCTCGCGAGGTCCTCGAGCCGCCGCATCCGCTCGGCGGCCTTCTTCGGCAGGAAGCCCTCGAAGACGAACCGGTCGGTGGGCAGACCGCTCACCACGAGCGCCGCGATGGCAGCGCTGGGCCCGGGCACCACGCGGACCTCGATGCCCTCGGCCGCGGCCGCACGCACCAGACGGAAGCCGGGATCGGACACCGACGGCATGCCGCCGTCGGTGACGAGCGCGACGTCCTCGCCACCGAGCAGCCGCGACACGATCTGGCGGAGCCGCTGCCGCTCGTTGCCCTCGAAGAAGGAGAGCAACGGCACCTTGATGTCGAAGCCCGCCAGCAACCGACCGGTCCGGCGGGTGTCCTCCGCCGCCACGAGGTCGACCGCCGCGAGGGTCTCTCGCGCCCGCCGGCTGAGATCGCCGAGGTTGCCGATCGGGGTTCCCACCACGAACAGGGTGCCGGGCATCGCACCGATGCTCCCACGGGGGCGTCCGGGCGAACATCGCCCGACGGGTCCCTGCGACGCTCGCCCCGGGCTACGTCCGCTCCCCGCTACGCTCCTCGTCATGGCCGAGGGGCACAAGGACTACTCCGGGACGCCGTTGTGGAAGAAGCTCGGGATCCGCGAGGGGTCCCGCGTCTGGGTGGGCGGCGACGTGCCGGTGGGCTTCTACCTGGGGGCGTCGGCGCCGCCCATGGAGCAGCTGCAACGCCCCGGGAAGGACATGGACGTGGTGCTGCTCTTTTCGACGTCGATCTCGGAGATCGAGGGCCGGCTCCCGGCGCTGTCGAAGCGCATGGATCCGGCCGGGCGCCTGTGGATCGCGTGGCCCAAGCGGGCCGCCAAGGTCGAGACGGACACGACCTTCGAGAACGTGCAGGGCGTGGGTCTGGGCGCAGGACTGGTCGACAACAAGTCCGCGTCGATCACCGATGTCTACCAGGGGATCCAGTTCGTGGTGCGTCGCGCGGACCGTCCGAAGCGGTAGCCCCGGTCGCACGCGAGCCGACGGTCCCCCCGGACCGGGTTGCCACCGATACCCTGAGCCGGTGCCCCGACTCGCGCACCTCCTCAACCGTCCCGTCGTGGCGATCCTCGCCGTCGGTCTGCTGGCCGGCGCCCTCCGCTTCTGGCATCTCTCCTCCCCGCCGGACCGTATCTTCGACGAGGTCTACTACCCCAAGGCCGGCTGCATCCTGGTCGGCGGCACGAACGCCGAGTGCGACGTCGACAGCTCGGCCGAGCGGTTCTGGCGTGACGACAAGTGGGACGTCGGCTCGTGGACGCACCCCCCGCTCGGCAAGTGGATGATCGGCCTGGGCGAGCGCGCGTTCGGCTACGAGGCCTTCGGCTGGCGCGTCTCCTCCGCGACCGTGGGCACGCTCACGGTGATGGGGGTCGCGCTGCTCGCCTATCTGCTGTTCGGCAGCGCGCTGTGGGCGGCGGTCGCCGGACTGTTGATGGCGGTCGAGGGACTGAGCTTCGTGTTGTCGCGAACCGGGCTCCTGGACAGCTTCGTCGGCTTCTGGGTCACGGCCGGCCTCCTGTTCCTGGTGCTGGACCGGCGCTGGATCGACCGGCGGACGCCGCTGCCCGCCGAGCCGGAGGTCGACCCGGCGCCCGACCCCGACGGGGCGCCTCGGCCCGGCCCCGCGCCCACGTGGCGAGCGCCGTCGCCGCTCTGGCGGCCCTGGCGGTTCGCTGCGGGCGTCGCGTTCGGGGCGGCCATCGCCACCAAGTGGTCGGGCGCCCTCGCCCTGGTCGCCGCCGGATTGCTGACCCTCATGTGGGAGACGACGCGTCGCCGGCTCGGGGGCGGTGCCCTGCGCGCCGCGCTCGCCGGCACGATCATGCGGGAGTCGCTCGGGATGGTGCTGGCACTGCTCCTGGTCCCGACGGCGATCTACCTGGCGGTCTACCTGCCGTGGTTCCACCACTTCGGCTGGAGCCTCGGCGAGTGGCGGCACCTGCAAGCGAGCATGTGGGACTACCACAAGACCCTGAAGTGGTTCCAGACCGACGCGGCCTCGGGAGCGGTGACCCCCAGCCATCCGTGGCTCTCCCACGCCTGGGGCTGGCTCCCGATGACCCGCCCCGTCCTGTTCTTCGCGCGCTATCCGGGGGACGACGTGCGGTGGATCACGACCATCGGCAATCCGGCGATCTTCTGGGGGGCGTTCTGGACCCTGCCGTACACGGCGTACGCCTGGTGGCGACGGCGGGACTGGCGGGCCGGGTTCATCGTGGTGGCCTTCGCCGTGCAGTTCCTGCCGTGGTTCGTGGTGAGCCGGCCGCAGTTCCTCTTCTACATGATGCCGATGGTGCCCCTCCTGGTCCTGGCCGCCGTGACCACGGCGCGGGACTTCTCCGACATGCGGATCGAACAGCGCGACCCGGGGACCGGGCTGGTCGAGCGGCGCTCGAAGCTGCACCCCTACCGGCCGTTCGTCTGGGGCTACCTGGCGGCCGCGGTGGCGTTCTTCGTCTTCTTCTACCCGGTGCTGACGGGAACCCAGCTGTCGCGGACCGCCTGGCAGCTCCGCGTGTGGATGCCATCGTGGACCTGACGTTTGTGCGCGTCGGCCCTCGGGAACAACGGCGCAACCATGCTGCCGACCACGTCCCGAGGACCGCTCAGTGACTGGGTGATCTCGTGTCTGCGGGAGGCTCCCGGCCGGACGAGGGCGCCGATGCCCCCGATCCCGGCGGAGGCCGACCCCGTCGTCGACGACGACCTGCACCTGGCCCTGTTCCTCTGCGACGAGCTGCACTTCGGAGGTATCGAGGGTGTGGATGACGCATGGGGCTGGGATCCTGCCCTGATCGCCGGCCGCGCGGCGCTCGAGGGGCCGTTCGAGGCGGCGCTTCGGACGCTCGTCGACGCCCAGCCGGCCGTCGGGCCGGGGACGATCGACGTCCGCCTCCGCGAGGTGATCCGGCTGGACGACGGGCCATCGGTGGCTCGCTACCTCGAGCAGCACGGCACCCCGGTCCAGGTGCGGGAATTCCTGATGCATCGCTCGATCTACCAGCTGCGAGAGGCCGACCCGCACTCGTTCGGCATCCCGCGGATCAGCGGTGCGGCGAAGGCGGCGCTGGTGGAGATCCAGGCCGACGAGTACGGAGGCGGCGACCCGTCGCGGATGCACGCCCTGCTGTTCGCGCGTTCGATGCGAGCGCTCGGCCTGGACGACACGTTCGGCGCCTACCTCGACCGCCTGCCCGGCGCCACGCTGGCGTGGCGCAACCTGATGTCGCTGTTCGGCCTGCATCGCCGGCTGCGCGGTGCTCTCGTCGGCCACCTGGCCGCATTCGAGATGACCTCGTGCATCCCGAACCGTCGCTACGGCGACGCCCTGCGGCGCCTGGGGTTCGGATCGGACGCCACCGGCTACTTCGACGAGCACGTCGAGGCAGACGCCGTCCACGAGGCCATCGCCGCGAACGACCTCGCAGGATCCCTGGTCGCGGCGGAACCCGCACTGGAGGAGGACGTGCTCTTCGGCGCCCGCGCACTGCTCGCAACGGAGGCGTCGCTCGCGCGCAGCCTGCTCGGCGCCTGGGAGGAGGGGCGGTCGTCGCTGCGGGCGGAGTACGTGTCGACCGCCGCGTGAGATGGAGCTCACCTACGTCCTGCCGCTGCGGTGCGAGGCAGGACACGGCGACCACGCCGACCTCCTTCCCTACCTGAAGGAGCTGGCGACCGCAGCCGAGGTGATCGTGGCCGACGGGTCGCCGCCGGTGGCCTTCGCGGAGCACGCCGCGTCGTTCCCGCCCGGCGTCCGTCACATGCCACCCGATCCCGTCCTGCGATCCGCGAACGGCAAGGTGAACGGCGTCGCGACGGGCGTCCGCGCGGCCTCGTTCGAGACCGTCGTGATCGCCGACGACGACGTCCGGTACCGGCCCGAGCAGCTCCGCACGATCGCCGAGCGCCTCCGGACCGCGGACCTCGTGATCCCGGCCAACGCCTTCGAAGCGCTCCCTCCCGGGCCCCTGCCGTGGCACGCACGGTGGGACACGGCGAGGACGCTGCTCAATCGCGTCACCGGCCACGACTTCCCCGGCACGCTCGCGCTGCGACGGTCGACGTTCCGGCGGATCGAGGGCTACGACGGCGACGTGCTGTTCGAGAACCTGGAGCTGATCCGGACGGTGCGGGCGGGCGGCGGCGTCCTGGTGGCGGCGTCGGACGTGATCGTCGCCCGGCGTCCGCCGACGACGCGCGGATTCCTCCACCAGCGAGTCCGGCAGGCCTACGACGACCTGGCGCAGCCCGCGCGGCTCGTGGCGCATCTGGCCCTGCTGCCGGCGGCGGTCGCCCTCGCGCGCGGCCGGCGATGGACGACGCTCGCGGCGGCGGGCGCCGGCGCCGTCGGGCTCGCGGAGATCGGACGCCGCCGCCACGGGGGCAGCGTGGCTTACCCAGCCTCGGCGTCGTGGTTCGCACCGGCCTGGCTCACGGAGCGCGCGATCTGCGTCTGGCTCGCGGTGGCGGCACGCCTTGTGCTCGGCGGGTGTCCGTACCGCGGCGTGGTGCTGCGTCGGGCCGCGACGCCGATGCGGGAGCTCCGCCGGCGGGCGCAGGGTCAGCGCGCCGCGGCGGGACGTGACAGCGCGGCGGCGTGGGTGCCGTCGCAGAGCGGCTTGCTCCTCGATCGGCCGCATCGGCAGAGCGCCACCACGGCGCGGCAGACCTCGAGCTCCTCGCCGTCCTCTCCCACCAGCCGCACGGGGCCCCGCACGAGGTAGGGACCCTCGCGATAGGCCGTGATGGACGGGGTGCGCTCCTGCATGGGCCACACCGCTACCCGGCGATGCACGGGGCAAACGAACCCGAACGAGCCCGGCGAGGCCGGCCCGGCCGCCCGGGTCCGTGACCGATGGTCACATCCCGTGCCGCGCAACCGACCCAGCCGCCCGGCGGTCTGACGCTACCCTGGGCGCGATGCCCGAGACCCGCCACACCTTCGTTCCGATGACCGACGGCGTCCGGATCCACGCCACGCTGATCCTCCCCGACGGCGACGGCGGCCCGTGGCCGGCGATCCTGGAGGTCCTCCCCTACCGCAAGGACGACCTGACGGCCTCGTACCGTCCGGACTACGTCCGTCTCGCGGAACACGGCTACGTCGTGTGCCGCGCCGACGTCCGCGGCACCGGCACGAGCGAGGGCGTCTCGCCCGACGAGTACACGCGCGAGGAGCGCTCCGATCTGGTGACGCTCATCGAATGGCTCGCGACACAGGACTGGAGCACCGGGAGCGTCGGCATGTACGGCACGTCGTACTCGGGGTTCAACTCGATCCACGCCGCCATGGAACGGCCGCCGGCGCTGAAGGCCATCATCCCGATCTTCGCCACCGACGATCGCTACGCCGACGACGTCCACTACTTCGGCGGCGCGTTGAAGGCCCTCGACCTCGTGGACTACCCCTCGTACATGGTGGCGATGAACGCGCTGCCGCCGGTACCGGCCCACTTCGGCGAGGGGTGGCGCGACGAGTGGGAGCGCCGCGTCGCGGCGAACGAGCCGTGGGTGATCCCGTGGCTGGAGCACCAGCGCTACGACGACTACTGGAAGTACGGCTCGCTGATCGAGGACTACGGCTCGATCGAGGCCGCGACCATGATCATCGCCGGCTGGGCCGACGGCTACACGAACAATTCGTTGCGCACGCTCGAGCAGCTGCGCTGCCCGGCCCGCGTGATCATCGGCCCGTGGGCGCACCAGGCCACCGACACGTCCAGGCCGGGGCCGAACGTCGACATCCTCCCCGAGCAGCTCCGCTGGTGGGACCGGTGGCTGAAAGGTGTCGACAACGGTGTCGATCGCGAGCCGCCGATCGTGCTGTTCGCACGCCGCAGCACGAAGCCCGAACCCGATCTCGCCTCCGTGAACGGGGAGTGGCGCTACGAGCCGGCGTGGCCGGCCGAGCGGCTCGTGGAGCGTCCGTTCGAGCTCGCCAAGGCCGACAGGGCCGGGGGCGCGGAGATGAACGGGGCCGACACGCTCGACGTTGCGCGCGGCGACGTCGGGTGGACGGCCTGGATCTCCTGCGCCGGCTACCTGCCGTGGGGTCAGCCACAGGACCAGCGTCCGGACGAGCTCTGGTCGCTCGTCTACGACTGGGCGCCGCTCGAGGACGACCTCGACATCCTGGGCCATCCCGTGCTGGAGGTGACGGTGACGTCCTCCGTTCCCGTCGCGTACCTGTCCGCCAAGCTCTGCGATGTGTTCCCCGACGGAACGAGCGCACTCGTGACGCGCGGGATGTTGAACCTCGCGCACCGCGACTCGCGCGAGGATCCGGCGCCGCTGGAGCCGGGGGTGCCGACGCGCGTGCGGATCCCGCTCGAGGTCACGTCCTGGACGTTCGACGCCGGGAACCGGCTCCGCCTGGACCTCGCGGGCTCGGACTGGCCGAACGCGTGGTCGCCGCCGCAGGCGCACACGATCACGATCGACCGCGCGTCGGCGGTGCTGACGCTGCCGGTGATGGACGGGCCCTCGCCGGTCGCCGAGCGACCGGTGCTCGCCCCGCCGAACGTCACTCCCACCCACGCGGAGCCGCCCGGCGACACGCCCGACGGCGTCCTGATCTGGCGGGTGGAGCACGACATCCTGGGACGGGAGACCCGCGCCGTCACGGAGACCTCGGGCTGGACCCAGGCCGAGGGCGAGTTCCCGCGCTGCTACGAGCGGTACGCCGGCGTGACGGCGGTCTCCACCACCGATCCCGGCACGGGACGGGCGGAGGGCTTCGCGAAGCTCTCGATCGAGTGGCCCGAGGCCACGGTCACGACGACCGCCAGGAACACGATCCGCAGCGACCGGGACGCCTACCATCTGGACCTGCACCTGCGGGTCGAGGAGAACGGCGAGGAGCGCTGGTCACGCCGGTGGACCCGGACGTTCCCCCGGGATCACCAATAGGCGGACCGGCACCAGGACCCCGGATACGCGAAACCCCGGCGCCAGAGCGGCCCGGGGCATCGGTCTTGGTTCGGATATCCGAAACCTAGTGTACAGGAGCGACCCGCAGGGCGCCAGGGGGTGCTATCAGGCTCATTCCGCGGGCTCGTCCTGGGACTGACCCTCGGTGACCGCCACACCGGCCTCCTCCACGGTCAGGCCCTCCCGGCGCCGCTGCTCCTCCTCGGCGGTCTCGCGCGTCAGCGGCGCGATCACCACCGGGTCGTCGCGGAACAGATCCTTCGTGAGCATCCGGATGCCGAGGGACGGCCGGCCGGCGGCGAACACCACCGCGTCCCGGCGTGCGACATCGGTGTCGACGTACATCGGAGCCTGGAAGAACAGTCCGAGCGGCGGCAGCGAGCCGGGCTCGTACTCGGGGTAGTTGCGGAGCAGATCCCGCTCGCCCGCCATGCGAACGTCCGAGTCGCCGAGCGCCGTGACGACGAGCGACTCGTCGACCTCGCGGCCGGCGCCGACCACGAGCAGCGCGTGCCCGTACCGCGTGGTGATCACGACGGTGGTCACCACCTCGTCGCGCGGGAAGCCGTGGCGACCGGCCGTCTCCTCCACGGTGACGGCGCCAGGCTGGGGCAGCACCAGGAAGGGCACGCCACGCCCCTGCAGGTACTCCATGACCGGCGACATCGGCGGCATCTCCTCCCCAGGGGCTCAAGGAGCGAAGCGGTAGCCCTCCCCGAAAGGTCAGCATCCATCTTAGGCGTCGGGCGGCACCTCGGAACCGGCCGAAGGATGGCTCGTCATCCGAAGCCGGGGAGGTGCTCCCTGAACAGGATGAACCCCACCCCCGCCCCCACATCGAGCAGGAGGTGGGCCACCACGAATGGCCAGGCGCGGCGCGTCCTGGTGAACAGCCACGCGAACAGCAGGCCCATCGCGAGGTTGCCCGCGAACCCCCCGAAACCCTGATACAGGTGGTAGGAGCCGCGCAGCAGCGCGCTGGCCGCGATCGAGCGGCGGTCGCTCCACCCCAGCTGCCCCAGTCGCGTGACGAGGTAGGCCACCACGACCACCTCCTCCTTCAACGCGGCCTCGGCCGAGTTCAGGATCAGCGCCGGCACCGTCCACCAATGACCGAGCGGCGGGACCGGCACGACGAACCGGTTCACGTCCAGAGCGACCGCCGCCAGATAGACCCCGATCCCCGCCACCCCCACCACCGCGAACAGCGCCGTCCCCCGGACGAGGTCCTCCGCCGGGCGGTCGCCGTCCAGTCCGATGCCGCGCAGTCCCTCGCCCGTCCGCCGGACCAGATGGACGACCAGGTACACGGGGCCGAGCCCGAACACGAATCCGGCGAGCTGCTTCGCGAGCTCGCTGCTCTGATTGCCGGCCGCCACGTACACGCCCGCGAGCGGGGCGGACAGCAGGTCGATGATCGCGTACACCGCGCTCGCCAGCACGGAGAGCATCAGGACGACCGCCACCTCCTCGCGCAGCAGGCGACGGTCGAGCGCCGGTTCCATGCGGCTCACTGTACGTTCGCGTCCTTCTCTACACTTCGACCTCCGGACCATCCGACGACGGGAGAGGTGCACGCGTGGCGAAGCGGGAGACGGCCGACCTGGTGGTGGTCGGCGCCGGGACGGTCGGCGGATGGGCGAGCTGGTTCGCGGCCACCGGCGGCGCGGACCGGGTCGTGGTCCTGGAGCGGGGGCTGGCGGGGCAGGGCGCGTCGTCCCGCGCCGCGGGCGTCGTCCGACAGCAGGGTGGTACGCCGGCGACGGTGGAGCTGGGCCGGTGGAGCGTCGACTTCTACCGCGGCCAGCAGGCCGCGCTCGGCACCGACTCCGGCTTTCGCGAGCTCGGCTACGTCATCCTGGCCACCACCGCGGCCGAGGAGCGCGCCGGCCGCGCGCGGGTGGCCATGCAGCGGGACACCGGCCTCGACGTGCGATGGGTCGACGCCGGCGAGGCCCATCGTCTGGATCCGACGCTCGCGGCCGGCGGCCATCGCGGCGGCAGCTACCTCGCAACCGACGGATACGTCGACCCGCCGAGGAACGTGCGCGCCTACTCGCTCGCGATGCAGGCGGGGGGCGTGTCGCTGCGGGAGCGCTGTGCGTTCCTGGGACTCCGCACCGCGGTCGCACGCGGCGGACGCCGGCGCGTCACCGGCGTCGAGACGACCGCGGGCACGATCGCCACGTCCCGCGTGCTGCTCACCGGCGGCCCGTCGCTGCGCGAGGTCGGCGGGCTCGTCGGCGCCCGCCTGTGGGTCGGCGCCGCCCGGCACCAGGTGGCCGTGAGCGAGCCGCACCCCGACTTCGACGTCGAGCGCCGGCCGATGGTGTTCGACATGGGCGCCGGTCTGTACTGGCGGCTGGAGGAGGGCGGTCTGCTCTGGGGCATGAGCAACCCAAAGGAGACGCTCGGTGAGGCGCGAACGCTCGACTGGGCCTACCTCAGGAGGATGCAGCGCCGCCTGGCGAAGCTGGTGCCGGTCACCGCCACCCTCGGGATCCGCAAGGCGTGGGCGGCCACGATCGAGTACACGCCCGATCACCTGCCCTTGCTCGGACCCCTGGTGACCCGCGACGGACGCGAGGTGGACGGCGCATCGGTGGCCTGCGCGTGCGGTCACGGCATGATGTGGGGCCCCGCCGTCGCGCGGTGTGCCGCGGACCTCGCGCTGGAGGGTCGCACGGACGTCGTGGACGCCGCCGACTTCCGGATGGACCGCTTCGACGAGCGCGGCCGCTCTCCGTTCGTCGACCCGGTGGCGCTCCCCTTCCCGATCAGCGTCGAGGACTAGCCGCTCAGGTCAGCGCGACGTCGACGAGGATCAGTTCGGAGTCGGCGGCGGCCTCGATGGCGACCGACGGCTCGTCGCGGATCTGCGCCGCCGCCCCGGTCTCCATGCGCTCGCCGTTCACCTCGACGTCTCCCTCGATCACGTAGAGGTAGACGCCGCGGCCGGAGGGCAGGTCGTGCTTCACCGAGGCGCCGCCGGTGAGCCTCGACACGAAGACGTGCGCGTCCTGGTGCACCAGCACGGCGTCGCCGCCGTCGCCGCTGATCGCCCGCAGCAACGTGTCGGTCCGGTCCTCGGTCGAGAACACCTTCTGCTCCACGGCGGGCGTGAGCCCCTGCTCCGCCGGCATGATCCACATCTGGATGAACCGCATGCCCTCGGTCTCGCTGGCGTTCTGCTCGCTGTGCAGCGCGCCGGAGCCGAGCGTCATCCGCTGCACCGCACCGGCGGGCAGTGGACCGGGTGCGCCGCCGACGTCGTCCTGGTGGCGGAACGACCCCTCCACCACATAGGTCAGGCCCTCGATGTCGCGGTGCGGATGCATCGGCCAGATCGCGCCGGGGACGAGCCGGTCGTCGTTGAAGACCCGCAGCGTGCCGAAGCTCACGTACTCTGGGTCGCGATAGGAGTCGAACGAGTAGTGCCACCGGGCGCGGAACCAGCCGCCGTCGACGTCGCTGATCTCGTCGTCGCGCCGGATCCGGATCGACATCCCGGGCTCCGCCTCAGAGCTGCAGCACCGGACACGTCAGCGTGCGGGTAACGCCCTCGACCTCCTGGATGGGCATCACGACCTGCTTCGCCAGCTCGTCGAGGTCCACGGAGTCCGCCCGGGCGATCACGTCGTACGGTCCGGTGACGCCGTCCACCTGCACGATGCCGCTGAGGTCGCTCACCGCCTTCGTGACCTGGCTGGCCTTGCCGACTTCGGTCTGGATGAGCACGTAGGCGCTGACGGACATCTGGGCCTCCTCCTCTTGGGGCTATCGCTGCGCTGCTTGAGCCCCTGCCTCTTGGGCTATCGCTGCGCTACTTGAGCCCCTGCCGGGTCGCGGTCGAGGCCACATGGTACGGAGGAACGCCCGGACGCGCGACTTTCGTATTTGCTCGTTTCGTGGGTGTCTGCGACACTTCCGCGCATGCGGAAGATCACCATCATCGGCGCCGGCAGCGTCGAGTTCACCCGCAACGTCCTGGCCGATCTCACCTCCTACCGGGAGCTGCACGGCGACCTCACGATCGCGCTGCTGGACATCGACCCCGAGCGGCTCGACTACGCGAACCGCGCGGCCCGACAGGTGGTGGAGGTCGCGAGCGCCGGTTACCGGGTGGAGGCCTTCGAGGACCAGCGGCCGGCCTTCGACGGGGCCGACTACCTCGTGAACGAGATCCAGGTCGGCGGCTACCAGGCCACGACGACGGACTTCGAGGTCCCGATGAAGTACGGCGTGCGCCAGACGATCGCCGATACGCTCGGCATCGGCGGCATCATGCGCGGCCTCCGCACGATCCCGGTCGTCGCGGCGATGGGACGCGACATGGCCGAGGTCTGCCCCGATGCGCTGCTGCTGAACTACACCAACCCGATGGCGATGGTGCCGTGGGGTGTCTACGCGGGCTCGCCCTTCACGAACGTGGTCGGGGTCTGTCACAGCGTCCGCGACACGCACTCCTTCCTGGCGGAGCTCGTCGGCGTCCCGGAGTCCGACGTCGCGTTCCGCACGGCGGGATTCAACCACCAGTGCTTCGTGTACACGTTCCGCGACCGGCGCACCGGCGAGGACCTCTACCCCAGGCTGCGCGAGATCGTCGAGGCCGATCCGGAGGGGCTCGGCCGCCGCGTGCGCGTCGAGATCTTCAGGCGCTTCGGATACTTCCCCACGGAGTCCAGCGAGCACTCCAGCGAGTACGTCCCCTGGGTGCTCAAGCGCCCGGACCAGATCGAGCGCTTCCGCATCCTGGTGAACGACTACATCTATCGCTGTGACGAGAACCTGGCCGAGTACGAAGAGATGAAGCGGGCGCTGGACGGCGGCGAGATGCTCCCGCTCGAGCCCACGAGCGAGCTGGCCTCGGAGATCATCCACTCGATCGAGACCGGCACGCCGCGCGAGGTCTACGGCAACGTCCGCAACGGCGGGCTGATCGACGGGCTGCCCCGGACGCGTGCGTCGAGGTGCCGTGCCTCGTGGACAAGAACGGCGTGCAGCCGACGAGGATGGGCGCGTTGCCGCCGCAGACGCTCGCGCTCAACCGGACATTCGTGAACGTGGTCGAGCTCACCGTCCGCGCGGCGCTCGAGGAGTCGAGGTCGCTCGTCTACCAGGCGGCGCTGGTCGACCCCAACACGGCCGCGACGCTCACCACCACGGAGATCGTGGCGATGGTCGACGATCTGATCGACGCGCACGGGGACCTGATCCCCGAGGGCATCCGTCGCGGCTGACGCGCGCCGTCACGGCACGATGCCGGGATCGGGCGGCGCGACCGCCTCGCCGTGCCCGGGGCCCGCCCCGCCCTCGCCGCCGTCCTGGCGTCCGAACTCGGGCGTGGACAGCGTGATCCACGACAGGGCGGCCCCCACCAGGACCAGGGCGGAGCTGCCGACGTACATCGTCACCGGGCCGAACGTCTCGTACACGAACCCGCCCAAGACGCCGCCCACGATCGGCGCGATGCCGAACGCCGCCGTGGAGGCCATCGACTGGCCGGTCGCGTACAGCGACGACGGCACCATCTTGCCGACGATCACCACGCCGCTCGTGAACAGCAGCGAGAAGCCGAATCCCTCGAACACCGTCAGCAGCGACACGATCGTGGGGTTCGAGATGAGGCCCCACAACAGGAACCCCGTCGCGTACACCAGGCTCCCCAGCAGGTAGGTGCGCCGGATCCCGATCGTGCGCTGCAGGGTCGTGGACCACCGCATCACCGGCACCTCGACCGCGCCGCCGAGCGCCGTGCCCACCCCCACCAGGAACGGGCCGCCACCGCCGCGCTCGATCTTCAGCGAGATGAAGTTCCACGCGGCCGTGAACCCGATCCAGACGAACGTGATGCCGCCCAGATACATCCAGAACCGGGGCGCCTCCCGGAAGACGGCGCCCACCGCGCCGAGCCGGCCCTCGTGCTGCGTCCGGTGCGGCGGATCCGCCTCGATCGTCTGCGCCCACAGCAGGACCAGCAGGCTCGCGAACGCGTAGAAGGCCAGGGCGTATCGGACGCCGGCCACCTCGAGGAACGCGCCCAGCGCCAGACACGTCACCGCGTAGCTCAGGCTCTCCCAGCCGCGGATCCTGCCGTAGTCGGCCATCCGCTCGTCGCCGAGATACTCCAGCGCGATCGCGTCGATGCTGGGCCCGGTCGCGCTGCCGAAGCCCGCGAAGACCGCGGACAGGATCACGATCGCCCAGACCCCGTGGCCGAACAGGAACACCGCGAGCGCCATGGCGCCGCCCGTCAGCACGCCCATCTGTAGCATCCTGCGTCGGCCGAACCTGCGTGTCGGCGAGGTGCCCGAGCACCGGGTTGCAGATCACCCGCGCGAACGCCATCACGGAGACCACGAGTCCGATCTCCTGACCGTCCAGGCCGCGGTCCTTCAGGAACAGGGCGAAGAACGGGAAGAAGCTCGCCACCACGATGCCGAACAGCACGAACAGCACCTGGATCGAGACGGCCGAGCGGACCTCGCGCTTCACACGAGGCCGGGGATCAGGCGGCGGGCGTTGCCTGCGTACACGGCCGACAGGATGTCAGACGGCAGGCCCAGCCCGGAGATCGCCCACCGGCCCTGCGGCGGCGGATCCTCCGGGTCATAGGCGAAGTGCTCGTCGACCGTTTCGAGGAAACGGAAGTGGATCCGCGTAGATCTCCGGCTTGCGGCGGGAACAGGTCGACGCCGAACAGGATACCGGTCGGGATGCCGTTCGAGCAGCGCCCGCGCGGCGCGGGGCTGGCGCCCGAGCTCGGCGATCCGTGCCGCGAGGTCCGCGTGCAGGTTCGGATACGTGTCGAGCATCCGCCCCACCCATCCGAGGTCCTCTGCAGCGCAGGCCACGTGGGCACCGATGAACGTGGTGGCAGCATGCCGTGACACCAGCGATTCGAACGACGCCATCAGCTCGTCGAACGACGGGAGGCCGGGGCCGCCGAACCACCAGTCCGGGTTCGCGAGCAGCTCCTCGAGGCGTTCGTTCCGCTCGTCGAGCGGATCGAAGAACGCGATCGGGTCGGCGAGGTGGATCGTGACGGGGACGCCGAGCTCCGCCGCCGTCTGCCACACCGGATCGAGCCGCTCGTCGTCGGGGGCGATCAGGCGATCGCGATCGTCGCGGAACCGCAGGCCCAGATGCTTCCACACCTTGAGCCCCCGCGCGCCGCGCTGCACCGACTCGCGCAGCGACGCCGCCATCCGCTCGCCGAAGCCGGCCTCGCCCACCTCCCGCCAGTCCAGGTGCGCGAACGTGGCGAACCGTCCCGGATGCGCGCGGTCGTACCGGTCGAGGTTCGCCTCCAGCTCGTCGCCCCACATGCCGTCGAGGTTCACGATCGACGCGACGTTGCACGCGTCCATCACGTCGAGGAGCGCGGCGACGTCCGCGGTCCAGGCCCCGTCCTCGCCGAGCCACCGGCCCAGGTGGTTGTGCGCGTCGATCGCCGGCGCGCTCGCGCGCGGGACGTCGTGCTCGCGGCACGCGCAGCCGCGAGCGCGGCCGGAACTCGCGCAGGGGCAGGTCGCGCAGGTGCTCCGCCGGCCGTTCGGGGGGCCCATCAGACCCGCCGCATCAGACCACGGTGACCGCAACGCCGGCCTCGCGGATCGCGGCCACGGCGCCGTCGTCGGCCGCGCCGTCGGTGATCAGCTCGTGCACCCGCTCGATCGCGCAGATCCTGGCGAACGCGCGTGCGTCCGATCTTCGAGCTGTCCGCCACGACCACGCGTGCGACGCGCCCGTTCCATCAGCGCAAGGTTCGTGTGCGCCTCGACCTCGTGGTGGGTCATGAGGCCGGCGCTCGGACGAGATGCCGTCGACGCCCAGGAACACGATGTCCAGGTTCAGCCCGGCGAGCGACTGCTCGGCGATCGGACCGACGAGCTCGTAGGACTCCGAACGCGCCCAGCCGCCGGTCACCACCAGCTTCAGGTTGGGGCGGATCGCGAGCTCGCTCGCGATGTTGAGGGCGTTCGTCACCACGGTGAGGCGCTGGCGTTCCACCAGCACCCGCGCGACCTCGGTGGTGGTGGTGCCGCCGGTGAGCCCGACGGCCTCGCCGTCGGCGACGCGGCGTCGCGGCCTCGGCGGCGATGCGGCGCTTCTCCTCCTGGTGGCGCGCCGTCTTGTAGCGCAGCGGCAGCTCGTACAGGACGCCCTGCGCGACGGCGCCGCCGTGCGTGCGGGTGAGCAGGCGCTGGTCGTCCAGCAGCTCGAGGTCGCGACGGATCGTGGCCGGCGAGACGGCGAGCTCGGCAGCGAGATCGGCGACGCCCACGCTGCCGTCGTTCGCGAGAGATGCTCGAGGATCGCGCCGACCGCTCCGCCTGCCGCATCCGGCCGGAGTGTAGCGCCATGTTGGATTGCATCCTGAGCGTATGTGAGCGTATCGTCCGCCCGAATGAGCGAAACCGAGCGTGAATTGGCGAGCCAGCCGTGGTGCTGGCGCGAGGCGCAGGGCTCGAGCGCCGATGGTCGGCTCTCGCGCTCCCCCGCCCGGGCGAGCGGTCGCCGCGGTCGGCTGCGGCACCTCCCTGTACATGGCGCAGGCCTACGCGGCGCTGCGCGAGGACGCGGCGCACGGCGAGACCGACGCCTTCGCCGCCAGCGAGTTCCCCGACGCGCGACGCTACGACCGCGTGGTGGCGATCACCCGCAGCGGCACGACGACCGAGGTCGTCCGGCTCCTCGACGCGCTGCGCGGACCGCCGTCGCGGCCACGGTCGTGAGCGCGGTGGCGGACTCGCCCGCGGCGCGGGCGCGCGACCGACGCCGTGGTCCTGGAGTTCGCCGACGAGCGCTCGGTGGTGCAGACGCGGTTCGCGACGAGCGCGCTCGCGCTGCTGCGCGCGCACACTCGGCGACGACGTGGAGCTCGACCGCCGCGATCGCCGAGGCCGAGCTGGCCGCCGTCGCCGACCTCGCCGGCCGATGCCGACGCGCGTTCGATCACTTCGTGTTCCTGGGCCACGGCTGGACGCGTCGGCACTGGCCAACGAGGCGGCCCTGAAGATCCGCGAGGCCGCGCAGGCCCACACCGAGTCCTACCCCGCCATGGAGTACCGGCACGGGCCGATCAGCCTGGCCGGGACCCGGTTCGCTCGTCTGGGTGCTGGGCACGCCCGACCCCGCCGTCGCCGACGACGTGCGAGCGACCGGCGCGACGGTCATCGACGTCGCCGAGCGCGACCCCATGGCCGAGCTCGATCCGGATCCAGCGGTTCGCGGTGGCGCTGGCCGCCGCCCGGGGCCTCGATCCCGACCATCCCCGCCACCTGACCCGCTCGGTGGTGCTGTCGTGATCGTCCGTCGCAGCGACAGTCGGAAGTGAACGATGAAGCGTCGATCCCTGTTCGTGCTCTGTCACCGTGGTGGCGTTGATCGCTGCCGCGTGCTCGGGCGGCGAGCGACGGCGCCACCGACGCCGCGCGATTCCGGCGGCGGCAGCGGCGAGCCCGTCCGAGATCACCCTGTGGCACGGCTACGGCGCAGCCCGGCGAACGCAACGGCGTCGAGAACTACGAAGCGCGACTCGATCGGAGCAGCTGATCGACGAGTTCAACGCAGACGCACCCCGACATCCAGGTCGACGACGTCTTCTGCCGTGCAGCAACGACAACGCGCTGCAGAAGGTCACCGTGGCGCTGCAGGGCGGACAAGCAGCCCGACATCACCTACCAGTACGGCACCTCGCTGCCCGCAGCTCGTCGCAGCACGCCGGGCATCATCGACCTCACCGACCGCGTCGCCGAGCCCGACGTCGGACTGGGACGACTTCTTCCCGGGCGCGCAGGCGGCCGCCACCGTCGACGGCCGCGTGCTGGGCGTCCCCGCGCTGATCGACAACCTCGCGATCGTCTACAACAAGGAGCTGTTCGACGAGGCCGACATCGACCCGCCCACGGCGGACTGGACGTGGGAGGACTTCCGCGCGGCCGCCAAGGCGCTCACCGACCCGGCGAACGAAGCAGTTCGGGTTCGCGTTCCCGGCCGACGCCAGCGAGGACACCGTGTGGCACTACGACGCGATGCTGTGGGAGGCGGGCGGCGACATCCTCAACGCCGACAACACCGAGGCGGCGTTCAACTCCGAGGCCGGCCTGCAGCGCGCTGAACACGCTCGCGCGACATGGCCGTCACGGATCAGAGTCGTGTACCTGCGACCTGCAGAACTCCAAGATCGACGACCTGTTCAACAGCGGCAAGATCGGGATGGTGATCACCGGGCCGTGGGCGCTGTCGGGCTACCCGGACGTGAACTACGGCGTTCAGATCATGCCGCAGCTACGACGGCTCGAACCACGAGACGATCGCCGGGCCCGACATGTGGGTGCTGTTCGACAACGGCGAGGAGCGCGCGGCCGCGGCGTGGAGTTCCTGCACTGGCTCACCGCGCCCGAGCAGGTGCAGCAGGACTCGATGCTGACCGGCCACCTGCCCACGCGCGCAGTCGGTGCTGACACGCCCGGGTTCACCGAGGAGTTCGGCAAGAAGTTCCCGGGCAACGACGTGTTCGCCGAGAACCTGGCCAACGTGAAGAAGGCGCGGCCCGGTGCTGGCCAGCGTACCCGCAGATCTCCGAGGCCATGGGCCAGGCGATGGTGGTCGCCGTGATGCTGGGTGAGAAGGACCCGCAGCAGGCGTCTGGACGAGGCCGCCGCAGCAGGTCGAACGGCGTGCTGGCGCTCGCCGGCCTAGCGATAGCGCCGCGTCGGCGACGGAGGCGCGGCGGGAGCGAGTTCCGCCGGTTCCTACATCGGACCACGTGGCCGGGTGGGCGTTCGTCGCTGCCGTCCGTGGTGCTGGTCGCGCTCTTCGGCCTCGTTCCCGATCGTGTGCGGGTCTCGTGCTGTCGCTGCAGAGCGCCGGCCTGCTGAGTCCGACGCGCGAGTTCATCGGGCTGCGACAACTACTCGGGCGATCCTGAAGCGACCCGACTAAGGCGCAGGGAGGCGGCGGTCCACGCCGTCGATCTACACGGTGATGTTCGTGCCGATCTCGGTGCTGGCGAGCGTTGTTCGTGGCGACCGCGCTGAACCGGAAGATCCGGCTGATCCGGTTCTACCGGCTGGCGGTGTTCATCCCCGTGGTCACGTCGACGATCGCGACCGGGATCATGTTCCTGTGGCTGTTCGACAAGAACTTCGGGCTCGCGAACTACGCTGCTCGGCAAGGTGGGGCTGGGCCCGTTCGGGTTCTTCGAGTCGCCGTGAGCGGCGCGATGCCCTCGCTGGTCGCCATGACCGTGTGGGGCTGGCTCGGCTTCGACGTGATCGTCTACCTGGCGGCGCTGCAGGGCATGCCGGACGAGCTGCTCGAGGCCGCGGCGATCGACGGGGCGGCGGGCTGGAGCATGTTCCGCAGCATCACGTGGCCGCTCCTGGGGCCGGCCACGCTGCTGCTGGTGGTGTGGTCGTCGATCAGCGCGCTGCAGCTGTTCGACGAGGTGTTCTTCGTGACGAACGGCGGGCCGTTGGGCGCGACGAACGTGCCGGTCTTCTACGTCTTCGTGCTGGCGTTCCGCCAGGGCATCGGCTTTCCGCTGGCCGGATACGCGGCGGCGATCGCGTACGTGCTGTTCGTCGCGATCCTCGCGCTCACACTCGTGCAGTTCTGGATGGGACGGAGGGTGGTGCACTACTCCGCGTGAGCGCCGTATGGGTGGACCCGAGCTCCCTGCCCGGTGAGACGGGGATGGTGGAGCGGCCGCGGCGGCGATGGCTGCCGTTCAGCCCGTGGCACCTGGTCCTGATGCCGATCGCCCTGGTGATGCTGACGCCGCTGTGGTCGGATGCTGGCGACCTCCTTCGAGACCCTCGAGCAGACCCGCCACTTCCCGCCGATCCTGTGGCCCGGAACGTTCCGCGTTCGAGAACTACCCCAACACGATGCGAGGCCGCGGCGTTCCCCACGTGGTTCTGGAACACCACGGTCGTAACGGTCACGGTCGTGGCGAGCAACATCCTGCTCTGCTCCCTGGCCGGCTACGCGTTCGCCCGGATCCGGTTCCTGGGGCGGGGCGTGCTGTACATGCTCCTGCTGGCGACGCTGATGGTGCCGCTGCAGGTCGTGCTGATCCCGTCGTTCCTGATCGTGAAGCGCTTCGGGCTGATCGATCACCTGGGGGCGCTGATCGTGCCGAACCTCGCGAGCGTGTTCGGCATCTTCATGCTCACGCAGTTCTTCCGGACGCTGCCGATCGAGCTGGAGGAGGCGGCGCGGATCGACGGGGCCTCGCGCCTGGGCATCCTGTTCCGGATCGTGCTCCCGCTGTCGATGCCCGCGCTCGCGACCCTGGCCGTGATCCAGTTCATGTGGACGTGGAACGACTTCCTGTGGCCGCTCGTCACCCTGCCGTTCAACGAGGGCGCCTACACGCTGCAGCTGGGCCTGGCGACGTTCCAGGACCGGCCACCAGACCGACTGGAACCTGTTGATGGCCGGCAACGTGATGAGCATGGTGCCGATGCTGCTGCTGTTCCTGCTGGCCCAGCGGTGGTTCATCCGGGGCATCGCCACGACGGGGCTCAAGGGCTAGCGGCATGGCCGACGTCACCCTGGAGCGCGTCACGAAGGTCTTCCCGGGCAGCACCGTCGCCGTCGACGACCTCTCGCTCGAGGTCGCCGACGGCGAGTTCCTGATCCTGGTGGGACCCGCGGATGCGGCAAGACCACCGCGCTGCGGATGGTGGCCGGCCTCGAGCGGATCTCCGCCGGCGAGATCCGCGTGGGCGGTACCGTCGTGAACGACGTCCCGCCGAAGGACCGAGACATCGCGATGGTGTTCCAGAACTACGCGCTGTATCCGCACATGACGGTCGAGCGGAACCTCGCCTTCGCGCTGCGTCAGCGACGGACGCCGCGCGCGGAGATCGAGCGGAGGGTACGCGAGGTGGCGGAGATGCTCGCGCTCACCGAACTGCTGAAACGGCGGCCCGGGCAGCTGTCCGGCGGGCAGCGGCAGCGGGTAGCCATGGGGCGCGCCCTGGTGCGGGAGCCCAAGGCGTTCCTGCTGGACGAGCCGCTGTCGAACCTCGACGCGAAGCTCCGCGTGCAGATGCGGGCGGAGCTGAAGCGGATCCACCTGCAGCTCGGGATCACCACCGTCTACGTGACGCACGACCAGGTGGAGGCCATGACGCTCGGCGACCGGATCGCGGTGATGAGCGGCGGGCGCCTCCAGCAGCTCGGACCCCCGCAGGACGTCTACGACCACCCCGCGAACGTCTTCGTGGCCGGGTTCATCGGATCCCCCGCCATGAACCTGTTGCAGGCCAGGGCGAAGGGCGGGTCCGTGACGGCCGGCGCGCTGACGCTGCCGATGAGCGGCGTGCCGGACGGCGAGGTGATCCTGGGTCTGCGACCCGAGGTGCTGGAGCCGGCGACCGGCGCGGGCGACGCCGAGCTCACCCTGCTGGTCGACGTCGTGGAGCCGCTCGGCGACGAGGTCCTCGTCCACGGCACGGTGGCGGGCGAGGCGGCGACCAGCGGCGCCGAGGAGGAGGACCTCGGGGTCCTCGCGGTCGGGGTCTCCGGCGCGCGGGCGCCCGTGACGGTGCGGCTCGATCCGCGGACGAGGTCGGTGCCCGGCGAGGAGCTGCGCCTGTCGGTCGACGCCGACCGTGTGCACCTCTTCGACGCGCGGACCGGCGCGGCGATCGGGTGAGCCGGTGAGACGGTGAGCCTGCCGGTCGCCGGGGTCGACACGCCGGCGCTGCTGATCGACCTCGACGTGATGGAGCGAAACATCGCCGCGATGGCGTCCGCCGCCGCGGAGGCCGGCGTGCGCCTTCGCCCCCACACGAAGACGCACAAGTGTCCGGAGATCGCGCGGATGCAGGTCGATGCCGGCGCCGCCGGCATCACGGTCGCGAAGCTCGGCGAGGCCGAGGTGATGGCGGACGCCGGTCTCGACGACATCCTGGTCGCGTATCCGATCGTCGGCGACGCGAAGCTCGCGCGGCTCCGCGCGCTGCGCGATCGCGCGAGGGTGCGCGTCTCGCTGGACAGTGCGGAGGTGGCGGGCGGCGTCGGCTCGATCGGCTCGGCCGGCGACCCCGTCGAGATCCTGGTCGAGGTCGACACCGGTCATCACCGCATGGGCCGGCCGCCCGGCGAGCCCACGGCCGAGCTCGTGACGGAGGTCGCCCGGATCGAGGGCGTCGAGGTCGTCGGGCTGATCTCCCACGGCGGACACGCCTACCGGGCGGCCGGCGAGGAGCTCGAGGCGGTGGCCCGCCGCGAGGCCGAGGACCTCGCGGCCACGGCCGAGGCGTGCGTGCGCGCCGGTGTGGAGATCCGGGAGATCAGCGTCGGCGCCACTCCCACCGCCGCATGGGTCTCGGGGCTCGCGGGGGTGACGGAGAGCCGGCCCGGCACCTACGTCTTCCAGGACGTGCAGCAGATGCGGCTGGGGGTCGCGCGCGAGCCCGACTGCGCGGCGACCGTCCTGGCGACCGTGGTCTCCCGGCCCTGGGAGGATCGGTTCGTCCTCGACGCCGGATCGAAGAGCCTCTCCTCCGACGGCGGCGACGGGCCGCCGTTCCCGGGTCGGGGCCTCGTCGCCGGCCGGCCGGACCTGCACCTGGACTTCCTCACGGAGGAGCACGGCGTGGGTCACGTGCGGGCCGGTGGGAGGGCGGGACGGGCGGGACGGGCGGGACGGATCCGAGCGGTGGCCCCCTCGCCGTCGGGGACCGGGTTCGCGTGATCCCGCTCCACGTCTGCGCCTCCGTGAACCTGTTCGACACCGCGCTCGGGGTGCGCGGCGACGCGGTCGAGCGCGAGCTGGCGATCGCGGGACGTGGGAAGGTTCGGTGATGCGGGGACTCGCCGGTAGGGGCGTGCTGATCTCGGGCGGCACCAGCGGCATCGGCCTGGCCACCGCGCGACGGTTCCTGGAGGAGGGCTCGCGGGTCTTCGTGGGGGGTCTCGACGCCGGCGAGGTCGGCGCGGCCGTGGCCGGCCTCGAGGAGCTCGGCACGATCGGCGGCCTCGAGGGCGACGTGGCGTCCGAGGCTGACGTGACGGCGCTGATCGGCGGCGCCGAGGCCACGATCGGCCGGATCGACGTGCTCATCAACAACGCCGGCATCGCGACGAAGGACGCCTTCGTGGAGATGGACGCCGCGGCGTGGGACCGGACGATCGCGGTGAACCTCCGGGGCATGTTCCTGGTGGCGCAGGCCGTCGCCCGGCGGATGCTGGAGCCGGAGCCCGGCGGCGGCGTCATCGTGAACATGGCCTCGACGAACGCGCTCGCCGGCGAGCCGGACTTCGCGCACTACAACGCGTCGAAGGGCGGAGTCCTACAGCTCACCCGCACGATGGCGGTGGAGCTCGGGCCCCGCGGCATCCGCGTGAACTGCGTGTGCCCGGGGTTCATCGACACGCCCCTGAACGACCGGCTCACCACCCGCGAGGAGCGGGAGGCGTACGCCCGCGAGCGGATCCCGATGCGGCGCTCCGGGTCCGCGGAGGAGATCGCGGCCGCGTACGCGTTCCTGGCGTCGGACGAGGCCTCGTTCGTGCACGGCGAGGCGCTCGTCGTGGACGGCGGGCAGCTGGCGGTGATGTAGCGGTGGCCGGCTCACCCCTGGATGCGCTGCGCGATCTGCCCCTCGCGGATCGCGCGGTCGCGCTCTCCTGGCTCGGCCAGGCCGGGTTCGCGCTGCGGACCGGCGGGACGGGCGGGGCGGGCGGGACCACGGCCCTGATCGACCCCTTCCTGTCGCCGTGGAACGGGCGGCTGTACGAGAGCGCGCTCCCGCCTGGGCGGGCGGAGGGCGTCGACCTCGTGCTCGTGACCCACGAGCACGTCGACCACTTCGACGCGGCGAGCGCGCCGGCGATCGCGGCGGCGAGCCCGGGGGCCGTCTTCGTGGTGCCGGCGCCGATCGTGGAGATGGTGACGGAGTCCGGCATCGCTCCCGATCGCGTCGTGGGCGTGCAGCCGGGTGACGACATCGAGCTCGCGGGGATGCGGATCCGGCCGGTCCCCGCGATGCACGGCGTGACGATGGACGACGCGTACGGCTTCGGCCGCGAGCTGTCGGCTGGCCTGGTGCGCTTCCTGGGGTTCGTGCTCGACGCCGGCGGCGTGCGCGTGTACCACGCCGGCGACACGATCCACTTCGACGGGATGGAGGCGACCCTGCGGGATCTCGAGATCGACGTCGGGCTCCTGCCGATCAACGGCCGCGATCCGGAGCGGGAGGCCCGCGGCATCGTCGGCAACCTGTCCGAGCGCGAGGCGGCCTGGCTCGCCCGCGAGGTCGCGTTCGACCTGCTGATCCCGATGCACTACGACCTGTTCGCGCGCAACCGCGGCTATCCGGCGCACGTCGTGGACAGCGTGGACCGGGACCATCCCGGCGTGCCGGTCTTCGTCCCGGCGCGCGAGCATCCGTTCGAGCTGGGGGCACGGCGATGACGGGAGCACCGGGCGGGTGAGGGCGCTCGTGTACCTCGGACCGGGGCGGATGGAGCTGCAGGACGCGCCCGACCCCGAGCCCGCCCCCGGCGAGGTGGTGGTCGCCACGCGCGCCTCGGCGATCTGCGGCTCGGACCTGCACGGCTTCCGGGAGGCGAGCCCCCGCCGGATCCCGCCGCTCGTGATGGGTCACGAGACCGTTGGCGTCGTCGACGCCGTCGGCGACGGCGCCGATCCGTCGCTCGTGGGCCGCCGGGTCGTGCTGAAGCCGATCGTCGCCTGCGGGACGTGCGACGACTGCCGCGAGGGCGACATCAACCACTGCGCAACGGGCCGGCTCGTCGGACGCGACCTTCCCGGCGGATTCGCGGAGCGCTTCGCCGTGCCGGCGGCGTCGGCCGTGCTGATCCCGCCCGATCTCTCCGAGGAGCTCGCGACGCTCACGGAGCCGCTGGCGAACGCGGTGCACGTGGCCTCGCGCTGGGTGCGCCCCGGCGATCGCGTGTTCGTGATCGGCGCCGGGCCGATCGGCGTCCTGATGGCGCGCGCCGCGCTGCTGTTCGGCGCCGCGGACGTGCACATCTCCGATCCGGTACCCGAGCGGCTCGCGCTCGCGGAGGCGCAGGGCGCGACCCCGCTGGCCGGCGACGACGCGTCCGACGCCGTCCGCGCGGTCACCGGCGGCCGCGGGCCGGATCTGGTCATCGACGCGGCGGGGTTCGAGGCGACGTGGGCGCTCGGGCTGCGATCCGTCCGAACCGGCGGGCGGATCGTGGAGGTCGGCCTCGGCGCCCCGGCGGGGCGGCTCGACTACTTCGCCGTGCTCGGGAAGGAGGTCACGCTCACGGGCTCGTACGCGTGGTCCGACGACGACTTCGCCCAAGCGCTGGAGCTCGTGGCCGCCGGGAAGGTGGACACGACGGGGTGGACCACGCGCATGCCCCTCGCGGACGGGCAGCGCGCGTTCGAGGAGCTGACCGGCGGCCGCGGCGACCACTTCAAGGTCGTCCTGGAGGTCTAGATGCGTCTGGTCTCGTTCGACGGGGGCTTCGGCCGTGTGGAGGGAGCGGAGGTCGTGCCGATGGGGCCGGACCTCGCGGCGTGGCTCGGCGGAGCGCCCGTTGCGGAGTCGGCGGTGATCCCCCGGGGGTCGCTGCGGATGCGCGCCCCGGTCCCCCGCCCCGGCAAGATCTTCGGCGTCGGCCTCAACTACCGCGATCACGCGGAGGAGGCCGGGCAGCCGGTGCCGGAGGTGCCGATCCTGTTCGCGAAGTTCGCGAACTCCGTGATCGGGCCCGGCGAGCCGATCGTGGTGCCGGCCGCGACGGAGCAGCCCGACTACGAGGCCGAGCTGGGGGTCGTGATCGGTCGGACGGCGTTCGAGGTCGCCGTGGACGACGCGCTGGACCACGTGGGCGGGTACCTCTGCTGCAACGACGTGTCCGCGCGCGATCTGCAGCTCTCCGTCCCCCAATGGACCCGCGGCAAGGCGATCGACACGTTCCTTCCATGCGGCCCCGAGCTCGTGACCTCCGACGAGATCGCCGATCCGCAGGCGCTCGCGATCCGCTGCGTGCTGAACGGGACGACGATGCAGGACTCCTCCACCGCGCAGATGGTGTTCGGGGTGGCGGAGCTCGTGAGCTTCATCAGCCAGGCCTGCACCCTGGAGCCGGGCGACCTGATCGTGACCGGAACCCCGCCGGGCGTCGGCTTCACGCGAACGCCGCCCGTCTGGCTGCACGACGGGGACGAGGTCACGATCGAGATCGAGGGCCTCTCCGCCCTGACGAACCCGGTGCGGCGGCCCTCGGAGACCCGCTAGCCGAGTTCATCGGCCCATCGCCGGACGGGCGGTCCGGGCTGCGCTACGGTTCGATCGTGGACGCCGTGCCCATCATCGTCGCGATCGCGGTCGTCATCGCGATCGGCGGCCTGATCACCTTCATGTTGCGGCGCTCCGTGCGGGAGACGCGGGCCGGCGCCGTGCCCGCCGCGGACGCGGCCGAGGCCGAGCCCCTCAGCACCCTGGACGAGCGCTTCCGGCTGCTCTCGTTCCAGGGCGGTTCGCAGCCGGCCGATCTTGGCCCGATGCTGGACGAGCTCCGTCGCAACGGCATCGAGGTCGACGAGGAGACGCTGCGCCGCAAGCTCGCCGAGCGTGCATCCGCGACCGGGGAGCAGCCGGGCGAGCCGGGCGAGCCCGGGGCGGCCGGCGGGCCCGATACGACCGGCGAGCCCGGCGGGCGCTAGCCCCCGGACCCGGGCTCGGGGGCGCCGGACCCGGCGGGCGTCGCCTCCCCCACCAGGAAGTGCTCACCGGTCGAGCGCACCTGGGCATCCCATCCGAGCTCGCTCAGCGTCGCCATCAGGTCGCGGGGATGCCAGAACAGTTTCACGATCGAGAACGCCTCCTCGGTGTCGAACGAGCGCCGGTTCGCGATCGGCACGTCCTCGACGGTGTCGCCCGAGTACGGCCGGCCCGGGCCGGCAACGTCGTCGCAGAACCAGACCCGACCGCCCGGAGCCAGCCACCCACGCAACGCCGTCCAGAACGCCGGAAGCCGATCCGGTGGCACGTGCGACAGGAAGAAGCCGAACGCGATCAGGTCGAACCGCTCGCCGGCCGGCGGGGACCATGCGAAGAGGTCGGCCTGCTCGTACTCGACGCGCGGGTCCGCGACGATCTCGCGGTTCCGCGAGAGCATCGCGGGCGAGGCGTCGACGGCGACGAGACGCGCCGCCTTCGGGGCGAGGTGGCGCGTCCACAGTCCGGTGCCGCACGCGAGCTCGAGGACCCGCACGCCGGTGGTGTCGGGGACGGCCGCCTCCAGCGCGGCGGTCTCGCGGAACCACCGCTCGTTGAGATCCGCGCCGAGGTCGTATCGACCCTCGCGGTACCAGAGCTGGTCGTACACCGGCGCGCGCCGCTCGTAGTAGCGGACCTGCTCGGCGAGCAGGTCGTCGACGACGCCGGGGGGCGCCGCGAGCGGCCGGCGCAGCGTCTCCGTCTGCAGGCCGGAGCCCGGCCGCAGCACGCCGCGGATCCCGGTCGGCGCGAACCCCACGCGGCCGTACAGGCGGGTCGCCGTGGCGTTGTCCTGGACCACGCAGAGCTCGAGGCGGTCGGCGCCGGTCCCCGCGGCCCAGGCCGCGACGCTCTGCTCCAGAAGCTCCCCGACACCGCGGCGGCGTGCCGACGGATCGACCCACATCGCGTAGAGGTTGGCGAGGGACGGGTCCTCGCTCCACACGACGCCCACCACGATGCCGATCCACGCGTCGTCGGCATCGGCGGCCACGAACGTCGCCTGGCGAGCCGCGCCGCTCCATCCGGTGATGAAGGCGCGCCACTCGTCCTCGCCGGCGGCGGCCTCCCGATCGAACGTCGAGCCGAACGCATCCGGGTCCTCGCGCAGCGAGCGCAGGCGGAGATCGCGGACCCGCTCCCAGTCGTCGACCTCGGCGCGGAGGATCTGCACGACGTCGATGCTACCGGTGACGCGGTCGGCTCAGATCGGGCGAACCTCGGCCTGGGCTGCCAGGGCCACCGCGCGCGCGGGCTCCAGCCGCCCGGCTCCGGCCAACTCGGCGTTGGCCGAGGCCGCGCCGAGCGCCAGCTGCAGCGCCTCGCCCCAGTCGTCGCCCCTCCGGTCGAGCGCGACCACGAGGCCGGCCAGGAACGAGTCGCCGCTGCCGACCGGGTACCGCCCGCGCACGTACAGGCGCCCCTCCCAGCACGAGCCGTCGGGCGCCGCCAGGACCACGCCGTCCGCACCGCGGGTGACGAGGCCGGCGTGGCCCTCGCCGCCCGCTCGTTCACGGAGCTCGCGGGCGGCCGTCACGGCGCCGGCACGCGTCTCGGTGCGCAGGTCGAGCAGCTCCCCGGCCTCGCGCGCGTTCACCTTCACGACATCGGGACCGCCCCACAGCGCGAACCGGAGCCGCTCCCCCTCCGCATCGAGCGCGACCTTCACGCCGGCGGCCCGGGCCTCGGCGACGACCTCGCGATAGCCCTCGATCGGCGCGCCGGGCGGCAGCGACCCGCTGATCGTGAGCCAGTCGGCGCCGGGGAGCAGCTCCGCAACCGCCTGCACCGTCTCCACCCAGGAGGCCTCCGGCACCTCCGAGCCGTGCTCGTAGAACTCGGTGAGGCCGCCGGTCGCGCGATCGGCCACCGACAACGACGCGCGGCTCTCGCCGTGCGTCCAGACGAACGCCCCACCGACCCCCTCGGCCGAGAGCATCTCCTCGAGCCACCTGCCCGTGTGACCACGCAGCATCGCGACGGCCCGCACGTGGCCGCCGAGCGCGTGTGCCGCCCGCGCCACGTTCAGGCCCTTGCCGCCCGCGACCTGCACGAACCCGTCCGGACGATGGATGCTGCCGGGCAGCAGCCGCTCGATCTCGAACAGCTTGTCGACGCTGGGGTTCGCTGCGAGGCAGATGATCACGGAGGGGCGAGCCTTCCCTCGATCTCGGGCAGTCGTTCGAGGGCCTCCTCCATGGTGGGCTGCGCCGCCACGCCGCCCGGCCGCTCGCGTGGAGAGGCCGCCGCAGATGTTCGCCAGCGCGAGGCACCGCTCCAGCGGCCAGCCCGCGAGATGTCCGGCGATGAACCCGGCGTCGAACGTGTCGCCGGCGCCGGTGGTGTCGGTCACCGCCACCTGGATGCCCGGGACGCGGGTCGCGACCTCGCCGCGAACGACCATGCCGCCGCCGTCGCCGAACTTGATCGCGACGATGCCCCCGCGGCCCGCCAGGCTCTCCGCCGCCACGTCGATGTCGTCGATCCCCGTGATCGCCCGCGCCTCCGCGGAGTTCGGCAGGAACAGGTCCGTCACGGTGAGGAGGTTCAGCACGTCGCCGTCCCAGCGCTCCTCCGGGATCCCAGTTGGGATCGATCGACGTCGAGGTCCCGGCGGCGTGCATCTCCGCGAACAGCGACGGCAGGTCGGCCAGGAGGGAGCGCTGCAGGAAGTAGGAGCTCACGTGCACGTGTCGCGCCGACGACAGCAGCTCCGGATCCACGAGGTCGCGGCGGAGGTCGCCGATGGTCCCGAGCGCGGTGATGATCGCGCGATCCTCGCCGCGCGACAGCACCACGGTGATCGCCGGTCGGCCGGTGGTCGTCGATGGAGATCCCGCGGACGTCGACCCCGCGCGCCCCCAGCTCGTCCTGCATGAACCGGCCGAACGGATCGTCGCCCACCACGCCGGCGAATCCCACCCGCAGACCGAGCTTGGCGGCGGCGCACGCCATGATGGCGCCGGAGCCGCCGACCGTGAGGGTGCCCGTGTCCACGAGGCGTTCGGCCTGCCCGAACGCCGGGGTCACGTCCCCGCCGTGCAGCACCAGATCGGGGTTCGCGTCGCCCAGCACCAGCAGATCGAGATCGGCCATGGGGTGGCTACGATACCCGCATGCCCTCCATCGTTCTCGTGCGGGGCGACCTCACGGAGCAGGCCGTCGACGCGGTGGTGAACGCGGCGAACAGCGGGCTGTTGGGCGGCGGCGGGGTGGACGGCGCGATCCACCGGCGCGGGGGCCCGGCGATCCTCGAGGCCTGCCGCGCGCTGCGTCGCACCGAGCTGCCGGACGGGCTGCCCACCGGAGAGGCCGTGGCCACGACCGCGGGCGACCTGCCGGCGCGTTGGGTGATCCACACGGTCGGACCCGTGCACGCGCGCGAGGCCGACCCGGCCCGGCTGCTGGCCGCATGCCACACGAACGCGCTGCGCGTGGCCGACGAGGTGGGGGCGCGCACGGTCGCGTTCCCGGCCATCTCCACGGGCGCGTACGGCTACCCGGTGGACGATGCCGCGCGGGTCGCCGTCGCGACGGTCGCGGCCGCCTCCACCGACGTCGACGAGGTGCGGTTCGTGCTGTTCGACGAGGCTGCCGTTGCGGCCTATCCGCCGCGCCGCTGCTACGCTTCCCGCATGAGCGACCTCAGCACGCCGAAGGGCGCCTACGACGAGCTCGATCGGATCCAGCTCGTCGACTGCCGCGAGCAGTACGAGTGGGACGCCGGCCGCGTGGAGGGACGGTCCACATCCCCCTGAACGACATCATGGACGGCGCGGGGGGAGACCTCTCCCCCGACCGGCCGATCGTCGTGATCTGCCGGTCCGGCAATCGCAGCGAGCTCGCCACGGTGATGCTGCAGGCCCGCGGGTTCGACGCGACCAACCTGGAGGGTGGCATCGAGGCGTGGGTCGGCGACGGACTGCCGATCGAGGGCCCCGACGGCGCACCCGGCCGCGTCGCCTGACGCCGACGCCTGAAGCCGTCGTCCGGCCGCGTCGCCCGAACCGCTTCAGTGACACCCGTCGAACGAGAAGTGCCCGGGATCCGTGTCCGGCACGGACTGGCACCAGCCGGCCGCCTCGAGCGCCCTCGGGATCCTCGGGTCGTCCAGCCCCTCCTGGGTGATGTCGATGGCGGCGCCGAGCTGGTGCCACGACAGGCCCGGCGGCGCGCACGTGCCCGCGCACCCGTTCGCGTCGCCGCAGATGTCGGTGCACGCGATCCGCTGCCGGCGGCAGGACCGGTAGCTCTCGACCACCTCGATCGTCACGCCCGCCTCGCGCTGCGCGTCCTGGAAGGCCGTCAGGGCGGCGGGTTGCAGTGTCACACCCTGCCAGGTCCGCATGGGCGGGCGCTCCGCACACGCGTCGTCCGGGATCGCGATCGCGCCCCCGTGCAGCGTCGTCGAGATCGCGACCCCGGCCACGGCCAGGACCGCCAGCGTGCCAGCGATCACGATGCGCCGCCCGCGGGTGGTGAGGTGGGCGCGCTGATGCCTGCCGGCCATCCCCGACCCTACCGCGGGACTCGCCGGCGGGCGGCGTAGCCTAGCTGCCATGGCGGACGTGGAGGCGGCGCGACGCGCCCTCGAGGACGCACTGGGAGCCGACCGCGTGCACGGCGACCCGCTGACCCGGCGCCTCTACGCCCGGGACGCCTCCATGGTCGAGGGGTCGTGCGAGCTCGTGGCGTTCCCGCGGTCCACGCAGGACGTCGTGGCGTGCGTGCGTGCCGCGGCCGACCACGGCCTCGCGGTCGTGCCGCGCGGATCGGGCACCGGGCTCGCCGGCGCGTCCACCCCCATCGGCGACGCGCTCGTCGTCGTGACGACGAAGATGACCGCGGTCCTCGAGGTCCGCCCCGAGGATCGCCTCGCGTGGGTCGAGCCAGGCGTGCCGAACCTCGACCTGTCGGCCGCGCTGCAGCCGCACGGGTTCACGTTCGCGCCCGACCCGTCGAGCCAGCAGACCTCCTCGATCGGCGGCAACGTGAACACGAACGCCGGCGGCCCGCACTGCCTCGCGTACGGAGTGACCTCCGCCCACGTGCTGGCGCTCGAGGTCGTGCTCCCGAACGGCGACGTGGTCCGCGTCGGGTCCGAGGCGCCGGAGTTCGCTGGGCTCGACCTGCGCGGCGTTGTCGTGGGATCGGAGGGGACGCTCGGGATCGTCACGGCGGTGTGCGTCCGGCTCACGCCCCTGCCCGCCGCGGTTCGGACGATGCTGCTCGACTTCACCACCGTCAACGACTGCGCGGCCACCGTGACCGGCATCCTCGCCCGCGGCGTGGTGCCGGCGGCGGTGGAGATGATGGACCACGGGATCGTGGTCGCCGCCGAGCGCTTCGCACACGCGGGCTACCCGACGGACGCCGCCGCGATCCTGATCGTCGAGGTCGACGGCACGCCGGACGGCGGTGGACGCCCAGGCCGCGGAGGTCGAGGCGGCCGCGGCGGCGAACGCCGTCCGCACGATCCGCGTGGCGGCCGACGACGCGGAGCGCGCGCTCCTGTGGAAGGGCCGCAAGTCGGCGTTCGGCGCCGTGGCGCAGATCGCGCCCCACTACCACCTGCACGACTGCGTGGTGCCGCGCGGAGCGCTCGTCGACGTCCTGGCCGGCATCTACGAGATCTGCCGCCGCCACGACCTGATCGTCACGAACGTGTTCCACGCGGGCGACGGCAACCTCCACCCGCTGATCTCGTTCGACCGCGGCGTGCCGGGCACGTTGGAGCGCGTGCTGGAGGCGAGCGAGGAGATCGTCCGGCTCTGCGTCGACGCCGGCGGCGCCCTCAGCGGCGAGCACGGGATCGGGCTGGAGAAGCGCGACTTCATGTCGTGGGTGTTCACGCCGGAGGACCTCGCGGCCCAGGCCTGCGTCCGGTCGGCCTTCGACCCCGACGGCATGATGAACCCGCAGAAGGTGCTGCCCGCCGGCGCGCGGTGCGGCGATTTCGCGGTGGCGGCGGCGGGAGCCTTGGGCGGAGCCGGCGACGCCGCGGCGGCGGCCGCGAGCCTGCCGGAGGGCTCGTGGATCTGATCCACCCCACGTCGCGGGCGGAGGTCGAGGCGGCTCTGCGCGACGCCAGCGCGGACGGCCGGCGCGTGCAGCTCGTGGGCGGACGCACGCACGCGGGCCGCGCCGCGATCCGCGGGGCCGACGCCGAGCTGTGGACCACGCAGCTGGATCGCACGATCGCCTACGACCCGGCCGAGATGATCGCGGTGGTGGAGGCCGGCGTGCGCGTCGGCGAGCTGCAGCGGCTCCTGGGCGAGGGAGGTCAGGAGTGGGCGGTCGACGCGCAGGCCCAGGCCACCGTGGGCGGCGTGATCGCGACGGGCGTGTCGAGCCTGCGGCGGCTGCGCGTGGGTCACGTCCGGGACACCGTGGTGGAGCTGGACCTGGTGACCGGAGACGGGCGGGCGGTGCGAAGCGGCGCGCGCACCGTGAAGAACGTGACGGGGTTCGACATCCACCGCCTCGCGACCGGCTCGCTCGGCTCGCTGGGCGCGATCGTGCAGGTCGCCCTCAAGGTCCGGCCCCTGCCGCAGTCGCGCCGGACCCTCGTGCACGCCGGGCCGGGCGGTCTGGAGCTGGGACGCGAGCTCCTGCACGCCGTGCCCGCGGCGGCAGCGGTGCTGGCCTCGCCGGACCGGGTCGAGCTGCGGCTCGAGGGGTGGACGGCGGAGGTGGAGGCGCTGACCGCGTCGGCTCGCGCGATCGTCGACGATGTCGTCGGCGATCTGGATGTCCTCGACGACGGCGCGTTCCCGGCGCGCCCGATCGACGATGCGCCGATCGTGGCGGAGGCCGCCGTGCCGCCCTCGCGGATGGCCGCGCTTCTGGAGGGGCTCGAGGACTGGACCGCGCTCGTCGGGGTGGGACTCGCATGGGTGCGATTCGGTGACGACGGCGCCGGTGGCGTGGAGACCGTCCGCGAACGCGCCGTCGCCGCGGGCGGCACGGCGAGGGTGATCCGGGGATCGATCCCCGACGGCGTCGCGACGCCTCAGCTCCCAGCTCCCGAGGTCCACCGTCGCCTCAAGCGGGCGTTCGATCCGGCGGGGATCCTCGCGCCGCTGCCCGGCGCGGGAGCCGCCGCATCCGCCTGAGGACGGCCTTCGGTCGAGACCGGCCGCCACGGGTCAGAGCGAGCGCAGCCGGTCGCCGGCGGCCTGGAGCGTCTCGAGGCGCTTGCAGAACGCGAACCGCAGCAGCCGGGACCCCTCGGACGGGTCCGCGAAGAACGACGAGCCGGGGACGGTCGCGACGCCGGCCTCCTCGACGAGTCGCCGCGCGGTGGCGACGTCGTCGCCGAGTCGCAGGTGCGAGCAGTCAGCCATCACGTAGTAGGCGCCCGCCGGCGGCGCGGCGATCTCGAACCCGGTCTCCGCGAGGATCGACAGCATGAGGTCGCGGCGCTCGGCGTACTCCGCGGCCATCCGTTCGTGATACGCATCCGGCAGGCCGAGGGCCACGACGCCGGCGATCTGGAAGGGCGCCGCGGCGGCCACGGTGAGGAAGTCGTGGACCGGGCGGATCCCGGCCATGAGCGCCGGCTGCGCGATCGCCCATCCGACGCGCCATCCGGTGACCGAGTACGTCTTGCTGAGGGCGCTGATCGTCACCGTGCGCTCGGCCATCCCCGGCAGCGTCGCGATCGGCACGTGCTCGACGCCGTCGTACGTGATGTGCTCGTAGATCTCGTCGGTGAGCGCGACTCCGTCGTATTGCACACAGAGCTCGGCCAGCACCGACAGCTCCTCGCGGGAGAAGACCTTGCCCGTCGGGTTGTTCGGCGTGTTGATCACCACCGCCCGCGTGCGGGGCCCGAACGCGGCGCGCACCTCGGACTCGTCGAACGACCAGTCCGGTGGGCGCAGCGTCACGAGTCGCGTCACCGCGCCGGCGATGATCGCATCGGGCCGGTAGTTCTCGTAGAACGGCTCGAAGACCACGACCTCGTCGCCGGGATCCAGGATGCCGACCATGGCCGCCACCATGGCCTCGGTCGAGCCGCACGTGACGCAGATCTCGCGCTGCGGGTCGACGTCCATGCCGTAGATCGCGGCGTATCGCGCGGCGATCGCCTCGCGGAAGGCCGGCACGCCCCACGTCACGGGGTACTGGTTGTGATCCTCGGCGATCGCGTGGGTGGCGGCGTCCTTCAGCTCCTGCGGCGCCGGGAAGTCCGGGAACCCCTGCCCCAGGTTGATCGCGCCGTGGAGATCAGCGAGACGCGTCATCTCGCGGATCACCGACTCGGTGAACGACGACGCCCTCGCCGACGCGCGGATGTTCGACATGTGCGGCGGATGCTACCCGCTGGCCCCACCTCGGTGACGCGTCACAGGGCGCTGCGGAGCGCCCACAGCTCGGGGAAGCAGCGCTTCCCGAGGGTGCTGCGGAGATAGCCGACCCCGCTGGAGCCGCCGGTGCCCGTCTTCGCGCCGATCTGCCGCTCCACCATGAGGACGTGCGCCGAGCGCCAGGTCGCCACCCCCTCGTCGTGGTCCAGCAGGCCCTCGCTCACGGCGAACAGGTCGGGCCGGTCACGAGCCATCGTCACCAGCGAGGCCGTCCGGACGCCCTCCTCCGCCGGCTCGTCCCCTGGCGGCATCGGCAGGCCGTGGTCGGTCAGCAGCGCGCAGAACCCGTCCCACACCGAGGGCTCCTCCAGGCGGCGCAGCAGCCGGTCGCGCTCGTCCGGCGTGGCGGCCAGGTCGTCCAGGAACCGCGCGTCCTTCAGTCCGGAGACGAACTCGATCTCGCGGAACTGGACGGACTGGAAGCCGCTCGCCGGCGTGAGCAGCGATCGGAACGCCAGGAAGTCCTGGGGTGACATCGAGCGCAGGACCTCGATGTGCTCGACCAGTACCCGTTCGATCGCCTTCACCCGCACGAGGTAGTGGCGGGCGCGCTCCATGTCGCCGTCGAACAGCCGATCGCGGATCGCCTCGAGCTCGAACAGCAGTTGGCGGAACCACAGCTCGTAGGCCTGGTGCACGACGATGAACAGCAGCTCGTCGTGGACCGGCGGATCCGACCGGAGCTGCTGGAGGCGCAGGAGATCGGGGATCTTCAGGTACGAGCCGTACGACAGCAGGCCCTCGTCGTCGGCGGAGGTGAGGCGGCCGAACCGCCGCTCGCGACCCTCGCCCGCCATGGACCGACGGTAGGCAGCGGTGCCGGACGCGTCAAACCGCGGACTAGCATTCCGGCCATGGTCTCGGAGATCCCGCTCGAGGGCGGCGTCGCGCACCCCGGCGCGGTCGTCCGCGTCGGCGACACCGTGCGGCGCCCGGTGGGCCCGCACAGCGCCGCCGTGCACGCGCTGCTGCGGCATCTCCGCGCCGCGGGCTTCGACGGCGTGCCCGAGGTCCTCGGCACGGACGATCGGGGTCGCGAGGTGCTCTCGTACCTGCCCGGCGACGTGCCGGTCCCGCCGTATCCCCCGTGGGCGCTGCGCGATGGGACCCTCGCGAGCGTCGCGCGGCTGCTGGGTCGCTATCACGAGGCGGTCGCCGGGTTCGATCCGGGAGGACGGCCATGGTCGACCGAGCTCGCCGACCCCGAGGGCGGGCCGATCGCGACCCACAACGACGTCTGCCCCGAGAACGTGGTGTTCCGCGACGGCGAGGCCGTCGGCCTGCTCGACTTCGACTTCGTGGCGCCGGGACGGGCGCTGAGCGACGTGGCGAGCACGATCTCCATGTGGGCGCCGCTGCGCGATCCGCGCACGGTGTCGCCGGACCGGGCGGCGCTGGACCCGTTCACCCGCGCGCGCGTCTTCTGTGACGCGTACGGCGTGACGACCGCAGAGCGGCAGGAGCTGCTGGAGATGTGGCCGCGAATGCGCCGGCGCGGGATCGCGTTCGTGCGCCGCCACGTCGACGCGGGTGAGACCGCCTTCGTCGAGATGTGGGAGGCCGCCGGCGGCGAGGAGGGCGAGCGCCGCAACCTCGCGTGGATCGACGGCAACGTGGAGCGGCTGCGGACGGCGTTGAGCGAACCGCCCCCGACGACGTGAGAGCATCGAACGATGCGCACGGAGGGCGAGAGCCCGATCCCGGCCGACGATCCGATCGGTGGTGAGCCGCACGATCGCGGGGCGGTCCCGGCCGCCGGGCTCCCGGCCGCCGGCGGTGGGCTCGCGCTCGGCGGCGAGCTTCCCGCCGGGACGCGGTTCATCGGTCCCGAGGCGGGATGGACCCCGGCGTGGCAGCCCGGTCGGGAACATCCGACGAGCGAGGACCTCGCGTCGTGCGTCGCGTGCGGCCTGTGCCTGCCGCACTGTCCCACGTACCGCCTGACGGGTGAGGAGTCGGCATCGCCACGCGGACGGATCGCCGCGATGCGTGAGGTCGCCGACGGCCGCGGCGTCGTGGACGACACGTTCGCGTCGTTCATGGATCTGTGCCTGTCCTGCCGGGCGTGCGAGGACGTCTGCCCCTCGCACGTGCCGTTCGGCAGGATGATGGAGGCCGCGCGCGAGCAGGTGGAGCCGCTGCGCACCCGGCGGGAGCGCTTCCTGCGATGGCTCGGCCTCGAGGTCGCCCTTCCCCGGCCGAAGCTGCTGTGGCTCGCGGCCGCCGTGCAGCCGATCGCGCGACCCCTCCTCCCGCGGCGGGTGCGCCAGATGGTGCCCGAGCGCTCGGCGCTGTTCCGGCGCCTGCCGGCCGAGACGCCGGCGGTGGGCGAGGAGCGCGGCACGGTCGCGGTGCTCTCCGGGTGCGTGCAGGATCGCTGGTTCCGGGAGGTGAACCTCGCCACGATCCGCGTGCTGTCGCGCAACGGCTGGCGCGTCACGGTCCCGCGGTCGCAGCGCTGCTGCGGCGCGCTGTCCGCGCACAACGGCCGCCTCGCGACGGCCCACGCGCTCGCACGGAGGAACGCACGGGCGTTCGCCGGCGTGGACGCGGTCATCGTGAACGCGGCCGGCTGCGGCGCCCACATGGCCGATGCGTCGGGTGCGGACGCGCTTCCGATCCGCGACCTGATGGCGTTCCTCGCCCAGGAGGGCCTGCGTGAGGATCCCGGCCCGCTTCCCGCCACACGCGTTGCGTACCACGACGCGTGTCACGCGCTCCGCGTCCTGAAGGTGCACAGCGAGCCGCGCGAGCTGCTGCGCCGGATCCCCGGCCTCGAGGTCGTGGACATCGCCGACGGCGACCGGTGCTGTGGCGCGGCCGGCCTCTACAACGTCACGCAGCCGGAGATGTCCGGCGAGCTGCGCCGCCAGAAATCCGAGGCCGTCGCCGCGACCGGCGCCACGATCGTCGCGAGCGCGAACCCCGGGTGCACGATGCAGCTCGTCGCCGGCCTGCGCGATCTCGGGGTGCAGGCCGAGGTCGTCCACCCCGTGCAACTGCTCGACCGTGCGTACGCGGGAAGATAGATCCCGCGGTCGAGCTGACGAGGCCGGCGACGAGCACGGAAGGTGCCGCGCGCCGCGTCGCTCCGCCGCCCCGCGCCGCCTCACCTCACGGCGGTCCGCGATCCGCCAGTACCGATCCGTCCGAGCGTCGGAAGACGAAGGCGCCGTCCTCGATCGTCAGCCCGAACCCACCGGGACGGTGCACCAGGCCGTGATGGCGCCGGCAGAGCAGCAGGAGGTTGCCCAGGGCCGTGCGGCCACCGGTGGCCCAGTGGTCGACGTGGTGACACTCACACCACGCCGGGGGCCGATCACACCCCGGGAACCGGCAGTGGCGGTCTCTGAGGATCACCGCCCGGCGGATCGCCGGGGGCACCACCGGGGTGCGCCGGCCCACGTCCAGGGGCTCGGAGCGGGGACCCAGCACCACCCGCATCACCGAGGCGTCGCAGGCGAGCTGTCGGACCAGCTCCGGCGCGGACCGGACCCGGCGTGGTCGAGCTCGGCCGTCCCGAAGGGGTCGGTTCCCGCTCCGTGACCAACTCCCGCTCCGGCTCCCGCTCCGGCTCCCGCTCCGGTTCCGCCACCGGCACCGGGTCCGAGCCCGGCCAGGGGAGTGCCGGCGAGCACCTCGACCGGCACCGTCACCGTGAGGTGGGGCCGCTCTCCGGCCACCACCGGGGTCGGTCACCCCGGTCCAGGAACCCCCGGCAGACCTCCCCCAGGGCGTCGGCCCGGCGCTGGGCGGGGGTGCGCTCGTCGGTGACCTCGCCCGCACCCGGGGCCCGGACCTCGGCGTCGAGCACGGCTCCCAGGGCCGTGAGCAGGCTCTCCCCGGTGAGGGGATCCAGATCCCCGTCCACCCGCACCATCCCGCCGAGCGTCACCGAGGCGTGCAGGCGCCGGCGTGCCGAGCGGGGATCCACCCCCTGGTCCTGCTCGGCCTCCACCCGGTCCTGCCAGCAGGCCACCACCCGGCCGCAGCTCACCCACCGGGTGGATCCGGGCGGCCTCGACCAGCAGGGGCTCGGCCTCGGCGAAGGACTCCGGGTGGATCGCGCGAGCCTCAACCAGCATCCGCACCGCTGCGAGAGAGATCTCCCCGTCCTGCAGTGCCGCACGGGTGCGGGGCATCTGCTCGAGCGCCCGGGCCACCCGTACGGAAGTCCGAGCGGCGCCCCAGGTCATCCGGTGGGTGGCGGCGAGCCAGCTCGCCGTCGACAGGTGACCGTCGTGGGCGTAGAGGCCTCGCCGGTCGATCTCGGCCAGTCGGCGCAGGCGTTCGGCCTCCAGGAGCTCGCCCGCACGCTGCAGCTCGGCGAGGTCGGCCTCGATCCGGGCATCCGCCAGCTCGGGCAGCGCCTCGGCCCGCAGGGCATCGATCGCTGACAGCAGCTCGCTCACGCCGACCTCAGCTCGAACATGTGCGTCATCCTGCCCCACCCCGACCCGCTCGGGCTGTGACGCACCGCACACTCGGACCGAGTTCGTTGGAAAGATCTCGCGAGGCGCATCCGCGCGGCGGGCGAACCACGGCGGATCGGGACACCTGGTCCGATCGGGACACCACGGCCGATCGGGACACTCGGGCCGATCGGGATACCCAGGCCCATCGGGACCCCCGGCAGATCGGGATCCCCCGCCCCAACCCTCCCTCCGCGATTGCCCCTCGGAGCGGACCGCGGGCTACCCTCCCACCCATGACCGAGATGCCGGCACCGCTTCGCCGTGACGTCCGGCTGCTCTCCACGCTGCTCGGACGCGTGCTGGAGGAGGCCGAGGGACCGGACCTGCTCCGGGACGTGGAACGGCTGCGGCGCGCCGCGATCTCCCTGCGGCGGGAACCCTCCGACGCGCGACGCGGGGAGGCCGAGCGCATCGTCGCGGAACTCCCACGCCTGCGGGCCGCCCAGGTCGCCCGCGCGTTCACCGCCTACTTCCAGCTCGTGAACCTCGCCGAGGAGCACCAGCGCGTCCGCACGCTCCGCGAGCGCGGGCGCTCGGCCGGCGAGACGATCGCCGACGCCGTCTCCTCGATCCGGGCGCGCGACGGTGACGCCGCGCTCGACGATCTGCTCACCCGCCTGGAGCTCTCGCCGGTGATCACCGCCCACCCCACCGAGGCCAGACGCCGCTCCGTGGTCGAGAACCTGTGGCGGATCGGCGCCCTGCTCGAGGAGCTCGATGCGGCCCGAGGGCGTCCCGACGAGGCCGACGACCTCGAACGCCGCATGACCGAGGAGGTCGCCGCGCTCTGGCGGACCGATCCGCTCCGACGCCAGACGCCAGAGCCGCTCGACGAGGTTCGCGCCGCGATGGCCCTGTTCGACCAGACGATCTTCCGCGTCCTGCCCCAGATCTACCGCGAGCTGGATCACGCCCTCGGCGGGGACGGCACCGCCGCGCCGCGAGCCCCCGCCTTCCTGCGGTGGGGCTCGTGGATCGGCGGCGACCGCGACGGCAACCCGAGCGTGACCGCCGACGTGACCCGCGCCGCCGCGGCCGTGCAGTCCGAGCACGTCCTGCTCGGCCTCGAGGCCGCGGCACGCCGGATCGCCCGCGCGATCAGCGCCTCCCACCTGGACACGCCGCCCTCACCGGAGCTCCTGGCCGCGCTCGACCGGGACACGGTCGACTTCCCTCGCGCCTCGGCCGAGCTCGCGCGCAAGCTTCCCGACGCGCCGCACCGACGCAAGCTCGGCCTCGCGGCGCACCGCCTGGCGGCCACCCGCACCGGCGACGCGGGCCGGTACGACGGCGCCGACGCGTTCGTGGACGACCTGCGGATCGTGCAGCACTCGCTCGTGGCGGCCGGCGCCGCGCGCCTGGCCTTCGGCGAGCTGCAGCACCTGCGCTGGCAGGCCGAGACGTTCGGCTTCCACCTCGTGTCGCTCGAGGTCCGCCAGCACTCCTCGGTCCACGCCGAAGCGTTGGCGGCGATCGGCGAGGGCCGCGTCGCCGACGCCGACGCCGCACTCGAGACGTTCCGCGCGATCGCGGACGTGCAGCGCCGCCTGGGCCGCGACGCCTGCCGCCGCTACGTGGTCAGCTTCACGAGATCCGCCGAGGACGTCCTGGCCGTGCGCGAGCTGGCGCGGCACGCCGGCCTGGACCCGGACGCGATCGACGTCGTGCCGCTCTTCGAGTCACGCGCCGACCTGGACGCCGCGCCGAAGATCCTGGACGAGCTGCTCGCGGACCCGGGGTTCGCCGCCCATGTGGACGCCGCCGGCCGGCGCCTCGAGGTCATGCTCGGCTACTCCGACTCCACGAAGGACGTCGGGATGCTGGCGGCGAACCTCGCGCTGCACCGCGCCCAGGCCGACCTCGCCGAGTGGGCTCGCGACCGAGGGATCACGCTCACGCTGTTCCACGGGCGCGGCGGCGCGCTCGGCCGAGGCGGCGGGCCGGCGAACCGCGCGATCCTCGGACAGGCGCCGGGCTCGGTCGACGGGCGCTTCAAGGTCACCGAACAGGGCGAGGTGGCCTTCGCCCGCTACGGCAACGCACGGATCGCCCGGCGTCACCTCGAGCAGCTGACGAACGCGGTGCTGCTGGCCTCGACGCCGGACCACGAGCGGCGCGCGGCCGACGCGTGGGAGCGGTTCGGCCCGACCGCCGAGCGGATGGCGGCTGCGTCCGAACGCGCCTGGCGCGGCCTGGTCGAACGATCGGGCTTCGCGGCCTTCTTCCGGCAGGCCACGCCGATCGAGGAGATCGGCGCCCTGCAGCTCGGATCCAGACCCGCGCGGCGAAGCGCGGACGCCGATTCGATCGAGGACCTCCGCGCGATCCCGTGGGTCTTCGCGTGGAGCCAGGCCCGCGTGAACCTGCCGGGGTGGTTCGGATTGGGCACCGGGCTGGCCGAGGCCGATCCGGACGAGCTGCGCGCGATGCACGACGGGTGGCCGTTCTTCGCGTCGCTGATCGAGAACGCGGAGCTGTCGCTCGCGAAGGCCGATCTGCCGATCGCCGAGCGCTACCTCGCCCTCGGTGGCGGCGAGGCGATCGCCGCCGCGATCGCCGACGAGTTCCGCCGCACGGTCCAGGGCGTGCTCGCCATCACCGGGCACGAGCGACCGCTGGACGGCCGGCCGGTGCTGCGCCGCGCGATCGATCTGCGCAACCCCTACGTGGACGCGCTGTCCCTGATCCAGCTCCGCTTCCTGGCGGAGCTCCGCGAGCGGGGCCGCACGCCCGGCGCGGAGTCGATCGTGCAGGTGACGGTGAACGGCGTGGCCGCCGGCCTGCAGAACACCGGCTAGACGCCTAGGCCGCGGACAGACGAAAGCGCCTCGCGGCCTCGGCCCACGCGTCGGGGAGCGGCGGCCTCACCCCGAGGTCGCCGGCGAGCAGCGCCTCCAGCAGACCGCCGGTCGAGGCCGCATCGGCGGCGGCCAGCGCCGCTGCATCCGTTGCCGCGCCGGCCGACATCGAGACCGCCGGCACGCGCCCCACCGGCGCCGGCTCGCCCGTGTCCGCGCCGGGGAGCACGAGGATCGCGTTCGTGACCGGACGCTCGCTCCCGTCCGAGGGCCGGTTCACGATCCCCTGACCCCGCACCCACATCGTCGATCCCCCGCCGCCGTCGAGGTTCACCGCCCAGGTCGCCCCGAGCGACTCCATCTCGCGCGCCAGCCCCACCAGCGTCATCCCCAGGGAGAGACCCGGGGCGCGACCGTCCACGGTCACGAGCAGCACCCGTCCGTCGGCGGTGGTGCCGATCGCCGTTCGCGGGTTCCGCTCGCAGAAGTACGTGCCGCAGTCGTTCTTGGCCACCACGTCGCCGTCCTTCACCAGCAACGGCATGCCGCCCACCATGTCCATCACGCCCGGCCAGCCCGGATCCCACGACAGCCGGACCGTGTGACCCCGCCGCATCGCGAGGATCGCGTCGGAGCCCGCGCCGGTGCGTTTGGCGCTGATCACCATCCCGCCTCCGAGCGTTACCGGCGCCGACTGGCACTTCACCAGGTCGACCGTCCAGTCCTTGTACACGCCGGCCCGGCCCGGGTTCCAGTGGAGCTTGCCGGCCGACAGGAGTCGCGCCGAGCAGGCGTCGGAGGGCGGACGCTCCAGGGAGCCGCCGCTCGCCGTGAACGCCACGACCTCGCCGTTGCCGGGATCGCCGCTGTTCCACGAGGCGATGTCGAACGAGGTGCCGGCCGTGACGTCGGTGCCGGTCATCCGCAACCCGGGCGATCCCAGGTAGACGCCGGTCTCGTCCTTCGAGACCGCGAACTCGCCGCCGCTCTGCAGCCCGGAGCTGCGGAGGAATCCGTCTTCGGCGAAAGGGTGCACCGGGCGGCCCTCGATGGTGAAGTCGCCGTTGATCGCGGCGAGCGCGCGATGGTTGGCGCCGATCGTGCTCGGACGAGCGTAGGAGCCGAAGGAGCCACCGGCCGTGGCGAGGTCGATGCTCACCGCCTTGGCCGGGTCCACGGTGAGCACCCGGATCTGCATCGGCTCGCTGGTGCTGATACGGGTCAGCGTCAGGCCTGGGGCGAGGTTCTGCGTCGTGGAGGTGCGCCCGGACACGGGCGGGGCGGGCGAGGCGGGCGAGGCCGCGGCGGGCGAGACACCGGGCGCGGCCAGTCCCGCCACGACCGACACGGCGGCGATCGCCACTGCGCCTCCCCGTATCGACCGTCCCCTCATGTTCCTAGGTGTCGGCCGAACGGGGGTCGAACCTTGACCGGTCCGATGCAGTTCGGGGGTGGTTGCGCGAGCCCCGAGGCGTCCTTACGGTGGCCGAGGATCTCGCCGGGCGGGCGGAGGGAGCGTCGATGCGGTACATGGGAGTGGGGCGGCGGTTCCTCGCCACCCTGGTCGACGTCCTGATCAGCGTCGCCTGGATGTACCCCTTCCTGACGATCGAGCAGAGCCCGGGCTATCTCCGGATCGAGCTCCCGGCCGGCGGATCGGTCGCCTACGCCATCATCGCGCTCGTGTACTACACCGCCATGGAGGCGCTGTTCGGCGCCACCGTGGGCAAGCTCGTCACCGGGATCCGGGTGGTACGTCCGGACGGACGGCGGATCGACGGCGTCGCCGCCCTGCTCCGCAACATCGTCCGCGTCGTTGATTTCCTGCCGATCGCGTACCTGATCGGAGCGATCGCGGTCTGGACCTCGCCGACGCGTCAGCGGCTCGGCGACCGCCTGGCGAGGACCGTGGTCGTCGAGGCCTCGTCCGTTGGTGCCCCGACGGGGACCCCGCAGACGGGGTGGGTGCCGCCCGCCCCGGCCTCTCCCGGCCACGGTCCGCCCCCGCCGATGCCGCCACCGCCCCCGGTGCCCGGCGCCGAGCCGCGTCCCACGCCGGCGCCGCTGCCCACGCCGGGTCCCCTGCCGCCGCCCGACTCCCCGCCGCCGCCGGCCGACTCCCCGCCGCCGTCCGACACCCAGGATTCGCCCCCGCCGGCCGAACACCGCACGTTCCCGCCCCCGTAGCGGGACGGGACGACGCTCACCACCGCGTGTCGTCGGCCGCGAGCGCCGCTCGGCCCGTGCACTTGCCGGTCGCCACGGCGTAGGCGGTGTCCTCCCCGATCACCTGCTTGATGAAGAAGCAGGCATCCGGCCGCGCCTGGACCGCCGCCGCCCACACGTCCGGGGAGGCGTAGACGCTGACGGTGCCCGGGCCGCCGGAGGGCTCGTCGGGACCTACGTACCGTCGGTCGTCGTCCCCCGCGGCGAGCGAGGCGGCCTCCGCACCGGCGAACGTGCCGGACGACGACTGGATGCGCCGGGCCCGCGCGAGCGCCGCGTTCAGGTCCGACTCCGTGTGGGCGATCGTGTCCTTCAGCGGCCGGTTCACGAAGATCGCCACGACCATCAGGACGCACACCAGCGCGAGCGAGGTGGCGACGACCCAGAACCCCCGGTTCGAGTGCGCGGGCTGCTCGTCGCCCTCGAGGCCGTCCGCGTCGGCGCGCGCGTCGTGGTCGATCACGTCGGCCAGCCTACCCGCCGAGCACGCGTGCGAGTTCCTCGATCCGCTCCAGGTTGTGGCCGGAGAGGAACACGTCCACGCTCGGCAGCGCGGCCGCCATGCCGCGAGCCAACGGCTCGTATCGCGGCGACCCCTTGAGCGGGTTCACCCACACCACGCGATGCGCCAGCCGGCGCAGCCGCGTCATCTGCGTCCGCAGCAACTCCGGATCCCCCCGCTCGAGGCCGTCCGAGCAGAGCACCACGACCGCGCCCCGCAGCGCCGCTCGCTGGCTCCACCCGTCCAGCAGCGCCTTCACGGACTCGCCGATGCGCGTGCCGCCCTCCCAGTCCCGCACCAGGCGTCCGATCTCGTGGAGCGCGCGATCGGGATCGCGGGTGCGCAGGGTCCTGGTGACGCGCGTGAGGCGCGTGCCGAACACGAAGACCTCGACGCGACGCCCGGCCGCCATGGCGGCGAACGCGAACTGCAGGAGCGCCCGCGAGTACGGCGCCATCGACCCGCTGACGTCGAGCAGCAGCACCAGCGGTCGGTGCCGGGTCCCCCGGGCTCGCCACGCGCGCTCGAACGGCTCTCCCTGGGTGCGGAGCGACCGGCGCAGCGTACGTCGGACGTCGAACGCGGTACCCTTCGGCGCGGCGCGGGTGCGACGGGTGCGCTCCTGCGGCACCCGCACGGCCAGCCGGCGGATCAACGCCGCCACCCGATCGTGCTCCTCGTCGCTGAGGTCGGCGAAGGACTTCTCGCGCAGGATCTCGGCGCCGCTCGCCACGATCCGGATCGAGGCCTCGCCCTCGGGCTCGTCGTCGCCGGCGCCGGACCAGCTCGCCGCCGGACGGCCGGTACCGGAACTCGAGGTCGACGGACGCCGCCCCAGTCCGGTGCGGCGTCCGCCGCGCGGGAGGTCCAGCTCGATCCGCAGCTCGCCGTCGGGGGCGATCGCGCGGAGCCAGGCGTCGAAGGCGTCGTCGAAGACCTCGATGTCGGCGCGCGTGGCGACCAGTGACGCCCGGCCGGCCCAGTACACGTCCTCGCGCTCCGCCACGCCCATGGCCGCCACGGCCCGGACGAACGTCAGGATCCGGCCGGTGCCGACGGGGAGCCCACGGGCGCGGAGCTCGCGGCCGAACGCGACGAGCGGAGCGACCGGGTCCGCCGGGGGGACGACCTCACCCATCGCCGCGCTCGCCGACGACGTCGGCGAGCCGGGCGGCGACGAGCTCCTGGTCCTCGTGGTCCTTCACGACCGCGCCAAGCGTGTCGGCGGCCACGCCGGCGTCCAGCGCGCTCGGCGCCGAGGAACGCCAGCGCGTTCGCCCAGTCGATCGTCTCCGCGACACCGGGCCGCTTCGCGAGGTCCATCTCCCGCAGCCTGGCGACCGCGCCGGCCACGTCGCGCGCGAGCGACTCGCCCACCTTCGGCGCGCGGGCGCGCACGATCTCGATCTCGCGGTCGAGGCCCGGGTGGTCGATCCAGTGGTAGAGGCAGCGGCGCTTCAGTGCGTCGTGCAGCTCGCGGGTCCGGTTCGACGTCACGATGACGGCCGGCGGCGTCTCGGCCGCCACGCGGCCCACCTCCGGGATCGTCACCGCGAACTCCGAGAGGATCTCCAGCAGGAAGGCCTCGAACTCGTCGTCGGCGCGATCGAGCTCGTCGACCAGCAGCACGGCGCCCGACCCCTCGCGGATCGCGGCCAGCAGCGGCCGCTCCACCAGGAACTCGGGGCCGAACAGGTCCTGGACGTGGGTGGCCGCGTCGGTCGCGTCCATCGCACGCACCGCGACAGCTGCTTCGAGTAGTTCCACTCGTAGAGCGCCTGGGCGGCGTCGATCCCCTCGTAGCACTGCAGCCGGATCAACCGGCGGTCGAGCAGCTCCGCCAGCACCTTCGCCACCTCCGTCTTGCCGACCCCCGCCTCGCCCTCGAGCAGCAGCGGCTTGCCGAGCGCCAGCGACAGATGGATCGCGGTCCCGAGTCCCCGGTCCGCGAGGTAGGAGTGCTGCACGAAGCGCGGCGGTGAGGTCGTCGACCGTGGCGAACGGCGGCGCGGACATGGCCGACATCCTAGACATCGGCCTGGACATCGGCCTGGACATCGGGCGGACGGCTGCAGGGCTAGGCTGCCCCGATGGAGATCCGACCCGCCTCCGGCGCCGGCGATCTGGCGATCTGCGTCGAGATGTTCGTGCGAACGAGCAACGACCTCGGCGCCCGCCACGGCGACGAGCCGTTCACCCGCGAGGACGTCGGGTGGATGCCCGCATCGCTCGACCACCTTGCCTCGACCGACCCCGGTGACCTCGTCCTCGCGCTCGATGGCGGCGACCCGGTCGGCTTCGGCTGCGCCTTTCGCCGGGAGCGTTTCTGGTTCCTCTCCTACCTCTACGTCGTCCCGGAACGGCAGGGTGCCGGCCTCGGCCGCAGGATCCTCCGGCACCTGCTGCGGCCACCCCCCGAGCGGGGCGGTGCGATCCTCGCGACCGTGGCGGAATCGCGCCAGCCGGTCTCGACGATGCTGTACGCGTCGATCGGGATCGCGCCGCGGGTCCCTCTGTACTGGCTCGAGGGCGAGCCGCGTCTCGACCAACTGCCCGGCCTGCCGGACGGGGTGAGTGCCCAGGCGCTCTCCCTCGAGCGTCATGGCGAGCAGCTCGACCGGCTCGACCGGAAGCTCCTCGGCTACGCCCGCGCCGTGGACCATGCGATGTGGATCCGAGAGGCGCCCGCGGCCCGCGCGTACCTGGCCTCGGACGGGACGATGGCCGGCTACGGGTACCGCGCGCCCGACGACTGGATCTGCCCGCTGGGGGCGATCGACGAGGAGCTCGCCGCGGCGATCGTGCGCGACCTCGCGTCGCCAGGCACCGCGGACGGTACGAAGGTCACCGTGCAGGTCGCCGGCTCGGCCGGGGCGCTGCTCCCGCTCCTGCTCCGCGCCGGGCTCCGTTCGGAGGAGGGGGCCACGCTCTTGTACTGCTCGAACGGCCGCGTCCCCGCACCGTCGTACCTGCCGTACGGCGGCTTCCTCCCGTAGCTCGACCCGGATCGACCGGAGCGCGGAGACAGGGGTGCGTCAGGGGCGGGCCGCGGGCGGCGGCGGAGCCGCCACCGGCAGGGTGATGCCGCGCTCGGCCAGACGCTTCGCGATCGACTCGCGCAGTCGGCGCTCCACGTCCAGACGCTTGGAGGTCCGCGTGTCCGCCACGACGCGCAGCACCTTCGCATCGGCGCCGAGCGCATCGATGCCGAGCACCGTCGGACCCTCGCGGACCCAGTCGCTCAGGCCGGGATCGAGCCGGAGCTCCTCGAAGAGTTCGTCCAGGATCTCGCGCAGGCTGTCCACGTCCTGGGTGTAAGCGACGCGCACGTCGACGATCGCCCGCGCCCAGCCGCGCGAGCGGTTGCTCACGACCAGAAGGTTGCCGTTGGCGACGGTGTGCAGCGTGCCGTCGAAGGCCCGCACCACCGTCACCCGCAGCGTCAGCGCCTCGACCTTGCCCGAGACCGGACCGCCGGCCGTCTGCAGATCCACGGTGTCGCCCACGCCGAGCTGGTTCTCCAGCAGGATGAAGAAGCCGGACAGGCCGTCGCGCACCAGGCTCTGCGCGCCGAACCCGAGCGCCACCCCCGCGATCCCGGCCGAGGCCAGCAGGGGCGCCAGGTTCACGTCGAACTCGCTCAGCACCATCAGGATCGCGATCGCCCAGATCACGACGACCGTCACGGTGGAGACGGCGTGCGTGAGCGTGGCGACCCGGCGGATCCCGAGGGTCTGCGTCGCGTCGGCCGGCCCCGCCAGCCGTCGCTCGAACCGGTGCACGGCCATCCGCGCGAGCAACGAGACGAGGATCGCGATGGCCACGACCACCAGGATCCGCACGCCATGGTTGCCCATCCAGTCGCCGAAGGTCTGCGCGGCAAGGGTCGGCATGCCGTCCATCCAACAGACCCGAGACGGCAGCGTCAAAGACCGACGGGATCATGGCCGGGCTTGAGCTGCCTGGCGAGCTCGTCGGCGTCCGCGTCGATCGCATCGGAGCCGTCTCAGATCCCCTCGATCGCCTCCAATCTGCCGGAGCGGACCGCCTCGACGAACGACCGGTAGTCCTGCTCGTTCTGATCCGCGTACAGCTCCGAGAAGTCGACGATCGAGCGGTCGAACCGGTCGCTCTTGCCGAGGTAAGCGGCGATCGCGATGGGGTCTCCCGACCGAGCATGCGCCCGTGCGAGGGTCCATCCGCACGCGTTGGCGTAGAACTCGAGGTTTGGCGGGTTCAACGACTCGACGTCGATCGAGCCCTTCATGTCGCGCAGCTGCCGCCAGTACAGATGGCGGTCGTCCTCGACGCCCTTGGTCCAGCCGAGGTAGATGTCGCTCGCGGCCTGCATCATCCGCTGGCCGTGCACCACGCGCTCTCCGTGCTGCCTGAACCGGCTCTTGGGCAGGTGGTCCTCGAGCACCGAGGCCGTCGCCTCCTTGACCTGCAGGAACAGCGGATCTCCTGGTCGCGGCCCTGGAGCAGGACGATGAAGGCGCGTGTCCCGACGCTCCCGACACCGACGACCTTGCGGGCCACGTCGACGAGCTCGAAGCGCTCCAACAGATGGCGCCGGTCGCTCTGGAGGGTGGCCCGGTAGGAGCGGAACTGCTGACGGATCACGTGCCGCAGCTCGTCGGGCGACATCCCGGCGGCGGCGGGCAGCTCGCGGACCGGGATCACGATCGGCGGCTGGCTGACGATGCGGTACTTGCCGTCGACGAGCTCGCCGAGCTTGGACAGCGCCTGCAGGCTGTCGCGCGTGCGTGCCTTGGCGGCGAACTGTCCGGGCGCTCCTCCTTCCCTTCTTGGCCTCCCGCTTCACCTGCCCGGCCCCGGTTCGCGCGAGCCTGTCGATGGCCGCGTGGAGCTCGCGCTCGGACAGGCGCGCGTACCAGATCTCCATCGTGCCCATCTTCGCGAACCTGGCCATCGCCTCCCGGTAGGCGCGGACGGCGGCGAGCGTGACCGCCCGCGTGGCCGCCGGGGAGAAGCCGTTGTTGCGTCCCGCGATCGTGAAGCTCGCGGACATGCGCTTGACGTCGTACTCGAACGGCCCCGGGAGCGTCTCGTCGAAGTCGTTCAGGTCGAACAGCAGCGCCCGCTCGGGCGACGCGAAGACACCGAAGTTCGACAGGTGGGCGTCCCCGCACAGCTGCACGCCGAGGCCGGCCCGCGGCGTGTCCTGCAGGTCGGCCGCCATGATCTTGGCCGCGCCACGGTAGAACGTGAACGGCGAGACCATCATCCTCCCGTGACGAACGGGCACGAGGTCGGGCTCGCGTGTCGCGTTCTGCGCCTCGGCAGCGCGACGGGATCGGGGCGACCCGCGGCGGGGGTCCAACCGGCGTGGCTCGCCGGCGCGGTGGACTCGCGGGATGCCTTGCCGATCGCCTTGCGGTCGGCGACGCTGGCACGTTGGACGTTGGCTTCGGTCATGCCGCTGCGACGCTCCCTCACGTCCCTCGTGGTCGTCAACCGCACGGCGGCACGAACTACCCCAGTGCCTCCTCGAGGGCGCGGCGCACGAGCACCTTGGACAGCTCCTGGCGGTACTCGGCGCTGCCGAACGCGTCGCTCGGCGGGGCCGTGCCGTCCGGTGCCGAGGCCGATGCCGACGCCAGGTCCGCGCCGCCGTCGAGCGCCTGCTCCACGGCCGAGGCCCGCAGCGGCCGGTCTCCCATGTTCGTCAGCGCCACGTGCGCGCCGCCGTTCATCCGCACGGCCGCGACGCCGACCATGGCCCAGTCCTGCGCGCGGCGGTGGAACTTCTGGTAGCTCCAGCCCGCCGGCTGCTTCGGGATCCGGATCTCCGTCAGCACCTCGTTCGGCTCCAGCGCGCTCGTGAAGAGGCCCACGAAGAACTCGCCCGCCGGGATCGTGCGCACGCCGTTCGGGCCCTGCGCCACGATCGACGCGTCCAGCGCCAGCAGCACCGTTGGCATGTCCGACGCCGCGTCGGCGTGCGCCACCGAGCCGCCGATCGTGCCGACGTGCCGGACCTGGGGGTCGCCGATCGTGCTCGCGGTGTACGAGACGATCGGGCACAGCTCGTGCAGCGCGTCGCTGTGCTCCACGTCGTGGTGGCGCGTCAACGCGCCGATCGCGATCCCGTCGCCGTCCTCGCGGATGTACGACAGGTCGGACAGGCGTCCGATGTCCACCAGCATCGAGGGCTGCGCGAACCGCACCTTCATCAGCGGCAGCAGCGAGTGCCCGCCCGCCAGGAGCTTCGCCTCCGGGTCGCCGCCCAGGAGCTGGATCGCGTGATCGACCGAGTCGGCGCGCGCGTACTCGAACGCTGCGGGGATCATGCGGCACCTCCTCCGTTCTTCTTCGCGGCCGGAGACGCCGTGTCGACCGCCGCTCCCGGTTGCGTGCCGCCGGCGTCCCCCGGCGGCTCCTTCCCCTTCGCGGCCTGGATCGCCCGCCACACCCGCTCAGGCGAGGCGGGCTTGCCGACCTCCGTCACGCCGAGGTGGGACAACGCGTCCACCACGGAATTGATCACGGCCGGCGGCGCCGCGATCGTGCCGGCCTCGCCGATGCCCTTCACACCGAGCGGGTTCGTGGTCGAGGGCGTCACGGTCCGGTCCAGCTCCATGGTCGGGATCTCCACCGCCGACGGCACCAGGTACTGCGTCATGGAGCTCGTCACCAGGTTCCCGCTCTCGTCGTAGATCGCCTCCTCGTAGAGGGCCTCGGCGATGCCCTGCGTCACGCCGCCGTGGACCTGGCCCTCCACGATCTGCGGATTGATCACCGTGCCGCAGTCGTCAACCGCCACGTACTTCACGATGTCGACGGCCCCGGTCTCGGTGTCCACCTCCGAGACGCAGATGTGGGCGCCTGCCGGCCACGTGAAGTTCGGGGGGTCGAACACCGCCGTCCCGTTCAGATGCGGCTCGACGCCCTCGGGGAGGTCGTGCGCATGCCATGCGGAGACGGCGAGGTCCGGGATCGTCTTGGCCTTGTCGGGCGCGCCCTTCACCCGGAACGCACCGTCGGCGAACTCCAGATCGTCGTCGGCCACCTCCAGCTCGTGCGCGGCGATCCTGCGCGCCTTCTCCTTGACCTTCTCCATCGCGAAGTGCAGCGCGGCGCCGCCCACCGACACCGACCTCGAGCCGTACGTATCCATCCCCAGCGGCGAGATCGCGGTGTCGCCGTGCAGCACTGTGACGGCGTCCGGAGTCAGCCCGAGTCCGTCGGCGACGATCTGCGACCAGCTCGTCTCGTGCCCCTGCCCGTGCGGCGACGTGCCCGTCTTCACGATCACCTCGCCCGAGGGCAGGCACTCGATCGTGGCCCCGTCCCATCCGCCGGCCGCGTACCGGAGCGCGCCCAGGATGTTCGAGGGCGCCAGCCCGCACATCTCGATGTAGGTGGACAGCCCGATACCGAGCTGCCTCACGTCGCCCGCGTCGCGCCGAGCCTGCTGCTCCTTGCGGAGCTGCTCGTAGCCGACCATCTCCAGCGCCCGGTCCAGCAGCGGCTCGTAGTTCGCGGAGTCGACCTGCAGCCCCATGATCGAGGTCTGCGCGTCCGCGTGCGGGGCGTGCAGGTTCATGCGCCGGACCTCGGCCGGATCCTTACCCACCCGCCGCGCGAACGCGTCCACCGCCCGCTCGACCACGTACGTCGCCTCGGGGCGGCCGGCCCCGCGGTACGCGTCGGTGGGCGTGCAGTTCGTGAGCACGCCGGTGAACTCGAACCAGTACGCCTCGGGGTCGTACGGACCCATGTACACCCAGCCACCGAGCTCCGGGATGCCGGGCGTGAGCAGCTGGTAGTACGCGCCGAGATCCGCGATCTCCACGAACTTCATGCCGGTGATCCTGCCGTCCTCGGTGCCGGCGATCGTGCAGTCGTGGATCACACCACGGCCGTGGGTCGTGGCGACATAGTTCTCGCGCCGCTCCTCGATCCACTTGATCGGCCGCCCGGTCCGCTTCGACAACGCGAGGGCGATGGCCTCCTCCGCGTAGACGTTCAGCTTGGAGCCGAAGCCACCGCCCACGTCGGGCGCGATCACGCGCAGCTTCTGCTCGGAGATGCCGCACGTCCCGGCGAGCGTCACCTTGGCGATGTGCGGGATCTGCGTGGCGCTCCAGATCGTGAACTCGTCGGTGGACGGGATGCACATGGCGAGGCAGCCGCGCGCCTCTATGGCGTTGGGGATCAGCCGCGGCTGCACGTACCGCTCGTGGATCACGACCGGCGCGGAATCGAACACGCTCTGGTCGCCGCCGCCGCCGTGGCTCCAGTGCACGGTGGTGTTGGTGCCGAGCTCGTCGTGCAGGATCGGCGCGCCGTCGGCCATGGCGGCCTCCACGTCGGTGACCGCCGGCAGCTCCGTGGCGTCGACGGTGACGGTCTCGGCGGCGTCCTTGGCCTGCTCGCGGGTCTCGGCCACCACCACGGCGACGGCGTCGCCGTTGAACCGGATCTTGTCGGCGGTGAGCGGATAGTGGTTGGGGACCTTGATGTCCTCGGTGACGGGCCAGACGAACGGCAGCCCGCCCAGCTGCAGGTCCGCCGCGGTGTAGACGCCGATCACGCCGGGCATCGCCGCCGCGGCCGAGGTGTCGACGGAGTTCACCGTGGCGTGCACGTACGGCGGACGAACCATGTACATCCACGCCATGCCGGCCATCGTCATGTTGTCCACGAACGTCGCCTCGCCGGTGAGCAGGTCCGGGTCCTCCTTGCGCAGGACCGCCTGCCCGATGAACGCCTCGGTGGTGGCCATCAGCGAGCACCCCCCTGCGCTCCGGCGCCGCTCATGGAGCCGGCGGCGTCGAGGATCGACTTCACGATGTTCTGGTAGCCGGTGCATCGGCAGAGGTTGCCCTCGAGGGACTCGCGCACGTCCTCCTCGGTGGGCGTGGGGTTCTCCTTGAGATAGCTCGCCGCGGCCATGATCATCCCCGGCGTGCAGTAGCCGCACTGCAGGCCGTGGTTGCGGTGGAAGGCCTCCTGTAACGGATGCATCGTGTCGCCGTCGGCCATGGCCTCGATGGTCGTGACCTCTCGGCCGTCCGCCTGCGCGGTCAGCAGCGTGCACGACTTCACCGACTCGCCGTCCAGCAGGACCGTGCAGCTCCCGCAGGACGACGTGTCGCATCCGATGTTGGTGCCCGTGAGCCCGAGGGTCTCCCGGAGGAAGTACACGAGGAGCGTGCGCGGCTCGACGTCGGCCTCGCGCGGCATCCCGTTGACGGTGACGGCAACGTGTGTCACGAGCGATCCCCTTTCGCGTCGGACGGGCCCGCGAGGGCCAGAGCCGGAGCATAGGACGGACGACGCGAACGCGCGAACCCGGGTTCGGCGACCACCGGTCACACGACGGGACGTTCGGTCGAGAACGGGCGGCCGCCCGAGCCGCACTACGCGCGGAGGCGCTCGCCGCTCACCACGAGGAACCGGCGACCGAGAGCAGCGCGAACGAACCGGTGCAGGTCGTCCCGCCGGACCCGTACGTCACGCCCGCGGCAGCGTCGTCCCGGATGAGGAAGCAGGTCCCGGAGGAGGACATCGCGGCCATCCCGACGGAGGTCGCGGATGCGGCGACGCTGATCGTGGAGAGGTCCCCGGACGGCCCGTCCGTGTACGTGAACGTCGGCTCGAGGCCCGCGAGGTCGGCGGGCGTCAGGCCCTCGTACGAGCCGGCGGTCATGAACTGGGTCTTCGCGGCAACCATGGCGGTGCGCAGGTTCGTCTGCACGGCCGCGTCCTGGCCGTGATCCACCTGCTGCACGGCGCTGACCTGGGCCTCGGCGACTTCGTGGCCGCCCTTCGAGACGAACGTCAGGAAGCCGTACACGGCCAGGCCGGCCGCCAGGAGGACACCGACCACTACCAGGACGCGGGGATCGAGCCCCACCCGTGGCCCTCGCCGGCCCGGTGCGCCGAAGTTGAACTCGTCCATGCCCGACCATCGGCCGGCCGCAGACAGCCCTTGAACAGCCCCTCGAACAGCCACGATGCCCGGATCGGACCCCGTTCGCATACGGTTGCCCGTACCATTCGCCAGAGATGAGCGAGATCACGGACGTGCTGGCCGCGATCGAGTCGCTGGCCGCCCGCGGCGAACGGATGGCGCTCGCGACGATCGTGGCGGTGCGAGGCTCCACCTATCGCCGCCCCGGCGCGCGACTGCTGGTGCCGCAGGAGGGCGCCCCCGTCGGCAACATCAGCGGTGGCTGCCTCGAGGGCGACGTCGCGGACATGGCGCGCGTGGTGATGGACGAGGGCCGCGCGCGCCTCGCCGGCTGGGATCTCACGGCCGACGACGACGCCGTCTGGGGCCTGGGTCTCGGGTGCAACGGCGCGATCGAGGTCTTCATCGAGCCGGCGGACCGCGCGGCCGAGGTCGCCGGCGCGCTGCGGATGGCGCTGGAGGAGGAGCGGCCGATCTGCGTCGTGACGGTGGTGGAGTCCGGCCTCGAGCGCGTCGCGCCGGGGGCCCGCATCGTGGTCCCGCCGGAGGCCGATCGCCAAGGCTCGCTGGGCGACCCCGCCGTCGACGCCGATGCCGAGGCGGCGGCGCGCGACCTGCTGGAGGCGGAGCGCTCCGAGGTCCGGACGTTCGTCGGCGGCGTGCGAGCGTTCGTCGAGGTGTTGGAGCCCCCCGTGCGGCTGGTGATCTGCGGCGCCGGCCACGACGCGATCCCGCTCGTGCGCGCGGCGTCGGTGCTGGGATGGCGCGTCGTCGTCGTCGACGACCGCGAGGCGCTCCTCACCGACGACCGGTTCCCGGAGGCGACGGCGTTCGTCCACGTCGACGCCCCCGAGGACGCGGCGAAGGCGGCCGTCGTCGACGCCCGCACGTTCGTGGTCGTCATGACGCACAACTTCCTGCGCGACCGGGCCTACCTCCGGACGCTGCTCGGCTCGCCGGCCGCCTACGTCGGGATGCTCGGCCCCGCCGCTCGCACCCAGCGCCTGTTCATGGAGCTGGCCGAGGAGGGCGTGGAGATCCCGCCCGAGCGCCGCGAACGGATCCACGGGCCCGCGGGGCTGGACCTCGGGGGCGAGGGGCCCGAGGAGATCGCGCAGTCGATCCTCGCGGAGATCGTTGCGGTGCGTCGCGGCCGCGACGGCGGCTTCCTGAGGGAGCGACCCGGACCGATCCACGACCGCCCGCGTCCCGGCGCCGAGGCGCGGTAGGCGGGACAGGCGCGGCGCGACGATGACCGACCGACGCGCGGCGACAGCGACCTCGGATCCCGGACTGCTCGAGACGCTGGCCGGCGATGGGCGACCGATGCTCTTCGTGGTTGCGCTCAGCCTCCTCTTCGCCGGCGGCTTCGCGCTGTTCCTCTCGGCCTCCCGGCAGTTCCTGCCGCAGGACCTCTCGTTCCTTCGCATGACGCCCGACGAGCTGTGCCGGGTATCGGGGTGCCGGGTCGTGGACTTCATGATCCACGACCGGGTGGCGTTCGGAGGGTCGCTGATGGCGGTCGGGCTCCTCTATCTGTGGCTCACCGCGTTTCCGCTCTCGCGCGGCGAGGGGTGGGCCTGGTGGACGATCCTCGTGAGCGGCGGGCTGGGCTTCGCCGGCTTCCTGACCTACCTCGGGTACGGCTACCTGGACACGTGGCACGGCGTCGGCACGCTCCTGCTGGCGCCCCTGTTCGCGGTGGGTCTGGCACGGTCGCGAGGCCTGCTGGTCGGCGACCGCCGCCTCCGGGCGATGATCCGGCCTCCGACGCCGTGGCAGGGATGGGAGGGGCGCAGCGGTGTGGGCCGTTCGTTGATGCTCGCCGCCTCCCTCGGCATGGCGGCGAGCGGGGCCGTCATCATGTTCGTCGGCGTGACGCAGGTCTTCGTGCCGCAGGACCTGGGGTTCATGCAGACGACCCGCGCGGCGCTCGACGCCGTGAACCCCAGGATCGTGCCGCTGCTCGCGCACGACCGCACCGGGTTCGGCGGCGCGGTCCTCACGACCGGCCTCACGACGGCGGTCTGTCTGTGGTTCGCGCGACCCTCGCGAAGCCTCCGGCAGACCCTCGTGCTGGCGTGGGCGACGGCGTCGCTCACCGCCGTCGGCATCCATCTCATCGTGGGATACACCGAACCGGTGCACGTGGTGCCGGCCGCGCTCGGAGCGGTGGTGTTCCTCGCCGGGTTGATCCTCGCGGCGCCGTCGATGCACGAGGCGACGCAGGCCGATCGCCCGGCGTCCCCAGAGCTGGGATAGGCTCGCCGGGTGCTGATCGAGAACGAGTTCCGCGCGGCCGCACCCGTCGAGGAGCTGTGGGCGTTCCTGTTGGACGTCGAGCGGATCGCGCCCTGCATGCCCGGCGCGGAGCTCACCGAGACCGTGGACGACCGGACCTGGAAGGGCAGGGTCTCCATGAAGTTCGGCCCCGTCGCCATGGCGTTCGCCGGCACCGTGGTGATGCAGGAGCGTGACGACGCCGCGCACCGCGTGGTGCTGTCGGCGAAGGGCATGGAGCAGAAGGGCAAGGGCGCCGCCAACGCCACGGTGACGTCGTGGCTCGAGCCCACCGACGACGGCTCGACCGTGGTGAAGATGCGAGCCGACATCTCGCTCACCGGCGCGGCGGCGCAGCTCTCGCGCGGGCTCATGCCCGAGGTCTCGAGGAAGCTGACGCAGCAGTTCGCGGACTGCCTCGAGCAGACGCTGGCGGCGCCGGATGCGGCGCCGGCCACACCCACACCCACACCCGCTACACCCACACCCGCCACACCCGCACCCGCCACACCCACACCAGCCACACCCACACCCGCTACACCCACACCGGTCGTGGCGAAGCCGGTCGGCGGCATCGGACTCGGGCTGTCGGCGATCTGGGCGATCGTGAAGAACTTCTTCCGGCGACTGTTCGGCCGCGGATCGCGCGCGGCGTGATCTCCGGCATCGTCCTGGCGGCCGGGATCGGCTCGCGGTTCGGCGGCACGAAGCAGCTCGAGATCCTGGCGGGGAAACCTCTCGCGCAGCACGCGATCGACACGCTCGCCGCCGCCGGCCTCGACGAGATCCTGGTCGTCACCGGCCACGACGCCAAGGCCGTCGAGGCCGGGCTCGCGCTCCCCCACCAGGGCCGATTCGTCCGCAACCCTCGCTACCGGGACGGCCAGTCGACCTCGCTCGCCGCCGCGTTCCACGACATCGCCGAGGACTCCGAGGCCGCCGTCGTGCTGATGGCCGACCAGCCCGGGGTCACGTCCGGGGTCGTCACCGCGCTGGTGGCTCGCTTCCGTGCGACCCGCAAGGAGATCGTGCGAGCCGCCTACCGTGATGGCCCCGGCCCTGCACTGCTCTCCCGCGAGATCTATGCCGAGGCCGGCCACCTGCACGGCGACGTCGGCGCCCGGGTCCTGATGGCGTCGCATCCGGAGTGGGTGGAGGAGGTCCCGATCGACGCCGGGGTCCCGAACGACATCGACACCCGGGACGAGCTCGCGACGACGTCCGATCCGGACTAGCCGCGAACGCGCGAGCCGCGACGCAGCCGCTCCAGCTGCTCCCAGTGATGGGCGATCCGCTCCCGTCCCAGCGGCGTGAGCGCGACGTCCGTGTTGGGCTTCTTGTGCACGAACGTCTTCTCGATCTCGACCAGACCCGCCTCCTCGAGTTTCGTCAGGTGGCTGGAGAGGTTGCCCTTGGTGAGCCCGGTCGCGCGTTGCAGGAAGACGAAGTTCGCGGTCTTCGTCGACGTGAGCACCGTCAGGATCGCCAGCCGGCCCGGCTCGTGGACCAGGCGGTCGAGCGTCACCTCGTCGCTACGCTCCGACATCGAGGCGCTCGCGGGTGGTCGCCGCCGGCGCCCCGAAGGTGCGCACGAGCGCGCGGTGGTCGAAGAGCCCGGCCGCGATCGTGGCCACGCCGATGGGGAGCCACGCCACGGAGACCTTGTCCGGAAGGTCCCCCCACACGGGAAGGAGACCCACGATCAGCAGCGAACCCCAGATCACGATGTGGTGGGTCCTGAGCCCCACGCAGATGGCGAACCACGCCAGCATCGCCAGGGCGAACGAACACGCGAACAGGCTCACGGGCAGATCGAACGTCGAGTCCAGGATCGTCCCCCCGACCAGCCCCGCGGCGAACAGGATGAAGCTCGCCACGGTGAGCCGGACCTGTTGGCGGGTGGTGAGGGTCACCCGGCCGTAGCGGTCCTGGTAGAAGCGATTGATGAGCAGGGCCGCGGCCGCGAGGATCGCCACGGAGCCGACGAAGGCCCAATCGTGGACGAACGGGCCCCATGCGAGATTCCCGAGTCCCGTGACGATGAAGAGCAGGCCGAGGGGGACGGCGAGCAGCCCCCGGAGATGGGTGACGTGCGCCGCCGCCGTCTCGAGTTGTTTCCGCTCCATGATGTTCCCTTCAGACTAGTTGGCGCGACAAACCATAGCCTCCCCGCCTGGGGAGTGTCAACTAGTTTGCGCGACAGACCTTATGGGCGAGCCTCGGGTCGGGGGCGGAACATCAGCCGGTCGAGGTTCGGCTCACCGAATCCGAACCTGCGGTACAGCTCGTGGGCGTCGGCGGTGCCGAGGTACCAGGGCAGATCGCGCTGCGGGCCGTGGTCGACGGCCTCGCGGACCAGTTCGATCCCCAGGCCGCGCCCACGATGCTCGGCGAGGACGAACACGTCGCACAGGAACGCGAACGCCGTGCCGTCGCTCGCCACCCGGCAGAAGCCGACCATCTCGTCGCCGCGATACACGCCGACGACCCGGGAGGCCTCGGCGACCAGGCGTGCGACCGTCTCGTACGACCGGCCGCCCGCCCAGTACGACTCCTCGCTGAGATACCGGTGGACCGCGTCGACGTCCACGCGCGACGCGTCGTCGTCCAGCTCGTACCCGTCTGGCAGCTCGCGGCGCATCAGCAGGTCAGGCCCAGACGGCGGTGCTGCAGCGCGGGCAGCCGCGTGCGGATCTCGCGGAGCCGGGTGAGGTCGAGGTCGGCGAACCAGACGCCGTCGCCCTCCTCCGGCGCCTCCGCGAGCACCTCGCCCCACGGGTCCACCACCATGCTGTGGCCGTGTGACCGGTGGCCCGACCCCTCTCGCCCGTAGGGGCCCCACTGCCCGGCCGCCACCACGAAGCATTGGTTCTCGATCGCGCGAGCCCGCAGGAGCACCTCCCAGTGCGCGGTGCCGGTGGTGTGCTGGAACTGCGCCGGCACGCACAGCACCTCGGCGCCCTGCACCATGAGGCCGCGGTACAGCTCGGGGAAGCGGAGGTCGTAGCAGATCGACAGGCCGAGCCGCCCGTCCTCCGTCGCATGAGTGACGAGCTGCTCGCCCGGGGTGAACGTGTCCGACTCGCGGATCGGCGCCTGATCCGGCAGCTCCACGTCGAACAGATGGATCTTGCGGTACGTCGCGACGAGCTCGCCGGCGCGATCCAGGAGCACGCTGGTGTTGTGGACACGACCCGCGGCGGCCTCGAGGACGCTGCCGCCGAGCACCCACATCCGCCGCTCCCGCGCGAACGACGACAGGCGCTCCGTGGTCGGACCGGGGACCGGCTCGGCGGCGGCCGCCCGCCCGGACGACCCACCGAGGTAGGTGAAGAGCTCGGGCAGGCTCGCGAGATCGGCCCCGCCGTCGGCGGCCTCGCCCAGGAGCCGCTCGGCCATCGCGAGGTTCGCGTCGACGTCCTCCCCGCTGCGCATCTGACAGGCCGCGACCCGCATGGCGGCCATCCTACGAGGCACCTCGTCTCGACCGGCGCCGACGGTGCGAGTCCGGACTAGCGTGCTGTAAGACGCATGGGGTACGGTACGCGACGTAGGGGGGCGGGAAGGGCCGGCCCCCGCGTGGTGCTGAGGAGGGAAACGATGAAGAGGATCTGGTCCGCGACGTTGCTGAGCGCGCTCGCGGTGGCCGTGATGGTCCCCATGGCCACCGGGGCGACCGCGGCCCCCGGCAACAACGGCACCGTGAAGGTCGACGGCGTCCCGTTCGACAGCCATCCGAACAACGAGCCACACGTCGGCTGCGTGTTCCAGATCGACTTCTACGGCTACGACCAGGGCGATCTCTTCGCCTCGGCGAGCTTCGAACTCGACCCGCCGACCGGCCACATGATCCCGCTCCTCTCCCGCGAGGGCATCTTCATCGGCGAGGACCCGGCCACCGGCGGCGGCAGCCTCGCCGGCCTCGACGCTTCCGAGACGTTCGACCTCGGCGCCGCGATCGCCGCGAGCGGCCAGGCGCCCCATCCCCAGCAGGGGTGGCACATCGGCCTGACGGTGCACGCCGACGGCTCGCGAGGCGCCGACGTGAAGCACAAGGAGTTCTGGGTCACCGACTGCGGTGGCTACCCGCCCCCGCCGCCGGTGCGAGCGCCCGCGGCCTCGAGCCAGCAGCTGACCGGCGACCTCAGCACGCCCGCCCCCGCGGCCCCGACGGTGAACGTCGGCAGCATCGCGCTGATCGCGCTGATCGTGGTCGGAACGTCCGTCGTGGTGCGGCGGCGGATGCGCGCCTCGGCCGAGCGGTAGGGACCTCTCCGAGCACCCGGCCCGCCTCGGGCCGGGTGCGGCGGCCCCGAGGCCTACGGCGCGTCGAGCGCGGCCCGGATCGCGTCGAGCGACGCCGGGTTCTCCACGCCGGACAGGTCGCCGGGATCCCCACCGGTCGCGACGGCGCGGATCGCGCGGCGGACGATCTTCGCGCTCCTGGTCTTCGGCAGCTCAGGCGCGAACACCACGCGGCCGGGCATGAACGAGCGCCCCAGATGGTCGGCGACGAGACGCCGCAGCTCCGTCGCCAGGTCGCCCCCCGCCTCCGCGTCGGGACGTGCGACCACCACGCACCAGATCGTCTCGCCCTTCACAGGATGCGGGATGCCGATCGCGGCCGACTCGACGACGGCCGGATGGGACGCGAGCACCGACTCCACCTCGGCGGGCCCGAGACGCTTGCCGGCGACGCTCAGCGTGTCGTCGGACCTGCCATGGAGGAACCAGTGGCCGTCCTCGTCGATGCTGCCCCAGTCGCCGTGCACCCACACGCCGGGCCAGCGGCTCCAATATGTCTCCAGGTAGCGTTCCTCGTCGCCCCAGATCCCGCGTGTCATCGACGGCCAGGGCTGCCGGCAGACGAGCTCGCCGACCTGGCCCCGCGGCACCGGGTGGCCGTCCGGCCCCCACACGTCCACGTCCATGCCCAGGGCCGGTCCCCGCAGCGAGCCGGTCTTGATCGGCGTCACCGGATGCGGTGAGAGGAAGCACGCGCCGACCTCGGTGCCGCCCGACAGGTTGATGATCGGCAGACGGTCGCCGCCGACCTCGCGGGCGAGCCAGCGGTAGGGGTCCGGGTTCCACGGCTCGCCCGTCGACGCGAGGATCCGCAGCGAGGACAGATCGTGGTCGTGCACCGGCGCCGTACCGGACGGGATCAGCGCCCGGATCAGGGTGGGCGAGACGCCGAGCGTGGTGACGCGGTGCCGCTCCACCGTCTCCCACAAGCGGCCGGGGCCGGGGTGGGTCGGCGCGCCCTCGGTCAGCAGCACCGTGGCGCCCAGCGCCAGCGCGCCGACGATCTCCCACGGCCCCATGATCCAGCCGAGATCGGTAACCCAGTGCAGGATCTCGCCGGGATGCAGATCGACCTGATAGGCGACCTCCTCCGCGATCTTCACCAGGAAGCCCCCGTGCACGTGCAGGACGCCCTTCGGCCTGCCGGTGGTGCCGCTCGTGTAGCCGATGAAGAGCGGATGCTCGCTCTCCAGGCGTTCGGTCTCGAAGCGGTCGGGCTGCGCGGTCAGGAGCTCGTCCCAATCCACGTCGGCGGCGCCACGGCCGGCCGCCGCGCCGGCGCCCAGACGCCGCCAGGTCACGACGCGCTCCACGCAGCCCGCCGCCTCCGCGGCGGCGGCCGCGATCTCGTGCATCGGCACGGCCGAGCCCTTGCGCAGCGAGCCGTCGGCGGTGATGAGCACGCGGCAGCCGGCGTCGGCGAGCCGAGCGGCCACGGCGTCGGGGCCGAACCCGCTGAAGATCGGCACCCAGATCGCTCCGAGCTTCGAGCAGGCCATCACCGCGGCCACGGTCTCGATCGACATCGGCAGGAAGATGCCGATCGTGTCCCTCGATCGGACGCCGAGCGACCGCAGCCCGTTCGCGAGCCGGTCGGCCATGACCCGCAGCTCGGCGTAGGTCGCGCGGCGCACCTCGCCGTCCTCCGCCTCCCAGATCACGGCGACCGCCTGGGGCGTGCGCTCCGCCCAGACGTCGACGCACTGATACGCGAGGTTCACCCGCCCGTCGGTGAACCACGTTGTCCACTCCACGCCGTGCACCCGGTCCGACACCCGCGTGTAGTGCTCGAAGAACCGGAGGTCCAGGTCGTGCACCACGGCGTCCCAGAACCAGTCGTTGTCTTCCACGGACCGCTCGAGCAGGGCGTCGAACGTCTCGATGCCGTGGGCGCGCATGAGGCGGGTCACGTTCGCCCGCTCCACGTACTCGGCCGAGGGCGTCCAGGCCACGTCGTCCATCGCCGTCCACCGTACCCCTCCCCGGGTGAGCTCCGCCGTTCCGCGGTATAACGGTCGGGATGGAGCCGCGCGTGGGGATCGTGGGAGCCGGCTGGTCCGGGTTCGCCCCGACCACCGAGGGCGTCTCCTACAAGGAGCTGATGTTCGAGGCCGCCCGCGTGGCCTACGCGGACGCTGGCGTGAACCCCCGCTCCGACATCGACTCGTTCGTGTGCGCCTCCGAGGACTTCGAGGAGGGCACCAGCATCTTCGATGAGTACGTCCCCGATCAGCTCGGTGCGGTGCAGCGTCCGGTGCAGACGGTCTCGAGCGACGGGCTGTTCGCGCTCGCCACCGGCGTGATGCTGATCCGCAGCGGGCTCGCGAACCGGGTCGCCGTCGAGGCGCACTCGAAGGCATCGGAGATCGTCTCGCACGGCCGGGTGGCGCGGATGGCGCTCGACCCCGTCCTCAACCGGCCGCTGGGCATGCCCGCGGTCGCCGTCGCGGGGCTGGAGATGCGGCGGTTCGTCCACGTGAGCGGCTGGAGCGAGGACGACTGTGCGGCCGTCGCCGTCCGCAACCGGGAGCATGCGCGGGGCAACGCCCGCGCGTCGTACGCCGACATCGTGGACCCCTCCCCGACCTTCGAGCCGCTCACGGCGGACCAGACCGCCCGCAGCGCCGACGGCTGCGTCGTCCTGGTGCTCGCGTCCGAGGAGGTCGCCGGCGACGGCGCCGTCTGGGTCGACGGCGTGGGATGGAGCCAGGACGCACCCTCGCTGGAGAGCCGTGAATGGGATCGCGCAGCCGCCGCGATGCGCGCGGCCGAGAGCGCCTACGCCCGCGCGGGCCTGGCGCCGGCGGCCGTCGATCTGGCCGAGGTCGACGACACCTTCGCGTTCAAGCAGCTGCAGCACCTGGACGCCCTCGGACTCCAGGCGCTGGATCCCGACCGGGTCAACCGCAGCGGCGGCGCCCTCGGCGAGGGCCACCTGCACGAGGCGAACGGCCTCGCCCGGGCCCTCGCGTGCGTCGAGCGGCTGCGCGAGGGCGACGGCACCACCGCGGTGGCCCAATCCTGGCGCGGCGTGCCGAGCAGCTCGGCCGCCGTCGCGGTGCTTCGCACGGGGGCGGCGTAGGCATGGCGAGGCGGGTCGCGGTGATCGGCGCCGGCATGACCCGGTTCGTGCGCCGCGCGCAGGAGACGGGCAAGGAACTGAGCTGGCTCGCGGCGAGCGCGGCGCTGCAGAACGCCGGGATCGGGCTGGACCGGATCGACGCCGTCTGCATGGGTACCGCGCCCGACGCGTTCGACGGCGTGCACCGCAAGGGCGACTACCTCGCCGACGGCTCGGGCGCGTTCGGCAAGCCCTACATCCGCACGTTCGTGGGCGGCGGCACTGGCGTGTTCGTGCCGATCCAGGGCTTCTACACGGTCGCGTCCGGCATGGCGGACGTGGTGCTGGTGGTGGCCGAGGAGAAGATGTCGAGCTGCCAGCCGCACCCGCAGGGCGCGTTCCTCACGATCTTCGACAACATCATCGAGCGGCCGCTCGGTCCGAACCTGCTGTGGATCTTCGCGTTGGAGATGCGCCGGTACATGGAGGCGTACGGCCTGGACAAGCGCGACATCGCGACGGTGGCGGTGAAGAACAAGCGCAACGCGGCGGGGCACCCCTCGGCACTGTTGGGCCAGGCCGACATCACGGTCGAGGACGTGCTGGCGAGCGAGGTCCTGGCCGACCCGGTGCAGCGCCTCGACGTCTCGCCGATCAGCGACGGCGCGGTCGCGCTGGTCCTGGCGAGCGAGGACGTGGCCGGCTCGCTGACCGACGCGCCGGTGTGGATCCAGGGCGTGGGCTGGAACCTCGACACCACCTACTGGACGAACCGCGACCTCGCGTACCCGGAGTACGTGGAGAACGCGGCGCGCATGGCCTACGACATGGCCGGCGTCACGGAGCCTCGCAAGCAGATCCACGTGGCCGAGCCGTACGACCCGTTCGACTACAAGGAGCTGCATCACCTCGAGGGACTCCAGCTCTTCGACCGGGGGAAGGCGCCCGAGGCCGCCGCGGCCGGCGTCACGCAACGCGATGGCGACCTCCCCTGCTGTCCCAGCGGCGGGCTACTGGGCGTGGGCAACCCGATCGCGGCGGCGGGGCTGATGAAGATCGCCGAGCTGTTCTGGCAGCTGCGCGGGGAGGCCGGCGCGCGCCAGGTGCCCGGGACACCCGAGCGCGGCGTGGCGCAGGCGTGGGGCGACCTGATGCAGGTGGGGACGGTCGTGGTCATGGGGTCGGACGGCGGTCCCGCGACGACGGCCACGCGCGAGACCCCGCCGGCCGCGCCGCGGGCGACGTCGCTGTCGGACGACGAGTTCCGCTCGGCGCCGGGCGCGGTCGACGACGTGCTGGACGCCACCTACCGGTGGGACGCCGGCGAGGCCATGGGCGCGTTCCTGGAGGGGATGTTCGACGGACGGATCGTCGCGACGGTGTGCGAGCAGTGCCGCCGCACCCTGGTGCCGCCGCGCAAGTTCTGCGAGCGGTGCTTCCGGCCCACCGACCGCTGGACGCAGGTGCCCGACACCGGCACCGTGCAGACCTTCTCGATCTGCCACGTGCGCTGGGACATGGTCCCGCTCGACCCGCCCGAGATCCCGGCGGTGATCCGCCTGGACGACACCAGCGAGGGCGGCTTCCTGCACAAGCTCGACGAGGTCGAGCCCGGCGACGTGCGGATCGGGATGGAGGTCGAGGCGGTGTGGAAGGACCCGTCGGAGCGGACGGGCTCGATCCTGGACATCGCGTACTTCCGCCCTGCTCGCGGGACTACCGCTTCGCTCCTTGAGCCTCCTTCTCGCGGGACTACCGCTTCGCTCCTTGAGTCCCCTTCTCGCGGGACTACCGCTTCGCTCCTTGAGTCCCCTCCGCCGGGAGGTGGCGGCTGATGGCGCGCGTCGTCCCCGGCGAGCTGCCGGTCCGGTTCCGCTACACGCCCGGAGTGGGCGCGACCGCGTTCCTCGAGGCGCTCCGGGACCGTGGCGTGCTGCTCGGCTCACGGTGCGGGTCGTGTTCGTACACGTACCTGCCGGCGCGCCTGTTCTGCGAGCGTTGCTTCGCGGAGCTCGCGGCGGACACCGAGTGTGGCCCCGGCGGGGTGCTCGAGTCCTTCACGGTCGCGCATGCCGGGATCGACGGGGAGCCGCTGGCCGAGCCCGTCACGTGGGCCACGGTGAAGCTCGACGGCGCCGACACGGTGATGGTGCACCGCCTGATCGACACGCCCACGCCAGAGCTCGGCATACGCGTGCACGCGGTGCTGCGCGGCGAGCGGACGGCCTCGATCGAGGACGTGGAGGGCTTCGCTCCCGAGTGAGCGTCCCGCTGGCGGGACGTCACACCCGCGCCGCCGGTGGCATGGAGTGGGCATGAGCGTTCGGAGGCTGTTCGTCGCCCTCGCGGTCGGCGCCCTCGTGGTGCTGCCGGCCGTGCCCGCCTCCGCGCTGTGCATCGTCGAGCCGTTCCACCAGGTGCTGCACCGGTCCGACACCGCGTGGTGGGGGACGGTGACCGAGGCGACCATCTCCGGGCCCGACCAGCCGGGGACGTGGGCCCTGACGGTGCACGTCGAGGACGTGCTGAAGGGGCAGGGCACCGAGGGCGGCACGGGTGTCGTGTTCACGTCCGTGTGCGGCATCTTCGTCTCGCCCGGGGCGGCCCGGGATGAGGCCGCACGCTTCGTCGGACAGACCCGGCTGTACGTCGGGAACGACCAGGGCGACGGGGTCGTGGCGTTCGGTGGGATCTTCAAGCCGCAGGGCCTGTCGTCCCGACAGCAGTACGAACGCGCGCTGGAGGACCTCGGGCTGTCCGTGCCCGTCCCGACCGGACCCGCCGCTCCGGAACCGATCCCTCCCGCCGTCGCCTCGGGGGCGTTCCCGTGGATCGCGGTGGCGGTGGTGGCCGCGATCCTCATCGCCGTTGTCGCTGTTGTCGTCGTTCGACGGCGGCGGGTCGACGAATACCCGCTCTGAGCATCTAGGGTGTCGTCCATGGACTTCGACCTCACCCCGGAGCAGGCGGAGTTCCGCGACGTGGTGCGCCGCTTCGCGGAGGAGGTCGTGGCACCCCGGGCGGCGGAGGCCGACGAGGCGGCCGAGCTGCCGATGGACGTCGTCAAGCGGATGGCCGAGCTCGGCCTGTTCGGGCTCCCCTTCCCCGAGGAGCACGGCGGATCGGACGCCGACACCGTCACGGTGTGCCTCGCGATCGAGGAGCTCGGACGGGTCGACCAGTCGATCGGGATCACGCTCTCCGCGGCGGTGGGCCTCGGCGGCACCATGGTGCACCGGTTCGGCTCGCCCGCGCAGCAGGAGCGATGGCTCGGGCCGATCGCGCGTGGCGAGATCCTCGCGTCGTTCGCCCTCACCGAGCCGGGCGGGGGCACCGACGCCGCGGCGGCCCGGACCACCGCGACGCTCGACGGCGACACCTGGGTGATCGACGGCACGAAGGCGTTCATCACGAACTGCGGCACGGAGATCAGCGGCCTCCACGTCGTGGCCGCGGCCACCGAGCCGGGCGGCGGGACGCACGGCCTATCGACGTTCCTGGTCCCGGCGGACACGCCGGGCATCACCGTGGCCCCGCCGTACCGGAAGATGGGCTGGCACGCCAGCGACACGCACGAACTCGTCTTGCAGGGCGTCCGCGTTCCGCAGGACGCGCTGCTGGGCGAGCGCGGCCGGGGCTATCCGCAGTGCCTGTCGATCCTCGTCGACGGCCGCATCTCCGTCGCCGCCCTCGCGGTCGGGTGCGCGCAGGCGTGCCTCGATCTGGCCGTTGCCTACGCGTCCGACCGAGAGACGTTCGGTCGCCCGATCGGCGCGAACCAGGCGATCCAGTCGAAGCTCGCCGACATGCAGGTGGCGACCGAGGCGGCCCGCCTCCTCACCTATCGAGCCGCGTGGCTCAAGGATCAGGCCAGGCGCACGACAGCTATTTCATCGTCGCGCACCTGCACTACGTGCTCGTCGGTGGCCTCGTGTTCCCGCTCGTTCGCGGCGCTGTACCACTGGACGCCGCTCGTCAACGGCCGGGCCTTCAGCGAGCGGCTGTCGCGCTGGGTGTTCGGCCTGATGTTCATCGGCTTCAACCTCGCGTTTTTTCCGATGCATGTCGCGGGGCTGCTCGGCATGCCGCGACGGGTGCACAGCTACGACGGCGGGTTGGGCTGGACGGCCTCGAACGCCTTGTCGTCGCTTGGTGCGCTGGTGCTCGCCATCGGGGTCGCGCTGTTCGTCTTCGATGCGCTGCGGACCTGGCGCCGGCCTCATCGCGACCACGAGAACCCATGGCAGGCGCCGACGCTCGAATGGCTGCCGAACGACGTCTACGGCGCGCGCAGCATCCCGCAGGTGACGTCGCGCGACCCGTTGTGGTCGCGGCCTGAGCTGGCACAGGAGGTCGAGGCCGGGCGCCACTGGCTGCCGGGCACGACCTCCGGCGGCCGTGAGACGCTGGTCACGACGCCGCGAGCGGCGCGGCTGTCGCACCTGATCGTGTTGCCCGGCGACAGCTGGCGGCCGCTGCTGGCCGCCATCGGCACGGCCGGGTTCTTTTTGCTGTTGACGGTGAAGCTCATGCTGCCGGCTTTAGTGTTCGGCGCGCTCGCGGTCGGCGCCTCGATCGCGTGGCTGTGGGAGACCGACGCGCCGCCGCACGCGCCTCAGGTCGCGGTGGGCCACCGCGTCACGGTGCCGGTGGGCGCGCGCGGCTGGCGTTCGCACGGCTGGTGGGCGGCGCTGATCCTCGTGGTGGTCGACGCCACCGTGTGGGCGTCGCTGCTGTTCGCGCACGTCCACGTGTCGATGCGCGCCGCGGTCTGCCCGCCGCCGGGCGCGAGCCTGCCCGCCGCGGGCCGGGTCGCCGCCGCGGTCGGCTCGGCACTTGCGAGCAGCGCGGCGATCGCGCTCGTGCAGCGCCTGTCGCTCGCGCCATCGCGCGGCGCGCGGGTGCGCGCGACGCTGGGTGTTCTGGTCGCGATGCTGGCGCTCGCCGCCAGCGTCGTCTGCATCACGCTCGGCCACGAGGGCCTGACGCCGAAGCCGATGCGTGGAGCGCGACCGTCGCCGCATTGCTGGCCAACCAGGTGTTCCATGCATTCGTGCTCGCGGTGCTGGCGCTCTACCTGGTCGCGCGTGCATGGGGCCGCCGGCTGCTGCCCCGACAGCCGGGCGAGCCTGGACAACATCGCGCTGCTGTGGCATGCCAGCGTCGCGCAAGCCGTCGCCGGGGCGCTCGCCGTGCAGTGGCTGCCGGGCCTGATGCGATGAGCATCCCGCCGGCCCACGAGCGTCAAGTCGAGAGGCGTCGAGAGCCCCGCGAGGAACGTCGGCCCGTGGCCCGCAAGCCTGGGCTGCACCACGAACTCGTATTCATCGATGAATCCCAGCTCCGCCAACGCCAGCGGGAGCGTCACGCCTTCCAGAACAACCCTTTACCCGACTCCCCCTTGAGCCGTTGAACGGCCTTCCCCAATCCCCACGACGAGCGCGTTCCAATCCACCCGGTCCAGGGTGCTCGACACGACATACTTCTTGGCCGCGTCGATCGTCCGGGCGAAGGATTCATCGAATCGGCCATCCATCCCGGCTCACGCCCGTCGCCGGGGACCGCCACGCGGCCTCCATCATCTCGTAGGTGACCCGGCCAAAGAGGAGGGCATCGGCCTGCGCAAGGCGCTCGGCCCAGTAGCGATGCAACTCTTCGTCCGTCAAGCATGCCCGATGATCGACGCAGCCGTCCAACGTGACGTTGATGGCATAGCGAAGGGGTCGCATTTGGTAAGCGTAGCGACGGCCAAGGGTGAGATTGGCAATTTCTAATAGACGGGTACGGTCGACCCGTCGTACCGGACGGGCATGAACCGGACCGACCAGCAGTGGACGATCATCGAGCCGTTGTTCGAACGAGAAGCGGCGGCCCGATAGCCGGAGCCGCCTCTGGCGCGACGCGCATATCGTCAGAGCCCACCAGCACAGCGCCAGGGCTCGAAACAAGGGGATGCGAGCGAAGCGATCGGCCGTTCGCGCGGAGGAGTGACGACCAAGCTTCACGTCGTAGTTGATGCGCTGGGCAATTCGCTGGCGGTGAGCCTCACCGGCGGACACATTCACGGCGTAACGCGGGCCCAAATCGTGATCCAGGAAATCGAACCCGCAACGTCCTCGCCGAC
>CAWHTI010000014.1:0-397666 GCA_963832225.1 uncultured Actinomycetes bacterium
CCGAGGTTTACCGGGTGCTGCGGCCGGGCGGCACGCTCGCCTTCCAGGAGCCGATGGCGGGGCCGGTCCAGCCGCCGATCTTCCCGCTCATGTGGGCGCGCGACGCCTCCCAGAACTTCCTGCTGCCGCCACCCGAGATGCGCGCGCTGATCGAGCGCGCGGGCTTTCGCGTCCGCGACTGGGACGACGTGACCCACGACGCCTCGCCGCCGGGTTCGAACGCGGCAGTCCCCGCCCACAGCATCCAGAAGCTGGTGATGGGCGATGCGCTCGAGGCGATCACCGAGGCCGGCCAGCGAAACCGGGACGAGGGGCGCACCCTCACGATCCAGGCCGTCTGCCACCGGCCGTGAAGAGCCTCCCCGTCCGATGAAGAAGAAATCACGCAGCGGTCGCCTTGCGTCCAAGAGCCGAGCGCGCGCCGGGGGGCGCGCCACGTGCGCGGGGAGCCTCCTACGACGCCGCCGGCGTCAATACGGCCGGGGAGGAATCCGGCCTCAAGTCCCTGGTGTCGCTCCTGCAGGACACGCTGGCCACGCGGCCGTTCGGGCCTCGGCCACGTCAAGCTGCCCTTCGGGTTCTTCGCCAATGTGGTGGAGGTGGGCGGCATCGGCGTGGCGATCTCCACCGACGGCGTCGGCTCCAAGCTCCTGGTGGCGCAGATGGTCGACAGGTACGACACCCTCGGCATCGACTGCATCGCCATGAACGTCAACGACGTGCTGTGCGTCGGCGCCGAGCCCATCAGCATGGTCGACTACATCGCCGTCCAGGAGCCGAACCCGCGGCTCCTCACCGAGCTCGCCAAGGGCCTGCGCGAGGGCGCCCTCATCGCGGGCATCACCATTCCCGGGGGCGAGATCGCCCAGGTGCGGGACATCATCAAGGGCGCGCGCCCCGGCTTCGGCTTCGACCTCGCCGGCACCGCGATCGGCACGGTGCCGCTCGACCAGATCCGCGTCGGGCGCGACATCGAGCCCGACGACGTCGTCCTCGGGCTGAGGAGCTCCGGCGTCCACAGCAACGGGATGACCCTCTCGCGCGGGCTCTTCAAGAAGCATCGCCCCGGCACGCATCTGAAGGAGCTCGGCCGCACCCTCGGCGAGGAGCTGCTGGTCCCCACGCGCATCTACGTCAAGGAAGTGATCGACGTCCTCAAGCAGCGGCGTCGACGTCAAGGCGCTGATCCACGTGACCAGCGACGGCCTCCTGAACCTCCTCCGCGTCGATTGCGACACCGGATACGTCATCCACTCGCTCCCCGAGCCGCACCCGATCTTCGGGGTGATCCAGCGCGAGCTCCGCGTCCCCCCCGAGGAGATGTACCGCGTCTACAACATGGGTGTGGGCTTCTGCCTGGTGGTCTCCCATCGCGGCGACCACGCGGCCCGCGCGGCGGCCATCATGAAGCGCCACGGCGTCGAGTGCATGGAGATCGGCCGCGCGGTGGCGTCGCCCGCGCGGACCGTCATCGTCGAGCCCGCCAAGCTCCGCGGGGCCGACGACCGCTTCACCCGGCTCTGACCGCGCCGCGCCGCGGGCGCCGCGCGCCCCCTTGAGCTTCTCCGCCGCCGCCTCTACACTCTGACCAACTGCCGGACGCAAGGGCCGGCGACGCCTCGTCATCCCAGCCGGGCGCAGGGACCGGCGAAACACGACCTACTCGACGGAGGTGTCGGTCATGTCGCAGTCACCAGCAACCCCATCTGCACGCTCGGAGACCGCTCTGCTCATCGTCTTCGCCGATCTCACGCGCTTCATGATGAATGCGCGCGGGTCGGACAACGCCGCGCTGGCCGAGGTGCTCGACGCCTACTACCGGCACGCCGAGGGCGCCGTGGACGCGGCCGGCGGACGGATCGTGAAGTTCATGGGCGACGCGTTCCTGGCCGTCTGGCCGGAGGAGCGCGCCGGCGACGGCGCCGCGGCGCTGCCCGGCCTCAAGAAGGACGTCGACGCGTGGTGGGCCGCCCGGGGGTGGGATTCTCGCGCTCGTCGTGAAGGCGCACTTCGGCGACGCGATTGCCGGCCCCTTCGGCGCCGACGGCCACTACGACGTGATCGGAAACGAGGTCAACATCGCGGCAACGCTGCCGGCGAGGACCGTCTCGCTGTCCGCCGACGCCTTCCGGCGCCTCGACGAGGAGGCACGGCGAGCGTTCAAGAAGCACACGGCGCCCGCGGTATACATCCCCGTCGACGACCCGCGGCCCTGATCGCCACCGCCGCGAGCGTCCACGGCAACCGTGCCAGGCGATAGCGAGAGGAGGCATGCGCATGCCCAATTCCATCGTTCCGGCCATAGGCGAGAGGATCACGACGCAACGAGCACTGGCGCTGTCACGGCACTACGGCATCGACCGTGTCGCCGCGCGGATCGCAGCGCGGCCGGACGACTTCAAGGAATGGGTCTTCGATGGCGCCTCGATTCTCCCCGACGAAGAGGTCGCCAAGCTCTTCCACATCCCGAACCTGATCGAGATCGCGCTGAAGCACGACCTCAAGTACGCGTATGGGGAACCCGGAGACACTGAGGACAGGGAGAAGGCCGACGATGAGTTCCGTCAGGACCTGCTGGACGACGGCGCCGACCGGAAGGTCGCGGACGCCATGTACAAGTCCGTGCGCCTCGGCGGCAGCGGGATCATCAAGACCAGCTTCTCCTGGGGATTCGCGCGCCGGTAGCCAGCCGAGGAGCGCCGTTCGAGCGCCGGCTCCAAGCGTGTGAAGACTCCACGTTCGAGCGCCGGCTTCGCCGGCGCAACCTGATTCTGGGGGAGGCTCGGAGGGGGCCGTCGAGGCCCCCTTCGACCTAAAATACCCAGCGCTTCCGGCGCTTGTAGAACTTGAGGTCGCGGAAGCTCTTCCTGCGGCCGGCCTCGCTCAGCCCGAGGTAGAACTCGCGGACGTCGTCGTTGCCGCGGAGCTTGCTGGCCGGCCCGTCGAAGACGATGCGGCCGTTCTCCATGATGTAGCCGAAGTCGGCGATGCCGAGCGCGATGCGGGCGTTCTGCTCGACGAGGAGGAACGTCGTGCCGCGCTCGGTGTTGATCTTCCGGATGATCTCGAAGATCTCGCGCACGAGCAGCGGGGCCAGGCCGAGCGACGGCTCGTCGAGCAGCATCAGCCGAGGCTTGGCCATGAGGGCCCGGCCGATCACCAGCATCTGCTGCTCCCCGCCGGAGAGATACCCGGCCAGCTGATGGCGCCGCTCGACCAGGCGGGGGAAGTACTCGTAGATCATCTGCATGTCGCCCTTCACGCCCGCAGGGTCGCGGCGCGTGTAGCCGCCGATCTTCAGGTTCTCCTCGACGGTGAGCGACTCGAGGACCTTGCGTCCCTCCATGACCTGCACGATGCCGAGGCGGCAGATGTCCTCGGGCTCGAGCCCGTCGATTCGGCGGCCGGAGAGCTCGATGCTGCCGTCGGTCACCTCGCCCGTCTCGGTCTTGAGGAGGCCGGAGACGGCTTTGAGCGTCGTGGTCTTGCCGGCGCCGTTGGCGCCCAGCAGCGCGACGATCTGGCCCTCGGGGACCTCGAGGGAGAGGCCCTTGAGCACCAGGATGACGTTGCTGTAGATGACCTGGACGTTGTTGAGCTTGAGCATCGGAGGGCGCGGGGAGGCCCCGGCGCCGGACAGAGAACCGTCCCCCTCACCCTGCCCTCTCCCCGTGGGCGGGGGAGAGGGTGAGAGCGTGACCGACATCAGGGGCGCCTTACTTGCCGATCCACTTCATCTCGCGGTCCACCGAGACCTCGCGGAGCTGGACGATCTTGCCGCCCTTGATCGTGACGAGGCGCGCGCGGGTGGTCGGCCGGTGGTCCTCGTTGGTGAAGGAGAAGGGCGGGGTGATGCCCCACGTGTCGTAGTCCTTCAGGCTCTCGAGCGCCTTCTTCACCGACTCGCCGCTCGGGTCGGGCCCGGCCCGTTTGATCGCCTCCACCGCGAGGATCACGTGGAGCCAGCCCCGCATGTAGGGCGACGCGTGCGTGTCGTTCGGATGGTGCTTCTGGTGAAACGCCGTCAGCGTCTTCATCCCGGGCACGTTCTCGCCCCAGTACGCCACGTCCTGGATGCCCGTCACGCCCTCGGCGGCCTCACCGGCCAGACCGGGGGTGCGCTCGTCGATGCCGTAGTTGTTCACGACGTACTTGGTCTTGAGCCCGAGCTTGAAGGAGTCCTTCAGCACCACCGGCACCCACTGGGTGTTGGTGTTGATGTAGGCCCAGTCGGGGTCCTTCTTCTTCATCGTGAGGAGCTGGGAGGTGGCGTCGGTGAGGACGGTCGGGATGATCTCCTCGTCGACGAGGTCGACACCGATCTCCTTCGCATACTGCCGCCCCGCCTCGATGGGGGCCCGGCCGTAGGCGTTGTCGGCGTAGATGAAGGCCACGCGCGGCTTCCTGCTCGTGTCCTTCCAGGACTCCTTGACGTAGTTCAGGAAGATGCGGATCTGGCTCGTGTAGTCGATGCCGCCCGGGAAGTTGTAGGGCGTCTGCTTCGGGTCGGTCAGGTGCCCGGAGTACGAGCCGGAGATGTACGGCATCTTGTCCTTGGTGATGTACGGGCGCAGCGCCTCGGTGTCCGGCGTGCCGTAGCCGAGCACGAGGAGCACCTTGTCGTCCTCGACGAACTTCTTGTACGCGGCCACCGCGCGCGGCGGCTGGAAGCCGTACTCCACGCTGATGAGCTCGATCTTCTTGCCGTTGACGCCGCCCTGCTCGTTGAAGTGCTGGACGGCGTCGAGCCGGCCCTGGGCGATGTCCTTGCCCTGGTCGGACGTTGGGCCCGTCAGGTCGACGAGGTTGCCGAGCTTGATGTTCTGGGCGTCGGCGGAAGCCGCGCCCAGCGACAGGACGACGAGGCCGAACAGGACGATCCGGACGAGTGGGCCGAGGGCAGACACCATGGGACCCTCCTTATTCACCGGGTTCGAACGTTCACCGTCGCGTGCTCTCGACCGCTCAGTACGAATAGGGCCAGAGCGTCCAGTAGCTCTTGAACCGGAGCCAGATGCGCGCGAGCCCCTGCGGCTCGTACATCAGGAAGAAGATCACGGCCAGCCCGAAGACGATGTCCCGCGTGGAGGCGATGAGCCCGAACGCGTTGGGATACACGCCGGTGGCCGAGGTCGCCGTGAGCTTCAGCACCTCCGGGAGGAGCGTCATGAACACGGCGCCGAAGATGGATCCGAGGATGCTGCCCATGCCGCCGATGATGATCATCGCCAGGTAGTCGATCGCCACCAGCAGCGTGAAGGCGTCGGGGAACAGGATGCGCGAGTGGTGCGCCATCAGCCCGCCGGCGACGCCCGCGTAGAACGAGCTGATCACGAAGGCCATGAGCTTGTAGCGGTAGAGGCTCACCCCCATCACGCTGGCCGCCACGTCGCGGTCGCGGATGGCGATGAAGGCCCGGCCCACCTTGGTGCGGAACAGGTTCTTGGTGAAGAGCGTCGCCGGGATCACGAGGAGGAAGATCACGTAGAAGATCCGCGCATCGGATTCCAGCGTGAGGCCGAAGATCGTGGCCGGCGGCACGCTCAGCCCGAGCACGCCGTTGGTCATGCCCTCCCAGTGCACGATGCCGTAGGTGGTGATGAAGTGCGCGGCGAGCGTGGCGATGGCCAGGTAGAGGCCGCGGAGGCGGAGCGAGGGGATCCCGAAGACGAGGCCGAACGCCGAGGTGAGGAGCGCCGCGGCGGGGATGGCGAGATAGAAGGGCAACCCCGCCCGGATCTCCAGGATGGCGGTGGCGTACGCGCCCACGGCGAGGAACGCCGCCTGGCCGATGGAGATCTGCCCGGTGTAGCCCACCAGGATGTTGAGCCCGAGGGCCCCGATGATGGCGATGCCGATCCGGTTCAGGACGTCGAGCCAGTACGTGCCCGCGTAGCGCGGCACGAAGGCCAGGACCACGACCAGTGCCACGATGCCGATGATCGGCAGCGCGGTGTCGAAGATCCGCTCGTCCCCGCGATAGGTGACGCGAAAGCCGCCGCACTTCACGGTCAGACCCGCTCGATCTCGCGCTTCCCGAAGAGGCCGTAGGGGCGCAGCATGAGGATGATGACGAGGGCCACGAAGGGGGCCACCTCCTTGACGCCGCCGCCGAGGATCGGATCGAGGTAGCCGCCGGAGAGATTCTCGAGCACGCCGATCAAAATCCCGCCGATGATGGCCCCGGGCACGCTGTCCAGGCCGCCGAGGATCACCACGGGGAACACCTTCAGGCCGAGGTCGGCCAGCGAGAAGTCCACGCCGCCCCGCACGCTGCCGAGGATGATGCCGCCGAGCGCCGATACCACCGTGGCGATGCACCAGGACAGGGCGAAGATCCACTTGACACTCACCCCGAGCGACAGCGCCACCTGCTGGTTGTCGGCGGTGGCCCGCATGGCCATGCCCGTTGCGGAGAATCGGAAGAACACCGAGAACGCGGCGAGCAGCGCCATCACCACCACGAAGCTCCAGAGGTGCACCGGGGACACCGGCACCGGCCCGAAGTGGAAGGGCTGCTGGGAGAAGAGCTGGGGAAACGGCCGCGTGTCGCTGCCCCACGTCATGTTGAGCAAGCCACGGATCACGCTGGCCACGCCGAACGTCACCATGATCACGGAGATGATGGGCTCACCGATGAGCGGCCGCAGCACGCCCCGCTCCACGACGAGCCCGAGGATGACCGCGACGACGAGGGTGAGGGGCAAGGCAATCACCAGCGGAAGCTTCATGTTGAGGATGGTGGCCCATGCCACGTACGCTCCGAACAGCACGAGCTCGCCGGGGCCGAAGTTGACGACGCTCGAGGCCTTGAAGATCAGGACGAACCCGAGCGCCATCAGCGAGTACACGCCGCCGACGGCGATGCCCGTGATGATCAGCTGGAGCGCGAAGACGACGTGCTCGCTCATGTGGCGACCTCCGCGGCGCGCCCCGGCACCTCGCGGCGTCCCGGGGCGTACAGCTCGTCGATCATCTCCGCGTACTTGGTGAGGACCGTCGCACGGCGCACCTTCTGGGTGCGGGTCAGCTCGCCATCGTCGGCATCCAGCTCCTTGTCGAACAGCGCGAAGCCCTGGATCCGAGCGGCCTCGGACAGGCCCAGGTTGACCCGCGCCACCGCTTCGCCGATCAGCGCGGAGATCTCCGCCTTCTGGGAGAGATCCTTGAAGGTCGTGAAGGCCAGCCGGTTCGCCTCCGCCCAGTTCCCGACGTTGCCCATGTCGATCTGGATCAGCGCCACGACGTGGGGCCGGCCCTCGCCGACCACCACCGCCTCCCGCACGTAGGGGCTGAACTTCAGCTTGTTCTCGATGAGCGCGGCGGAGGTGCGGGAGCCGTCGGCCAGGCGGAGCACGTCCTGGAGCCGGTCGATCACGACCAGGTGGCCGCGGTCGTCCAGGAGCCCCGCGTCGCCGGTGCGAAGCCACCCGTCGTCGAGCGCGCTGGCGGTGGCGACGGGGTTCTTGTAGTAGCCGAGGAACACGCTCTCGCCGGACACCAGCACCTCGCCGTCCTCCGAGATGCGGATCTGCGTGTTGGGCGTGGGCTTGCCCACCGTGTCCGCGCGGACCTCGGCGTCGCGGTGGAGCACGCAGATGCCCGACGTCTCCGTCTGGCCGTACACCTGCTTGAGGTTCAGCCCCAGGGCCCGGAAGAACTGGAAGATCTCCGCGCCGAGCGGCGCGCCGCCGGCGTAGGCATAGCGGATCCGCGAGAGGCCGAGCTTGTCGAGCATGGTGCGAAAGGCCAGGAGGTACGCGGCGCCGTAGAGCGCGCGGCGCCCCAGGCCGGCCATCGCCCCGTCCGCGGGCGCGGCCGCCGCCCGCGCGCCGAGCGCCAGGGCCACGCGCGTGGCCGCCCGCTTGAAGAAGCCCGCGTCGTCGATCTTCACCTGGTACTCCGAGCACATCGCCTCCCAGAAGCGCGGCGGCGCGATCATCACGTGGGGGCCGATCTCGCGCAGGTCGTCGCGCATCGTCTCCGGCTCCTCGGCGAAGCTCACCGTCGCGCCGACGTGGAGCGCGATGGCCACGCTCAGGAGCTGCTCCCCCACCCAGGCGAACGGCAGGAACGAGAAGATCTCGTCTGTATCGCCGAGGGGATCGACCTCCGTCACCCCCGCCGCCATGGCGAGCAGATTCCGGTGGCTGATCATGGCGGCCTTGGAGACCCCGGTGGTCCCCGAGGTGTAGGCGAGAAGGGCCATGTCCCCAGGGCCCGCCCGCTCGAGCATCTCCTCGTAGAGCCGCGGCTGTCGGGCGCCGAGGTCGCGGCCGCGCTCGGCCACCGCGTCCAGGCCGATGATCTGCGCGTCCGAGTAGCTCTCGAGGCCGCGCAGGTCGTCCACGATGATGCGCTCGAGCGCGGGCAGCGAATCGCGGACTCCCAGCACCTTGTCGGCCTGCTCCTGGTCCTCGACCAGGACGAAGCGCGCCTCGCTGTGGTCGAGGATGTGGCGCACCTGATCGGCCAGGCTGTCCACGTAGATGCCGAGCGGCACGGCGCCGACGGCCTGGGCGGCGAGCTCCCCGTAGAGCCAGGCCGGCCGGTTGCCCGAGATCACCGCCACGCGGTCGCCTTGCTGGAGCCCGACCGCGGCCAGGCCGAGCGCGATCTCGCGCACCTTGACCGCGTACTCCTGCCACGTCACCTGCTGCCAGATGCCGTACTTCTTCTCGCGGAGGGCGACCTTCGGCCCCAGCCGGCGGGCCTGCGTCTCGAGGAGCCGCGGAAAGGTGTGGCCCGCCGCGCTCATCGCCGTCAGGCGACCTCGAAGTCCTCGCCCAGGTAGGCCTTCACCACCACCGGGTCCTGCTGGACCTCGAACGGCGTGCCCTCGGCGATCTTCTTGCCGAAGTCCAGCACGGCGACGCGGTCGGAGATGTCCATCACGACGCCCATGTCGTGCTCGATCATGACCACGGTGAGGCGCTTCACCTGCTTCACGTACATGACGAAGCGCACCATGTCCTCGGTCTCTTCGGCATTCATGCCGGCGGTGGGCTCGTCGAGGAGCAGGAGGACGGGATCCAAGGCCAGGGCGCGGGCAAGCTCCACGCGCTTCTGCAGGCCGTACGGCAGCGTGCCGACGATCTTGTGGCGGATGTCCTGGAGCTCCAGCAGATCGATGATCTCGCGCTCGATCACGGCGCGGTGGGCCAGCTCTTCCCGCGCCGCCTTGCCGTAGTAGAGCGCGCACGCGACGGGGCCGGACCGGAGCCGGATGTGGCGGCCGATCTTCACGTTGTCGAGCACGGTCATGCCCTTGAACAGGGCGATGTTCTGGAACGTCCGCGCGATCCGCAGCATCGCGCGCCGGTGCGGCTTGAGCGGGGTGATGTCCTGGCCGTCGAACAGGATGCGCCCGCGCGTCGGGCGGTAGATGCCGCTGATGCAGTTGAAGATGCTGGTCTTGCCCGCACCGTTGGGACCGATGATCGCGAAGAAGTCCCCGGGCTCGACCGAAAGGCTGACCCCGGACAGCGCAGCCACGCCGCCGAAGTGTAGATGCAACCCTTCGAGGCTCAGTAGCGCCATCCCTACGAGCCGGCAGTACTCCCGTCACACCCGGCGCGGGTCGCGAACGCACGAACGCCCCCGAAGGTCGTGTCGACCGTCGAGGGCGTCGAATAACTGTCCGGGAACCCGTTCCAGAGCATGTGCTCTCCAGAGGACCGAACGTTCGGACGCGCGAGGTGGACGGAGGCTACGCTGAACCCACCGCCTTGTCAATAGGCGGTTGCGGCGATGCTGTTGCTGCTCGCGGAGCAGATGTGCCCGGCGAGACCGGCGCGCAGGCCGCTGGCGCTAGCGATGGTGATGATGCTCCCGGACCCCTGCGCCAGCACGATGCGGGCGGCGTGCTTCATGCCGAACATGGCGCCGCGCACGTTCGTGTCGAACACCGACGAGAAGTGCTCCCCCGTCACCTCGCTGAGGCCGACCATCGGCGAGCCGCTCCCCGCGTTGTTGACCAGGCAATCGAGCCGGCCGAAGCGGGACACCTCGAGCTGCTTCATGCGGTGTCCTCCTCCGTCGTCAGTTTGGCAACCCCGCCGTCCGTGCGCCCTCGACGCTCCGGCGCCGGCCGCCTGCGCCGCGTTCACCGATCTCGCACGAGGGCTCGAGCAACCGCTTCAGCACATGTTCGCCGGCACCTTTGTGAGCTCGGCCGCAGGCCCAGCGGACTCGAGCGCGACGTAGGCGGCCGCGGACGCCGTCGAAACGGGACGCTCACAGACGGTCTCGAAGCGTGGCAAGAAACGCCTCGAGATCGCGCGGGCCGTCGACGGCGGCACGGTACACGCGGCCCATGTCGAGCTGGTCGTACGCGTGGGCGACGACGTTGCGGAACCCCGCCGCGCGCGCCAGTCGGTCGGCGAGGTCCCCGTCGATGATGCCGGCGCCGGCCAGGCGGCGAAAGGCATCCGCGTACGTCGGGGGAGCTCCGAGGTCGAACCGGAGGCATGCCGAGACGGCCAAGTCGATCGCGACCTGTACCGCTTGCCACAGGTGCAGGACGACTGCGTCCGACGCGTCCGTGGCCGGGCTGAGGTCCGCCGCCCGTGCCGGCAACCGTGCCGAGACCCGAGCCAGGTGCCGCTGGATGACCATGGCGCGCTCCGCCAGCAGGTCGCGGTCGAGCTGACTCACCGGCGGAGGCGGGCGAGCACGTCGGCGTAGCCGGTCTTGAGCAGGGACTCGATGTCGCACCAGAAGCTCACGGCCTCGATCCAGAACCTGCCGAACGCCCCGGGCCGACGCTCGAATACAACCTGGCTTTCGCCTGCCGCTCGGAACCGGAGCTGCGCGCCAGCTCTCGCGAGATCCACCAGGTCCACACGATCGGTGCCGACCGCCGTCACGAGATCAAACAGGAGAGCATCCGCATCGAGTCCAGCGGCGCCGAGATACCCGAAGTCCCAATCCGACTGCTCGCGCGCGTCAGCCCGCGCCCGCGAGCCGAACAGGACGAGCAGCTCGAGCTCGTGACAGCCAGCGCCGATGCGGGCGAGCGCGTCTCGCAGCGGGGAGGAGATCGGATCGCTCACGCCCCGATCGTAGCAGAAGATCTTCGCGGACCGGTCGGCCGTCAACCGGCGTCAGGCTTTGACAAGATCTCCACGTCGGGGGCGGCCGCGACGAGCGGTCGGCCGCCGACGAGACGTCCGCCACCGCCTCACTCCACGTAGAGCTGACCGGCAACGGTGTGGCGGCCGTCGGCGCCCCGACGGAGCACGACGAACTCGCCCATCCGGACGTTGAGGCCGGTCAGGTCGGTGACGAAGCTTCCGTGGGTGACGAGCACGAGCGGCGGTCCGCTCCGGTGCTCGGCGATCGCGCGCTTCACCTCGTCGCCGAGCCGCTGGCGCAGCGGAGGGTCGCGGAGCGAGCCCTGCAGGACGATCCACGGCTCGACCTTCCCGAAGGCGAGGCGGGCGGTGTCGAGGCACCGACAGCGGGGGCTTGAGAGCACCTTGCCGACCTCGATGCCGTTCTTCCTGAACGCCTCGCCGATCTGCCTCGCCTGGGCGCGGCCGGCCTCGTCGAGGTTCCGCTGGGTGGAGCAATCCTCGAGCTTCGCGTCGGGGGGATCGAAGCTCCCGGGCGCGTAGCTGTGGCGAACGACGACGACGGCCCCGGGGGTGCGGAGCGCATCCCACACTGAGTCGGCGCGCGCGGGCGTGGTGGTGGCGAGGAGGATGAGGACGACTGCGGATCGCGTGATCTTGGCCAATGCGCTATCGAAAGACATAAGCCACCCTCACCCTTCCCTCTCCCTCTCCGAGGGAGAGGGTGCACGCTAGCCCGCATCATTCGCGAACGCGTGTTCTGCGTCTCGACCCACCCTCACCCTGTCCCGCTCTCCCCCTCCGGGGGCGAGGAGATCGGTCGCTGCCCTCTCCCTCTCCGCTCTCCGAGGGAGAGGGCGAGGGTGGCGCCGTAGTCACGCATAGTCCGACTTAGAGCCTGAGCAGGATCGCCGTGGTGGGCCGGCCGGTGACGCGCTCGACGACCGAGGCGTACGCGGAGACCTGGCGGCGGTAGCGGGCGAGGGGGCCGGCCAACTCCGCCTCGGTCTTGAAGTCCACGACCGTCCAGCCGCTCTCCTCCTCGAAGGCGAGGTCGAGCACACCCTCCAGGATCGCGCCGTCTGGTTCGACCACGGTGACGGGCGACTCCCGGCGGCAGCGGCCGGCGCGCCACGCGTCGCGGGCCCGACCCAAGAGCGGATGGGCGAGCGCCGACTCGACCAGGGCGATGGCCGCCTCGGTCTCCTCGTTGGGCGCGCCGAGGATGCGCGCCTGGAGCCCGGCGACCTCGGCGATGGCCTCGCGCTTGGCGTCGAGCGCCACCGTGGCGAGTACCGCGTGGACCAGCGTGCCGAAGCGCGGACCCGACGGGCGCGCGACGCCGCGCCCCGCGTCGACCACGATCACCTCGCGGCCCTCGGGGGCATCGGCGCGGCGCGACCACTCGGTCACCGTCTGGACGGCAAAGCTTGGGCGCGCTCCCTGCTCCTGCGCGGTCTCCCGCGCGCGCTGCCAGTCCCGATACGTCTGGCGGTCGGCCTCGAGGACCTCGGCGCCGGGGTCCTCGATCAGCTCCTGATGGCGGATGCCGAACTCGCGCTCGACGTCGAGGGTCAGCGCGCGCGGATCCCACCACACCACCGGATAGCCGGCCTCGCCGCTTCCCCCGAGCGCGTGGAGCCCGGGCGCGACGTTGCCGCGGCCGGCGGGCTCTCCCTCCGGGCGCTCGAGCACGCTGTCATCGCCGAACGGAGGAGCCCCCGGCGCGGGCCGGGCCGTGCGCCGCGACTCGGCGGGGGGAAACGCGGCCTGCTGCACGGGCGCGATCCAGCCGTCGGGCGCCGCGTCCCACGCGCTGGCGAACGGGTCGTCGCCGACGGCGGGCACGACCAGCAGGTCGCGGGCGCGAGTGGCGGCCACGTAGGCCACGCGCACGCCCTCGGCGCGGTCGCGCGCGAGCTCGTCCTCCTCGTGGTCCAACAGATTCCACGGTGACCACCCGGCCAGGCGCACCGCGCAGAGCCCCCGCTCGCTGTCGATGTAGCGGCTCGGATTCTGGGCCGTCGCGTTGGCGGTGATGTCGGCGAGCACGACCACCGGGAACTCGAGGCCCTTGGCCCGGTGCACCGTCATGATCCGGACGCCCTCGCTCCCCTCCTCCACCACCGGGGCCTCCGGCGCCTCGCCCTCGCGCTCCTCGTCCAGGCGATCCACGAACGCGCGGAACGAGATGCCCCCCGCGGCCTCCCAGCTCCGCGCCAGCTCGGCGATGCGAAGCACGTTGGCCAGCGCGCGCTCGCCGGACGGGCGGAGAATGAGCGCGGCGTGGGCGCGCGTCGCGGTGAGCAACGCGGACACCGTGTCCTCGACGGGGCGGAAGTTGCGGCGCCGGTGGAGCTCGGCGAGCAGCCGGAGCGCGTCGGTGATGGGAGCGAGGTGAGCGGGCAGCGGAGCCCCTTCCGTCTCCGCCCGAACGGCGAAGGGATGGAGGCGCCCGCCGCCATGCCGGTACTCGAAGAGCGCCTCATCGCCCACCGCGAACAGCGGCCCGCGAAGCGTGCCGTACACGGCGAGCTCATCGTCGGGCCACTCGATCGCGGTCAGCGCGGTGCGCAGGCTCTCGATCTCCTCGCGCATGTGAAACGACTTCCCGCCGACCAGCATGTGGGAGATGCCGCGGGCCTCGAGGGCCTCGACGTACGGCTGGGTGACGTCGGCGCCCCACTGGGTGAACCGCCGGAACAGGAGGCACACGTGGCGCGACGCGATCGGCACGTCAAGGTCGGGCTTGTCGCGCTCGGTCACCCGCCAGCCGCTCTCCTTCACGAGCCAGCTCACGAACGCGCCGACGGCATCCGGCAGCGACTCCTCAATGGCCGCCTTGGCGAGGCCCCAGCGCCCGTATGGCTCGGGCACAGGGAGGGCGACCACGCTCGGCTGGCCGGCGCGCTCGCTCCGGTGCTGGTCGAGGGGCACGTAGCCGGCCTGGAGCGTGGCATGGTCGTCTACCATCCGGGGCGCGAACGCGGCGTTGACCAGCCGCTGCACCGACGGCACGGCACGGAAGCTCGACGAGAGCTCGACGACCGCAGCGCCCCGGTCGCGCAGGAGCGACTTGACCTCCTGGTAGATCCCGACGTCGGCCCGGCGGAACCGGTAGATCGACTGCTTGGGATCGCCGACGACGAACAGCTTCCCCGGCGCCGGCGTCACCTCCCGCCAGCTCGACACCGCGGGGTCGGCCGCCGAGAGCAGCAGCAGGATCTCCGCCTGGAGCGGATCGGTGTCCTGGAACTCGTCGACGAAGATGTGGGTGAAGCGCCCCTGGAGCTCGCGGCGCACGTCGACGCTGTCGCGCACCAGGTTGCGCGTCCGCAGGAGCAGATCGAGGAAGTCGAGGCTCCCCGCGCGGAGCTTGAGCGCCTCGTAGTCGTCGACGGTGGCGAACAGCTCCTGCTGGAGCAGCGCGGCCAGGTCGGCGTCGGCTCGCCGCGCGAAGTCCTCGAGCGCTTCGAGGAGCTGCTCTGGTGCGCCGAGAGACCTCCTCGCGGGTGGCGCCGCCGCGGTAGTTCCGGTCGTAGCCCTTGCGCGGCCGCCGGAACTGACGGCTCCGCGCGAGGTCCACGAGCGACGCCTCCAGCCCGTCGTAGTCGCGGGGGGCCAGCGGCTCGCTCACCCTGACGTCCTCGCTGATCCGCCGGGCCAGCCACGTGTCGGCGTAGAGGGCGTCGGCCGGGTTGGCGCAGGAGCGGAGCTGATCGCGAAAGGCGTGCACGCGCTCGACCAGGAGGTCGATGGCGCGCTCCCGCTCGAACGCCTCCCTGCGCCACGGCGCGCGAAAGTCGCGCCAGCCGGCAAGCGTCCAGCCGGCGCGCCGAAGGCGCTCCACCGGGTCGCCCTCGTCGAGGGTGGCGCGGCGGCGGAGCGCGCGGCGCAGGCCCTCGGGAGGATCCTCGAGCCGGGTCTCGATCCAGCGGTCGAAGGCGCGCCGGTAGAGCGCCTCGGCCTCGGGCTCCGTCATCACCGCGAAGCGCGGATCGACCAGCGCCTCCACCGGCCGCTCGTGGAGCAGGTCGTTGCAGAAGCCATGGATGGTGCTGACGCGCGCCTCCTCGAGGTGGGCCACCGCGCCGTCCAGGTTGCGGCGCCGGGCCGAGCCCGCCGGCGCCGATTGTCGGACGGCCTCGAGCTCGGCGCGGAGCCTCAGCTTGAGCTCGCCCGCTGCCTTCTCGGTGAACGTCACCGCCACGATCGACTGCACCGTGCCGAGCTCCTCGGCCAGCACCGCGACGAGCCGGGCCACCAGCTCGCTGGTCTTGCCCGTGCCCGCCGCCGCCTCGACGACCATCGTCTCGCCGAGCGAGCCGCGGATCCTGTCGCGGGCCGCCTGGTCGACGAGGGCGCTCACGGCATTCCCCTCACCTGAGAGAGCTCCTCGAGCGCGCGGGGGTCTTTCCTTGCCGCTCGCCGCTCCTCGACGGGACCGCACACGGCGGTGAAATCGCACATGCCGCACGCCTTGGCCCGTGGCGCCGGAGGCAGGAATCCGCGTGCGATGGCGCGGTCGATCAGCTCCAGCACCTCGATGCCGCGGCGGCGCGAGTGCTCGTTCATCGGCACCACCCGCTCGGAGAACTCGCCGGCGCGCGTGCAGTAGGACAGGCGCGCCTCGCTCACCGGCTGGCCGAAGACCTGCTCGACGGCCAGTCCGTACAGCACCGGCTGGAGTGCCTCGCCCTTGCCGACGACGAGGCCGACGGCGGTGCGGTTTCCGCCCGTCTTGTGGTCGGTGACGCGGAAGCCGGGAGCGCCGCGCCGCCGCTCGACGAGGTCGATGATGCCGCGCAGCCGCCACTGCCCGCCCAGCGTCACCTCGTCCCGGACGCTGCGCGGGTCCACGTCGGGCCCGCCAGGCAGGCCGAACGCCAGCTCGAAGGCGTATGGCTCCCACTCCGCCTGCCCCTCCACGGACTTCTCGAGCCAGGTGCGCAGGTCCACGCGGAGCGCCTCGATCTCGTCGCGCCAGACGCGCTCGATGGCCGGCGCGAGCTTCTCGCGGTACTCCGCCGCCACCTGGTCCAGCGCCTGGTCGAGCGTGGACAGGGCCGGCCCGAGGGCGGCGGCCGAGAGGGGCAGCCGGCCGTCGCGCTGGAGCGCCCGGAAGCACTCGGCCTGCACGCGGTGGAAGAGGCTGCCGCGGGTGAGCGGATCGAGCCGGTCGAGCGGGGCGATCTCCTCGCGCGGGGCCAGCCGCCAGAGCGCCGACAGGTAGAACTGGTAGGGACAGGCGGCGAAGCGCTGGAGCGCGGAGGGCGAGTACGCGCGCGCGTTGGGCCGCGAGGCGAGGAGCGCGTCGCGCGTGCCCGGGGCGAGCTGGACGATGCCGTCGTACGGCGTGAAGCCGCGGCCGCCACCGCGCCCATCGCGTGCGGAGCGAGCGGGCGAGCCGGTCGTTCAGATCGAGCAGGTAGCGGGCGCGGCCGCGCGTGCCGGTGGCGCCGGGGACGATGAGGGCGTGGAGGCTCGCCAGGTCGTGCTCCATCGGATCGATGGCGCGCGCGGGATCGTTCGGCGCCGGCCACGCCAGACGCGACCCGCCGGCCTCGGCGGCCTCGCGCTCGAGCGTCTGCGGGTCGGGGATGATCCCGGCGAGGGCGCGCCTGATCTCCATCGCGTAGAACGACGGGACGCGGGCCCGCGCCTCGAGCAGCTCGATGCGCGAGTAGGACAGATACGCGCGCCGGGACGCGGCGCCCACAGCCAGCCGCAGCAGCAAGCGCTCGTGGCGGGCCCGGTCGTCCTGGATGGTGAGCTCGGCGCCGAGGCGCTTCCTGAGCGAGTCGAGGAGGATGGGGTCCTCGCGGGGCTTCTGGGGAAAGACGCGCTCGGCCAGGCCGGGGACGAACACGACGTCGAACTCTCGCCCCCGCGCGTGCTCGAGCGTGCCGACGAACACTTGCCCGTAGCGGGTGGACGGCGGCCGCTCGGCGACGGTGGCGAGCTCGTCGCTCAGCACGTCGCGCACCTCGTCGAGGGCCACCGGCCCGACGGGGCCGAGCGCGCGGAGCTCCGCCAGCACGGCCAGCACGCGCTCCGGGCGCCGGAGCACGGTGGGGGCGAGGGCCTCGAGGTGGCCGATCCACTCCGCCCAGGTGGCGGTGGCGGGCAGCGCCGCCAGCGTGTCGATCACCGGCAGGGCGAAGCGCGAGAGGTGCTCGAGGTTGGCGAGGTCCCGCTCGATCGACGCGAGGCGCGGGGAGTCCGGCTCCTCCTGCCGCAGCTCTTCGAGCCGGAGGCGCATCTCCGCGGCGAGTCCCTCCAGCCGGCGCATCCACCGCTCGCGGCCGCCGATCACCGCCGAGTCGACGAGGAGCCGCTCCCACTTCCACGGCGCACGGAGCGCCCCCTCGAGAACGGGCGCGGAGTCGCTGTTCGCGTCTGGAGGTCCGCCCGGCTCCGCCGCGCCGGCCACCGTCTCGTCTCCTCGACTCGGGGCGGGAGCTGCCGAGAGGGCCAGCTCGTCATCGTCGGCGGCCACCCAGGTCTTCCGGCCCTGGGGCGGCGCGCCGCTTGGATCGAGGGGCGGCACCTGGCCGAGGGACAGGTACTCCGCGAAGCGGCGCGCGGAGAGCTTCTCGAGCGCGCAGTCCAGCAACACCAGGAAGGCGCGGCCCGACGGATCCGGGCGCCTCGCGCCCCTGGCGAAGAACGCGGGGATGCCCGCCCGCCCGAGCGCGGTCTCGAACAGCGAGGCGTAGACCTGCGGCGCCCTCAGCAGGACCGCGATCCGATCGAAGGGCGTGCCGGCCCGCGCCTCTTCCAGGATCCGCCGTGCGATCTCGACCGCCTCGCGCCCCTCCCCGGGAGCGGAGAAGAAGACGGCGTCCCCGGGGACGGCGGGGGTGGCGGGCGCGACGTCAGAGAACAGGTAGGAGCGAAGATGGGCGAGTCCCGAGGCGTCATCGACGCGGGACGCGACGTCCACCAGAGGCTTCGACTCTCTAGCGCCGGCTCCGCCGGCGCAACCGATTCCTGGGGGAGGCTCGGAGGGGGCTGCCAAGGCCCCCTTCGACTCGGTAGCGGCGCCGACGGACAAATAGCCGCGTCCGCCACCGACCGTCGAGTCGGCCCGCGCGCCGAGCTCGAGCAAGGCCTCGCGGGTGCGTTCGTCGCCGGCCGGCACCGTGGCCAGGATCGACGGCGACTCCGCGGCGAGCGCGGCAACGAACCGTCGTTCCGCCGGCGAGGTGACCGCGACATCGAGCAGAACGATGGGCAGTCGGGCGAGCGATACGGCCGCCCGCCTCACGGCCGCGCCGGCCAGCTCGAACAGCGCGGCGCGGTCCGCCAGCGCCGTACCGCGCCCCGCGAGCACCGCCTCGAAGCGGGCCAGGAGCTCGCCCACGTCCTGGCCCGCCGCGCCCATCGCCCCGACGCCGCCCGGTTTCACACCGGCGAGCCGGATCTCCGCCAGCGTGGCCGCCAGCGCTCGGGCGAAGCCGGGGAACTTCGCGACCGGTGCCAGGTAGCCGAGCGCTCCGGCTTGCATCGCGTCGAAGGTGACCCGCGCGGCGAGGGCCTCGGTCCCGAGCGCGGTCGTCGGCGCGGCGTTGAGCCGGGCGAGATCCGCCGCAGCGACCCTGGCGGCCAGCTGGAGCAGGCTGGCGCGCTGGATCCCGAAAGTTGCGCCGGCGGCCCTGGTGACGATCCTCACCAGCTCGTCGGCAGCATCGCGCGACGCCCCCACGACGAGCGCCTCGCCCGACCGGGACAGGGCAATGAGGTGGTCTCGCGCCACGGCCAGCCGCTCGGCGGCGAAGGACGACTCGACGAGCTGGATCACGCCCACAAGCCGAAGAGTATCAGGCCTTCCGGCATCGGCCATGGGGCGCCGCTCGACGCGCTTCGATACACCCGCGCTTGCGGAGCCCAACGGCATCGTGCAGTTCGGAGGGGGCCTCGGCGGCCCCCTCCGATGCCTCCCCCCGAAGAATCGCAGGCGCCGGCGGAGCCGGCGCTCGAACGCGGAACGGTCACACGCTCGGAGCCGAGTGCTCCAGCTGCGATACTGGGAAGGACCCCGAGCGTCCTGCAGCCGTCACGCGTGGCATCACGGACGGAGGTGCACCGATGAAACGGAGCACGGACCGGATCCTCACCACCCACGCCGGCAGCCTGCCCCGGCCGGCCGACGTCCTCGAGATCGTCTACGAGTGGTTCGGCCGTGTGCTCCCGAGCCCGGGATCGACGGCGCTGCACCTCGCGTGCACCGGTCCCATCGCCTACAGGGGCCATGCGCTCCTGCGCGCGGACCTCGACCGCCTCGCCGCCGCGCTTCGCGGCGTCAGCGCCTCCGAGGCGTTCGTGCCGGCGATCTCCCCGTCGAACGTGGAGGAGTGGCACCGAAACCACTACTACCGGACCGCCGAGGAGTACCTGTTCGCCATCGCCGACGCCATGCGCGAGGAGTATCGCGCCATCGTCGACGCCGGCTTCATTCTGCAGATCGACGACCCGCGCCTGGTCACGCACTGGATCCTCCATCCCGAGATCACGCTGGCCGAGTGTCGCGCGTGGTGCCACGCACGCGTCGAGGCGCTCAATCACGCGCTGTCCGGCATCCCCGAGGACCGCGTGCGCTTTCACACCTGTTACGGGATCAACATGGGTCCCCGCGTCCACGACATGGAGCTGAAGGACGTCGCCGACATCATCCTCGAGGTCCGGGCCGGGGCCTACTCCCTCGAGGCGGCGAACCCGCGCCACGAGCACGAGTGGCGGGTGTGGGAGAACGTGAAGCTGCCCGAGGGCAAGATTCTCATTCCCGGGGTGATCACCCAGTCGAGCATGCTGGTGGAGCACCCCGAGCTGATCGCCCAGCGCATCGAGCGGTTCGCGGGAGTGGTGGGACGCGAGAACGTCATCGCGGGCAGCGACTGCGGCTTTGCGACCTTCGCCGGCTCGATGGAGATACACCCGAGCATCGTCTGGGCGAAGCTCGGCGCCCTCGCCGAGGGCGCCCGCCTGGCCTCACGAAAGCTCTGGTAGCGGCGTCGCAGCGCCGTCCGCCCTCTCCCTTCCAGGGAGAGGGCCGGGGTGAGGGTGGTGCCGACGAGTCGCAGCGCCGGGCTCTGTGCGTCCCGCCCCCCAAGCCCCGCGGCAACGTCCCGACGACGTGTCAACGTCCCCAGTGTCGCCAGCCCTCTCGGGTGGGCAGGTCCACTTGGCAACGTAACGGAAATATTGCGATTCAAGCCCCCGCCGGGCCGGCACTCCAAATGCACTACAGCCATCTCTGCTCGATCGGCCCGCCGGGCCAGGATGCTGAAGCCGACCGACATGACTGGGGCGAGCACCCCGGGAGGACTTCGATGCGAACGAGCCGACTCTGGGGCGCTTTCACGCTGGTTGCCTTGTCCCTCCTCGCCGCCGCGGCGGCACCGGTGGAGGCGGCGATCCTCACCGTGACCAACTGCGGGGACAGCGGGTTGTCCGGCCAGCTGCGACAGGTCGTGACAGGGGCGCAGGCCGGCGACACGGTGCTCCTGCCCGCGTGCACCATCACGCTCGGCGGCACGCTCACGCTGGACCAGAACATCTCGTTCTCGGGAGCCGGCGCCGGCGTGACGGGCATCAGCGGCGGCGGAGCCGTGCCGGTGCTCCTGATCGACGTGGGCATCTCGGTGAACCTCACCGGGCTCAGCATCCAGAACGGCAACGCCGCGTCGGGCGCGGGCATGACCAACTTCGGGATCACCGTGCTGACCAACGTGGTGGTGAGCGGCAACGTCGGGACCACCCACGCGGGCATCGAGAATCAGTCCGGCGCGACGCTGACCCTGCTGGACAGCGCGGTCATCGGCAACCTCTCGCAGCAGAACGGCGGCGGCATCGGCAACCTCGGCCTGCTCACGCTGCTCAACAGCACCGTCGCGGGCAACCGGGCGCAAACACTCGGCGGCGGGATCCGGAACGAGGGCACCCTGGACGTCTCCAACAGCACGATCGCCAACAATTCGGCGGCGACGGGTGGAGGCGTCTACAGCGGCACGGGCGGCAACATCGCGATGAAGAACACCATCGTCGCCAACAACTCGGCCTCGTCGGTGGGCGCGAACTGCCGCGTGCTCGGCCAGGTCAACTCCGGCGGCCACAACCTCGACAGCGGCAACTCCTGCAACTTCACGAAGCCCGGCGATCTGAGCAATCGCAACCCGCTCCTGGGCCCGCTCCAGGACAACGGCGGCCGCACGCCGACCCTCGCGCTCCTCGGCGGCAGCCCGGCCATCGACGCCGGTGACCTCATCGGCTGCCCCGCGACCGATCAGCGCGGCGTCCTGCGCCCCCAGCACGGCCAGTGCGACATCGGCGCGTACGAGTCCGAGTTCGCGTTCGCCAGCGGGTCTTTCGCGATCTCGCCGCCCTCGGGCGTCTACGTCGAGCACCCAGCACTTCGACGCCGTGCTGCTCGTAAACGCCCTTGGCCGCGGCCTCACGCAGACTCAGGCCACCTTCGACGGCGTGGACCAGTCAGCGGCGCTGGCGTCCTGCGTGATCCCGGGCACCCTCGCATCCGGCGGAGTGACGTTCCGATGCCCGGGCCTCGCCGGCGCGTTCTTCTCCCCCGGCCTTCACACCTTCAGCGTGACGGTAACGCTCAGCGACGGGTCGACCATGTCCGACACCGTCCAGTGGGAGATCCTGGGGAACTCGGAGCCGTAGTCAGCCCTCTCCCCTCGGGGGAGAGGGCAGGGTGAGGGGTGGCGACAAACGGTGAGCGCGCGGCCACCCTCACCCCAGCCCTCTCCCTGGGAGGAAGAGGGGGCAGGTCGAGCTGACTAGATCACGCCGTCGCCCTTCAGCTTGTCGAGGTCTTCCTTCCCTAGCGACAGCCACTCCTTGAAGACCTCGGCGTTGTGCTGGCCGAGGAGCGGGGCGGGGTGCACCTCGGTCCTCGACTTCGAGAGCTGGACGGGGTTGCCGGGCATGGTGAACTCGCCCCAGCCCGGGTGGTTGATGGTGGTGACCATGCCCCGCGCCTTGAGGTGCGGATCCTCGAGGATCTCGTTGGGGGTGAGGCACGCACCGGCCGGCACGCCCGCCGCGCCGAGCTTGATCATCACCTCGTGCTTGCTGTGCTGCATCGTCCACCCCTCGACGAGCGCGTTGACCTCGTCCTTGTGGGCGGCCCGCCACTTCGGGTTCGACCAGTCGGCGTGGCCGATCAGGTCGTCGCGGCCGATGGTCTTGAGCAGCGCGTCCCACATGTGGGGGCGGACGGGCTGCGGATAGATGTACGCGTAGTCGTCGGAGCCGCCCGGCTTGCAGCGATAGATGCCCGACGGGGACGTGTTGGCGATCTCGTTGCCGCGCCGCGGCTCGAAGTCGCCGCCGGCGTAGGCCAGCCGCATCGCCACGCGCGTGAGGTTGACCACCGCGTCCTGCATCGAGACCTCGACGTGCTGTCCCTGCCCCGAGGCGTGGCGCTGCCAGAGCGCGGCCATCACGCCGAAGGCGGCGTGCATGCCGGTGCCGGAGTCGCCGATGGTCGGCCCGGGCTTGAGCGGCGGCGAGCCGGGGAAGCCGGTCACCGTCATGGCGCCGCCGGTGGCCTGGGCGATCATGTCGAAGCTCTTGAACTGGCTATAGGGGCCGTAGGTGCCGAAGCCCTTGACGGAGAGGTAGACCAGCTTCGGATTGATCGCCGAGAGCGCCTCGTAGCCGAGGCCGTTCCGCTCGAGCGCGCCCGGCGCCTGGTTCTCGGCGACGACGTCGGCCTGCTTCACCATCTCGAGGAACATGGCCTTGCCCTTCGGGCTCTTCAGGTTCAGGGTGACGCTCTTCTTGTTGCTGTTGAGCAGGAGGAAGTAGCTGCTGTCGACGCCAGGCTTCTCCGAGCGGCCGTAGCGGCCGGGCTCGCCCTTGCCGGGCTCCTCGACCTTGATGACCTCGGCGCCGAGCCACGCCAGCATCTGGGTGCACGACGTGCCCGCCTCGAACTGCGTCAGGTCCAGGACCCGAATCCCGTTGAGCGCTTTCATGAAGGCTCCTTTCGGCCAGCCGCTTGGGTCTGAGACGTCTTCTTCGCGCTACGTCGTATACGCCGAGAACCGCACCGTGGTGGCGCGCGCCCGGTAGTCGGTCATCACGTTGACCACCGCCGGCTTGCCCGACGCCGCGGCCCGCTCGAGCGCGGGGCGGATCTCGTTGGGCTTGTCCACCATCTCCCCGTAGGCGCCGAAGGCCTGGGCCATCAGGTCGTAGCGGAGCTGCCCGAGGTTCCGCCCCGGCTTGTTCTGTTCCGGATCGCCCGTCCAGCCGCCGTTGTTGCTGATGACGGCGAGGAGCGGCACGTTGTGGCGCACGGCGGTGTCGATCTCCATCGCGTTGATCCCATACGAGCCGTCGCCGTGGAGCACGACCACCTGGGCGTCGGGCTTGGCCACCTTGGCGCCGAGGGCGAACGGCAGCCCCACGCCCATGCAGCCGAACGGGCCGGAGTTCAGGCGATGGCCCGGCACGTAGGTGGGGATGGACTGTCGCCCGTAGTTCAGGATCTCCTGGCCGTCGACGACGAGGATCGCGTCTCGGCGCAGGAAGTCGCGCACCTCCTTGCAGAGCCGGAGCGGGTGGATCGGCAAGCTGTCGTTGGACATCGCCTTGTCCTGATCCGCCTGCTTCTCGGCGTCGAGCACGCGGAGGCGGCCCGCCCACGCGGCGTAGCGCTTGGGGTCGACCTTCCCCTTGGCCTCGGCGAGGAGTTGCTCCAGCACCGCCCGCGCGTCGCCGGCGATCGGCACGTCGGCGAGGCGGTTGTGATTGAGCTCGGTGGGATCGATGTCAACGTGGATCACCTTCACGTCCTTGGCGAAGCGCGGCGCCTGGCCGAACTGGATCACGTAGTTGAACCGCGTGCCCACCACCAGCAGCACGTCGGCCTCGGCGAAGGCCTTGACGCGCGCGTTGAGAAACGCGAGCTCGTGGTCCTCGGGGACGGTGCCGCGCGAGATCGGCGTCGTGTAGAACGGGATACCGGTGGCGTCGACGAACTGGCGAAACTGGGCGGCGGCGTCAGACCACCACACGCCGCTGCCGCCGATGATCAGCGGCCGCTCGGCCTTGGCGAGGAGGGCGACCGCTTCCTTCACGGCGCCCGGATCGCCGAGCGGGCGCGGCAGCGCCCGGTTCTTCGCCGGAAAGCTGAGCTTCGCCTCGTCGACCGGCTGGCCCAGCACGTCGCCCGGCAGATCCAGGTAGACCGGCCCCGGCTTGCCGGTGGTGGCATGGCGGAAGGCGCTCGCCACGAGGTCCGGAATGCGGCGCGCGTCCATGATCTTCGCCGACCACTTGGTGATCGGCTTGAACACGCCCACCTGGTCGATCTCCTGGAAGGCGTCCATGTGCTGGCTGATCGTCGGGCTCGAGCCGCCGATGGCGATGAGCGGCGCCGCGTCGGCCCACGCGTTGGCCACTCCCGTCACGAGGTTGGTGGCGCCGGGGCCGGAGCAGCCCATGCACACACCCGGGCGCTGCTTGACCCGCCCCCACGCGTGGGCGGCGTACGACGCCGCCTGCTCGTGGTGCGTGTCGATGGCGCGGACGCCCATCTTGATGAGGGCGCTCTCCGTCTCGAGCATCGGGCCGCCCATCAGGAAGAACAGCGTGTCGCAGCCCTGGTCGACGAGGGAGCGCGCGAGGATCTCGGAGCCGGTGAGGGTCGCCATCATGGTCTCCTTTGGCCAGGCGGTCGCGGTACGGCCGATGATACCGCAACCGCGCGCTGCCCATGACCGCGACGGCGCGGGGACGATGACCACGCGGCCCGCAGTGCGGACAACTTCAGCCGGAAGAGCTATTGGCGGAAGGCGTCAGGAGGGATTGCCGACGGCGTTCGGCTCGCCGGGGGGCAGCAGGATGATCTGGATGCGGCGGTTCTTCTGGCGCCCCTCGTCGGTGGCGTTGCTCGCGGCGGGATCGGTGTCGGCCCGCCCCGACGCGCGGAGTCGCGAGGCGGGCACGCCGGCCTCGCGCGAGAGGAATCGGACGACCTCGGTGGCCCGCGCCGACGACAGCTCCCAGTTGCTGGCGAATCGCTCGCGCAGCGCGGCGCCGATCGGCACGTCGTCGGTGTGTCCCTCCACCAGGATTCCCCGGTCGCCCAGTCGCGTGAGCACGCTGGCGACACGCGCGATCGTGCGCCGGCCCTCTACAGTCAGCGTCGCCTGCCCGCTCGGGAACAGCACGCGGTCCATGATGGTCACGGTGAGCCGCTCCTGCGCCTGGCGGAGCGCGATGACCTTGTCGGCGATCTCACTGTGGAGTGCCGACACGAGCTCGTTGTAGTCGGCCGACACCCGCGCGAGCCGGGCCCGCTCCGCCTCGCGCGCCTCCTGGAGCTGTCGCTCGAGCTCGGCCGCGCGCTCGCGCTCCGCCTCGAGTCGCGAGGAGAGCTCCGCGTTCTCGGTGCTGAGCGAATCGACGCGGCCCTCAAGCGCCTCGCGAGCCGCCTCGAGGCTGGAGACGCGCGCCTGGGACTCGGCGCTCGGGTCGAGCGATCGCGCGACGGACGGGTCGGGCGCGCTCTCGGCGGGGGTCTGGCCGCTGGCCACGACAGGAGCCGACGCCGGCGGCTGGGGCTCGGGCTCGAACGACGGCGTGGCCTGGCCGGCGGTGGCGGAGAGATCGACCATCGCGACGTCGGCGCCCGGCGATTCCCCGCGGGCGTCGACCCAGCGGTACACGGACACACCGGCGTGGACGGCGAGAGACAGGACCAAGGCCACACCGAGGCGAAACGGCGTGAACCGATCGCGCCTCGGCATCCAGCTCGGCCAGGACAGATCGCCACTGCGCTTGAACATCGCCATCGGATCGGTCGCGCTGGACTCGAGCGTCCGATCCACCGCTCATGGTACCGCGGAGTGTCCAGGGCCGGAACCATTCATGCTCCCTCTCCCTTCCAGGGAGAGGGCCGGGGTGAGGGTGGTGGTAAGCGCCTGTCGATAGCCAGCCGTGGCCCCCTCACCCTGCCCTCTCCCCGGAAGGGAGAGGGAGAGCGGCGCGCGGCCATGGCGGTTCAGGGAACCTCTGGAGATCGGGGGAAGAGGCCCGCTCCGAGTCCTACAACGGTCGCTTCAGTAACCGCGCGAGCTCGCCGATGATGCCGCGGCGGAAGGTGAGGACGCAGACGACGAAGATCACGCCCTGGACCACCGTCACCCACGCGCCGAGCTGGGCGAGGTAGTTCTCGAGCGCCACGACCACCAGGGCGCCCACAACCGGCCCGAACACGGTCCCGAGGCCGCCGAGGAGCGTCATCAGCACCACCTCGCCAGACATCGTCCAGTGCACGTCGGTGAGCGAGGCGAGCTGGAAGACGATGGCCTTGGTGCCCCCGGCCAGCCCGGAGAGCGCGGCGGACAGGACGAAGGCGATCAGCTTGTAGTGGTCGGGCTTGTAGCCGAGCGACACCGCGCGCGGCTCGTTCTCGCGGATGGCCTTGAGCACCTGGCCGAACGGCGAGTAGATCGTGCGGTAGATCACGAGGAAGCCGGCGAGGAAGATCGCGAGCACCGCGAAGTAGAGCGTCATGGTGTTGCGGAGGTCGAACAGGCCGAACAGCATCCCGCGCGGCACCGCCTGGATGCCGTCCTCGCCGTGGGTGAACGGCGCCTGCAGGCAGAAGAAGTAGATCATCTGCGCCAGCGCCAGCGTGATCATCGCGAAGTAGATGCCCTGCCGCCTGATGGCCACCGCGCCGACGACGAGGCCGAGCGCCGCGGCCGCCGCCGTGCCGAACAGGATGGCGAGCTCCGGAGACCAGCCCCAGACCTTCGCGGCGTGGGCCGTGGCGTAGCCCGCGGAGCCCAGGAACACCGCGTGACCGAATGACAGCAGCCCGACGTAGCCGATCAGGAGGTTGAAGGCGCAGGCGAACAGCGCGAAGCACAGCGCCTTCATGAGGAACACGGGATAGACCACGAACGGCGCCACCGCGAACACGACCACCATGACGGCGAAGGCGACGTACTGGTGCCGGACGGGTGCCGCGGCGTGCGCGACGGCCGTCTCGGCGTAGCTCGTCGCCATTACTACTGGGCCCGCCCGAACAGCCCGGCCGGCTTCACGAGGAGCACCAGCGCCATGATCACGAAGATCACCGTGTTCGACGCCTCGGGGTAGAAGACCTTGGTCAAGCCCTCGATCACGCCGAGGCCGAAGCCCGTCACGATCGACCCCATGATCGAGCCCATGCCGCCGATCACGACCACCGCGAACACCACGATGATGAGGTCGGCGCCCATCAGCGGGTTCACCTGGTAGATGGGCGCGGCGAGCACGCCGGCCATCGCCGCCAGCGCCACGCCGAAGCCGTAGGTGAGCGTGATCATCCGCGGCACGTTGATGCCGAACGCCCGCACGAGCGAGGGGTTCTCGGTGGCGGCGCGCAGATAGGCGCCGAGCCGGGTGCGCTCGATCACCCACCACGTGGCGAAACACACGACCAGCGAGAACGCGATCACCCAGGCGCGGTAGTTCGGCAGCACCATGAAGCCGAGGTTCCTGCCACCGGTGAGAACGTCGGGGATCCGGTACGGCAGCCCCGACGAGCCGAACTGGTTCCGGAAGAGGCCCTGGATGATCAGCGCGAGCCCGAACGTCAGCAGCAACCCGTAGAGGTGATCCAGCCGGTAGAGGCGCTGGAGCATCGTCCGTTCCAGCGCGATGCCGATCAGGCCCACCACCAGCGGCGCGATCAGGAGCGCCCACCAGTAGCCGAGACCGGCGTACTGCAGGAGAAACCACGCGGCGAAGGCGCCCATCATGTACTGGGCGCCGTGGGCGAAGTTGATGATGTTGAGCAGACCGAAGATCACGGCGAGCCCGAGGCTCAGGAGGGCGTAGAACGAGCCGTTGATCAGCCCGATGAGGAGCTGGCCGAACAGGGCCTGGGGAGGAATGCCGAGCATCGCCGTGGCGGCGTGCCGCGGCCGGGCAGAGGCGGCTCCCCCGCCCGGCCTGGCGCGCCTACTTCTTCACGAGCGGGCAGTCGCCCTGGTCGATGGGACGGAACGCCTGGGCGGCGGGGATGGTGGCCCGCACCTTATAGTAGTCCCACGGCGCCTTCGACTCCGACGGCTTCTTGACCTCGAACAGGTAGAGGTCGTGGATCTTCCGCCCGTCGGCGCGGATCGTGCCCTTGCCGAACAGCGGGTCGTCGGTGGGCGTCTCCTTCATCTTGGCGATGACCTTGGTGCCGTCGTCCGTCTTGAGCGCGTCCACGGCCTTGAGATAGTGCGTCACCGCCGAGTACACGCCGGCGTGGATCATGGTCGGGTGGATGCCCTTGTCGCGCTCGGCGAACTTCACCCCCCACGCCCGCGTCTTGTCGTTCATGTCCCAGTAGAACGACTCGGTGAAGATGAGTCCCTGCGCCGTCGGCAGCCCGAGGCCGTGCACGTCGGTGATGAACACCAGGAGCCCGGCCAGGTTCTGCCCGCCCTTGACGATGCCGAACTCGGCGGCCTGCTTGATCGAGTTTGTGGTGTCGCCGCCGGCGTTGGCGAGCCCGATGATCTTGGCCTTGGACGACTGGGCCTGGAGCAGGAACGACGAGAAGTCCGCCGTGTTGAGCGGGTGGCGCACCTTGCCGAGCACCTTGCCGCCGTTCTTCAGGACGACGGCCTCGGTGTCGCGCTCGAGCGCGTGGCCGAAGGCGTAGTCCGCGGTGAGGAAGAACCACGTGTCGCCGCCCGTCTTCACCACCGCGTTGCCGGTCCCGTTGGCGAGCGCCCAGGTGTCGTACGTCCAGTGAATGGTGTTGGGCGAGCAGGCCTTGCCGGTGAGGTCGGAGGTGGCCGCGCCGGAGACGAGGAGCGCGCGCCCCTTGTCGCGAGTGATCTGGTTGACGGCGAGGGCCACCGCGGAGTTCGGCACGTCGACGATCACGTCGACCTTGTCGGAGTCGTACCACTGCCGGGCGATGTTGGCGCCGACGTCGGCCTTGTTCTGGTGGTCGGCGAAGATGATCTCGACCTTCATGCCCTTGGCGGCGGCCCCGAAGTCCTCCACGGCCATGCGAGCGGCCACCACCGAGCCCTGGCCGGACAGATCGGCGTAGAGGCTCGACTGGTCGTTCAGCACGCCGATCTTGACGACGCCGTCGGAGATCTGGGCCTCCGCCCCGCCCGCGGCGAGCAAGAGGGCGAGAGCCCACGCTCCCGTGCGTATGCAGTTCATGTGCGGTGCTCCTTTCAGTTGGGATCAGACCCCGAGATGTCGCTGCAGCTGGTCCATGCGCTGGTCGAGCTCGGCGTTGGCGATGGCGTCCACCACTCGGCCGTGCTCCACCACGTAGTGCCGGTCCGCCACGGTGGCGGCGAACCGGAAGTTCTGCTCGACGAGCAGAATCGTGAATCCCTCGGACTTGAGACGGCGGATGGTCGCGCCGATCTGCTGGACGATCACCGGGGCCAGACCCTCGGTGGGCTCGTCGAGCAGGAGGAGCCGCGCCCCGGTGCGCAGGATACGACCGATCGCCAGCATCTGCTGCTCGCCGCCCGAGAGCTTCGTGCCCTGGCTCCCGAGCCGCTCGCGGAGGTTCGGAAACAGGCCGAAGATCGCGTCGGTGGTGAGCCCGCCGGGGGCCACCGCGGGCGGCAGCAGCAGATTCTCCTCCACGCTGAGGCTCGCGAAGATCCCGCGCTCCTCGGGGCAGAAGGCGATCCCGCGCCGCGCGATGTGGTTGGAGGGCCGCTCGATCAGCTCCTCGCCCTTGAACCTGACGGATCCCCGGCGGCGGGGCAGCATGCCCATGATCGACTTCAGGGTCGTCGTCTTCCCCGCTCCGTTTCGGCCGAGCAAGGTGACGACCTCGCCGGCGGTCACGTCGAAGTCGACACCGTGGAGGACGTGGGACTCGTCGTACCAGGCGTGCAGGTCGCGGACGGCGAGGAGCGGCGCCGCCCCGGCGGCCGGCGCGGCCAGCGTCCCGCCGCGAGCGGCCGGCTCAGTCATGGCCCGCGCCGAGATAGGCTTGGATGACGTCCGGGTTCTTCGACACCGTGGCGTAGTCGCCCTCGGCCAGCACCTCGCCGCGGGCGAGCACGGTGATGGTCTGGGAGAGGTGCTCGACCACGCTCAGGTTGTGCTCCACCATCAGCACGGTGCGCCGCTCCGCGACCTTCTTGATCAGCGCGGCGATGCGCCGCACGTCCTCGTGACCCATGCCCGCCGTTGGCTCGTCGAGCAGCATCATCTCGGGGTCGAGGGCCAGCGTGGTGGCGATCTCGAGGGCGCGCTTTCTCCCGTACGGCAGCTCCGCCGCGGGGATGGACGGAAAGTCCGTCAGTGCCACCGCGTCGAGCAGCTCGGCTGCCCGGTCGTTCAGCGCGCTCAGCGTCTTCTCCGAGCGCCAGAAGTCAAAGGAGGCGCCGCGCTGCCGCTGGAGCGCGATGCGCACGTTCTCGAGCACGGTGAGATGGGGAAACACCGCGGAGATCTGAAAGGAGCGGACGAGGCCGAGCCGGGCGATGTCGGCGGGACGGGCGCCCGTGATGTCGCGCCCGTTGTAGCGGATGCGCCCGCGCGTCGGCGCCAGGAAGTGGGTCAGCAAGTTGAAGCAGGTCGTCTTCCCCGCGCCGTTGGGACCGATCAGGGCGTGGATGGCGCCTCGGCGCACCCGCAGCGACACGTCCCTCACCGCCACGAACCCGCGAAATTCCTTGGTGAGCCCCTCGGTCTCCAGGATGAAATCGACCGGCATTTGCGCGCTGATGATAGACGACGCCCCGCGTCAAGACAAGTTGCCGGGCCGTGGGCCAGGCCCGGGGTCCGCCCGGGGATCAGACCGCGGGGTCAGGCCTTGGGGCCTGGAGTCGGGCCCCGGGCCGAGCGGCGAGGTAGGGGGTCATCTTCTCCGCGAGCACCTCGACGTGGCGGGTCACCGCCTGCTGGTGATTTCCGGGCAGCGGGTGGACGTCGACCGCGGACGCGACGTGGCGCCAGCCGGCGGTGGGACCGGAAGGAGGCCTCGCCACGAGGTGGCTGCTGCGGAACAGCGCGATTCGGCCGCGATATTTGCCGGGCACGAAGTCGCGCAGGCGCTCGCCGTAGGCGGGCCGGAGCACCGCGCGCTCGCTGACCTCGTCGGCGGCCGTGTCGGCCGGCTCCGCGGCGCGAGGTCGGCGCGCCAGCGCCCGCGACTTTCGGCGCAGCTTGGCGAGGAGGAAGCGTGTCCGTCCGCGGCCTCCGGGCTGTGCGCTCTCCTGGTACACCTCGACGAACGTCCGGAGCCGGAGGAAGAGCTCGCGGCGCTTCGCCTCGCTCCAGCCGCGCGCCTTCGCGAGCCCCCTCGTGGCCCGGCTCATCGTGCGAAACAGCGGCGGGCCGTTCAGCGCGCGGCCGTCGATCAGGAGCAGCGCATCAACCGCCTCGCCCATCGCCTGGAGACGCCGCGCCATCTCGAAGGCGATCACGCCGCCGTTGCAGAACCCGCCCAGCCGATAGGGTCCGGTCGGCTGCACTGTCTTGATCGCCGTCAGCCGATCGGCGGCCATGGCCTCGATGCTCCAGGGCAGCGGGCCGCCGTCGAGCCCGTGAGGCGTCACGGAGTAGAAGGGCTGGTCGGGGCCGAGGGCTTTGGACAGGCTGTGGCAATAGAGGCCGCCGTGCTCGAAGTCGCCGTGGAGAAAGAACAGCGGGGGCCGCGTCCCTCCGCGCTGGAGGGCGACGATCGGCTCGCCCCAGCTCTCGCGCTGGTCGTCGAGCAGCATCTGGACCAGGCGCTCGATCGTGATCGCGCCCTCGAGGAGCCGCGACGGGGCCAGGGCACGGCCGCAGACTTCCTCGATCCGGGCGAGCATCTCGATGGCGAGCAGCGAATCGCCGCCGACCTCGAGAAAGTCGTCGCCCTCCCCGATGTCGGTGACGCCGAGCAGGTCCTCCCAGATCGAGCACACCTGGGCGCCGAGCATTCCCCGCGGCGCCCCCGCGGTCAGTCGCGGCAGCGAGGCCAGGGTGAACGGCGGCAGCGCCCGCCGATCCACCTTCCCGCTCGCCGCCCGCGGCAGTGCGTCCAGGAACTGGAACGCGTGGGGAACCATATAGTGCGGCAAGTGCTCCCTGAGGGCGCTCCTGAGCGCGCCGCGAGTGGGCGGCGTGCCCTCTTTCGCCACCAGGTAGGCGACGAGGCGCCGCTGGCCATGCGGGTCGTCGCAGTCCACGACGACGGCCTCGTTGATCGCGTCGTGCTCGCGCAGCGCGCCCTCGATCTCGCCGAGCTCGACGCGATGCCCGTGGATCTTCACCTGCAAATCGCCGCGCCCGAGATGCACGAGCGCACCGTCCGGGCCCCGGCGTCCGACGTCGCCGACGTGGTACGTGCGGGCGCCTCCGGGCCCGCGGCGGAACTTCTCGTGGGTCAGCGCGTCCTGGCCCCAGTAGCCGGCGGCGAGGTTGGCGCTGTGGACGGCCATCTCTCCGACGTCGCCCTCCGCCACCTCGGCGCCGGTCTCGTCCAGCAACAGCACGTCGGCATCGTCGACGGGATAGCCAACCGGCACCATGCGGCCGTCGAAGGCGCTGTCGCGGTCGAGTAGGTTCATCGCGATGGTCCCGGTCTCGGTGCTGGACAGCGCGTTCAGAAACAGACAGCTCGGCGCCAACCGGCTCCGGTACAACTCGAAGTCGGAGCGGTAGACGGGCTCGCTGCCCACCCCGACCAGGCGGAGCGAGGGCACGGCGTCACTGCTGCCGAGGCGCTCGGCCCAGTGGCGGAAGATCGACGCGCTGGACCGATGGTAGGTGATCTCCTCCCGCGCGAGCCACGACGTCAGCTCCGCCAGGCCGTCCTCCTTCAGATCCCACGGGAACGCCGCGGCCCCGTTCAGGAGCGACGCGTAGATTTGCGTGTGGGCCTGCATCGCGCTCATCGAGCCCATCACGCTGACCCGATCCTCGGCGCAGATCTTGAGCGTGTTGATGTGGCGTCTCGCCTGGGCGAGGAGGCCGCGGTGGCAGTGCAGCACGCCCTTGGGCTGCCCCGTCGACCCCGACGTGAAGATGACAAAGGCCAGCGACTCGCCGTCGAGCGACAGCTTCGGGTCGCTCGTCTCCGCCGTCCCGTCGAGCGCCTCGACGTCCAGCACGCCGAGGCGTCCGCCCGCCAGCGTCGCGGCCAGCCGCTCGTATCTCGCCGAGGTCAGGACGAGGGGCGCCTGGCACTCGCCGAGCAGCGCCGCCAGCCGCGCTTCCGGAAACGCCGGGTCGAGGGGGACGAAGATCTTCCCCGCCTTCAGCACGGCGAGCTCGGCGGCGATGAGGGCGGCGCCCTTCTCCATCAGCAAGGCGACCGGCTCCGCGCGGTCGCCCCGGCGCTCGAGAATGGCGTGGGCGATCTGGTTGGTGGCGCGGTTGAGCTGGTCGTAGGACAAACTCAGCGGACCGTCCTTGATGGCGAGCCGCTCGGGATACCGCGCGGCGACGTGCTCGAAGCGCCGCGGCACCGAGTCGCCGGCGGTCATCGGCGGAAAGGGCTCGAAGGCGCCGCTCGGATGAGCGCAGCGCTCGCGAAGCGCGATCTGGGCCGCTGGGAGCGCGCGGTCGGCTCGCTCGAGCCTAGCGCTCACCGCCACGTCGCACCACCCAATGGGGACACGCTCTACAGTTGCCCGGTACGGCCACCAGGACCTAGAAAATCCTGCTCGCCGTGAAGGGCCTCGTTGCCCCGGTCGCGCTGTTCACCACCGAGACACCGGTCATCGTCGCCGGGCTCGTCAGCGTGGCGTCCCAGGGCCCGACCACCTGGCCGGTGAGCTGGTAGGCCGTGCCGTCCACCGTTGCCCCGGTCCGCGTTCCCACCACGTAGATCCACTCGCCGGTGGCGCTCAACAGGATCGCCACGACGGTGGCGCCGTTCTGGTGAATCGACGCATAGTACGCAGGCCCGATGCCCGTGCCCATTCCCTCGACGAGCCAGACGCCATCGATCGGCGTATCCGTCGCCGTCGCGTTCCCGATCGCCGCCGGGCCATCGGCGCTCGCCGGCGGCAGGGCGACGGCCCCGAGCGCGCCAACCACGAGCAAGGCGCAGAGCCGCGACACGAGTGTGCAGGTGCTGGTGACGCGCATGTGGGATCTCCGAGTTCTGCGCCCCCGGTCCGGAGCGCCAGTGTCCGTCGGGCGCGCGACTCATTCGCACGGCCGGATTCAGCGTCGCGATTGTCCTGGACCGCCGGAACGGCTGTCAAGACGCCCTGGCCAAACCGCCGGAGGCCTTGACAGCCCACACGGGCGGCGGTATTCCGGGGCGGTACGGCGGCGTGCATCGAACTCTGGGGGAGGTGTGCCATGACGCACTCGAGGCAATCCCGGTCCGCGGCCATTCGCGCCACGCTCGGTCACCCGGTCATCGATGGCGACGGCCACTGGCTCGAGCCCATCCCGATCTTCCTCGACTTCCTCCGCGACGTGGGCGGCGCCTCCGCCGTCGAGAAGTTCATGAAAAAGGCGAAGGATACGAGCTGGTACGCGATGACCCCCGCCGAGCGCATGGACCGGCGGCCGTTCCGGCCCACCTGGTGGGGCGAGCCCGCCGACACCCTCGACCGCGCCACCGCGATGGTGCCGGCGCTCTTCGCCGAGCGCCTCGGCGACTTCGGCATCGACTTCGCGCTGGTGTACACCTCGCTCGGGCTCTTCTACGTCTCGAACCCCGACGAGGAGCTGCGCCGTTCCGTCTCACGCGCCGTGAACCGGATGAACGCCGAGATGTTCCGGCCGTACGCCGACCGCATGACCCCGGCCGCCGTCGTGCCCGTCCACACGCCGCAGGAGGCGATCGAGGAAGCGACCTACGCCGTCCGCGAGCTCGGCTTCAAGGTCGTCATGATCGCCAACCACGTCCGGCGCCCGATCCCCGCCTCCGCGCGCGAGGTGCGCGACCCCGGGGCGCACGCGCGACTGTACATCGACTCGCTCGGCATCGAGAGCCCGTACGACTACGATCCGTTCTGGGCGGCGTGCGCCGACCTGAAGGTGGCGGTGACCGCGCACTCCGGCAGCATGGGCTGGAACGGCCGCGAGTCGATCAACAGCTTCACGTACAACCACATCGGCCACTTCGCCAACGCGAGCCACGCCTTCGCCAAGGCCCTGGTCCTGGGCGGCGTGCCCTGGCGCTTTCCCCAGCTCCGCTGGGCGCTGCTCGAGGGCGGGGTGGGTTGGGCGTGCAACTTCATCAGCGACCTGGTCGGCCACTGGGAGCGACGGCGCCGCGCGGCGCTGGAGAGCCAGGTGCGTCCGACCAACCTCGACCTGGCCATGCTCAAGGGTCTCTTCGCTCGCCACGGCGGCCCCGCGTACGAGTCGAAGATGGACGAGCTGCTCGGCTGCCTGAGCCTGGTGGAGCCGTTCCTCACGGCGGAGGAGATGACCGAGCGCGCCTATCGCGAGCAGGTCGACGACTTCGCCGCGGTGCCGGTCCAGTCCGCCGAGGAGCTCCGGCGGCACTTCGGCGAGCGCTTCTACTTCGGGTGCGAGGCCGACGACGTCACCACCGCGTGGGCCTTCGACAAGCACGGCCACCACCGGCTCCGCCCCATCTTCAGCTCCGACGTCGGCCACTTCGACGTGGTCGACATGACGGACGTGCTCGCCGAGGCCCACGAGCTGGTGGAGCACGGCCTCATCGGAGCGGAGGAGCTGCGCGAGTTCCTCTTCGAGAACCCGGTGCGCCTGCACACCGCCGCCAACCCCGACTTCTTCAAGGGCACCGCGGTCGAGGGCGACGTCGTGAAGGAGCTGGCGCGCGCTCGGTGACGCGCGCGCTCAGTGGAAGTAGACGCCCCCGTCCACGGTGAGCACCTGGCCGGTGACGCTGTCGCTCCGGCAGAAGGCCACCACCTGGCGGCCGATGTCGTCGGCGCTGGCCGTCCGCCGGAGGACGGCGCGCTCCTTCGCCATCTGGACCACGGAGGCCGGCAGCCGGTCGGCCATGCGGGTGCCCTCGACCAGCCCCGGCGCCACGCAGTTCACCGTGACGCGAGGGGCGAGCGCGACGGCCAGGCACCGCGTGAGGTGGATGAGCGCCGCCTTGCTGCACGAGTAGGCGATGCTGCTACTCGTGGGGACGAGCCCGCCGATAGAGGCGATGTTGACGATCCGGCCCGCCTCCTGTTTGGCCATGTGCCGCGCGGCGGCGCGGGCCAGGACGAAGGGGCCACGGGTGTTGGTCGCGAAGATCCGGTCCCAGACGTCGAGCGTCAGCGCGTCGAGGTCGGGGAACGGGATGCCGATGTTCCACGCGGCGTTGTTGACGAGCACGTCGAGCCGTCCGAAGCGGCTCGCCGCGTCGTCGACGGCCGCCTCGGCGGATGCCGGATCCGCCTGATCGAGCCGCACCTCCTCGGCGCGCCGCCCGAGCCGCGCCACCATCGCGCAGGTCTCACGCGCCTGATCGCGGTTTCCGGTGTAGCCCACGGCGACGTCGGCCCCCGCCGCCGCCAGCGCGCCCGCGATGCTCGATCCGATGCCGCCCGACGCCCCCGTGACGAACGCCACCCGCCCCTGGAGATCCATGCAAAGAACCCTAGTGGCGACAGCCGATATCAGTCAAGGGCGCCGTCCCACCCTCTCCCCGCCGGGGAGAGGGCAGGGTGAGGGAGGCCACGCGCAGGGCTCGGCTATCCCCGCCACCCTTGTATAACTGCGAGGGACGCTCGGATAGAGGGAGCGTCATGGCGGGACGTGACAGACCGAACACCCTGAGGTCAGGGAAGGCCGTGGGTGAGCGAGGGTCGTCACGTTGATCCCAAGCAGAGCCCGAACAGTTGCCGGGGCAAGGCAAGCCCGCATCACGCAAGGTCGGGCCACAGGGGGACACGATGAGTGAGCCGCAGGGACGGACGCCGGTCGTGGGGATCGACGTATCGAAGGCCAGGTTGGATGTGCATGTGCGGCCGGGGGGCACGGAGAGCCAGGTGAAGAATAGTCTCGAGGGCTGTACGGAGTTGGTGGCGCAGCTGCGGGGTGTGGCGCCGGTGCGCATCATCGTGGAAGCCACGGGCGGGTATGAGGCGCTGGTGGTGGCGACCTTAGCGGCGGCGCGACTGCCGGTGGTGGTGGTGAATCCGCGGCAGGTACGGGACTTTGCCAAGGCGACGGGGCAGTTGGCCAAGACGGACGCGATCTCCGCGGCGGTGCTGGCACAGTATGGGGAGGCGCTGCAGCCGCCCGTGCGGCCGATCCCGGATGCCGCCACCCAGCAACTACAGCAGTGGGTGGCGCGGCGGCGGCAGCTGGTCGAGATGCTGACGGCGGAGCAGAATCGGCAGCAGCAGGCGGGGCCGGAGGTGCGGCCGACGATCGCCCGGCTCATTAAGCATGTGCGGCGCGAGCTGCAGGACGTGGAGCAGCGGCTAGAGGACTTGATTCGGCGCAGTCCGGTGTGGCGAGCGGAGCAACAACTGCTAGTCAGTGCCCCCGGGGTCGGGCCGGTGACGGCGGTCACGGTGCTCGCCGACCTGCCCGAGTTGGGGCACTTAAATAGCAAACGCATCGCGGCCTTGGTGGGCCTCGCGCCGTTCAACCGCGATAGCGGCACGATGCAGGGCAAACGCACGGTGTGGGGCGGGCGCGCCCAGGTGCGGGCCACGCTGTATATGGCGGCGCTCGTGGCGACGCGCCGTAATCCCGTCATCCGGGCCTTCTATCTCCGGCTCGTGAGCGCCGGCAAACCGAAGAAGGTGGCGCTGACGGCCTGCATGCGCAAACTGTTGACCATGCTCAACGCGATGATCCGAGACCGCACGCCCTGGATGCCGTCGGCACCAGCGAGCGCTTGACATCGGAGACAGTTGCTCACCCCAGCCCTCTCCCTGTCCCAGGGAGAGGGAGCAGGGGGCGCATCCCTACGGTTTCCAGAATCCTTGCGAGGGGATGCGGAACGCGCGGTTGAAGCGGGAGGACGAGTTCTCCCACGCGATGATCATCGTCAGCTCGGCGATGGTGTCGTCGTCGTAGTGTCGCCGGAGGCGCGCGAACAGCGCGTCGTCGACGTCGCGGCGCGTCTCCGTGATCGCGTCGGCGTATTCGAGCGCCACCTTCTCGGCGTCGCTGAAGAGGGCGCTCTGCGCATAGTCGTTGAGCGCCCGGAGCTTCTCCGTCGAGACGCCGAACCGGCTGCCCACGGCAGCATTGGCGTCCTGTCAGAACTCGCAGCCGTTCCACCAGGCGACGCGACGGTTGAGCAGCGCCCGGAGCGCACCGGGCACGCGCTTCGTCTCCTGCTGGAGGGCGGTCCACATCTCCTTCGCGGCGCGGAAGTACGCCGCGTTGCGCGCGTAGAAGAGGTAGGGATAGAGCGGCTCGCCCCGGAGCTTCTCCTGTTCCTCGAGCGTTTCGCGCACGTCGTCCGGGAGCGTCCCGACGTCGACCGGCGGGATGCGCGTCTTTCCCTCCAGCATGTCTATGTCCTCCACATCCGCGTCGCTACGGCGTCACTACGCACAGTCGAGAGCCATCAGTCACGTGGCGGATCTTACATCCGAAACGCTCGGACACGGCGGTCGACACTTCGACGGTGATCGAAGCGTCCCCCTGAGCGTCGATCCGGCCGCGCGCCCCGCGCTGTGTGCAGGGATGCATCGCTGCTCGAGTGCCCGGCTCCGAGCGCGTGATCAGCTCCACGTTCGAGCGCCGGCTCCGCTGGCGCCATCGATCCTTTGGGGGAGGCATCGGAGGGGGCCGTCGAGGCCCCCTCCGAACACCTAGCGTTTCCTCGTGTCGCCCGCTTCGGACGCGTCGACGCCGAAGGTCTTGCGGAGGCCCCGGCGTCCCGACGCGGTGACGTTCACCGCGGGGCTGCGCTTCATCGTCTCCATCCAGCGGAGATCGAAGAAGCGCTTGGTGAGCGCGGCCCCGACCGCACCCGCGATGTGCGGGCGCCGCTCGGTCCAATCGAGGCAGAGCCGGCAGAAGCGGCGGCGAGCCGGACGGGTGGGAAGCTCCAGGCCGAACTCGGTCAAGAACCGGGCGCCGGCGGTCGTGATCTCCGCGGCCCCGTCGTCGAGCACGACGTACTCGCGGGCCACGAGCGCATCGGTGAGGTCGACGCTCAGGCGGCCCGCGAGGTGGTCGTAGCAGATCCGGGCCGCGCTCAGCGCGCGCGCCTGACGGGACAGCGGGCGGTATCGCGGCCTCTTCTCGAGAGCGACGGCGACGATCCCCTCGATCATGCCCGCCACCGTCGGCGAGGCGAGCCGGAAGTGCCGATGCCGTCCATCGCGGACCACCGAGAGCAAGCCTGCCTCTGTCAGCTTCGCGAGGTGGGTGCTGGCCGTTTGAGGCGTGACCTGCGCCGCCACGGCGAGCTCGCTCGCGGTCAGGGCGCGGCCATCGAGGAGCGCCGACACCATCGTCGCTCGCGCGGGGTCTCCGACCAGCGCGGCGACCTCGGCGATGATAGGGCCCGTGATCATCGCCGCTATCTAACACCAAAATCGGCCGACGGACACGTCGACGGCGACCGACGCGACCTGCCGGGCGCCGGGCAGGTGTCCGGCAGCGCACCCGCTACGGCACTCAGCGCGTGTCGTACTCGTCGTGGCGGCGAAACCAGAGGCCCGCCTCGTTGCGCCCCTTGGGGGCGCGGTCGAGCCACTGGTACATGCCCCAGAGGCTGTCCACCCCGCGCGCATACGCGGAATACGTGTGGTAGACGGCACCGTCCTGGAGCGCGAACGCGCTCAGGCCCGGCCTCTCGCGCGTGTAGGTGGCCACGTCCGTCCCGCTCGTCGCCGCGAACGCGGTGGGCCCATCGGATGTCGAACCCATTGCCGCCTCGCGCCGGTAGTTGTACTCGATGCCGCCCTCGCGCTGTTGCTCCTCGGTGAACCAGACGTTGAAGTCGCGGTTGAAGTCGCCGCCGAACGAGGACGCCCACGGGAAGGCCCACTCCATCCGCTGCTTGTACGCCTGGAGCTTCGCCAGAGGCGCCCGCGACACCGCCCACAGCATGACGTCGTGGTTGGCCAGGTGGACGGCGAAGCCGTTGAACCCGTCCGCGATCGCCGAGCACGACGGACACCCCGCCGTGTAGTCGGGACCGAACATGAAGTGGTAGACGAGGAGCTGCGAGCGCCCCCGGAAGAGGTCCGCGAGCGAGGCGCTCCCCTCGTCGGTCTCGAATCGGTACTCCGTGTCGACGCGAACCCACGGCAGCGCCTGCCGCCGTTGCGCCAGCTCGTCGCTCCTCCGCGTCAATTCCTTCTCGGCCTCGAGCAGCTCGAGCCGCGCCGCGAGCCACTCCTTGCGCGTCCCGGTTCTGGGCGTCGTCCTCGTCATGTTCTCTCTCCTTCGGGCGTCCTGGAGTGCCCGTCGACCATCGCTCTCATGAGATACATTTAACGCCTGGAATCGAACGTTGCGAGTTACAAGTGTGGCGGGATTCCGATGGACCCGGTGATCGCTGCGGCGGCTCGGGCGCTCGCGGCGGGCGATCCTCTCGGCGCGCTGAATCGGGTCGCCCGGCGCGACGACGCACCGGCTCTGGCGCTTCGAGGCATTGCGATGGCGCAGATCGGCGATCTCGCGCGCGCGAAGGCGCTGCTCCGGCGCGCAGCGCGGGCCTTCCGTCCGAAAGAAGCGGTGGCCCGCGCCAGGTGCGCGGTCGCCGAGGCCGAGATCGCGCTCGCCTCGCGCGAGCTCGGCTGGCCGGCCAAGACGCTCCGCGCGGCGCGGACGACGCTCGAAGAGCACGGCGACCGCGCCAACGCCGCGCACGCGCGGTATCTCGAAGTGCGCCGCTTGCTCCTGATCGGGCACATCGACGAGGCGGAGCGCGCGCTCGCCGAGCTCGATCCCGCGCCTCTTTCTCACGCGTCGAGAACCATCCACGAGCTGATGGTCGCGGGGATCGCGATGCGGCGTCTTCGGGTGAAGGCCGCGCGCGCGGCGCTCGCGCGCGCGGAACGCGCCGCGCGCGACGCGCGAATCCCGGCCCTGACGGCGGAGGTCGAGCGCGCCTGCGGAGTCCTGCGCGCACCGGCGGCGCGCCTGGTGGCGACGGGGGAAGCGCGGCTCCTCCGGCTCGAGGAGGTCGAGGCGGTGCTGGCGTCGAACGCGCTGGTCGTGGACGCGTGCCGACACACCGTGCGCGAGGCGCGCACGGTGGTCTCGCTCGCCCGGCGCGCGGTGCTGTTCGCGCTTGCGCGCGCCCTGGCGGAAGCGTGGCCGGGAGACGTCCCGAGAGACGCGCTCGTCGCTCGGGCGTTCGGATCGACGCTGGCCGATGAATCCCATCGCGCGCGGCTGCGGGTCGAAGTCGGGCGGCTTCGCACCGGGCTTCGCGCGCTGGCCGCCGTGAGCGCGACGGCGCGAGGCTTCGCGCTGGCGCCGCGCCGCGCACGCGCGGTGGTCGTGCTGGCGCCGCCCGTCGAAGAGGAGCACGCGGCGGTGCTCGCGCTCCTCGCCGACGGCGAATCGTGGTCGAGCTCGGCCCTTGCCCTCGCGCTCGGAACGAGCCAGCGGACCGTGCAGCGGGCCCTCGACTCGCTCGCCGCCACCGGCAAGGCGCACTTCCTCGGCCGCGGACGAGCGCGGCGCTGGATGACCGCGCCCACACCGGGATTCACGACCACGCTGTTGCTCCCCGCCGCCCTGCCGATTGACTAGAATGGGGCGCATGACTCGATCGCCCGCCGAGATCATCCGCGAGTACGGGCCCTTCCCGGGTATCGACAGCGTGCACGGGGTCACGTACGACGGTCGGCATGTGTGGTTTGCCGCCGGAGACAGACTGCACGCCTTCGACCCGGAGAGCGGGACGCTGCTGCGCTCGATTGCCGTCACCGCGAATGCAGGAACGGCCTTCGACGGCCAGCACCTGTATCAGCTCGCCGACGATCGCATCCAGAAGATCGACGCGAAGACCGGCCGCGTGCTCGCCACGATCCCGGCGCCCGGCGGCGGCGGCAACTCGGGGCTCGCGTGGGCTGAAGGAGCGCTCTGGGTGGGGCGGTATCGGGAGCGGACGATCCATCAAATCGATCCCGAGACGGGGGCGATCCTCCGCACGATCGAGTGCAACCGCTTCGTCACCGGGGTCACGTGGGTCGACGGAGAGCTCTGGCACGGCACCTGGGAAGCTGACGCGAGCGAAGTACGGCGCGTCGATCCTGAAACGGGAGAGGTCCTGGAACGGGTCGAGATGCCGCCCGGAGTCGGCGTGTCGGGGCTCGAGTCCGATGGCGGCGATCGGTTTTTCTGCGGAGGAGGAGGGAGCGGGAAGGTGAGGGTCGTCCGCCGGCCCAGGCGGTAGATCGATCATGAGCAGGCGTTGCCGGGTCGCCCACAACCACAGGAGGCAACCGTGAACACGCGAGTCAAGGCCGCCATCTCCATTCCCCAGACCTCGCTCGACGGGCCGGTGTCGATCAAGCTCGTCCGCGACTTCCTCGCGCGGGCCGAGGCGCTCGGCTACGAGAGCGCGTGGGTCGTGGACCGGGTCTTCGGGGCCATCCACGCCCTCGAGGCCGTGGAGCTCCTGACCTACGCCGCCGCCGTCACCACGCGCATCAGGCTCGGCTCGGCGGTGGTGCTCACCGCGCTGCACAGTCCCGTCCACACGGCCAAGCGGCTGTCCACGCTCGATCAGCTCTCCGGGGGACGGCTCATCGTGGGCGTCGGCCTCGGTGGTGACCCGAAGGTCTACCCGGCGCACGGGCTCTCCGCGGCACGGCGGGCCGCGCGCTTCGAGGAGGGCATCGAGGTGATGAAGCGGCTCTGGACGGAGCCGCGGGTCACCATGAACGGCCAGTTCTTCACGCTCGACCAGGCGGCCATGGAGCCGAAGCCCGCGCAGAAGCCGCACCCGCCGCTCTGGTTCGGCGCTCACCATCCGGACGCGCTCAAGCGCGCGGTCGCGCTCGGGTCCGGGTTCATCGGCGCGGGCTCGTCCCCGACCAGCCAGTTCGTCGACGAGGTGAAGCAGGTGAACCAGATGCTGGCCGAGGCCAAGCGCGACCCCGCGGCGTTTTCCATCGGCAAGCGTGTGTATCTGGCCATCGACCGCGACCGGGCGCGCGCGGGCAAGCGGCTGGCCGAGTGGTTCGGCGCGTTCTACGGCCGTCCGGAGATGGCGGCGAAGGTCTCCGTGTTCGGCAGCCCTCAGGAGGTCATCGACGGGCTGGCCGAGGTGGTGAAGGGCGGCGCCCAGTACGTGCTGCTCAACCCCGTCTTCGACGACATGGCGCACGCCGAGGAGCTCGCCTCCGACATCGTGCCGAAGCTCTGAGGCCGGCGATGGACTACGACATCTTCCTCGCCCCTGCCGCCGACTCCTGGAAGGTGGTGAAGCGCGCCGAGGAGCTCGGCTTCCACCGCGCCTGGATGTACGACACCCAGCTCCTGAACTCCGACGTGTTCGTCTCCCTCGCCGCCGCGGCCATGCAGACGTCGCGCATCCGGCTCGGCACCGGCGTGCTGATCCCGTCGAACCGGATCGCCCCGGTGACGGCGAGTGCTCTCGCCAGCTTGAACGCGCTGGCTCCCGCCCGGATCGACTTCGGCATCTCCACGGGCTTCACCGCGCGGCGCACGCTCGGCCTGCCCCCGGTGAAGCTCGCCGACATGGAGGAGTACGTCCGCGTCGTCCAGGGCCTCATCGCCAAGGAGACGCTCGAGTGGACCTTCGAGGGCCAGCGCCGGAAGATCCGCTTCTTGAACCCCGAGGTGGGCGCCATCAACGTCGCCGATCCGATCCCGCTCCACGTCGCGGCGAACGGACGCCGGGCGCGCGCGCTGACGGCGAAGCTCGGCGCGGGCTGGATCCTCGCCACCGCGAACGTCGCCCACGCGCGGCTGGCCATCGGCGAGATGCAGGACGCCTGGCGCCAGGCGGGGCGCGACCTCGCCGCGCTCTCCGCCACCGCCAACACCGCGGGGTGCATCCTGCGGGACGGCGAGGCGTACGACAGCCCGCGCGCCCGCGCCCAGGCCGGTCCCACCGCGATGATCGCGCTCCACAGCCTGGTCGAGCGCGAGGTCTTCGGCGACCTGGGCCGCCCGCTCCCGCCCGAGCTGGCGCCGCTGCTCGATCGATATCGCGAGATCTACCGGCGCTACGAGCCAGCCGACGCCCGGTACTTGGAGAATCACCGCGGGCACCTGATGTTTCTCCGCCCAGAGGAGCACGAGGTGTGCTCCGCGGAGCTGATCCGCGCCACCACGCTCACGGGGCCTCGCGAGGAGCTGCGCGAGCGCGTGAGGGAGATGGCCAAGGCGGGTTACACGAACCTGGGCGTCACCGTCCGCTACGGGCATCCGGAGATGCTGGAGGAGTGGGCGGATCTGATCGCGGGCGTGTAGGAGAAACCCTTGCGCCCCCTCCACCCTACCCTCTCCCCCTCCGGGGGCGAGGGTGCGCCGACCCGCACCCCGCGCGTAACTCTATCCTGTCGCTCGCGGGAGGGGGCGCGTCCCTCTCCCTCTCGGAGGGAGAGGGTAGGGTGAGGGGGCCTATCTAGCGAGAGAGCAGCGACGCGATCTCCTCCCTCAACCGGTACTTCTGGATCTTGCCGCTCGGGGTCATCGGGAAAGCCTCCCTGATCTCGAGCCGCTCGGGCAGCTTCCAGACGGCGATCCGCTGAGCCTTCAGGAAGTCGATCATCTCCTCGAACGTGAGCGGCTCCCCCGGCGCGCAGATCACGAACGCGCACACGCGCTCGGCCAGGACCGGGTCGGGCATGGCCACGCAGGCCGCGCCCACGACCTTGGGATGGGTGAAGAGCAGCTCCTCGATCTCCCGCGCACTGATGTTCGCCCCGCCCCGGATGATCATGTCCTTCTTCCGGCCGACCACGCTCATGTACCTGTCGGTGTCGAGCACGCAGAGATCCCCCGTGCTGTACCAGCCGTCCTCGCTGACGACCTCCGCGGTCTTCAGCGGATCGCGATAGTAGCCGGCGAAGAGCGCGGGCGTCCTCACCTCGAGCTCTCCGGGCTCGCCCGCCGCCCGCGGCGCGCCCGTGTCGGGATCGACCACCCGCGCTTCCACGCCGGGGATGATCCGCCCGTCGGCGCCGTACCGCTTCTCGCTCGGGGCCCCGGGCGGCGTCACGCTGGTCACCAGCGCCTCCGACGTGCCGTAGCACGCGGCGACGCGGAGGCCCGCGCCGTCCTCGGCGCGGCGGAGCAGATCGCGCGGGATCGGCGCGCCGCCGCACCCGAAGAGGCGGAGGCTCTTGAGCGCGTCGCGGTGGGCGCGCGGCGAGTGCACGAGGCCGTGGAGGAACGGCGTGGCGGAGAACGTGAACGTGCACCGCTCGCGCTCGATCAGCTCCACGGCGCCGTCGGGGTTCCAGTGCTCTTGCCACACCGTGGTCATCCCGCACTGGACGGGGCCGCACGCGCCGAACAGGATCGCCGTGATGTGCCCGATGGGCGAGGCCATGAAGACGACGTCGTCTCCGGTCCAGCCGAGCGGCCCGACGGACTGGCGCGTGCCCACGCCGAGCGTGTTGTGGGTGTGCATCACGCCCTTGGGGTTCGCCTCGGTCCCGGAGGTGAAGATGAGGGTGGCGACGGTGTTGGGATCAGGGCGTCGCGAGCTCGCATCACCGGGGGAATGGCGGTCCTCCCACGGCGTCTCGAGAAAGCGTGCGAACGACCGCATCCCGTCGGGCGCGTCCTCGCCGACCACGAGCACGTGGCGAAGGTGCGGCAGCCGGGAGCGGAGTGCGGCCACCATCGACGTGTACGAGAAGCCGCGGAACACGTCGGGGATCACCATGACCGACGTCGCGGCGTAGTCGAGGATGTAGCCCACCTCTCGTTCGCGATAGACGGAGCCGATCGAGTTGGTGACGGCGCCGATGCGCGTGGCCGCCAGGTGGGCGATCAGCCACTCCGCCCAGTTCGGGAGCTGGAGCGAGACGACGTCTCCGGGCCCGACGCCCAGATCGAGAAATCCGCAAGCCGTGCGCTGGACCAGCCGGTCCAGCTCGGCATAGGACAGCCGCCAGCGGCGGTCGACGATGGCGAGCTTGGCCCCGCGCTCGCGCGCGTGCCGCCGGAGATGATCGTCCAGGGTCAGGTTGTCCCAGTCGCCCTCGGCCACGCGCCGCGCGATGGTGGCCTCGTCGTGAAACACATCGCGGATGGCCACGGCGGTCTAACCGCGCGCGAGCGGCGCGATGACGTCGGAGGCGATCTGCTCGAGGCGCTGGCGGACCTTGTCGGCGTCGAAGCTGAAGACCGGCGCCATGACGTGGTCGACGCCGTGGGCCGCGAACTGGCGGACCAGGTCGAGGGTGAAGCGGTCGGTGGGAAACGCGCTCACCACGAAGCCCTCGCGCGGACGGCCGGCGGCGTCGAGCGCGCCGCTTGCAGCGTCTCGAGCTTGCCGGGCAGCTCGGCGAGCGAGGTGCCGGCGGAGTGCCAGCCGTCGCCGAGCGCGGCCGCGCGGCGAAGCGCCGCGGGACTGTCGCCGCCGACCCAGATCGGCACGTGCGGCTTCTGCACGGGCTTGGGCGTCATCGCGCAGTCTTTCACCTGGAAGTATTCGCCCACGAAGGTCGGGTTTCGCTCCGTCCAGAGCGTCTTCACGAGGCGCAGATACTCGTCCATCCGGCGTCCGCGCTCGGCGAACGGCTCGCCGAGGAAGGCGAACTCCTCTGCCATCCAGCCCACGCCCACCCCGAAGATCACGCGGCCGTTGGAGAGGCGGTCCGCGGTCGCGATCTGCTTGGCGGTGACGATCGGGTGGCGCATCGGCAGCACGGTGACGCTCGTGCCGATCCGGATCCGTCGACGTCCGCGCCGGCGAGATAGCCGAGCGCCACCATCGGGTCGAGCCAGTCGCGGTCGGGGTCGTAGGGGAAGCTGCCGTCGCGCGAGTACGGGTACTTCGACGCCAGCGACGCGCGGTACCACGACGTGATCGGCGACGAACACCGAGTGGTACCCGAGGTCCTCGGCCAGCCGCGCGACGTCGGCGAGCGTGGCGGGGTCGGCGAGTGCGCCGACGCCGAAGATGTTGGCTCCGAGCTGCACGCGGAAGCCCGTCAGCGGAACCGGGGGATGACCTTCTCGGCGAACAGCTCGAGCGTCCGGACGCAGCGGTCGCGGTCGAGGATGCCCTGGCCGAAGAGCAGGAACACCTCGTTGAACGGCACGTGGCGCGCGGCGTTCTCGATCATGCGGGTGACGGTGTCGGCGTCGCCGATCAGGAGCGGCGGACGGTCCTGTCCGAACGGCGTCGACCACGAGTCCCACATCCAGAGGCAGTCTTCGGCCCAGGCCTCCGCCTCGCTCTTGGTATCGGCGAGGACGAGATAGCCGCCCCACGCCGCCTCCTCTCCGCGCGGCACCACGCGGCCATGGTCCTCGGCCACCTCGCGGTAGCGGCGCCAGAGCATCGCGCAGAAGTCCATCTCGCCGGCCATCACGATCGGCTTGCCGCCCTCGCGGGCCCAGTAGAGCGAGGTCTGCAGGCTGTGGGTGAACCCCGAGTACACGGGGATCGGGTTCTGGAGCGGCCGCGGCGCGATGCCCACCTCGCGGATGGCGCCGTCGGCGTCGACCCCTCGCCCGTACTTCAAGTACACCGGGTGGACGTGAGGCTGCGTCTGACCCTCGGGCGGAAACGACCAGTACTTGCCCTTGTGCGAGAACGTGTCGTGGGTCCACGCCTTCTTGATGATGGCCACGCACTCCTCGAACAGCTCGCGGTTGGCGGCGTCCTCGTCGGTCTTCCTGTTCCATGGCCCGGTGGCCTTCGCGCCGCGGACGGCAGCGTAGCTCTCGAACCACCGCGCCTGATAACCACGCACGAAGGCCACGTTGAGCCGCCCGCCCAGGATGTGATCGAGCGTGGCGGCGTGCTCGGCGACGCGCAGCGGGTTGTGGGTGGGAAGGACATAGCCGAACTGGTTGATCCGAAGCCGCGGCGCGTGCTGGCCGAGGAACATCGCCATGAGCCCGGGATCCTGCCCGAGCTCGAACCCCTCCACCTGGAGGTGGTGCTCGGGAATGCCGATGCCGGACCATCCCGTGGCGTCGCACGTCCTCGCGTACTCGGCGATCTCGCCGAGCATGCGCTGGTAGAGGACGGGGTCCTTGCCGGCCATGCCGCGCTCCAGCTCGTGGCGGCGGCCGATCGTCACGTACATGAAGGCGTGAAAGTCCATACCGCTTCATACAACGAGGCTCGCGCGTTGACAACCGCCGAGCCGGTATCGCCGGCGCACCGCCGCGCGTGTTCACCCCGTCTGATTTTCACCTTGACGCCCGCTCCGTCGCCGCAGTATCAGAGTCTATAGGCAACCAGAGTCGGATCCGCGCATCGGCCGGGCCACCCACGCCGTCCTCGCAGAACCCGCCCCGTCCATCGTGGATGAGAATCATCTCCGACAGGGGGCTCGATGCTGCCGATGATTGGCGAACCACTCGGCTGGACCGCCGTCGCCTCCCCGCGAATCTCGATCGCATGCCCTGACGGACCCCCGAGATGGCCATGAATCAGGGACGCCCGCCCCTCGATTCTGGATCGACTCCGCAGGTCCCGTTGCCGCCTCAGCTGTCGCTGCCCAAGGGCGGTGGCGCCATCCGCGGCATCGGCGAGAAGTTCGGCGCCAACCCCGTGACGGGCAGCGGCACGATGCGCGTCCCGATCGCCGCAAGCCCGGGCCGCGCGGGGTTCGGCCCGTCTCTGGACCTGACGTACGATTCCGGCGCCGGCAACGGCCCGTTCGGCTTCGGCTGGACGCTGTCGCTGCCGGCGATCGCCCGCAAGACCGACAAGGGGCTTCCGCGATACGGCGACGGCGGCGAGCCGGACGTCTTCGTGCTCACCGGCGCCGAGGACCTCGTGCCCGAGCTCGTGGACGACGACGGCGAGCTGGTCCCGCGCCGGGAGACGCGCGCCGCCCTCGGCGCGGTGTACGGCGTGCAGCGGTATCGCCCTCGCATCGAGGGGCTCTTCGCCCGCATCGAGCAGTGGTCGAACACATCCGATCCGTCGGACACCTTCTGGCGATCCATCTCGCGCGACAACGTCACCACCTGGTATGGCCGCACCCCGGAGAGCCGCATCTTCGACCCTGCCGACCCGCGCCGCACATTCTCCTGGCTCATCTGCGAGACCCACGACGACAAGGGCAACGCCGTCAGCTACGGGTACAAGCCGGAGGACTCCGCGGGCGTCGACCTCGCGGCGCTCAACGAGCGGAACCGCACCGCGGCGTCGCGCCGCGCCAACCGCTACGTCAAGCGCGTGCGCTACGGGAACCGCGTGCCGTACTTTCCCGACCTCGCCGCGGCGCCGCCCCCGGCACTGCCCGCCGACTGGTGCTTCGAGCTGGTCTTCGACTACGAGGAGCACGACGCCGAGGAGCCCCACCCCGTGGCCGAGGCGAGCCCGTGGCGGCGCCGCGACGATCCGTTCTCGACATATCGCGCCGCCTTCGAGGTGCGCACGTACCGGCTCTGCCAGCGCGTCCTGATGTTCCACCACTTCCCGGGAGAGCCCGGAGTCGGCGACGACTGCCTGGTCCGCTCCACCGACTTCGAGTACTCCTCGGAAGCCGACCCGGCCGATGCGCGCAATCCCATCTACGCGTTCCTGCTGTCCGCCACTCACGCGGGGTACCGCCGTCTCGAGGCGGGCGGCTACCTCCGGCGCGCGATGCCGCCCGTCGAGCTCGAGTACAGCCGGCCGATCGTCGACGAAGAGGTCCACGACGTCGATTCGGAATCGCTCCGCAACCTGCCCTACGGCGTGGACGACGGGCGATACCGGTGGATCGACCTCGACGGCGAGGGCATCCCGGGGATCCTGACGGACCAGGCCGACCGCTGGTACTACAAGCGCAACGAGAGCCCCGGCGTGGCGGCGAGCGCCGAGGCGGACAGCGCCACCCGCTTCGGACCCTTGCAGGTGCTGCGCGCCCAGCCGTCGGCGTCGCTCGGGGGCGCGCGGCAGCTCCTCGACCTGGCCGGCGACGGCCAGCTCGACCTCGTCGACCTCGAGGGCCCGTCCGCGGGGTTTTACGAGCGCACGCAGTCGAGCGGCTGGTCCGAGCACACTCCGTTCACGTCGCTGCCGGACATCGAGTGGGCCGATCCCAACGTCCGGTTCATCGACCTGACGGGCGACGGCCACGCCGACGTCCTCATCACCGAGCACGACGCCCTCTGCTGGCACGCCTCGCTGGCGGAGTCGGGGTTCGGCCCCGCTCAGCGCGCCACGAGGCTGCTGGATGAGGAGGCGGGGCCGCGCGTGGTGTTCGCCGACGCCGCGCAGTCGATCTTCCTCGCCGATCTCTCGGGCGATGGGCTCACCGACATCGTGCGCGTCAGGAACGGCGAGGTCTGCTACTGGCCGAACCTTGGCTACGGCCGCTTCGGCGCCAAGGTCAGCATGGACCGGGCGCCGTGGTTCGAGGCGCCGGACGTCTTCGACCCGGGCCGCATCCACCTGGCCGACATCGACGGGTCGGGCACCACCGACATCGTGTACCTCGCCGCCCGCGGCGCGCGTCTGTACTTCAACCAGTCGGGCAACAGCTGGGCGCCGGCGCACGAGCTGAGCCACTTCCCTCCCACCGACCGCCTGAAGTCGGCGGCCGTCGTCGACCTGCTCGGCAACGGCACCGCCTGCCTGGTCTGGTCGTCTCCGCTCGCCGGGGATTCGCGCCGGCCCATGCGTTACGTCGACCTGATGGGAGGGCGGAAGCCGCACCTGCTCGTGGCCGCGCGCAACAACCTGGGCGCCGAGACGCACGTGCGCTATGCCCCGTCCACGCGCTTTTACGTCGAGGATCGCGACGCCGGCGAGCCGTGGATCACCCGCCTGCCGTTTCCCGTGCACGTGGTCGAGCGGGTCGACACGGTGGACCGGATCAGCGGCAACCGGTTCGTCACCCGCTACCGCTACCGCCACGGATACTTCGACGGCCAGGAGCGCGAGTTCCGCGGCTTCGGCCGCGTGGACCAGTGGGACACGGAGGAGATCGGCGCGCTCCGGCAAGAAAACGCGCCGGCCACCAACATCGACGAGGCGTCGTACGTGCCGCCGATGCGGACGAGCACGTGGTTTCACACCGGCGCCTATCTCGAGGGTTTGCCCATCAGCCGCCAGTTCGTGTCCGAGTATCACCCCGGCGATGGCGACGAGCCCTTTCCCCCGCCCCTGCCCGACACCATCGTGCCCCCCGGGCTGACCCTCCAGGAGACCATCGAGGCCTGTCGCGCCCTCAAGGGCTCGATGCTGCGCCAGGAGGTCTTCGCCGAGGACGGCTCCGCGCGCGCCGTCGATCCCTACGTGGTGTCCGAGCAGAGCTTCGGCATCGTTCGGGTCCAGCCGCACGGCGGAAACCGCCACGCGGTGTTCTTCGCGCATCCCCGCGAGTCGATCAGCGCCCACTACGAGCGGAATCTGGCGGACCCGCGCGTCTCTCACCAGTTCACCCTGGCCGTCGACGGCTTCGGCAACGTGCTCCGCTCCGCCGCCATCGGCTACGGTCGCCGCCTCTCCGATCTCAGCCTCCTGTTCGAGGATCGACAGCGGCAGGCGCAGCTCCTCGCCACCTATGAGGAAGCCGACTTCTCGAACCCGATCGAATTCCCCGACGCCCATCGCACGCCGATCCCGACTGCGACACGCCGCTACGAGCTGACGGGGCTGGCCCCGACCGACGCGCAAGGCCTCCTGTCCCTGGACGAGGTGGACGAGGCGACGGCCCACGCGGAGGACATCGCCTTCGAGGCTGCGCCGGACGGCTCGCGCCAGCGCCGCCTGATCGGGCATGGGCGCATCTTCTATCGCAGGAACGACCTGGCCGGGGCGCTGCCGCTCGGCGACATCGAAGCGCTGGCCCTGCCCTTCGAGACGCAGACGCTGGTCTTCACCCCGGGCCTCCTGACCCAGGCGTTCGGCGACCGCGTCACCGACGAGATGCTCGCCGAGGGCGGCTACATCCACAGCGACACGGACGCCGGATGGTGGGCGCCATCCGGACGAAGCGTTCTCTCGCCGGGCGCCGGCGACACACCCGCGCAAGAGCTGGCCTTCGCGCGACAGCACTTCTTCATGCCGCGCCGCTTCCCGGATCCATTCGGCGGCGTCACCTCGGTCGACTTCGATGGACAGGATCTGCTCGCCATCGCCAGCCGCGACGCGCTCGGCAACGCCGTGGAGGTCGGGCACGACTACCGCGTGCTGGCGCCGCGCCTCGTCACCGATCCCAACGGGAATCGGACCCAGGCCGCCTTCGACGCGCTGGGCATGGTGGTGGGCACGGCCGCCATGGGGAAGGTGAACGACGGAGACGGCGATTCACTGGACGACTTCGCGCCGGAGCTCGACGACGACACGGTCGCCGCCCACCTCGCGTCGCCGCTCCACGACCCGCACGAGCTTCTGCGGGGAGCCACCACGCGCCTGGTCTACGACGTGCTCGCCTACCAGCGCACACAGGCCGACACCCAGCCGCAACCGGCCGTGGTCTACACCCTGGCCCGCGAGACCCACGCGTCCGACCTCGGAGAGGGCGAGGTCACGCGCGTGCAGCACGGCTTCGCCTACTCCGACGGCTTCGGGCGGGAGATCCAGAAGAAGTCCCAGGCCGAGCCGGGGCCCGTCGAGCCCGATGGGCCGCCGCTGACGGTCAGATGGGTCGGCAGCGCCTGGACGATCTTCAACAACAAGGGCCAGCCCGTCCGTCAGTTCGAGCCGTTCTTCAGCGCCACCCACGCGTTCGAGTTCGCCCGCGAGCAGGGCTTCGGGTCCGTCTTCCTCTACGACCCGGCCGGTCGCGCGGTGGCGACGATCCATCCGCACCACGCCTGGGAGAAGGTGATCTTCGGCCCGTGGCGGCAGGAGAGCTGGGACGTCAACGACACCGCGCTGATCGCGGACCCCGCGGAGGACGCCGACGTCGGCGATCTCTTCGAACGCTTGCCCTCGGCGGAGTATCTGCCGACGTGGCATGCCGAGCGCGTCGGTTCGCTCGACCCTCGCGAGCGAGCCGCCGCGCTCAAGACCGGCGTTCACGCGGGCACGTCCACGGTGGCGCACCTGGACACCCTCGGGCGCGGCTTCCTCACGGTGGCCCACAACCGGTTCGAGCGCGACGGCGCCATCGTCGAGGAGCACTATCCCACCCGGGTCGAGCTGGACATCGACGGCAACCAGCGCGCCGTGCGCGACGCCATCGTCCAGGCGGGGGACGCCCTCGGCCGGATCGCCACGCGCCACGACCACGACATGCTCGGCAGGCCCATCCACGCCGCCAGCATGGACGCGGGCGAGCGCTGGATGCTGGCCGACGTGGCGGGGAAGCCGGCGCGCGCGTGGGACAGCCGGGGCCACGCGTTCCGCACCGAGTACGACGTCCTGCGCCGGCCGCGCCGACAGTTCGTGCGCGGCCACGACGCCCAGGACCCGGCGGCCGAGATCGAGTTCGGCCGGATCGACTACGGCGAGGCAGCGCCGGGCGACGTCCAGAACAACCTGCGCACCCGGCCGGTCCGGCTCTTCGACGGGGCCGGCATCGTCACCAGCGTGGAGTACGACTACAAGGGCAATCTGCTCCGCGGCCACCGGCAACTGGCCGCCGACTATCGCACCCAGCCGGACTGGGCCGCGGCCCCCACCCTCGAGCCCGGGCCGCTGGAAACGCAGACCTCCTACGATGCCCTCAATCGCCCGATCGCCATCATCGCGCCGGACGGCAGCGTGACGCGCCCCGAGTACAACGAGGCCAACCTGCTCGAGCGCGTGTCCGTGACCCTGGCGGGCTCGCCCGGGCCCACGCTGTTCGTCGCGGACGTCGACTACAACGCCAAGGGCCAGCGCACGCGCATCGACTACGGCAACGGTGTCGGCACGTCGTACGAGTACGACGAGCGCACGTTCCGCCTCAGGCACCTGGTCACCACGCGCGGCACCGATGTGGTCCAGGAGTGCAGCTACACCTACGACGCCGCCGGCAACGCCACCGATCTTCGCGACGACGCGCATCAGACCATCTACTTCGACAACGCCGTCGTCGAGCCGCACGCGGACTACACGTACGACGCGATCTACCGGCTCATCCTCGCCACGGGGCGCGAGCACGGCGGCCAGCTCGGCGCTGCCCAGACGAGCTGGAACGAGGCGGGCCGCGTCCGGCTGCCCCATCCCCACGACGGCCAGGCCATGCGGCGATACACCGAGCGATACGAGTACGACGGCGTCGGCAACTTCGAGCGGCTGATCCACGAGGCGGGCGCCGGCAGCTGGACACGGAGCTATTCCTACGAAGCGCCGAGCCTGATCGAGCCGGCGAAGCGCAGCAACCGCCTGAGCGGCACCGCCGTGGGCGACGCGAGCGATGCCTACTCCCACGACGTTCACGGCAACATGACGGCGATGCCCCACCTGCCGACGATGGCGTGGAGCTTCGCCGATCGCCTGCGGACGAGCGTGCGCCAGGTGATGAACGAGGGCACCCCGGCGACGACCTACTACGTCTACGACGCGTCGGGCCAGCGGGTGCGGAAGGTCACGGAGAGCCAGCCCCAACCGGGCCAGACTCCGGTCCGGGTGGACGAGCGCGTCTATCTCGGCGGGTTCGAACGGTATCGCCGCTTCGGCGGCGGCGGCGCCACCGTCGACCTCGAGCGCCTCACCCTGCACGTCATGGACGACAAGCAGCGGATCGCCCGCGTCGACACGCGCAGCCAGGGCAGCGACGACTCACCCGGCCAGATCACCTGCTACCAGATCGGCAACCACCTCGGTTCCGCCTGCCTGGAGCTCGACGCCGACGCGGCCATCGTCTCGTACGAGGAGTACCACCCCTACGGCAGCACCGCCTATCAGGCCGGGCGGAGCGCCGCCGAGGTCGCCCTGAAGCGCTACCGCTACACGGGCAAGGAGCGGGACGAGGAGACCGGGCTCAGCGACCACGGGGCGCGGTACTACGCCACCTGGCTGGGCCGCTGGACGGCGGCGGACCCAAGTGGCGTCCGCGACGGGACGAACCGCTACGCGTACGTCGCCGCGAATCCCATCACGTTCAGCGATGCCACCGGCAACAACCGGCGCGACTCGCTCGGATACTTGCTGGAGCGGCAGAGCGACCTCGTCGCGGCACAGTCCGAGGCGCCGGACGATCCGTTGATCGCATCGGAACTGAACGAGATCAACCTCGACATCAATCAGGAGCTCCGCCGCATGCGCGCGGCCGAGCAACGCGTGGCGACGACCGAGCAGATCTCCAGGGACTCCCAACCGCCGCCGATCGAGCCGTCGTACGACGAGATACGAGGCAACTACTCGCTGGCCTACGACGAGGCCGCCGCGACGGCATTCGATCCGTCGGCGCCGTTCTGGGATCGAGAGCTCGCGAATCTCGAAATGACCATCCTCGCCCCCGTCGCGCTGGTGGACAAGGCGGGCGAGGCCATTCTCAATGCACCCCGCAAGGTGGATCTGGCTGGTCAGCATCTCGGTCGAGCCATGGTGCGAGAGATTCCACCGCCGCCTGGGACGATGTTGCCATGGCGATCGGGCTCACATCCGAGGGCGTTCTCGCCGTGGCCGAGCCACTTGCGATGCGGCCGTCTTCTGCTCCGCGCGCCGCGCCAGGATCGTCGGCGGTCACCAAGGCTCCGATTCGCGGAACGCCTCAGAAAACGGGAACAGTCGGTCACGATGTCAAGTCGGCCGCCATCGCCGAGGAGATGTCGCTCACCGATGTTGCCTTCGTAACTTTGGACAAGTCCTACGCAACCATCGCGGGCATTGCTGCTCGGCTGCGCTCTGCTTTGACTCGTCGTCCCGACGTCGGCTGGCAATCTCTCGATACAAAGATCGGTGGCGCCGAGATCGCGTCGAAATCGGACCTGTCGGTTGGCAAGGGCACGTTCAACTCGTCTCGGCGCGCTCTCATCAACCGCAATCTCAAAGCCCACCGCGCGCTCGGCGACAAGTCCGAGGGGTTCTTTGTGGACCTCTCCACTGAAGAACAGTGGCAGTCGCTCCTACGCGTGTTCAGGAAATGGGAGCAGGCATCGAAATGACACGGGCAGGAGCGAGCTGTGCGCGAGGCGCGGACGGCGTCGTGGCGCGGAACAGGTCCGTCGATACCTTGGCAGCAAGACCTCTTTGCCGTAGGAGACCGCCATGTCCAGCAGCGATGACTACTCCCTTCGAGGCCGGGTGGTAGGACGTGGAGGCCTGGCCGGGTTGCGCGTGGTCGCGACCGATCGCACGAGTCCGGGCGCGAGCGTGCTGGTCGACGCCACCACCGACGACGACGGGCGGTTCGAGCTGGCGTTCCCGGCCGACGACGCCCTCGCGCTCCTGTCGTCCGCCGGCGCCACCACCGCGATCTGGGACGCCCCCGTGGTGCTGCACCTGTCGGCCTACGACGGCGACCGCCGGGTGGGGACGTGGACGCGCACGACCACGGCCCGGGCCCTCTTGACTGGCGGCGACCTCGGCGATCTCCAGGTCGAGGACGCCGGCACGCCGCCGAACGCCTCCCTGATCGCGCGAGTCGAGACGCCCGCCGGCGAGCCGATCGCCGGGCTTGACGTCGTGGTCGAGCGGATCGACCTCTCGGGTCGGGCCCCCGCGGCCCAGGGAGTGACCGGCCAGGACGGCGTTGCCTCTCTCACGTACCCTCGCGGGCCGCGGGGCACGCGCGCGGACACCGGCGTGCGCCTGCAGATCGCGGTCTCGGCGGACGGGCGGGAGCTCGCGCGCTCCGCCGTGCTGTTCGGCCTCGCCGACGGCCAAGAGGTCGGCGTGGTGATCGACGACGACGAGCGCGTGGCCAGCGAGCTCGACCGCCTGCGCGGCTCGATCTCGCGAGTGGTGGAAGAGTCGGCGCTCGAGCGGCTCGACCCCGAGCAGTTCGAGCTCGCCGCCGCCGACGCCGACGTCTATCCGCCGCACCTGGCGACCTGGATCGCGACGCGGCGCCTGAGCGCGGGGACGCGCGCCGACGCCTCCCACGTCTACGCGCTCGCCCGCGTGGGCATCCCGCTCGACCCGGCCTCGCTCTACGTGCATCCCGCGTCGACCTACGCCGACGCCCTGCGCCGCGCCGTGCAGCGCCGCATCATCCCGTCGCCGCGGGGCGGCGTGGACGCGGCTGCCCAGGCGCTGGCGGATGCGCTCCACCAGACGGCCGGGGAGCGGATCACGAGGGCGGAGCCCGGGCAGGTCACGCCCTCCTGGGCGGCGCTGCGGGCCAGCGGGCTCGGCGCCGATCGCCTTCAGGCGTTCGCGCGCCGGTGGCTCGCCCTCGACGGGGACGCGGACGCCCGGTGGGCCGCGATACGCGACGATCCGGTGCTCCGCCGAGACGCCGACCTGCTCGAGTTCACGGCCGGGACGTCTTCCATGGTCGGACACCACCTGCCTGCGGTCGAGGCCCTCGTCGCCGAGCGACGCGCCGGGCGAGTGACGAGCGCCCGCGCCCTCACGTCCTGGAACGTGGAGCGCTGGACGGCGTTTCTTCGCGAGCACGGGCTGCCCCCCGCGCTCGCCGACCTGGCCCCGGACGAGGGGCTGCGGCGCTACGCCGAGACCGCCGCGAGAGTCGTCGAGGCGTCGTTTCCCACCGCCGTCCTGGCCGAGCGGCTCGCCGAGGGGGAGCTTTTGGGCGCCGGCGCGATCAGGCAGCTCATCCGGTCAGCGCCCGACCTCGATCTCGACCGCACGGTCATCGTCCGGTTCGTCGCCGAGCATCCCGACGCGGTGCCAGCCGGCGACCGGGAGCGCGTCGTCGCCGGACTGTCGCGCCTCCAGCGCGTGCACGGGCTGACCCGCGGGCTGCACCGGAGCGACGTCACGCGCGCGCTCCTGCGCCGCGGCGTCGGCTCGGCCGCCGAGGTCGTGCGCCTGGGACAGGCCTCGTTCGTCCGCCGCTTCTCCTCCGACCTGGACGGGCTCGATCCCCAGCGGGGCGGCGACCAGGTCGCCCGCGACGTCTTCGCCCGCGCCCGCGTGCGGCACGGCGCGGCGCTGGCCTGGGCCTCGACGTTCACCCGGGCCTTTCAGGGCACGCCGATGACCGTGCTCGCCAACTTCGAGCTGACCGGCGGCGATCCGGAGGCGGCGAGCCTGCGCGCGCTGTTCGGATCGCTGGACTTCTGCGAGTGCGAGCACTGCCGCTCGATGTTCAGCCCTGCCGCCTACCTCGTCGACCTGCTGTCGTTCCTCGAGGCGAGGCCGGCGGTCGACGACCCGAACGCCCTGGCGGTGCTGCGGCAGCGCCGGGGCGATCTGGCCGGCATCGAGCTCTCGTGCGCCAACACCACCACCGAGATGCCCTATGTCGATCTCGTGCTGGAGCTGCTCGAGCAGCTCGCCGTCGACGTCGACGCGCCGCTCGCGCCTCGGCAGACGACGCTCGCCGCGCCGGAGCTGCGGGTGCAGCCGGAGCACCGGCTCGATCCCGCCTACGACCTCACCGCCGAGGCGGTGTTCCCATGGAGCCTGCCGTTCGACCTGTCGGGGTTGCGCGTTCGCGCCGGCATGGCGCAGCTCGGGGTCCCGCGCTCGGAGGCCATGGCCAAGCTCGGGCGCCGGGCTCCGGCCGTCGAGCCACCGGCGATGGACGCGGTCGCCGAGTCGCTGGGCATCGCGCCCCAGGTACTGCAGATCATCACGGCCGCCACGGCCTACCCCCCGGCGGAATTTCCGGCGACGCCCGCCGACGCCGCCTGGGGTATGGCGAGCAACCCCGGGTGGGTCACGACCCTGAGGAACGATGTCGGGCAGCTCATCACGAGGGCGCGCCTCTCCGTGCTCGACCTGATCGCCTTGCTGCGGCTCCCGTTCGTCGCCCCCGACGGCGGCGTCGCCGTCGCGTTCGAGGTTCCGAGCTGCGATCTCGCCGACGCGAGCGTGGATGGCCTCGACGACGGCGTGCTCGACCGCTTGCATCGGTTCCTCCGCCTCGGTCGGGTGGTGGCCCTCACCCCGGTGGAGCTCGACCGCGCCATCGCCCAGCTCGGCGACGGCGTCCTCGACGCCGCGTTCGCCAGCGAGCTCGTCGAGCATCTGGCGGTGACGGCCCGGCTGCGACGGCCCAGCGATCTCGTCCTCTCGCTCTGGCATCCGCTCGATACGCTCCGCCGCGGCGACAAGCCCTCCCCGTACGAGCTGCTGTTCCAGAACCGCGTGTCCACGCCGGCGCTCGATCCGGCCTTCGCCCTCGCGGGCGACGATCTGGCCGTTGCGGCGCTGTCCGAGGAGCACTTCGCGACGATCCGGGCGGCGCTCGGCCTCACCGAGGCCGATCTTCGCCTGCTGATCGCCGAGGCGCTGCCCGCCGATCCGCAGCTCTCGGTCGTCACCTTGTCGGCGCTGCACCGCCACGTATTGCTGGCCAGGGCGACGTCGCGGCCGATCGCGGATCTGCTTCGGCTGCTCCGCATGCTGCCCGACGATCCGTTCGACGGCCCGGCCGCGACGCTCGCCTTTCTGAACGCGCTCGATCCGCTGAAGAAGGCAAAGCTCTCGATCGCCGAGCTCGACTACGTCCTCCGCCACCAGGAGGTCGAGACCGATCCGGTGGACCTCGGCGACCAGGCGATCGACGACTTGCTCGCCGCCATCGCCACCGCGGTCGCCGAGGGCGACGCGGCGATCGACACGATCCAGGGCGAGCTGAGCGAGGTGGTCGCCGCCCACCTCGGCGCCGTGCTCCCCGGCCCGATCGACGTCTCGGCGTGGATGGCGATCCTGGCGATGGAATCGTCGGCGATCGGCGCCGCGGAGCTCGCCGTGCTGTCCGCCGGCCTGACCGGGATCGCCGCCGATCCCGACGCCGTCGCCCAGCAGATCGCCGACGCGGCACCCGGCGCCGTCCGACTGACGCTGGTGCGGGACCTGCTGGTCGCCTTCCGCCGCGGCCAGGTGCGAGAGCCCGCGCTGGTCACCGCGGTCTCCGAGCGCCTGTCGCTCGACCCCGCCACCGCGCGCGCGCTCCTCTTCGACCTGGTGCACGAGGGCGGCCTGGCCGCCAGCGCCCTGCTGCTGCCCGGCGGGGGTGCGGAGGCCCAGCAGCGGCGAGGTGTTCGCCGGCTCCACAAGGCGGCCCTCGTCACTAGCGGCCTGGGCATCGAGGCGGCCGAGCTCGTCTGGTTCTTCGCGGCCAACCAGTCGGTGCGCGGGCTGGACCTCGACGCGCTGCCGCTGGACCCGGTCGACGACGGCAGCCCGCACCTCCTCGGATTCGCCCGCGTCCAGCTGGGGAAGTCGCTCCGCGAGTGGCTCGCAGACCCGTTGGCGATCGAGCAGGCCAGTGCCGCGGCGAACGTCGAGACGGCGGTGGATCTCCTTGCGACCTCCACCGGCTGGAACGCCGCGGACATCGCCTTCGTGCTGGGCCCCGGCATGCTCGACGTGGAGCCGTCCGGCCTCGAGAACCCGGAGGTGTTCGCCGCCGTGCGCGCGGCGGCTGACCTCGTGCGCCGGACGGGCGTGGCCGCCGAGCGGCTCGCCGGCTGGGCCCGGCAGCGCCCGACCCCGGCGATGGCCACCGACGTGACCGCCGCGCTGCGCTCGCGTTACGACGACGCCACCTGGCCGGCGGTGTTCACGCCGATCGCCGATCGGTTCCGCACCGCCCAGCGCGACGCCCTGATCGACCTCCTGACCGGCCGCGGCGACTTCACCGACGCCGTCGCCCTCTACAACCACCTGCTCGTCGACCCGCTCATGGAGCCGTGCATGCTCACCTCGCGCATCCGGCTGGCCATGAGCGTGGCGCAGCTCTTCATCCAGCGCACGCTGATGCGGCTGGAGGACGGCGTCGAGCTCACGCCCGGCGATGCGCTCCAGTGGGAGTGGATGAAGAACTACCGGGTGTGGGAGGCGAACCGCAAGGTCTTCTTCTACCCCGAGAACTGGGTCGAGCCCGAGCTGCGCGACGACAAGTCGCCCTTCTTCCTCGAGCTCGAGCGCCACCTGGCCCAGGCCGAGCTCGACGACGATTACGTCGAAGCGGGCTACAAGGACTATCTCCGCAAGCTGCACGAGGTGTCGCACCTGGAGGTGCCCGCCCTCGTCCGCGACGCCGCCGGCGCGGGGGACAGGCCCGTGGTGCACGTGCTCGGCAGGACGCGCGGGCTGCCCATGACGTACTACCACCGGACGCGCGTCGACGACGCGTACTGGACGCCGTGGGCGAAGGTGCCCGTCGACATCCCCACCGATCAGGTGACGCTGGCAACCCACAATCGACGCGTGTTCGCCCTGTGGGTGGAGGCTCAGGAAGAGGCCGTGTCCGATGGCGCGAGCGCGGGGGTCAAGGGCGACGCCCAGGGCTCTATCACGATCGAGCTCGAAGCGGGCGCGCCGGCCACCCCTCCGCCGAAGGTGCTGCGCGTCCGGATCGGCTGGAGCGAGTACCGCGACGCGGCGTGGACACCCAAGAAGATCACGCCGCTCAGCGAGGCGCGCTCTGCCCCCGAAGACCACTTCATCGCGAGCAACCTGTGCATCGTCGCCTTCGAGCGCGGCGCCGACCAGATGCTGTTCGTCGACGTGCTCGCCCGAAAGGGCCGGACCAGCAAGGCGATCGCCACGTTCCGCTACGACGACTGCCGCGACGTGCTGGAGGAGCGCGGGGTCACCAACCTTCCGTACGACCCCGGGGATCTCGGGATGGGCGAGGGCACGGTTGCCGATCGACAGCGGGACCATCCTTACGGAGCGAGCCTCCCGGACGAGGGCCTCGACCTGCCGTACTGGGATTCGACGGCCAAGGACTACGACTCGCGCCAGTTCCTCGCGAACCTCCCGCACGAGTACTGGGTGACGCCGGCCCGGCAGGCCCAGCTCTACACCGGGCTCACCCCCGTCGTCTTCGACGACGAGGATCGAGCGTTCTACATCGTTCCGCAGCTCGTCGAAGCGGAGCCGCCGCAGGGCATCACGCCCGGGACCGATCCTTGGGACACGTTCGCGCTGTTGCCAGCGCCCGCGCCCGAGCCATCGGCGATCAGCCTGGCTCGCTCTGCGCGACGTGCCAGCGCGACCGGCCCGGCGCCCTGGAACGGGACGGTGCCGGGGCTCGTCCACGCCAGTCGTGGCCTGGCCCGCGACGCCGATACGCACTCCGACGCCGTCCTGGCCTGGTCCGACGCCCACGCCGTGCTGCCCGCGGGGTCGGCGACGGCCGACATCGCGATCGCACCGTCACCGATCGGCGCGAGCATCTTCGTGTGGGGCTACCGCATCGACCGCTTCCACCATCCGTACACCTGCGCGATGCTGGCCAGCCTGAACCGCCACGGCCTCGAAGGAGTGCTGGCCCCCAAGAGCGGGCCGATCCGCCGCCAGCTCGGCGACGAGCCCGTGATCGTGGCCACCGGCGACTTCTCCCGTCCATACCGGCCGATGCCGTTCCTGGTGAAGACACCCTTCCCCCGCGACGACTTCGACTTCAGCTTCGGCGGCGCCTACTCGGTCTACAACTGGGAGCTGTTCTTCCACGCGCCGCTCCTCATCGCCGAGCGGCTCAAGCGCGAGCAGAAGTTCGCGGAGGCCCAGCGCTGGTACCACTACGTCTTCAACCCGCTGGCCGGCACCGAGCCCGGCGAGCTGGGCGGCATCTCGCGGTTCTGGAACGTCAAGCCGCTCTACCAGGAGGCGCTCGGCGGGCCGATCGACGTCATCCGCGCGGTGTTCCTCGACGAGGGACTCACGGCCGCGCCCGAGCTGGTGCAGGACTTCTTCGACAGCATCGGGCAGTGGCTGGAGAACCCGTTCTCTCCGCACGCCATCGCGCGCGTGCGCGCCGGCACCTACCAGCGCGTGGTCGTCCGGAAGTATCTCGACAACCTCCTGGCGTGGGGCGACTTCCTCTTCCGCCAGGACACGATGGAGTCCATCAACGAGGCCACCCAGATCTATCTCCTGGCCTCGTCGATCCTCGGCCCCCGACCCCAGCCACTGCCGGCGCTCGACGTCCCGGTGCGCACCTACGACGACCTGATCGCGCCCATCCTCTTCGGCGGGCTGACCGAGCTCGAAAACTTCCTCCCCGACGCCAAGGTCGGCAACGCCGGCCCCGCCAACGACGACACGCCGCCGCCCGGCCCGATCTGGTGGGCCTTCTGCCTGCCGCCCAACGAGAAGCTCCTGGCCTATTGGGACGTCGTCGCCGACCGCCTGTTCAAGATCCGCCACTGCCAGAACATCGACGGCGTCACGCGGTCGCTCGCGCTCTTCGAGCCGCCCATCGACCCGGCGCTGCTGGTGCGGGCGCGCGCCATGGGCCTCGACCTGGGAGAAGTGGTGGCGGGCCTGAATGCGCCCCTGCCGCTTCAGCGGTTCCGCGCGTTGCACGCTCGAGCCGTCGAGCTCTGCGCCGACGTCCGCGCTCTCGGCTCGGCGCTCCTGTCCGCCCTCGAGAAGCGCGACGCCGCCCATCTCGAACAGCTGCGCGCCGAGCACGAGCGGTCGCTTCTCGAAGCGGTTCGGGACGTTCGGGTTTTTCAGCTCAGCGAGGCCGAACGGCTGCTGGAGGCGGCGAACGGTCAGAGTGAGGCCATCCAGGCGCGCTACGACTTCTACAACTCGCGAGACAAGACGAGCGAAGAGGAGAAGGGGGCCCTGGCTCTGGCCGCCGCGGCCTTCGGCGTTCACGCCGGCTCACAGGCCGTCCGGGCGCTGGCTGGACTTCTCCATCTGGTGCCTCAGTTCGAGGTGGGCGCGCTGGCGATCGCCCCGCACGTCAAGGTCGCGTTCGGCGGTCTCAACCTCGGCCTGGCGCTCTCCGCCGTCGCCGACGGCCTTGCCATCGTGGCCTCCGGGCTGGAGTTCGGAGCCCAGCGCACGTCCACCATGGCGGGCTACCAGCGGCGCAAGGACGACTGGACCTTCCAGGCCGAGCAGGCCACGCTCGAGCTCGCGCAGGTGAAGCGCCAGGCCCTCGCCGCGGAGGTCCGCGCCGATATCGCGCGCACGGAGCTGGCGAATCACGAGAAGCAGATCGAGCAGTCCCGCACCGTCGCCGAGCTCCTGCGCACCAGGTACACGAGCGAGGAGCTCCACGAGTGGATGATCGGGGAGATCGCGGCCGTCCACTTCCAGAGCTACCAGCTCGCGCTCGACATGGCCAGGAAGGCCGAGCGCGCGCTCGCCTTCGAGCTCGGGCGAGACGACCTCGCCACCGTCACGGCCGGCCACTGGGACAGCCTCAAGAAGGGCCTCCTCGCCGGCGAGCGGCTCCAGCTCGAGCTGCGCCGGATGGACGCCGCCTACGTGGAGCAGAACCGGCGCGAGTACGAGCTGGTGAAGCACGTGTCGCTGCGCCAGCTCGACCCGCTGCAACTGCTCGCCCTCAAGGCGACGGGCACCTGCGAGGTGGCGCTCCCGGAGTGGCTCTTCGACCTGGATTGCCCCGGCCACTACATGCGGCGCATCCGGACGGTGGCGTTCTCGGTCCCCTGCGTCGTGGGGCCCTACGCCAGCGTCAACTGCACCGCAACGCTGCTCGGCAGCGAGGTGCGCTACTCATCGCTGGCGGCGGGCGAGTACGCGCGAGACGGAGCGGACTCCGCGCGCTTCGTGGACCACTTCGGCGCGGTCCAGTCGGTGGTCACCAGCCGGGGCACCAGCGACAGCGGGCTCTTCGAAGCGGGAGGCTCGGACGACCGCTACCTGCCGTTCGAGGGCTCCGGAGCGATCAGCCGGTGGCGGATCGAGCTGCCGCGCGACGTGCGCCAGTTCGACTACGACACGATCTCGGACGTGATCGTGCACATGAGCTACACGGCGCGCGAGGGGGGCGCCGAGCTGCGCCAGGCCGCCACCGAGAACCTGATCTCGGTCCTGGAGGACGCCGCCGACGCCCCGCTCGTGCTCCTGATCGGCCTGCGCACCGAGTATCCCGGCGAGTGGCACCGCTACGTGTCGGGCGAGCCCCTGGCCATCGAGCTGACCCGCGACCGCTTCCCATACATCGCCCACGGCCGAACCATCGACGTCCACCTGATGCAACTCGTCCTGCCCACCACGACCCAGCCCGCCCCCATCACCCTCGACCCCGACCAGGTCGGCCTCGACGCCCAACCCTCCTTGCCCCCCGATCAACAAGAACCCCTCGAGCTGGACTTCGCCGACGACGGAGACCTGCTCCCGCGGAGCACGACCCTGAACCCATTCCTCCTCCTGACCTACACGATCCAATAGCCGAGCACCCCAAAGGCGAGCTCACCGCGGAGCTATCGTTCCACTTCGAGCGCGGGCTTCGCCCGCGCCGAAGCCCCTGTCCGAGCTACTTTCCGACGAGAATCCTCTTGACCCAGCCGCCGCCCTTGGAGGTCTCGACGCTCAGGAAGCCGTCCTGCTCCTTGCCCGTGTAGATCAGCTCCTCGCCCTTGGCGAGCATGCCCACCGACTGGCCCTGATCGGACGGCTGCGCCTGGAGCTTCACATTGCCGATCTTGGGCCGGAGCACGTCGCCTTCGTTGAAGACGGCGCCGGCCTTGACCTGCTTGCCCGCCTCGTCGGCCAGCGTGGCGACGTTTCGCTGGAGGCTCGGGTTGCCGCGCACCGACCGGACGATGCCGTTGTAGTTGTCGGCGAAGCTGGCGGCGATCATCTTGCCCTCGTTGGTGTTCTCGTAGCCGCCCAGCGCTCCCCCGACGCCGGCGACGGCCAGGATGCCTCCCAGGCGAAAATCGGCCTTCTTGGCGTTGCCCTCGGCCGCCGCCACCTGGATGCCCGAGCGCGAATCGGCCACCAGCATGCTGGTCTGCGCCTCCTTGAACTTCACGCCGCCGGCCAGGGCCCCGATGGCCCGGCCCCCGCTCCCGAACAGGCTGCCCACCGCGCCGCCGACCGCCCCGCCCACCCCACCCGCGTTGTCCTCTGAGAACACGACGGCGGGGGTCATGACGAAGTCGGCCGTGGCCATCTGGCCGCCGCCCATGTTCGAGTCCTGGCGAAGCTCACCGGACTTGGCCAGGGCGCGCTCCTGCATCATGTTCTGCATGCCCACGCCGCGCTCCACCACGAGGAAGCAGTTCGACTGCTGGATCATCAGCCGGATCAGTCCCACCGGCGATCCCAGGCGATAGCGGGAGAGCGCCGCCAGCACGTGGCTCTGCGGCTCCACGACCGCCATGGTGCCCATCGGCTTCTCGCAGCGCTCGAGGTCCGACGACGCGTTGCTGGTGCCCGCCGTGCCCGCCGACCCCTGAACCGGCACGTCCGCGCCGCCCTTCTTGATGTCGGTGAGACCCTGGGCACCCGCCGTCGCGGCCAGGGCGAGGCTGCCCGCCAGAACGCCTGCGCACATGAGGTTCCACGAGACAGCCATGCTCGGATTCCTCCTCCTTCGTCGGGTCAGGTGCAAGCGTGGGATCGCCGCGGGAGACCCACCACCCGCTCGGCTTCGGGGCCGGACGCCGGCTGACGTCTGGCCGCGGGAGTCTAGACTAGGAGAAGCCTCGACGAACGGTCAAGATTCTCGTGCGCCTCCGGCGTGCCGTCGGTAGGCGATGCCCATGAGCTTCCGGTCTCCATCCGAGAAGGTGACCGTGAGCTTGTAGCGGGCGATCCGCCACCCGGCCGGGGTGCGGACCATGTGTCCGGTGTAGTACCCACCCACGGTGTAGTGAGCGGTGTCGAGCTGGTGGCGCGCCTGCATGTATCGCGTGTCCAAGGCGCGGTCGCCCTCGACGATGGCCAGGTGGTTCGCGAAGAAGTGCTGGGTGGCGTCGAAGCCGGAGATGGTCCGGCGCACCGTGTCGACCCAGCGGTCGGCGGAGCCCCGAAACACCTCCTTGACGCCGAGGCTGGTGAAGTCCGCCTCGATCTCCCCGTCGGCGAAGACGCCCAGGAGCCCCGGCCAGTCGCGCATATCGATGGCGAGGGCATAGCGGTTCATCAGCTCGTTCAGCTCGCTTCGGTCCAGGAGCGATCGCACGGCGTCGGTCACGGAATGGCTCCTTCCTGGCGAATTCCGATCGTTCGAAGCGCTGCCGACACCATGCCTTCAATTGGCGTGACACGTGTAGCACAACACGGTCATGCGAACGGCGACCTTGCGCGAGGCACGGCGGAACCTGTCCGCGCTCCTTGCCGAGGTAAAGCTGGGACGGGAGATCGTGATCGAGGGAGAGGGGTGGGTCGGATCCTTCTCCTTCGCGCCCGGGAACCCCTCACCCTACCCTCTCCCCTGGAAGGGGAGAGGGAGCTATGGGCGCGCGCACTGGACATCGCCGCGGGGGGCCGGTACCGTTCGGCAAAGGGGGGACTTCCATGACCAGCCCTGACCGCCACGACCGGCTCGACCGCCGGGCGTTCCTCCAAACGGGGGCGCTCGCCGGCCTCGGATTGACCATGCTGCCGATCCACGCGTCGGCCCAGACGAGCGGACGCGGGGGCGCGCGCGTCCAGCGCTACGTGACGCTCGGGCGCACGGGGATGCGGGTGTCCGACGTGGGGTTCGGCGCGAGCCGGCTGGGCGCGGGCGAGGGTGACCTGGTCCGCCACGCGCTGGACTGCGGCATCAACTACTTCGACACGGCGGACAGCTATCGCGGCGGCGACTCGGAGACCACCGTCGGCGACGCGCTCCGAGGCAAGCGCGACCGCGTCTTCATCACCTCGAAGACCTACACGGGGCCGAGCGAGCGGCGCGACTCCATGATGGGCTCGCTCGACCAGAGCCTCCGCCGGCTGCGCACCGACTACGTCGACGTCTATTTCAACCACGCCGTCAACGAGGTGGATCGGCTCAAGAACCCGGAGTGGCGGGAGTTCACCGCGCGCGCCAAGGAGCAGGGGAAGATCCGCTGGGTCGGCATGTCGGGCCACGCCGGCCGCCTGATCGAGTGCCTGGACTACGCGATCGACACCGACAGCGTCGACGTGATCCTGGTGGCCTACAACTTCGGCCAGGACCCGGCGTTCTACCAGAAGTTCACGCGCACCTTCGACTTCGTGGCCCGCCAGCCCGATCTGCCGCGCGTGCTCGCCAAGGCCAAGGCCAAGAACGTCGGCGTCGTGGCCATGAAGACCCTCATGGGCGCCCGACTCAACGACATGCGGCCCTTCGAGAAGGGGGGCGCCACGTTCTCCCAGGCCGCGCTCCGCTGGGTGCTCTCGGGCAAGAACGTGGACGCGCTGGTCATCTCGATGACAAGCGCGGGCTCGATCGACGAGTTCCTGGGCGCTTCCGGCTGGCAGTCGACGGCCAGCGACGACCTCCCGCTGCTCCGCCGCTACGCGAGCATGCACGCCACGTCCTACTGCCGCCACGGCTGCCAGGACTGCCTCACCGCCTGCCCGTACCAGGTGCCGATCGGCGAGGTGCTCCGGACGCGGATGTACGCGGTGGACTACGGCGACCCGGTCCTGGCGAAGAGCGAGTACGCGCTGCTCGGCCACGGCGCCGCGCCGTGCCTGTCGTGCGCGGCCAAGCCGTGCCAGAGCGCCTGCCCCCACGGTCTGCGCATCGACAACCTGCTGGGGCCCGCCCATCGGATGCTGACCGCCTGACCGTCTCGTGAAGCGCTTCTTCGCGATCGGCGGGATCGGCCTTGTCGTGGTCGTCCTCGCCGCCCTGGTGGTCTTGCGAGCGATCGGTCTCGACCCGAAGGAGCGCCGGCCCGGTCTCTGGCTCTCGGGCGAGCACGCCGCCGCTCCCGCCGGCGACTGGTCCTTCACCGACAAGTACCCGACGATCTACATCCAGACCCGAACCCGGTATCTCCTGCCCCACGCCGTGACCATCACGTGCGTATCGCGCAACGGCCAGCTCTACCTCACCTCCACGTATCGCGAGGGCGTGCAGTTCCCGCAGGGCAAGCTGTGGACGGAGAACGTGATGCGGGACCCGCGCGTGAGGCTCAAGATTGGCGAGCGCGTCTACGACCAGCGCGTGACGCTGGTCACCGATGACGCCGAGCGCGCGGCCGTCCTGGAGAGCAAGGCGAAGAAGTATCCCGGGCAACGGGTGGCGAAGACGGCCACGGTGTATCTCTTCAAGGTGCTGCCCAACTAAGGTGTCGAAGGGGGCCTCGACGGCCCCCTCCGAGCCTCCCCCAGGAATCGGCTTGCGCCGGCGAAGCCGGCGCTCGAAACGGAAGGCGCGAACGTTGGCGAGTGGCCATTGGCGGTGACGCGGGGTTACGTGGACAGGCTCCGAGGGTGGGCCGGGTTGCGGTCGGAGCTTGTCGTGCGATGACGACGGCATCCGAGCCGGACGGGCGTATTCGTCCCGCGCGGAGGACCCCGCTCTGGCAGCGTCTCCTCCCGTGGCTGGTCACGGCCGCGTGCTTCGCCTATCTCTACACGCGCCTGGCCCGGGCGGCCGCCGGGGAGGGCCAGCGCCTCGTCCCCTACCTGGTGGCCGTCTTCGAGAGCGTGAGCTGGCCGCGATGGCTCGCCCTGATGCTGCCGTACTGCATCCTGTTCCTTCTGATCGACAGCCTCGTCATCTGGCGCGCCATCAGCTGGTTCAACGTGCGGCTTCGGTACACGGACGTCCTGCCCATCCGCGCGAGCGCCTACATCCTGTCGATCGTCAACGAGCAGGTCAGCAAAGGCGCCATCGCGCTCTACCTGAGCCGCCGCGAGGGGATCCCCGCGTGGGAAGTGGGCTCGAGCGTGCTCTTCATCATGTTCTGCGAGTGGTACTACCTCCTCGGCTGGGCGACGCTGGGGGTGATCCTGCAGTGGGATCGCTTCCCCGGGGTCTTTCAGCTCATCCCGTGGATCGCCGCGGCGTCGGCGGTCTTCTTCGTGTTCTTCCACCTGTTCTTCACGGGCAGGATCCTGCCGGGCGTCGCGCTTCGCGAGCGCCCGGTATTCCGCGCGTTCCGGCGCGCGTCCGTCTGGCACTACGCGCGGCATCATCGCGCTCCGCTCGCCACTGATGCTCGGCGCCGTGGTCACCTACACGCTGTGTCTCCGGCTCTTCGGGGTCGAGGCGAGCCCCGGCCAGATGCTCGGCTACCTGCCGGTGATCTTCTTCGGAGCGGCCACGCCGGGGCCGATGCACTCCGTGGCCATCGTGCTCTGGGTGATCCTGTTTCCCGACAAGCCGGCGGCGATGACGGCGTTCGGCTTCGTCCAGCACAACTTCTTCGTGCTGTTCAATGCCGCGGTGGGCCTTCTCTTCCTCCGGCGGGCGACCCGCCAGCTCTTCGCCCCCGCGCCCTGAGCGCGGCCGACAGCCGGTCGGCGATGGAGAGCAGCGTGCTGGCCACCAGGAGCCACGCGATGGTCGTGACCACAGGCCGCAGCGCGCCCCAGCCGAGGCGAACGAGCACGTCGCCGCCGAGCGGGACGAAATAGAGGATGCCGTTGTAGCGGCCGAGCCGGCTCGGGCGGAGCTGCCCGGCGCGGTCGAGCCAGTACGAGTCGATCGCGTACTGGGCGAACGCGGCGGCCACGAGGATCGGCAGGATCCACGGAAACGCGCCGCGGAGCGCGCCCGCCGCGAGGCCGCCAGCACGAACAGGACGTCGGCGGTGTGGTCGAAGAGCCGCCCCGCCGCTGACGACGTCCCGCGGCGCCGGGCGATCATGCCGTCGAGGAGGTCGGTGGCGATGGCCGCCGCCAAGCACGATCGCCGCCCAGACCGCGTGCGCGTCCGTCGGCGAGGACATCAGCACGGCGAACGGGGCGATCAGGAGGAGCCGAAGCGCGGTGAGGGCGTGGGCCATGGATTGGCGTTGCGTCCGCTAGATCCGGCGCGTGCGTCGACACCGAGCCACCCTCACCCTACCCTCTCCCTCTCCGAGGGAGAGGGAGCGCCGCCTCCCTCGCCCCCGGAGGGGGAGAGGGCTGGGGTGAGGGGGCGGGGAATTCTGAACACGCAATTGGTGAGTGGTGTGCCGCCTCAATTGTAGTCACAGACTCGGGTATCGTGCTTCACGGAGTGCCAATCCATCTCGGGAGGACAACAGATGAAGCGACAGAACATCCAGCCGGAGTCGCTCGCCAAGCGGGTGGTCGGGGGTCGCGTGCTCTACTCCCACGTGGTCGCCGTCGAGGGCAGGAAGACGATCTTCGTGTCCGGCCAGCTCGCCCGCGACCCCAAGGGCGACGTGGTCGGCCCCGGGAACATGCGCGCCCAACTCCGCCAGGTTGGCGAGAATATCAAGGCCGCGCTGGCCGCGGCCGGCGCCACGCTCGACGACATCGTCAAGACCAACACCTACGTGACGGACATCGAAGAGTTCTTCAAGCACGTCGACGTGCGGATGGAGTACTTCGGGGCCCTGCCGACGAGCACCACGGTCGAGGTGCGCCGCCTCGCCCACCCCGACCTGGTCGTGGAGGTCGAGGTGATCGCCGTCGTCGACTGACGAGAAATGTCAGCTCCCTTCCGGGATCGGTTTTTTGACTCTGCTCGGCGGCGCAGTCTAGCGTAGCCGGTAAGGAGGAGCTCAATGCGCACACCCGCGAAGCTCGTGCTGGGATCCCTGATGCTGCTGTCGCTGGCCGCGTGGACGCCTGACGCGTCGGCCGACATCGAAGATCAGATGATGATGGCGCCCGTGAACAACAGCGGCACCCTCACCCTGGACGTGCTGCCGCTCCAGGCCGAGATCAGGCTGAACGGCGCGCGAGCTCGGAACGGCCAAGGACGTGCTCGCCCGCGCGATCCCGGTGGCTGCCCGGGCCCAGACCCTCGAGATCGAGGCGCCCGGCTACATCGCCAGGACCGTGAACGTGTCCGCCGCGCCCGACTGGGCGGTTCGCGTCTGGCTCCAGCTCGTTCCCGTCCGCGGTCAGTAGCGACCTCGACCGGGGCGACCACCTGCCGGCGGTTGCCCCGGTCGATCGCGATCCGCCCCGCCCTACCTGATCTGCTTGTGCACGAACTCGACGATCGTCTCGATCGCGCGATTGGACGCCGGTGAGCCCGCCTTGCGCATGATGAACCCCTGCCCCTCGCCGTCGAACAGCTCCAGATCCACCGACCCGCCCGCCTTGCGATAAGCCGCCACGAAGCGGTCGAGGTGCGGCCGCGGATGCGCGACGTCCTCGGTCGCCCTGGAGATAGAGCACGGGCGGGAGCTCGACTGACTCGCCGCGCTCGAGCGCCAGCGCCGGACAGCCCTCCGCCATCGCCTCCTCCGTCTGCCAGTAGGCGTCGTGGCAGGGCAGCACCTCGTCGACCAGCGGTGGATACGGCGGCCCGGCGGCCTTGAGCTGCTTGGCGTATCGGTACCGCCCGATCGGATCGATCACCGGCGAGCACATCACGACGCAACGACGGTGGCGTCCGATCCGGACGCACCGGCGGGCTGCGGGAGCGCGCCGTAGCGTGCGTCGAAGGGCCGCATCGCGAGCAGCATCGCCTGGTGCCCGCCGCTGGAGTTCCCCATGGACCCGATCATGTCCGGCCGGCTGCCGAGCTCGCCCGCGCGCGACTTGAGCCAGCGGATCGCGTAGTGGATGTCCTGGAGCGACGTCGGATACGGCGCGACCGGAGGCTGGCGGAAGTCCAGCGCGGCGACGATCGACGCCACTCCTCGCCAGGGGCTCGTGGATCACCTTGTCGGCGAGCCGGTCCTGGCGGCACCACGCGCCGCCGTGCAGCTCCACCATGATGGGGAACGGCCCCGCGCCCCGCGGCCGGTAGAGCCGCGCGAGTAGAGGGGTGCCGCCGTGGCGGGAATACTCGACGTCCTCGACCGCGATGTCGTGGGTCATGCTGGCCCTCCGTGTGAGATTCGCGCGCCCGGCCCGGCCGCGCTCGCCGCAACCGTCGCGCAGCCGGCCCGCGGAGTCAAGGGCGGCTCGGCCCAGCCTCGTGGACCCGTAGCGACACGGAACCGCCTTGACCTCGGGCGGAGGCGGGGGCAGCATGGCTCCGGGATGTGGGCGCCTGCCGCTGCCGCGTGGCGCCGACGCCAAGCGGGATCCGACGGTCGATGACGAAGCGACGCATCGATTCTTCCAACACTTCACACGGAGGAGAGCGCGCGATGTACCAGACGGATCAGTACGAGGGCATGATCGCCGAGACCGTGACCCAGCGCGGCCACAACGGGGACGTCATCAACGCGTACGTGGCGCGCCCACTCGGCGCCGGTCCCTTCCCTGGCATGGTGGTCATCCATCACGCTCCTGGCTGGGACGAGTGGTATCGCGAGTGCACGCGGCGCTTCGCCCACCACGGCTTCGTCGCGATCTCTCCGAACCTCTACTTCCGCGACGGCCACGGCACGCCGGAGGACGTCGGGGCGAAGGTGCGGGCCGCGGGCGGGGCGCCGGATGCGCGGGTGCTCGGCGATCTCGAGGGCTCCAACTCGTATCTCCGCTCGCTGCCCTACGTCAGCGGGAAGGTCGGCGTGTTCGGCACGTGCTCCGGAGGCCGGCAGGCCTTCCTGGCCGGCTGCCGGCTCAAGGGGCTCGACGCGGTGATCGACTGCTGGGGCGGACGCGTGGTCCAGTCCAAGGAGGAGCTCACGCCGAACCAGCCGGTGGCGCCGATCGAGTACACCAAGGACCTGTCGGCGCCGATCCTCGGCCTCTTCGGCAACGAGGACAAGTCACCGCCGCCGGACCAGGTGGACCAGCACGAGGCCGAGCTGAAGAAGCATGGCAAGCAGTACGAGTTCCACCGCTACGACGGCGCCGGCCATGGCTTCTTCTACTACGACCGCGCCGCCTACCGTCAGGAGCAGGCGGTCGACGGCTGGAAGAAGCTGTGGGCTTTTTGCGACAAGACCTTCGCTAGCTAGGAGCCAGTGCAATGTGCACGATGATTGCCCACCAGGTGAAGCTCGAGGGGCGGGGCAAGAGCGGGCCCGAGTGGTTCGAGGTCCGCGAGGCCAACGTCTCGTACGATCACCCGTATGACTTGCCGCTCGAGCACGCGCTCAACATCGATTTCGTCAACGAGGCCATGGGCCCCGGCGCGCGCGTGGCCGTCGAGCTCTCCGTCGAGGCGGCGCGACAGGCTCGTGAAGACCATCGAGGCCGTCCTGGCCCAGGCTGATCAAAGGGGCGTCCTGGAGGACGTGCCAGTCACCGCGACCCCCGCGAAGAACTCCGCGTAGCGTCACGGCAGCACCCTCTCCCCTCCGGGGAGAGGGCAGGGTGAGGGGCGGAGGCCAACACGCGACGTTTCGACCGACCCTCACCCCGGCCCTCTCCCTGAAAGGGAGAGGGAGTACGCGCGCGCCCACCCGACTCGGCGGTCACCGCCGACCGCAAAGCACCCCTCTCCCTGAAAGGGAGAGGGAGTACGCGAGAGCCCGCCCAACCCGGGGCGTCACATGCCGCCGCGTGAGCCGTCGGGCGGTGGCTATACTCACACTCCATGTGGCCCGCGCGGTTCCGATGGTGGCATGCGGCCCTGCTCACGGTTCTCGTCGTCGCCGGCCTCCTGTTGGCCGCCTCGTGGATCGCCGCGCTGGTCTGGGGTCCCGCCCTCACGCGCGAGCGCGTGGAGACGCTCCTGTCCGCGGCGCTCGGACAACCCGCCCACGTCGGGGCCGTGCGTCTCAGCCCGTGGCGACTCCGGTTGTCGCTGATCGATCTCGACGTGCCGGCCGCCGCGGCGGCGCCTGGCGGCATCGGCCTCCGCGCGTCGGCCATCCACGTGACCGTTGACGTGGCGAGCGTGTGGCGCCGGCAGCTCGTTGTTTCCGCCCGGGCCGTCGACGTCGACTTCGCGATGGCGCTGTCCGGCACGGGCGCGGGCACGCCCGCCATCTTCCCCCTGCCCGAGTACTTCCAGGCCGGGCCGCTCCGCGTCGGGATCGGGACGCTGCGGGTGGCGAACGGGCACGCGCTGATCCGCGATCCTGATTCCGCGCTGACGGTCGAGATCTCCGGAGCGGACGTGTCCGGCCAGCCCGCCGCCGGTGACCTCGACGTCTCGGGGCAGATCAAGACCCTCCGGGTCGAAGCGCTCGGCCTTGGCGAGCAGTTCGACCGCCTCGAGCTCGCCGGCCGGCTCTCCGCCGACCGGGTGCGCGTGGGAGAGCTCGCGTGGCGATGGCAGGGCGAGCCGATGAAGCTCCTCGGCGAGATGCGCAATCCGTGGACGGGCGCTCCCGAGCTGGCCCTCCGCCTCCAGGGCGTCCTCCCGGTGGCGCCGGTCGCGAGGGCGGCCGGGCTCGATCATCCCCTCACCGGCAAGGCACAGCTCGTCGCCGACCTCGCCGGCCCCGCCGCGAGCCCGCACGTCACCGGCAACGTGCGCGTCCCCGAGCTCGGCATCGGCGGCGTCTCGGTTCGAGACGTCTCGCTCGGCGGCCAGTGGATCGACCGGAAGCTTCGCCTCGACGATGTCCAGGCGCGACTCGGCGCTGGCCGGCTCAAGGGCTGGCTGGAAGTCGATCCGAGGAAAGAGGGCGGCGCGGCGCTCGCGCTCTCGCTGAGCGAGCTCATCGTGCCCGGTGCGCTGGCCGCGCTCGGCGCCGGAACGGCCTCCGCCGACGGCGTGGTGCGCGACGGCGGCGTCGACCTGCGCCGGGGCGAGGCCAGCTGGCGCGGGCTGTCGCTCGCTCTCGATGGGCGCGTCGCGTCGGGCCGCTCGCTCGCCCTCGACGTCACGCTGACGTCCGATCTCCGCGAGCTCGCCCGGGTGATGAGCTGGGGACAGCTGAGCGGGCGCGCCAGCATGTCGGCGGAGCTCTCCGGCCGAGGGGCAACCCCGGCACTCCAAGGGCGAGTCGAGGTGGCAGACCTGGCTGCCGCCGACCAGCCTCCCCAGAACGTGCGGGCGACGTTTCGCATGGCCGCCGCCCACGGGACGGACACCCGCTGGGACGGGACCATCCAGTCGCCAGGGCTGCGCTGGAGCGGTGTCGCGATCGAGAGCGTCAGCGCCTCGGCCACCGTCGATGACACGCGAGTGGACGTGACCCAGCTTCGCGCGCGGGCCGCGGCCGTTCCCGTCGAGGCCGCCGGCCGCTGGGAATGGAGCGGATCGGGGCGCGGTCGCGCGACGCTCGGACCGGTCGCGCTCGGCGCGGTAGAGGGCGCGCCGCCGTCCCTGCGCCTGGGAGGCACCGGCCGCGGCACCGTCGACGCCGCGGTCGATCGCGGCGCGGCATCGGCCACGGCGCGCATCGAGACCGACAAGACCAGCATCGCCGGCGTCTCGCTCGGCGACGGCCGCGGCGACGTGAGGCTGCGCGGCCGCGCGCTCGAGGGCGAGCTCGCGTTCCCCGACCGGAAGCTGCGGGTGACCGCCGCCGGAAAGCTCGAGGCGGGCGCGGCGCTGGCCGGGCGCGTCGAGCTGGACGATCTAGGCTTTCAGCCCCTCCTCCGCGAGCTCGGCGCGGCGGCCGCCGCCGACCGGGTGGAAGGACGCGTGTCGGTCCGTGCGGAGTGGTCGATGCCGATCGACCAGCCTCAGGCCGCGCGTTCCGTCATCCGCGTCACGCCGGACAACCTGCGTCTGTTCGACGAGCCGTGGAATAGCCAGGGGCCGATCGTGGTGCGCGCGGAGGGCGACCGGCTCGACGTGGAGCGCTTCCGTCTCGACGGTCCGTCCGGCAGCCTGAGCGCAACCGGCTCGCTCGGAGGGACGGGAGGCCGCGGCCTCTCCATCGCGCTCGACAGCGCGCGGCTGCCCGGCCAGCTGTCCGCGCTCGGCCGGGGTTCGGCGAAGGCCGACGTGAAGCTCGACGCCGGGGGCTTCGCGCTCACGCGGTTCGACGCGCAGTGGCCGAAGCTGACGGCCTCGGCCTCGGGTCACGCCCAGGCCGATGGCGCGATCGCGTTCAGCGGCCGGGCGGACGCGGACCTGGCGGGGCTCGGACCCGCGCTCGGCTTCTCGGGGCTCGGCGGGCGCGCCACTCTCAGCGCCGACGCGCGGGGACGCACCGACGCGATCGAGGCGACGGGCAGCCTGCGCGCGCCGCGAGTGGAAATCCGAGGCGCTGTCCTCAACGACGTGGACCTGCCGTTGCGGCTCGCGCGCTCGAGCTTTCGGCTGGAGCGCGGACGCGCCAGGCTCGGCGCGTCGAGCGCGATCTCCGCCGAGGCCAGCGCGACGTGGAAGGGCGCGCTGCCCTTCGACGTGGAGTCGATCCGGCGCGACGTCCAGCTCGGGGCCGAGATCGGGGCGCCGACCGCGCGCCTGGAAGACGTCGCGCCGTTGTTGCCGGAGGCTCTGCGTGGCCGCGGCGAGCTGGCGCTGGCGGCGCGCGCCGAGGGAACGCCGCGCGCCTGGAAGGGCACGGGCACCCTCACCTCCCCGCTCTTGGAGCTCGGAGCGGGCCCGGTCCGCCAGATGCGCGCCGCGTTCGCGCTCGACCAAACCGGGATCGAGGTGACCGACTTTCGCGCCGACGCGCTCGGCGTCCCCGCGCGCGGCACCGCGAGCGTGGGCGTGGGCGGGCGGCGGCCGCGTGAAGGCGAACCTGGGGCCTGCGGCCCTCCACTCGCTCGCATTCGTTCCCGCGGGGGCGGACCTGGCGGGGACCGCGCGCGCAACCGTCGAGGCGTCGATGCGCACGCCAGCGGATGCCGCCGGCACCGCCCAGGTGGTGCTCGACGACGTGGCGGTCGCCGGCATGCAGCTCGGCCGCGGCCAGCTCGACGCGTCCGGCAAGGACGGCGCGTTCCGCGCCGAGCTGGCATTCCCCGAGCCGTCGCCTCCGCGCCACCGCCAGCGCGAAGACCGAGCCGGGCGACGTGCTCGCCGCCGAGGCGGCGATGCCCGCTGTCGACCTCGCGCCGTTCTTCGAGGGGCTCGCCCCGCAGGCCGCCGAGCTCGGCGGCACGCTCGCCGCCCGCGCCACCGCTCGCGTGCCGCTCGCCGATCCCGGCCGCGGCGAGGGCTCGCTCTCGCTCGACCCGGCGCGCCTCGTGGTGGGGAGCGAGAGCTGGGAGAGCCGGGCCCCATCCAGGTGCGCTGGGCGCGCGGCGCGTTCTCGCTCGCGCCGTTCCAGCTCGCCGCCAAGGACGGGACCGTCTCCGGCGAGGGGACGGTCGCGGCGGACGGACAGCTCGACGGCAAGGGCACCGCCAAGCTGTCGCTGGGCATGCTGGCCGGCATCCGGCCGGAGATCCGCGAGATCGGCGGCGAGCTGGATCTCTCGCTGCGCGCGTCCGGGAGGCCTCGCCTCGCCGACGTTCGTCGGCGACGGGGCGATCCACCGCGGCAACCTGCTGCTGCGCGATCGGCCGGAGACGCTGCGCGACGTCGAGGCGCGCTTCGCGCTGTCGAGCCAGGGCCTCCAGCTCAAGGAGGCCACCGGCTCGCTCGGCGGCGGGCGCGTGGAGGCGCGCGGCGCCCTCGCCCTTCGCGGCTGGAAGCCCGGCGGCTACCGGGCGCAGATCCAGGCCCGGAACGTCTCGGCGGGCGCGATCGAGGGGTTCTCGAGCACCTGGGACGCCGACCTCGAGCTGAGCGGCATCACCCGCGAGGCGCTGCTCGAGGGCCGCGCGCGCCTCGTGCGCGGCGCGTACACGCGCGACCTCTCGATCCTGTCCATGGTGCTGTCGCCGGACCGGGCCGCCGCCGCGGACACCGGCACGCCGCTCCGCCTGCGCGTCCGCGTGGACCTCGACGACAACCTGGTGGTGCGGAGCCGCGCCGCCGACCTCCGCGCGGGCGGCGTCGCTGAACGTCGAGGGCACCACGGCGCGGCCGGTGATCTTCGGAACGGTCCAGAGCCGCGACGGGCGCATCACCTTCCGCGGCCGAAGCTGGAGCGTGACCAACGCCACCGTGCGCTTCGCGGATCCGCGCCGCGTCGATCCGCTGCTCGACGTGGTCGCCACGTCGCGCATCGGCGAGTACGACGTGACCATGCAGGTGACGGGGCCGGTGTCGAACGTCAACGTCCGGTTCAGCTCGACGCCGCGCCTCTCCCAGAACGACCTGCTCTCGCTGGTGGCGTTCGGCGCCACCACCAGCCGATCTCCAGCAGTCGCCGGCCACCGTCCTCCTGGGCGAGGCGGGGAAGCTGCTCGCCCAGGAGGTGCTCGGCATCGATCCCGGCGACAGCAAGCTCCGGGTCAGCACCGGCTCGGCGGCCAACGCCCCGAACGATCCCCATCGCTTTCCCGGCGAGGAGCGCTCCGCCGCCGTTGCGCAACAAGACGGCCGGGCGCAAGGAGACGGTGCGCGTCGAGTACCAGCTCCTGGCCCCGCTCTTCCTGTCCGGTGAGTACGACCAGGACGGCGGCTACGGCACCGACGTCGTCCTCCGCTTCCGCTTCCGGTAGCGGCCCGGATGCGGGGTCTCCGCGCGTGCCTCGGCCTCGCCGCCGGCATCCTTCTCGCAAGCCCCGGCGCGCTGGCGGCGGCGCTTCCCACTGTCCTCGCCGTCGAGCTGTCGTCGCCCCATCCGCTTCCCGAGGAGCGCGTGCTGCGCGGCCATCGGCGACCTCGCCGGAAAGCCCCTCTCGCGCGACGCCGTCCGCGCCAGCGTGGCGCGGCTCTGGGGCCACGGGCTCTTCAGCTCGATCCGCGTCGAGGAGGTGCCGGGGCCGGGTGGCATCCGGCTTCGCTACGCGCTGGCCGCGCGGCCGCTCATCCGCCACATCGACTGGGAGGGCGAGTCCGGACTCGACATCGCCGAGGTCGTGGCCGTCGCCGGGCTCGCCATCGGCGAGGAGATCTCTCAGGCGCGCCTCGCCCAGGCCGAGCGCGACATGCTCACCCGCTATCAGCGCGAGGGATACCTCGCCGCGCGCGCGATCCTCACGACGAAGCCGGTGCCGAACAGCGCCGAGCGCGACGTCGTCGTGTTCCTGAATTCCGGGGACCAGGCCCGCGTGGGCACGGTTGCCATCGAGGGCGACACCGGGCTGCCGCGCCGGCAGATCGACAAGGCCCTCAAGCTCGATACCGACGACCCGTACCGCGAGTCGCTCGCGCGCGACGGCGCGCGCGCCGCGGAGGAGCGGCTGCGCCAGGAGGGCTACTACGAGGCCCGCGTCACCCTGGCCCCGCCCGACTGGCGCCGCGAGAACAACCGAGTGGACCTCACCTTCCGCGTGGCCGCGGGACCCCGATACCGGGTGGAGTTCGAGGGCCGCGAAGCGCTGCCCGAGTCCGTCCTCAAGGCGCAGCTCACGTTCCCGGCCAGCGGCACCGTCGACCAGTTCGAGCAGCAGGCGAGCGCCCAGCAGATCGCCGCGGCGTACCGCGAGCGCGGCTACCACTTCGCGACGGTGACGGTGGCGGAAAGCCGGGACGCCGACGCGCCGGTGATCCGGTTCGCCATCGACGAGGGCCCCCGTGTCACCGTGGAGGGTGTCGCCTTCACCGGCCACTTCACTGGGAGCTCGGAGCGGCTCGCCAAGCAGATCGAGACCCGGCCGCCGGGGCTCTTCCACCGAGGGCTCTTCCGCCAGGACGTGCTCGACCGCGACGTGGGCGTGCTCCTCGCGCACCTCCGCTCGCTCGGCTACGCCGAGGCCCGAGTCGGCCCCCCCGAAGTCACGCTTCTCCGACGACCGCGCGCTCGCGCGGATCTCCATCCCGATCGAGGAGGGCCCGAAGGCTCACCGTGGGCGCGATCGTCATCGAGGGCGATCACCTCTTCTCGTCTCGCCAGATCGAGGCGGCCCTGCCGTTCAAGCGCGGCGCTCCCGTACGAGGCGCGCCTGGTGGAGGATGGGCAGCGGGCCATCGAGCGCCTCTACTCCGACCGCGGCTACAACGGCGCCGTCGTCCGCTCCGAGACGAGCCGGCAGGGCTCGACCGTGGACATGCGCTACGACATCGACGAGGGCGAGCAGACTCGCATCGGCCGCGTCCTCCTGCGCGGGCTCCTGCTCGCCCGCGAGTCCGTGGTGCGGCGCACGCTGCCGTTCCGCTCGGGCGACGTGCTGGTGCCGCGCGTGCTCCTGGACGGCCAGCGCCGCCTCGGCGAGTTCCCCGCCTTCGACTCGGTGTCCGTCGATCCGCTGCGCCCGCCGCCCGACCCGTTCGCCGACGTCGAGGTCACGCTGCGCGAGCGCAAGCCCTGGCATCTCGACTTCGGCCTCGGCTACAGCAACGCCGATGGCGCGCGCGGCTTCATCGAGCTGGGTCACGACGACGTGTTCGGCTCCGGCGCCAGCCTCAGCATTCGCCAGCGGCTGAGCGCCGGCGGCGAATCCACCGGCGACGCCCAGCGCACCGACGTGATCGGCCGCGTGCCCTACGTGCTCGGCACGCCGTGGTGGATCGACGTGGACCTCTTCCAGGAGACCAGCTCACAGCTCGGCTACGACCTCCAGCAAGCGGGCATCTGGGTGGACGTTCACCGCGAGCTCTTCCCCGAGCTGATCAAGGGGCTGCGCGGCGACCTGCGCTATCGCCTGGAGTCCGTCCGGTTCTCGAACGTGGACCCGACACTGGTCACCTCCGACGTGACCGCCGGGGCGCACGCTCGTCAGCAGCCTGACGCCCATGCTCACGCTCGACCGCCGCGACGAGCCGCTCGATCCCAAGCGCGGCAGCTTTCACCAGGTCTCGGTGGAGACGGGCACGCGGCTCCTCGGCAGCGACGTGCAGTTCGTCAAGAGCTGGCTCGAGACGCGCTGGTTCTTCGGCTGGCTGCCGCCGACGGTCGTCGCGGTCAGCGGGCGGCTCGGGCTGGCCGCGCCGTTCGGCGGCACGCAGAGCCTCTTGATCCAGGACCGGTTCTTCGCCGGCGGAGCCACCACCGTGCGCGGGTTCCGCGAGGATCGGCTCGGTCCGCTGGACGCACGAGGCAACCCGACGGGCGGGAACGCGACGGCCATCGTGAACGCGGAGCTGCGGTTCCCCATCTGGCGGTGGTTCGGGGGCGCGGTGTTCGTCGACAGCGGCACCGTGACGCCGGAGATCGGCGATCTGACGCTGGACTCGTTCAAGAGCGCGGCCGGCGGAGGGCTGCGGGTGAAGACGCCGGTGGGCCCGGTGCGGGTGGACGTGGGGTACGCGCTCCAGTCCACGACCGGAGACTCGAGGCTTCACGTGTACGTGACGGTGGGGAATCCGTTTTGAGGCGCGCGGCGGGTGCGCTCGCCTTCCTCGCCCTCGTGGCTGCCACGGCGTCCGGCAGCGCCGCCGGTGCTCGCCTGGCCGACGCCGTCCTGGCCGAGCTGGGCACCGCGCCGGTCATGCTGAGCGACGTGGCCCTCGCGCGGATGCTCGGCGTGCTCGGTCTCACGCCATCCGCCGCCCCGATCACCGAATCCGATCTGAGTCGCTACCTGGACGCGCTGCTCGCCGAGCGCGAGGCCGCGCAGCTCGAGATCGAAGTGCCCGCCGCCGACCTCGACCGCGCGTGGCAGGCGGCGGGCGGCGCGGCGCTGGCCGCCAGGCTCGAGGCCGCCGGCATAGGACCCGCCTGGGCCCGCCGCCTCATCGAGGCCAACCTGCGCGTCGAGAAGTTCATGGACCTCCGGTTTCGCGCCTTCGCCTTCGTCACCGATTTCGACGTGGACGAGGCGCTGGGCCCCGGCACCCACAGCGAGGCGGCCCGCGAGAAGACGCGCGAACGCCTCCGCGCGGAGATGATCAATCGGGCGTTCGCCTCCTGGAAGGAAGACGCCCGCCAGCGCACCCCGGTGAAGCGCATCCCGGGAATGGAAGGCCCCTGGGCACCACCGTTCTAGCTCCCTCTCCCTCTCAGGGAGAGGGCCGGGGTGAGGGTGCTGTCGACGCGGCGATCACAGTGGCGTCCCCCCCTCACCCCACCCTCTCCCCCAGAGGGGGAGAGGGAGTCGATCCTACTCAGAGCTTCGGCGAAGAACCGTAGGGCGGCGGTGGGGGCGAGGGGGGCGCTCCCCGCGGAGCCGTGTCCTCTGCGCGCGCGCGAAGCCGAGCGCCGTCGATGCCGTGGCTCGATCGAGGCGCCGCCGACCGCCCTTCGAAGGAGCGTGCTCCGTGGGGAGCGCCCCCCTCGCCCCCAGCCCCGCCCGGCGTCATGTCCGCGAACCGGGCATTCAGGCGACTAGACCGGGGTGTCCAAAACGTCGCGCACCTTGCGGCTGAGCGCGCCGACGCTGAACGGCTTCTGAAGCAGCGACGTCCCCTCTTCCAGCACCTGGTGCCGGCCCAGCGCCTCGTCCGTGTAGCCGGACATGTACAGGACCCGTGTCCGGGGGCGGATGGCTTTCAGGCGCTGACACAGCTCCCGGCCGCTCATCTCGGGCATCACGACGTCGGTGAGGAGCAGGTCGATCTCGCCGGGATGGCGGTCGCCGAGCTCGAGCGCGGCCGCCGGACCAGGTGCGACGATGACCGTGTAGCCCGAGGCCTGCAGCATCTGCGCGACGAGCTCCCGCACGTGGGTCTCGTCCTCGACGAGGAGGATCGTCTCCGAGCCGCCCCAGGAGTCGCTCAGCGGCGGGCCGACACCGATCACCGGCATGGGGCTGTCGACGAGCGGGAGGTACATGGTGAATGTGGCGCCCTGGCCCGGGGCGCTGTCCACCGTGATCGTTCCCCCGTGCTGTCGGACGATGCCGTAGACCATCGAGAGCCCGAGCCCCGTTCCCCTTCCCGGCGGCTTGGTGGTGAAGAACGGCTCGAAGACCCGGAGCCGTGTCTCCTCGTCCATCCCGATGCCGTTGTCCACGACGGACAGGCGGACGTACTGGCCGGGCGCGATGCCGCCAATCCGTCCCACGGTCTCCTCGTCCAGGACGGCGTCCTCGCTGGTGATGACGAGGCGCCCGCCGCTCGGCATGGCGTCGCGCGCGTTCACCGCCAGGTTCACCAGCGCCTGCTCGAACTGGCCGGGATCGACCTTGACGGGCCGGGTGGCGCCCTGGATCGTGTGGATCTCGATGTCCTCGCCGATCAGCCGCCGGAGCATCGGCACCAGGTTGTCGATCACGATGTGGAGATCGATCACCATCGGCTGGAGCACCTGCCGGCGGCTGAAGGCCAGGAGCTGCCCGGTGAGGGCGGCAGCCCGGTGCGCGGTGGCCTGGATCAGCTCGATGTCCTGACGCCGCAGGTCGGCGGACGGCAGGCGCGCCAGGGCGAGCTCGCTGCGCCCGACGATCACCGTCAGCAGGTTGTTGAAATCGTGCGCGATGCCGCCGGCGAGCCGGCCCACCGCCTCCATCTTCTGCGACTGGCGGAGCAGCTCCTCGAGCCGCTTGCGCTGCGTGATGTCGGCGATGACGGCCATCGTCCCCGTGACGCGCCCGTTGAGGCCGACCAGCGGAGCGACGGACAGGACGACATCCACGAGCGTCCCGTCCTTCCGGATGCGCTGGGTCTCGAAGCCGGCGACCGCCTGCCCGCGCCCATACCGGCCGGTGAGGGCCCGGTATTCCTCGCGGCGGTCCTGCGGCACGCTCGGATAGGTCTGACCGACCACCTCGCTCTCCGTCCAGCCGAACATCCGGGCGGCCGCCGGGTTCCAGGTCTTCACGCGGTCCTGGGTGTCGAGCTCCACAATGGCGAGTGGCGAGGACTCGATGAGGGCGCGGAGGCTCTCGCTCGTCTCGCGCAGCACGTCGTCGACCTGCTTCTGCTCCTCGAGGAGCCGCCGCAATTCCTCGGTGCGCTCGGCCACCCGCTGCTCCAGGAGATCGCGCGCCGCCCGGACGCTGGCCTCGGCCCGGCGGCGCTCCAGCACCTCGACCGACAGCTCGGCGACGAGATCGCGGTTCTCGAAGGCCAGCACGAGGGCCCGCGCGATCGCCTGGTTCAGGCGCCAGGCGCTGAGCCCGAGCCCGCCTCCGAACACCACACCCAGGATGCCCATCCCGAGCCCGGTCGCGTCCGCCTGGACGAAGAACCGCGCGGTGATCGGCACGAGCGTCGGGATCGCGAAGGCGGCGAACGCCGTCCTCAGCGGCGACAGCACCGGAACCGCCGCCATGGCGACGCCGGCGAGCACCAGCGACAGGAACATCTGCCACGGGACCGACGCCGGGGAGAAGAACAGGAGGCCCGCCGCGCCCCATCCGATGCCCGCGGCGGCCGCGCCGGCCACGAAGGGCCGGCCCCAGTCGGCCACATCGGCGTCGCCCGGGGCCTGGCGCTGGAAGCGCTGGACCAGCACCAGCCGAGCCGCGGCGACGCCGAGCATGAAGACGAGCCAGCCGATGGCGATCGCCGGTCCCACGCGGTTCCAGCTGACGATGGAGAGGGTCACCGCGGCGATCGGGGTGGTGACCAGCGCGATGCGCGCGCTCCGGTAGAGCAGCCGTACCTGCTCGGCCCGCACCAGCCCCGCATGGCGGCGGGCCAGGTCGTCGGACGAGTCCCGCGCGCGTGTCGCGGGCGGCCTACTGTCCGGGAGCCGCTCCGGCATCGCTGAGTCCGCGGTCATCGAGCGTGCTCGAGCGTGCGACCAGCCACCGGGCCTGGACTAACATTTCGTGGCCGCGGCTCAATCGCGGCGGGATACGGCAGCACCGCGAACATGCTGGGATCAATGTATCAACAATCCGGGGCGACGGGTGGGCTGGCGCCGTGGGCCCTCCGGGGCGGTGTCGGCCCCGGGCGGGCCGGGTCACCTCGGCTTGAGCACGAGGTCCTCGTAGGGCGCCGCCCACGGGTAGTCGGCGATGAGGCCGAATCCCGACTCCGCCACGCGCGGGCCGTACCCTGCAGCATCGAGAGCTGCCAGATCGGCAGGTACATGACCTTGTCGTGCATGAGCTGCTGGATGCGGTGGAGCAGCGCCTCGCGCTTCTTCGGGTCCAGCTCGCTCGGCCTGGTCGCGGAAGAGCGCCGTCGATGTCGGGGTAGCCGCCGTACGCGAAGGCGCCGCGTCGACGCGGTGAACGCCTCGATGCGCGTGGCCGCGTTGCCGCCGATGCCGCTCAGCCCGTAGACGAGGTTCTTGAGCTTCTTCTCCTGGTACGACTTGAGGAATGCCGCGCGCTCGAGCGGGCGGAGCTTGGCCCTGATCCCGACCGCCTGGAGGTAGTTGAGGGCGGCCTCGGCGGTCGCCGGTGGTCGAGACGTCGCACCAGAGGTCGCCGGCCTCGAAGCCCCGCGGGTACCCGGCCTCGGCGAGGAGCTGCTGCGCCTTGGCCGGGATCGAACGGGATGCACCGGCGGCTGCCAGTAGAAGTCGAAGCTGGTGGGGATGATGCTGCCGGTGATCTTCGAGAAGCCGAGGCTCTCCGCCTGGTTGATCGCCTGGCCGATCCACGGCGTGGGTGGCGGCGAGGCGGACCCGCCGGTCGTGCCAGGGCGAGCTCGAGTCGAACTGGTCGGCGAAGAGCAGCCAGTGCGTGCTCGTGAACGGCGTGGGCCGGAGCGTGAGGCCCGGGCGTGCGCCGCACCTCCTCGCCGAGCTCGCCGGGCAGCCCGTAGGCCGCGTCCACGTCGCCGCGCTTGAGCATGACCAGCCGCGTGGCGACGTCCGGGGACCGACTTGAAGACCAGGCGCTTCACGCTCGGCGTCTTGCGCCAGTAGCCGTCGGCCGCCTCCAGCACCAGCTCGACGCCCGGCGTGAACGACACGAAGCGGTACGGCCCGGCGCCGACCGGCGCCTTCTTGAAGCCCGTCCTCGCCCACGCGCTCGACGTACTTCTTCGGGACCACCCAGCTCGCGCCCGTCGCCGAGCGTGCCGTAGAAGGTCATGAAGTCCGGCCACGGCTGCTTGAGCCGGAAGCGGACGCGGCCGGGGTCCGGCATCTCGACCGCGGCCACCTTGTCCTTGAGCATCTTCGCGGAGATGCCGCGGTAGCGCTCGAAGGAGAACTTCACGTCGTCCGCGGTCACCGGGTCGCCGTTGTGGAAGCGCACGCCCTTGCGCAGCACGAACTCGTACACGAGCCCGTCGGGCGACGACGCTCCACGACTCGGCCAGGCTCGGCGCCATGGCCTTGCCCGGCATCGGCTTCACCATCGCGTCGTGGAGCGCGTAGAGGATCATGAACGGCGAGACGACCCCCGGCGTCTCGGCTGGCTCGAACAGGGTCGGCGCCAGCGAGAAGTGGAGCGCCCAGGTCATCTGCCCCTCGGGCGCCGGCGAGGCCGGGCGCCGGGGAGAGCAGCGCGAGCGAGAGCGCAACCAGCGCGATGCGTGCGCGAGAGCTCATCGCGACCTCCGTCGTCTCAGGGGTTGAGGACCACCTTCAGCGGATCGCCGGTGCGCTTCTCGAGCACGTCGATCGCCTCGTGGACGCGGCCGAGCGGGAAACTGATGGGTGATGAGCGGCTTGGCGGTGAGCCGCCCCGCGGCGAGCAGGGCCAGCGCGCGGCCGACGCTGGTGCCGCCCTCGCCGCGCTCGGTGTAGATGGTGATGTTCCGGCGCACCGCCTGGGTGACGTCGGCGGTGACCGGCCCGTGGTAGAACGCCACGAGCAGCACCTTGCCGCCGGGCTTGGCCATGCGGATCGACTGGTCGAAGGTCTCGTCGCCGCCCGCGCAGTCGATGACGAGGTCCGCGCCCTTGCCCCGCGTGGCCTCCATCACCGCGGCCACCGGATCGGTCTCGCGGCTGTCGATGACGACGTCGGCGCCGAGCTGGCGCCCGATCCGAAGGCGCGATTCCCGCGTGCCCGTGAGGAGCACCCGCGTCGCTCCCAGCGCGCGCACGAGCTGGATCGCCATGAGCCCGATGGGCCCCGGCCCGAGCACGGCGACGGTCTCGCCGGCGAAGTACCCGCCCGCGTTCTCGAGACCGAAGAGGGGGCTGCCGGAGGTCATCACCACCGTCGCCTCCTCGTAGCTCACGCCGTCGGGGATGCTGTAGAGCGTGTTGACGTGGTTCACGGCGTACTCGGCGAGCCCGCCGTTGGTGGTGAACCCGTTGGCCCGGTGCCCGCGCGCGCGGTTGCCGTAGTTCAGGCACGCCGTGTAGAGCCCGCGGATGCAGTTCTCGCAGCGACGGCAGCCCATGTGCGCCTCGACGACCACCCGGTCGCCGATCTGAAACTCATCCACCGTGCGGCCGAGGGCGACCACGTCGCCCGCGTACTCGTGCCCGAAGATGAACTCGCCGTACGGCGGCATCTGGGGCATGCCCGTGGTGGATGATCTTCAGATCCGTCCCGCAGATGCCGCAGGCGCGCACCCGGACGAGCACGTCCTCGTCACCGGGGACGGGCACCGGGCGCTCCTGGAGCTCGAAGCGGTGCGGGGCGACCAGGACGGTGGCGGTCATCGTGCCGGGAAGTGGCATGGCGGCTCCTTTCGGGATGGGGGTTCGCGATCGCGCGATCGCCGCCGTCCGCGGCCGGCTCGCTATCGCGATTCCTGGCTGAAGTCCTGCCGGTTCCTGGAGATGAGCTTCTCGCGTGCGCGCTGCGCGCTCACACCCACGAGGGCCGCCACACGCGTCGGACGACCTTCCGATGCGCCCGTCTGCGGGTTCCGGCTGACCGACTCACGAGCTCGCCGACCGGCGCCCGACTTGGCAGCAGAGCGCTGGCTGGCGGCTGTCTGTCCCTTCGCTACACGGAGGGCGAACACGCCGGGCCCTCTTCGGAGGTCTTCGTCACGATCCGCCGCCGTCTTGCCGGGCCGTCCCGCCCGTCCCGCGCCGAGCCCAGACCGCGGCCAGGGCCATCACCTTCGCCCGCGCGGGCAGCCGCTCGTCGGAGAGCGCCTCGAGGAAGTCCGCCAGCCGCTTCGACTTCACGATCGAGTACGCCGTCAACGCGACGGTCGGCACCAGCACGAGGGCGAGGTACGCGGCCTTCGTGGCCATGGGCTGCTCGGCGGCGGCGATCAGGTTCATGCCGAGAAATCCCGTGCTGATCGTTCCGATGAGGCCGACGATCGTCACCACCGTGAGGCGGATGACCATGTTCGCCTGCCGGCGCAGGGAGTCGCTCCCCAGGTACTCGGTCATGTCCTGGATCTCCTCGCGCACCTCGGCGAACAGCCGGTCCGTGCCCAGCGCCTCGGTGCACATGCGGTAGAGCGCGGTCGCCTGAGTCTGGTCCGACACCTCGTGGAACCAGTAGCGGTGCGTGAACCGGAGGAACCGCTCCTTCAGAAAGCGGATGGCGCGCTTGAAGCGCTTGACCGATTCGGCGTCCTGGATGTCCAGGCGGTTCAGCGCGTCGACCAGGTGATCGGAGAAGATGACGAGCGCGGCCCGATGGAGGTGTGCGAGCGCGAAGAGCAGGAAGTGCTGGTGGCGGAAGTGCGCGAGCAGCCCCGTGTCCCGGCTGCCGAAGTAGGGGTCGGCGGCGGCGCCCACCATCATGAACGCCTGCCCGGAGCAGAGATAGCGAGTGCCGCCCTCTCCCGCCTCGTCCCAGTAGCGGTCGTAGCAGACTCGAGACTCGAACCCGGCGAGGTGGCGGGCCGAGAACGGCAGCGTGTCCGGCGGCCCGGGCTGAGTCACGTGACCGAGGCGCACGAAGTCGGCGCGCGTGAGTCGGCGCGGGTCGTCGACGGCGAGATAGCCCAGGACGGGCATCCGATGGAACTCGATCGGGCGGTATCGCAGCGTGCCGGGCCGGTCCGAGTAGTGCGGGACCATCGGCTCGAGCAGAAATTCCCAGTGGGAGGCGATCGCCGGCGCCCGATGACGGCACACGTGCGTCAAGAACTTCTCGCGCTTGTCGTAGTCCGACGCGGCCAGCACCGCGCCGTCCGCGGCCAGCCATTCGAGGCGCGCGAGGCAGTGGCCACCGTTGCCGTCGGCGTCCCAGTGGGTCGGATAGGCCCGGCCCAGTCGATAGAGCGCGTCCTGGACGGTGGACAGCGCGAGGCCGTCACCGGACAGCTCCACGACGAGGAAGAAAAGGTCGAGGTCGTAGAAGAAGTACAGGTCGACGTGAACCACGTCGAGCGAGACGCAGCCGCCGCCCTCTCCCGGGAACGCGAGGCGCGCCTGCAGAACGTCGCGGCGGCGGAACACACGGATGGCGGAGTCGCTGGCCCCGTCCGCCCCCCCGCCCGCCTCGCCATATAGCAGACGCTGGACGTATGGGAGAAAGGTGACGAATTCGCTGTAGTGGCGCTCCTGGAAGAGCGTCGGGTCACCCGTGAACTCGTCCTGCACCTCGCGCCAAGGTCCGGCGCGCTCGGCGCGGGACAGACCTTGCCAGTGGCGCCGGATCCCCGGGTCCGCACTGCCCGACATGAGGGCGAGCGGCCACAGCAGGATCTGTCTGAAGTGCTGCACGATCGGCTCGACGCGCTGAGGCATGGTTCCGCCCTCGGGCAAGGCGGGTCATTCTACCGCGTCCGCGCAGCCCCGAGGCAAGGGCCTCCGCTCGAGGTTGGGCGACGCCGAGCGTCCGGCAGGCTCTGAGCGCCCGACGTCAGCGGCCGACCAGGTAGCCGAAACGGTGGACGAAATCCTCGCCGCTCAGGTTACCCGCCCGCGCCAGCGCCTCGACCGACTCGGGCTTGTCGAAGTCCTCGGGCTTGAGGCGGATCATGTACGCCGAGAGCGTTCGATACGCCTCCGAGCTGGTGTCGACGTAGCGGAGACGGACCTTGCCGGTCCGCGGGTCGAGAAGCTCCTCGAACGGCACGGGGACGAGCTTGCCGCCCTGGATGGTCGCCATCGCCCCGCTGCCGCCGTCGAGCAGGAAGCGGGTGGCCCAGTAGCCGAGGCTCCGCGCGTACTGGATGTCGAACCCGCCGGGCGGCGCGCAGCGGAGCTCATAGCCCAGGTCCTTCGCTGCGATCGACACGTCGATGTCGCGCTTGGCCAGGCTCGCCGTCACGTGCTCCTTGAGCCGCCGCGCCAGCTCGAGGTCGGACAGGCGCACGTTGCCGTACGTGTCGTACGTGATGGGGCCGACGGTGTCCGGATCGAGCTTCTCCAGGATTCCCTCGGCCAGGAGCGCCACGCCGTGGTGGCGGCCGTGGACGCGCCGCTTGATGATCGCGCCCTCGAGGATGTCGGAGAGCTGCTGGAGCGGGACCCGGTCGCCAGCGAACTCCTCGCCGATCACCATCAGCGTGGCCCCGGCGGCGCCGCCGATCCCCGCGGTCAGGTGGCCGGCGTGGCGCCCCATCACGGTCACGAAGAACCACTTCTCGGTGGTGGCCGCGTCCTGCATCAGGTTCTTGACCAGGTCCTTGCCGAGGTCGACGGCGGTGACGAAGCCGAACGTGGGGATGTCGGCGGGCAGCGGGAGGTCGTTGTCGATGGTCTTGGGAACGTGCACGACGGCGAGGCCGCCGCCGAGCTCCGCGGCGACCCGCGAGCTCCCAAGCGCAGTGTCGTTGCCTCCGATGGTGACGAGGTACGAGACATCCAGGCGACGAAGGCTCTCCGCGACCCGGCGCAGCGACTCGGGCGACCTGGTCGGGTTCGGCGCGGGAGGTGCGGATGATGGACCCGCCGTCGAAGTGGATGCGCGAGACCTCGGAGATGTTCAGCTCCTGCACGTGGCCGACGTCGCCCGCCATCAGCCACTTGAAGCCGTCGAGGCAGCCCAGCACGCGCAGCCCCTGGTTGCGCGCCTCGATCGCCGCGGCGCAGATCACCGCGTTGATGCCTGGAGAGGGCCCTCCGCCGACCAGGATCGCCAGCGTCTTCATGACGACGCCCTGCCCCGCCCGCTGCGGCGAGCGCGGGGGCCTACGCCGCGCGCTCGAGATCGGCGGAGTAGCGGCCCTGCCGCGCGGCGCCGTTCATCCGAGCGCGATGGTAGAACGCGCGCTGCCCCGCGGCGATGTTGCCGGGCTCGCCCTTCCACGCCTTCTGCGCCGGCGCCTGGAGCGCACGTCCGTACGAGAAGCTGACCTGCCACGGCGGCGGACCGGCCATCGCGTTCAGCGCGTTCAGGTGGGCGGTGGCGAGCTCGTCGCTCTGGCCGCCGGAGAGGAACACGATCCCCGGCACGGCGGCGGGCACCGCGCGTCGCAGACAGCGCATCGTCGCCTCGGCGACCTCCTGAACCCCGGCCTGCCGAGGGCAGCTCTTGCCCGACAGCACCATGTTGGGCTTGAGCAGCATGCCCTCGAGCGCCACGCGCTGCTCGTGGAGCGCGTGGAAGGTGGCGTGCAGCGTGGCCTCCGTCACCTCCAGACAGCGCTCGATGGTGTGGTCGCCGTCCATCAACACCTCGGGCTCCACGATCGGAGTCAGTCCCGCTTCCTGACAGAGCGCGGCGTAGCGCGCCAGCGCGTGGGCGTTGACGCCGATGCCGTACGAAGTCGGGAGCCCCGGGCCGATGCCGATGACGGCGCGCCACTTGGCGAAGCGTGCGCCGAGCGACTTGTACTCGGCCAGCCGCTCGCGAAGCCCGTCGAGGCCCTCGGTGACCTGCTCGCCGGCAGCGCCGGCCAGCGGCTTCGTCCCCTTGTCCACCTTGATGCCGGGGATGATGCCCTGGCGGGCCAGCACCTCGCCCAGCGGGGTGCCGTCGTCGGACTTCTGGCGGATGGTCTCGTCGAAGAGGATGACTCCGCTGATGAACTCCGCCGCGCCCTTGGTGGTGAACAGCATCTGGCGGTAGAGGCGGCGGTTCTCCTCGGTGTTCTGGATCCCCACCGCGTCGAAGCGCCTGGCGATGGTGGTGTGGCTCTCGTCGGCGGCAAGGATTCCCTTGCCGGGCGACACGAGGGCGTGAGCGGTAGCGGTCAAGGCGTCGGTGGTCATGGCGGCCTCCTTCGAAGAGCGTTGGCCCCATCTTGTCACGGCGTCGGTGGAGATCAAGGGCCGGGGAGAGCCATTGCCAGCCGAGCGGGAGGACGCGGTTTGCCCCGCCGTTCTCAAGCGCGAGAATGAGCGGCGTTCACGCGCGTCACCGCTGAGAACCCGCGCCAGGCGTCGCCGCCGAAGATCGCACGTTATCGCGCCACTCGCGGGACCCAGCTGGCTGGCACCCGCCTTGCGTCCGCAAAGGCACCTCGCTTCTGGCACTCGCGCCCTCAACCTTCGATCTTCGCAGCGCGCAAAGGAGATCCGATGAGATTCCGCCGCTTGACCGCTCGCGCGTCGACAGTATCGCGGCCCTTGTTTCACCTGGCGCTGGCGCTCGTCGCGATGGCGTTCCTGGCCCCGTCCGTGGGCGCGGCGCCGCAGCAGATGTTCGGCCGGCTGTTCCCCGAGCTGCCGCCATACAACGCGCCCGACGACGCCACGCTGGACGCGCTCACCGCCGCGGTGACGAGCACGGGGGCGGCGGGGCCGCTCTTCGACAACGGCGTTGTCGCCGGCAACAACCCGGACGGGGTGACGGCCTTCTTCACCTACCTCGGTCAGTTCCTCGACCACGACATGACGCTGGACAGCCTTCCCCTGCCGGTGGACTCGGTGGACCCCAACACGATCCCCAACGATCGCGACCAGCGCCTGAATCTCGACAGCGTGTACGGCAACCGCAAGCGGCACAATCCCGAGCTGTACGAGGCAGACAGCAAGTACCTCAAGGAGAACGGCCGCGACCTCCCGCGGAATCCCGACGGGTCCGCGATCCTCGGGGACCCCCGCAACGACGAGAATCAGATCATCGCTCAGATTCACGTGGCGTTCCTGCGCGCCCACAACAACCTCATGGACCAGGGATACAAGTTCAAGGACGCCCGGCAGCTGATGGAATGGCGACACCAGTGGATCATCGTCCACGAGTTCCTGCCGGAGGTCCTCGATCCCGACGTGTACAAGGACGTGTTCCGGCCGAAGGGAATCACAACCCGCTACTACGATCCGAAGAAGGCGAAGAAGGCCGAGATGCCCGTGGAGTTCTCCGTCGGCGCCTATCGCTTCGGCCACTCCCAGGTGCGCCCGGCGTATCGATTGATCACGGGCGGTCCATTCATCCCGGTGTTCAGCCCCACCGCACCGGACCTTCGCGGCGGCCGGGAGATCGGCACTGGATCGCGTGATCTTTTGGCCCAACTTTCTGAATGTCGACGGCCTCGCGCCCGCGGTAAACATCAGCCGCAAGATCGATACGCTGCTGTCCGCCCCACTGTTCATGCTACCGATCCCCGGCGCGGCGGGAAGCGGCTCAGCGATTCTCGCGAAGCGCAACATCCAGCGGGCGCGCCAGTACGGGCTTCCGAGTGGGCAGGCCGTCGCGAAGCGCCTCGGGCTCCCGGTCCTGACGAACAGCGAACTCGCCGCCCAGATCCCTGGGCTGGCCGCGGCCGGCCTGACCGACGCCAAGAACGGCCCGTACAAAGGCGAGGCGCCGCTGTGGCTCTACATCCTGGCCGAATCGCAGATCGTCCACGACGGGGCGAAGCTCGGTCCGGTCGGCAGCCGCATCGTCGCCGAGGTGATCGGTGGGCTCCTGGCGGCCGACAAGGACTCCTACATCAGCAGAGGCTGGGTACCGCCCGGCGGATCCTATCGCGCGGAAGACCTGCTGCGCGAAGCCGGCGTGCTGGAGTGAGCTGACGCCCCGGTAGCCGACCTGGGAGACGTGCTGGCGGAGGACCCAAGCGTTCGTCAGCACGTCAGGCCGTCGCGACTTGACCGCTCGCCTGCTTTCCCGGCGCATGTCTGGAAGCCGCACTTCGAGTCCATCGACACCGCGCACACGACGATGATCGGCTACGCGCGGCAGCTCGGCCTGTCGCTCGAAGGCGTCGCGACGGACGCCGCGCGGTGATGTGACAGAAATCGACGCACTCGCGTCAGACCCCAGGTCATCGATCGCATCGCGACCACTTCGCCCAGTGATCCCGGCGGCTTCGCGCCACCTCGTGCCTGGCTTGGATATTGCTCCCGCTCCCCTTGCCTGGGCCGAGCTTCCAACTCGCGGCGCGCGGCCCGGGACCTTCGAGTGGCGCCATCGCGGCGCGCTCGGAAAGACGACACGTCTGCAAGGGGGTCTACCCTTACGATGCTCGACGTACGCAGATTCACCTCTCTCGCGATCTTCGCGTGCGCGCTCGCGCTGGCCCCGGCGAGCAAGGGCGCCGCGCAGGAGTTTCCGCTCTACGTCGCAGAATATCGCGGCGACGGCGTCTACCGCCTCGAGGCGGACGGAACCCGCACCATCCGCGGCTTCGTGCCGGGGCCGCTCAACAGCGTCCAGAAGGACGCGGACGGCAACCTCTACACCTGCGAGGAGACGAGTCCGGTCGTTTCCAGGATCGACGCGCTCGGGGCAGTCCACGTCCACGCGACGGGATTCGACGGCTGCTTCGGACTCTTGCTCGCTCCGAACGGCGTCCTGTACGTGTCGAATCATTTCGCCGGTCGCATCGAAGCGGTGCCGCCGGGGGGCGGAACGCCCAAGATGCTCGCGAGCGGGCTGGACGGCCCCGGTCACATGGCGTTCGACACGGACGGATCCATCCTCGTCACCGAGTTCTCCGGCGGCCGCCTCTCGAGAGTGGATGCGTCAGGCGGCGTGAGCTCGGTCGCGACCGGGCTCGACATGCCGTTCGGTGTCGCCATCGGGCTCGACGGCAACGTGTACATCTCCGAGTTCCTCGCCGGCCGGCTCGTGCGCATCGCCCAGGACGGCAAGACATCCATCCTCGCCGAGAGAGGCGACGCGGGTCCGGCGGGACTCGCCTTCCACGGCGACGGGCGCCTGTTCGTCGCGGAGATGTCGGCCGGCCGGATCGTCACCATCGACCTCGGCACGGGCGCGACGACGATCTTCCGCGGCGGCCTGACCATGCCCGCGGGGTTGCACTTCGACGTGCCGCTGGCCGCCAATCGCCAGCCAGTCGCGGAAGCCGGAACCATCGATCCCGTCAAGGAAGGCAGCCTCGTGACACTGAACGGTGAGAAAAGCTTCGATCCGGACGACGACCCGCTGACCTTCACCTGGATCCAGCTCACGGGATTGCCGGTTGCGCTTTCCGGGGCGGACACCGCGATGCCCAGCTTCACCGCGCCGCTGCTGCCTGGAGGCCCGGGACAGTCAGCTACCCTTACCTTTCAGCTCACCGCCTCGGACGGCGCGCTCACCAGCACCGACGAGGTCAGCGTGGTGATCGAGAAGGTCAACCATCCGCCGGTGGCCGATGCCGGCCCGTCCCAGACCGTGCACAGCGGCTCCGCCGTCACCCTGAGCGGCGCCGGCAGCAGCGACCCCGACGGCGACCCGATCACCTACAGCTGGATCCAGCAGAGCGGCCCCCCGGCGTCTGTCGAGAACGCCCACACCGCCACGCCGAGCTTCGTCGCGCCCCTGGTGGCGGGCGGAGCCGATCTCGTGTTCCGGCTCGAGGTCAGCGACGGCGTCCTGTCCGCGACGTCGACCGCGGTCGTCTCGGTCGCGAACGACCGCCCGCGGTGCGACCTCGCCAAGGCCAGCCCAGAGCCTCCTCTGGCCGCCGAACCACCGGCTCGTCCCCGTCAGTATCATGGGCGTCAGCGATCCCGACAACGACACGCTCAGCGTCACGGTCACGGGCGTCACGCAGGACGAGCCCACCGACGGCGCCGGCGATGGAAACAACTCGCCCGACGCCGTCATCCAGGTGGATGGCGTCCTGATCCGAGCCGAGCGATCCGGCTCGGGAAACGGGCGAGTCTACCGGATCAGCTTCACGGCCGAGGACCGTTCGCGCGGAGCGTGCAGCGGGGCGGTGACGGTGTCTGTGCCTTCGAGCTCGAAGGCCGCCGCCGTGGACAGCGGCCAGGCTTATGACTCGACGAAGCCGTGAGGGGTCGACGCGGCGGTCTCCTGGACCGTCGCGTCGCGATGAGCAGGCGCATCCTCCTTCGCGCCCCTCATGTAGTTGCGATGTCCCGATGTTCCAGAGCTGGAGTGCAGTGACTTATCCTGTCAGGCGTGGCGAGAACCGCTGGCAGCCCTCGGACCAAGCGGAGCGTCGAGACCGTTTCGGACGCTCGCCTTCTTCCGACCGCGCGTCCGGTAGTTTCGGCACGCCCGCAACCCGTGCCCGTGCCAGCCCCCACGCCGCCCGTCGAGGCCACTGAACACGGACTCGTGCCGGCGGCGGGTTCGATTCGGGTCGTCGCCTACAACTTCCTCAGCGGGGGGAGCGCCGCCCGGACCGGCCACTGGTCGCGCCTCGTCGCGCGCTACTCACCGGACATCGTCCTCGCCCAGGAATGCCGAGCGCCGCACGAGTCGCCCGGCGAGCGATTCAGGCCGCAGCCGACGGACACGCTCCTGTGGGCGCGCGCGACCGGGCGGCGGTGGGGCAGCGCGGTGCTTCTCCGTGGCGCGCGAGCGAGGCCGCTCACGATCCGAAAGTTCCAGGGCTGGGTCGTCGGGGCAGAGGTGGAGAGCACGGCGTGGGCCATGAGCCGTCCGCTCCGCGTGTTCAGCATCCACTGCCCGGCGGGTGCGCGCGGCTACATACGGACGTTGCACGAGATCCTCGACCAGATCGCGCGGCGTCGCGCCGGCGCGGACCTGGTCCTGGGTGGCGATTTCAACGTGGTCGTCGGCCATCGCCAACCAGGCGAGCGGATCGCGGTGAGCCGCGGGGAGCGCGAGATCCTCGAGCGGCTCGCCGGCGAGTTTGGCCTCATCAGTTGCTGGCAGGCCGCCAATCCCGGCCGACGGCTGGCGCAGACCCTCCGGTGGTGCGCCAACCGGACCGCTCCCTACCACTGCGACGGCATCTTCGTCCCTTCGGTGTGGCGCGAGCGGCTCGCGTCCTGCCGAGTCGCCACCGGGTCGCGCTGGATGGCGCTGAGCGACCACAACCCCGTGGTGGCCGAGTTCAACCGCCCGACGGAACCTGGCGATCATCGCGTTCTGGGAGGGGGCCGGCGTGACCGTGGACTAGCGCCGGCGACCGGAGAGTCGCTTGCGCTCGTCGAGCGTCCAGGTTAGCGGCTCCTGCGCCGCGCGGGCGCACCAGCTTCGATCGGCCTCGCAGGCCCAGAGAAACGCCTCCTTGGCCGCCTCGTGCCGGCCGGCGCGGACGTCGACGGACCCCGCCGCGTAGCGTTGGAGACCGCACAGATTGCGCTCGGTGGTCCGGCAGTGATGCTCCACGAGCACGCGCGCCGCGCGCACCTCCGCGGGCGTGGGCGGCGCGGAAGGCGCGCGCTCGGCCGACTCCAGGAGGGCGACCGCGACCACGCCACAGGCCTCGTCACTGCCATTGCGGCACGGCCGGAGCCGGGCATCGTCGGCGACGAGCCACACGAGTCCCAGGACGAGCGCGGCGGCGACCCCGCCGAGCGGCAGAAGGTCGATCGGCCCGAAAGCAGGCTCGGCCCGCGCTCGACGCAGGAGAAGGAAGACCACCACGAGACCGGCCGCGGCGAGGGTGAATCCGAACAGGTAGAAGTGGGCGACCAGGCTCTCGTCCGAACGGTCACGCGGGCCACTCTCCATGTACAGCCGGACGACCCTGATCCCGATGAGGACGAAGGCGGCGCCCAGCGCCACGCGTCCGAGGAGATGCGCCGCGCGTGAGCGAGCGCCAAGGCCCGCCCCGATGCCGATGAGCAGAACGGCCAGGGCGAGAAACGGGGGCTCGGGCTCGAGCGCCGTCGCCCCGGCCCAGACGTAGCGAAGGCAAGCCAGGCCGGCCAGGACGAAAAGCGCCGCCACGAACAAGTGCACCGAGCCGATTATCCCTTACAGTTTCCAGGATGCGTGCCATCGCTGTCACGCTCGCGCTGAGCCTCGTGGCCTGCTCCGAGATCCCGATGGCGTCACCCGTGACCGCGACCCGAGTGCTCCAGGTCTCGGGTCTCCAGCCGGTGGTGAACGCGGTCGCGCTGAGCCCCGACGGCGGCCTGGCTGTCGTGGGCGACTTCGACGACAACCTGATCGCCCGCGATGTGCGCTCGGGGACCGAGCGCTGGAGGGTTCGCGTGCGACCGCGTCGAGAGCAGCGGCGCATCGACGGGGCGTTCTTCTCGCCCGACGGGTCCCTCATCGTCACGACGGGGCACGAGGCCCAGACGCTCGAGATGTGGAACGCGGCGTCCGGGCGGTCGGTTGCGGTGCTCGACCGGCATGACGCGAGGGGTGGCCTTCCATCCCTTCGAGCGCATGCTCGCCGATCGCGGGAGCGGGCACCATCCACGTGGTGGATCTGGACAGCAGCAGGGTCGTCCGCACCTTGCCCAACGCCCACGCGGGCGATCGAATCTTTGCGATCGCCTTCTCCGGCGACGGGCAGACGCTTGCAACGATCTCGGGGGAAGGAGGCCTCAAGGTCTGGACCTGGCCGGCGCTCGAGCTTCGCTCCTCCGTGACGCTGTCGCGCGGGCTCGAGTCGATGTCTCCCGTCTCGCTCGCGCTGACCCGTCACGGCACGCGCGCCGCCGCGAACAGCATCCTCGGCCGGGTGCACGTGGTGGATCTCGCGAAGGGCGGAAAGGAGCGCCTGTTCGATAACGCGGCCCAGGCGCCGGGACATGGCATGCACGCGGAGCTGCGCTATTCGCTGGCGTTCACGGAGGACGGCGACTGGCTGTTCGCGCCGGACACGCACGATCGCGGTCTGCGCATCCTCCACGTCCCGAGCGGCAAGACGTACCCCGTGCTGCAGGGCGAGGGACCGTTCTACAAGGCCGTGGCGCTCGCGCTGGCCGCCGGCATGGTGGCGTTCCTGCGCCCGGGAACAGAGCAGGGCGGAGGTCCATATGGCCTCGAAGTGTGGCGCCTGGACTACCAGGCGAGACCGAAATAAGCCGGGGCGTCCCAGATCTCTTTGCCGCTTCAGTCGCGAGCGAGGCTCGTGACCGGGGCAATCCGCCAGATCTCGACCGCGTAGCGCACCCGCCCGCCGATCGCCTCGGACGTGAGCGCCGCGAAGGCGGTCGCATCCTGGCTGATGGCCAGGGTGCCGAAGGCCCTCGGCGCCGACACCAGGACGCGCGACGTCTTGCTGGAGACGTCGATGCGTCGCATGCCATAGCGGTCACCCGTCGAGGCGAGCAACGCTCCGTCACGCCCGAACCGCAGCGAGCCGGGAGGCGGGCCGCCCGCCTCGGCGTCGGCGTGATCGAACAGCTGGCGGCCGGTCCCCACGTCCCACACGTAGACCGTTCCTTCGATCGTGACGGCGGCGGCGCGCGAGCCATCGCGCGAGAGCGCGACGACCACCGCCCAGACCTCCGGCGGCTCCATGCCCCGCGGCGGCGGGTATGGCCGGCGCGATCGACCGACGTTGAAGCTGCGTACCGGCACGTCCGTCACCACGTCCCGCACCATGACCTCGCCGTCGTGGCCGGCGGTGACCAGGAGCCGGCCGTCCGCCGACAGGTCGAACGCGGTCAAGACCCCGCGGTGCGGGTTCGCCACGCGCGACACCATCTGCAGCGAGGCGCCATCGACGATGAGCACCTCGCTTTCGCACAGGACGGCGAGGCGCGCTCCCGTGCCGTCGAACCGGAGCGCGAGACAGGCCCCCACGGGCAACGACCCCGACTCGACCCACTCGCCTGCCCCCGCGCGATCGACGACCCGCCACAGCCGCAGCGCACTCTCCTGATGGCGGCCGAGCGAGGCGAGCATCTGGCCGTCGGGCGAGAACGCGAGGTCGACGATGGCTTGCCGGTAGTCGCCCAGTGATACCGGCGTGGGCTCGCCGGCCGAGGCAGCGCTCCACACGTGAATCCGGCCGCCGCGCTCCCCGGTCGCCGCGAGCCCGCCGTCGGGGGCCAGCGCGAGCGCATCGACGAAGCTGCGGCCGTGGTTCACCGGGTCGAGGGACGCGACTCGCATCGCGGGCGGCGACGGTGGAGCGTCGCTGGCGCACGCCGCACCGATCACGGCGGTGGCCACGACAAGGCAGACCACGCGAATCGGCGGGCGTCGCACACAATCCATTCTAGATTGCGCGGAACCCGACACCGGCCATCTAACTCAGCCGAGGAGTGCGTCGTACGCGTCGCTGCTCGAGTGCCCGGCTCCGGGCTGCCTAGGCCGGCCGCTGGTCCGAGCTACATCCCGCCGCTTCCGCCCTTGAACCACTGAAACAAGGAGACGCTCACGCGGTAGGAGCTGGCTGCCGGCGCCGGCGCCTCGAAGTACGTCCGGTTGAACGCCGGCACGATGCCGAAGACATAACCGGTGGAGGTGCTCACGACGCTTCCCGCGTCGTCCAGGCCCTCGAGGCGCAAGCGCACCTGGTGCACGGACGTCGGGTTGTCGTTGTAGACGTAGCCCGCAATCGTCGAGCCGCTCGCGGCCGGCCTCGCCTGCCACTCCACGCGAAGCCCGAGGGTTTGCCCCGAGCCCTGGCCGGCGGAGAGCGCGAGGATGGCGATGAGCGCTGTGAGCCAAAGGGTTCGACCGGCCAGTGGCAACGCGCTCGTCGCCGGCTTCCCGCGCATTGGATTCCCCGGCTCCGCTGACGAGGGCCACCAGCGCCGCGCCGTATCGTGAGCCCATCGCGGGCAGTGCGATTCGGTGGACCACCTCACCAGTTTCTCTCCAGTGCCTTCGTATCTGCGCCCTCCGCCGACATCAGGACGAACCTGAGGCGCGGAGACGTGGCGTTCGAGATTCACCGCCAGCTCTGAACGGTGCACCCATCAAGAACATAGCATTCTCCACAATCTCCTACTCGGTCATCGTTGAACGATCGCCACCTCGCACGGCGCGAATCCGTGGGCGGCGTTTGACGTCACCACCGTCCAGCCGCAGAGTGGAGCTCGGTGTACACGGACGCCGTCGCGCCGAGAGATGGCGTCCGTGTTTGCGCGGTGGCACGATGAGTGCCGAGGAGCGTGACGCCGCGGTGGACCCCGAGCCCTACCCGACGACCTGGTGGACCTGCCCCCAAGGGGCCATCTTGGCGCCCGTTGAGCGGAAGCGATGATGGCCAAGACGGTCCGACTGGCGATCGTCGCGACCCTTGCCGTGCTGTTGCCACTCATCGGACCGGCTGCGGCCGCCGAGATCCCGTTCGTGACCGGCGGCGTCGGCGCCGACGAGCGCGCCGATCTTCAGGCGAAGGAGAAGGACTACAACCTCAAGATCGTCGCCGCCGCGACCTCCGGCGACTACCTGGCGGGTATCCGGGTGATGATCGAGTCCCCCGACAACAAGAACGTGCTCGAGGCCAGGATGGCGGGGCCGATCCTGCTGGCCAAGCTGCCCCCAGGCACGTACACGATCAAGGCCAACTACGGCTCCTCCACGCAGACCCGAGCCGTGAGCGTTCCGGAACAGGGACTCCGCGAGGCGGCGTTCCGCTGGCCCGTCTCACGCTGAGTGCGAAGGCGCGCGTTGCCGTGGCAAGACAGATAACGCGACGGACAATGGAGGCGTGGCTGCTCAACCACGGCTTCCGTCGTCTCAAGGGTGGCATGAGCGGCCACGTCCAGTACGAAGGGCCTGGAGTGAAGATCACCCTGCCGGGGCACGGGCCGCAGGACCTCACGAAGAAACACGTCGCGCTCGTGATCCGCGCGCTTCAGGCAGCGGGCTTCGACCGAGACCAGATCCGCCGCGAGCTCGACGAGGGCGGCGGCGGTTGATCGAACGGCTGTCGCGGATCTCGTGAGCCCGCGCGCCCAGGGATGGCTCTGCGCTGTCACTCTGCTGCTCGCGGGAACGTTCTGGATTGCGGCGGTATCACTCGCGGGAGGAGGTGGCGCTCCCGCCCCCGCTCCTCCTGAGGAGCTTCCCGGCACGGCCGCGCCCGCCGAAGTCGTGCAGCAACTCCAGGCGGCGGTCACCGCCGCCGCCCGCCAGCTGGAGCGCCGAGACACCGAGGGCGTCTTGCGCCACGTCTCAGAGCGGTACCGCACCGGCCCGTTCACGAAGCCGGCTCTGCGCTCCCACCTCCAGGCCATGTTCGCCGTCTACGACGCGATGAAAGTCCGCGTGCGCATCGATACCGTCAGGATGGTCGGCGATCACGCCTGGGTCTACTCCTCTGGCGAGCTCACTGGACACTTCGCGTGGGTGGACCGCTGGGTCTCCGTCCTCTCCTGGCAGCGCGAGCTGGAAGTGGCCCGGCGCGAGGACGGCGTCTGGCGGCTATTTGGCTATCAGCAGTAGCGCGTGCGGCCGAAACGTCGAATCATTCGCGCGCCGTGCGTGTCATTGGCCGCGTGCGCCGGACGAACGGCTGCCACGCGACGGCGTTCTTGATCTCGTGCGGGATGGCGCGGAGCTGCGGTTCCTGCGGCGACGGGCTGCCCGGCTCGCGGGGATCCGTTCGCGCATGATCCGATTCGCCGGGGCGGTCCGTGCTCCTGGCGGCGTCGAGACCTCGTCGAGGAGGGCTTCAGCGAGGCCGTCGGCGACTCGCTGGCGATTCGCCGCGGTCGCCTGCACCGCCATCGAGTCGGGCGGATTGAGCCGGAACAGCCGCTCGACCTCGGGCACGTCCATGAACTCGATCTCGACGAGGCAGGCGCGGCACATCCGAGACTGCCCGGTGTTGCCCAACGCGACGTCGGCAAGCACCCCGAGGGACTGCTCCTTCACCTGGCGATCGTAGCGCGGGATCGCCCGGGTCGCCGGATCGATCTCGTTCAGCGCCTTCAGCGCGTGGGCCTGGATCGTCCGGGCGAAGGCGCGATCCTCTTCCTTGTTCACGTTGACGTCGTGAATCAGCGTCTCGACGCCGCGCACGCGCTTGTCGAACCCGTTGTAGTGAATGCTGAGGAACAGCTGCGCCTGGTGGAAGCGCGCGACGTTCGCGCGGGCGGCGAGCCCCTTGTTGGCGTCCGTGTCACGCGTCAGCACGACCTCGATGCTTTGGCCCAGGGCGGCTGCTCGGGCCAGGACAGCGGCACGCGTCCGCCGCGCGACGTCGAGCGTCCAGTTCTTCTCCAGCTCGCCCGACGCCGACTTCGCGTTATTCGGGCTGCTCCCCTCGATCTTCACCGTGCCCCCGTGGCCCGGGTCGATGACAATGACCGGGGCGGTGCCGGCGACCGGCGGGACCAACGGATCGACCGGCGTGTTCGGCGCGGCGGCGAGGCGCTGATCGGCCTCGGCGGTGAGGCCAAGAACCTGCTGGACGTACGCCTCGCCAGCGGGGTTGTAGATCGGGCCGATGAAGCCGATGAATGCCTCGGGGCTTACCGCCGCGTGCGTCTCCCACCCCCGGTACGGAGAACGCGCGAGGAACTTCCAATAGCCGACGATGAACGCGTCAAGGGTCGCGAACTTGCAGTAGAAGTCGAGGCCGTCATGGGCCTGGAACTCCACCGGCGTTGCGAAGCCGACCATCTCGGCGCGCCACTTCAGGCCCGCGAAGTTCAGATGCTGCACGGCAAGGCCCGAGGCTCCCCGTCCGGACTCGAGGATCCACTGCGCCAGGGTGACGGCCTTCAGAGTGGGAAACGCGATCTCCGTGGCCCGGTAGCGTGTGACGAGGTCGTCGAAGAGACTCATGACCGCTCCCCCAGCTCGCCGTCGTAGGCCGCGAGCATCGCGTCAAACGCCCGGGCGAGCCCCTTGCCCAGACGCGCCTCGAGCCGGCGCCGGCACACGGCGTCGAACCGCTGTCGGCCGACGAGGCCCGCGACGTCCCGGTCCTAGACCGTGAAGGGTTTCTGGCCCTCGAAGGCGGGGCTTGTGGCGCCGATGAAGTAGTAGTTCGGCGTCTGCGTCTGCTCCATCCGCTGCACGATGGTGTCGCGGAATAGCCGGTAGTTACCGCGGAACTTGCCACCGTTCCAGACGGTCTTGAGCATCCCGGTGAAGGCGCCGTTGCGGGTCCCGTCCATGGATACCTGGTTGTCCATGCAGCCGGAAATCAGCAGCACGCTCGCATTGACCTTCGTCTTCTCGGTTCCGCGATGCGCCTTCTGGATGGAGCGGTAGAGCGCCTTGTGGGCTTTTTCCACCTTCTCGGCGACCTGCCCAGGCATCAGGCGCGCTCGCGCCCCTCCGGAAACGAAGGCCGGCATCGGGGCGCGCGTGACCGAGCCGCTGTGACAGCTGTCCGAGAGCACGAGGATCCGGACGCCGGTCTTGAAGGACCCCCACAGGTCGTACAGCTCGTCGTCGACGAGCTGCCGGTCGTACAGGACCCAGGTCTCATCCATGCGGTCTCGCTCGTCGTTGTTGGTATCCTTGACCTGGCCCCCGTGGCCGGAGTAGGTCAGGAACAGCATGTCGCCCTTGGACAGCGTCTTCGCGGCGGCCTTGATCGCCTGCGTCACCGCGTCCGCGGTGGCGTCCTTTGTGAGCAGGAACGCGGCGGGCTTGAACTTGCCCTTCCTCGCCAGGGCCTGCATGTCTCTGGCGTCGGCCTCGCAGGCTCGGAGGGCACCGTCCCAGCCCTCGTAGTGCCCGGGATCCACACTGTTGAGCCCGATGTGAATCGAGATGCCCTTGGCCATGATCGTACCCTCCCCCTTGCGGCGCGCCTCGAAGGTCGCGCCCGCTCAATCAATAGCGCCGGTCCAAGCGGCCTGGCGCGGGCAAGCTCCACGTATCGAGGATCATCGACCACCGTGAATGGTTTAGCGGGTCCTTGATCTTGAGGTCCCGGATGAGGACTGGCGTCACCGCGATATCCTCGACGATTCCCGGCGACAACTCCATTGAAGTCCCATCCCTGACAAACACAATCACGACGCCACATAACGATCGGCTGTGTCGCTCACCAGCGTGCGCAATCTATGTCATCACCGCCAACAGACGGTCAAGCCAAATCTGCCCTTACACCACCCGTGCAGGGCGGGAGCCAAGGCGCTCGGTGTACCGAATCGACCGGTACTACTCCCGCGGTCGCTGTGATGAATGAGCGGCTCCGCGCTGGTGAGCAGGGCGATTGACAGAGCGACGACGCCAGGAACTACGTGCTCTCGAACATCTTTTTAAATTGAGAGTTTCTGGGTCGAGACCGAGGCGACATCCGGGAAGCGGGGCGGCATCGTACATGAAGAGATTGCGGCGTGCGGTCGAGGGGGCGCAGCCAGGATCGCCCAGCCGGACCCGCGAGACCATGATGGGATACGCCTGGCAACCCAGGCAAGCGGCCTTGACGCGCCGGCGGCCGCTCGATTAGATTGTCGACCATCGACCACAGGCCGCAACACGCTGGAGTCACCGCAGCGAAAGGGCCAATGAGCCACCCCGTCCGCTTTACGGACCCTGGTCTCCTGATGCGGCGAGTGACGGAGGCTCTGCGCGACGCCATCGTCTCGGGACGCCTCAAGCCCGGGGAGCGGATCCGGGAGCGTGAGCTCGTCGCAACGCTCGGCATCAGCCGCTCGCCCTTGCGGGAAGCCATCCGCATCCTGGAGTCCGAAGGCCTGATCGTGTCGATCCCGCACCGGGGCTCATGGGTCAGCGAGCTCACCGCGGGCGATCTCCGCGAGACGAACGAGGCCAGGATCATGCTCGAGACGTTCGCGGCCAGGCTCGCGTTCGACCGGCTCGACGAGTCCGCGCTTGCCGCGCTCGATCGCTCGATCGGCGATGCGCGGCGGGCCCGTCCAGACCTCCGGGGCGCAGAGGATTTCGAGATCGCCCTGGATTTTCACGATCGGCTGGTCACGGCGTGCGGGAACTCGCGCATCATCCAGCTGTACGGGGTCTTGCGGGCCCACCTCCTTCGCTATCACCAGTACGCCGTCTCGCGGTTGGGCCGTGACCGGCGCGCAATCGAGGAACACGCTGATCTCCTGACCGCGTTGCGGCAGCGGAACCTCGCCGAGTTCGAGCGACGACTGACCATCCACCTGCGCCGAGCTACCGACGAGCAGGCGCTCCTCTTTCCCGCTGGGTCGAGCTCCGAGGAACTGTCCCGGCTCGGCAGGCGGCCTCGCCAGGACAGGAGACGCGCATGAGACGAGTACGGTCTGTCGGGCTCGCTTTCGTCCTGTCGGTTGCGGCCGTGCTCCTGGTCGCGGGTTGGATGCAATTGGACGCCCAGTCGAAACCCATCAAGATCGGGCTCCCGCAGGCCCAGAGCGGGCCCGTCTCCTTCGCCGGCGTCACGTGCGCCCGCGCCGCGCAGATCGCGATGGACGAGCTCAACGCCAAGGGAGGGATCAACGGGCAGAAGTTGGAGCTCGTCATACGTGACGACGAGCACAACCCGACCAAGCACGTCGCCGCCGTCAGAGAGCTCGTGGAGAAGGAGAAGGTCACGGCTCTGTTCGGCCCCACCGCGAGCACGGCCGGCCTCGCTGTGGCGCCCATCCTGAACGACGAGCTCCACGTCCCGATGCTGCTGCCGTACGCGGCGGCGACGGATATCGTGTGGAACAAGGCCTGGCAGGACAAGAAGCCGAACTACATGTTTCGCTATGGGATGTTCGACTCCGGCCAGGCGCGAGCACTCGTCGAGTTCGCGACCAGGAAGCTCAACAAGAGCAAGCTCGCGATCGTCGTCGAAAACTCGGGCTGGGGCGAGGGTGGCCGCGTCGAGATGGCGAAGACCATGAAGGACATGGGGGTCAGCCCGCTCGCCGAGGAGAAGTTCAACTTCAAGGACACCGACCTCACGGCGCAGCTCGGGCGCGTCCAGCGGGCCGGCGCCGAGCTCGTCCTGTTCTACGGACAGGTGGCGGAGGGAACGACCATGATGCGCAGCATGGCCAAGATGGGGTACCGGCCACCCGTCGTCTCCGCTTGGGGGCTCGCCAATGCGCAGTTCTGGAACAACGCCAAGGAGCTCGGGGAAGGCGTCTACGTGCTCACGACCGCGACGCCTGACGGGCCGCAGCCGAAGGCGCGCCAGAGCCTCATCGAGGAATTCGAGAAGCGGCACGGCAAGGGCAGCATCACCTCCTTCCCCGGCGCGCTGCACTGCTACGACATCGTGAGGCTGGTCGAGATCGCGGTGCGGAAGGCCGGCGACGATCCCAAGAAGGTGCGCGACGCGCTCGAGGAGATCGGGAGTTTCAATGGGGTGCTGCGCGAGTTCAGCCGGCCCGTGTATACGCGAGAGCGCCACGATGCCCTGCTGCCCGAGGACCTGCTCATGACGCGCTGGACGAACGGCCAGATGCTTCCGCTCTGAGCCTCGAGAGACACGACGGCTCAGGGGCGACGCGCCGCGCCGGTCCCGCGGGGGCTCGGGGGCGGCGGCCGCTCGCAAAGCGCGATGTCCTTCTTTCTCCAGCTCGTCGTGAGCGGCGCCGCGGTCGGCAGCATCTACGGTCTCGTCGCCGTCGGATACAGCATCACGTACACGACCGTGAAGGTGCTGAACTTCTCGCAGGGCCAGTTCGTCATGGTGGGGGCGATGGTGGGCCTCACGCTCCACGCGTGGTGGGGCTGGCACCTGATCCCCTCGATCCTGGTGACGATCGTCGCGCTCGCCGTCTTCACGGTCGGCGTCGAGCGGATCAGCGTGCGGCCATTTCTCGGCGCCGAATCCATGTCCTGGGTGCTCAGCACGCTGGCCGTGGGCATCATGGTGGAGAACGCCGCTCAGCTCGTGTGGGGGCGCGAAGCCCTGCCGTTCCCGCCCGCGGTGAGCGGAGAGCCCGTCCGATGGCTCGGCGCGGGCATCTATCCCCAGGAGCTGCTCATCCTGGTCGCGAGCTTCCTCCTGATGGCCGCGCTGGATGCCTTCTATCGATGGACCACGGCGGGCAAGGCGCTCAGGGCCACCGCCCACGATCTCGACGTGGCCAGTCTGATGGGCATCAACGTCAGCCTGATGGTGTCCATGTCATTCGCCATCAGCTCCGGCCTGGCCGCGATCGCCGGCATCCTCGTCGCTCCCGTCACTCTGGCCGAGGCCACGATGGGAAACATCCTCGGGCTCAAGGCGTTCGCGGTGGCGATCATCGGCGGCCTCGATAGCCCGCGCGGCATCTTCGTGTCCGCGCTGGCCTACGGCGTGTTCGAGACGCTCTGCGCCGGCTACATCTATCCGGGGATCCGCGACACGCTGGGATTCCTCCTCGTGATCCTCGTGCTGCTCGTGCGGCCCGTCGGCCTCTTCGGGCGGGTGCAGATCGAGAAGGTCTGAGGGTGTCGCGCCGCCTCTCCTTCGTCGTGCTCCCGGGCGCGGCCCTCATCGCGCTCCTGCCCCTGCTCGCGGGGTCCAACTACTACCTCTTCCTGGCCACGCTCGTGACCATCTACGCCGTGGTCGGGGTGGGATTGAACCTCCTGCTCGGCTACCTCGGCCAGGTGTCGCTCGGGCATGCCGCTTTCTTCGCGTTCGGCGCATACACCGCCGCGATGTTCGGCAAGGCACTCGACGGCATTCCGATCCTGAAGGCGACCGGGTTGCACCTCTGGGCGGGGCTCGCGCTCGGCGTGGCGGTGAGCGCGCTGGTCGGGTCGGCGGTCGCGTATCCGGCGTTCCGCGTCAGGGGGCCGTACCTCGCCATGGTCACGATCGCCTTCGGGATCATCGTGTTCTCGGTCCTGATGGAGTGGACGGCGTTCACCGGGGGGCCGCTCGGCATTCCCGCCATCCCGAAGCTCCACGTCGGCGGGTGGGTCATGCGGGGGCCGTCCTTCTATGTCCTGTGTCTCGCGTTCCTCGCTCTGGCGCTCCTGTTCCAGCGCAACTGGGTCGCGTCGCCTCGCGGTCGGAGCTTCCAGGCGGTCCGGCAGAGCGAGGTAGCGGCGGCGAGCATCGGGATCTCCGTCCAAGGCACCAAGCTCAGTGGCTTCGTCCTGAGCGCCGGTCTCACCGGGCTCGCCGGCGGGCTCTTCGCCTTCCACCAGGCGTATATCAGCCCCGACTCTTTCGAGTTCCTCCAGTCGATCTTCTTCGTCCTGATCATCATCTTCGGCGGCAAGGGTACCCTGCTCGGGCCCGTCGTGGGCGCGCTCTGCCTCACGTTCCTGCCCGAGCTTCTCCATCGCTTCGAGCAGTTCCGCCTCATCGTCTACGGCGGCCTGCTCGTCGCCGTCATGTACGCGCTTCCCGAGGGCGTCGTGGGCGCGTGCGAGCGCTGGCTCGGCCGGCAGCGAGCGGGCTCGCGCCCGGTCACCCATCACGCGGGCGCAGACGATCCGCCGCCGGCGGCGGTGCCCGTCGAGCAGGTCCTGGGCCAGGCTGCCGGGACCGGCGGGCGGGGCCTCCTGCGACTCGAGGGCCTCCAGATGCAGTTCGGTGGGCTGCGCGCAGTCGACGGCCTCGATCTCGAGGTGCAGCGCGGCACCATCCATGCCCTGATCGGTCCGAACGGCGCGGGCAAGACGACCGTCGTCAACCTGATCACCGGGATCTACCGGCCCACCGCGGGACGCATCGTCGTCGACGGTCAGGTCGTCAACGGCTGGCCTCCCCACGCGGTCGCGCGCGCGGGCGTTACACGGACCTTCCAGAACCTCCAGCTCTTCGGACAGATGAGCGCGCTCGACAACGTTCTCGCCGGCTCGTATCTGTCGAGCCAATCCGGCCTGATGGATGCCGCCATGCGCACGCCACGCCTCCGCCGCGACGAGCGGGCGCTGGGTGCCGCCGCCCTCACCCTGTTGCGCGAAACGGGCCTCGGCCACCACGCGCAGACCATCGCGACCACGCTGCCGTACGGACAGCAGCGCGTGCTCGAGATCGCTCGCGCCCTGGCCGTCCGCCCCACCCTCCTGCTGCTCGACGAGCCCGCGGCGGGGCTCAACAGCCAGGAGATCCAGGTCATCGACGGCCTCATCCGGCGCATCCGCGACTGGGGCGTCACGGTGCTCCTCATCGAGCATCACATGGACCTCGTGATGGAGGTGTCTGACCTCGTCACGGTCCTCGACTACGGTGTGAAGATCGCCGAGGACACCCCGGACGAGGTCCAAAAGGACGATCGAGTGATCGAAGCGTACCTCGGTCGACCACGCAGCGCCACATGCTGAGGATCGTCGATGTGCACGTGCGGTACGGGCACGTCCACGCGCTGCGCGGCGTGTCGCTCGAGGTCGCCCAAGGCGAGCTGGTCGCGGTGGTCGGCGCCAACGGCGCGGGCAAGTCGACCCTCATGAAGGTCATCACCGGGCTCGTGCGCCCGTCGTCCGGCGTCGTGACCTACGGTGACGAACGCCTGACGGGGCAGCCCACCTATCGCATCGCGCGCCGCGGGCTCGCGCTCGTGCCGGAGGGCCGGCGTGTTTTTCCCGACCAGACCGTCCGGGACAACCTGATCCTCGGCGCATACGGCGTGCGGCGGCGCCCTGGCTCGCCGGGCCTGGCCGAGGACATCGGGCGCGTGACAGCCCTGTTCCCCCGTCTGGCCGAGCGCATGCACCAGCAGGCGGGAACGCTCAGCGGGGGCGAGCAGCAAATGCTGGTCGTGGCCCGCGGTCTCATGTCGCATCCGCGCGTGCTCATGATGGACGAGCCGTCACTCGGCCTGGCCCCCATCCTGGTCCAAGAGGTCTTCGACGCGCTCGTCCGGCTGAGGCGCGAGGGGCTCACGATCCTGCTCGTCGAGCAGATGGCGTGGATGGCGCTCGAGACGTGCGACCGAGCGTACGTGCTGGAGACCGGGCAGCTCGTGACGAGCGGGCGGGGCGCGGCGCTGCTCGCCGACGCCCAGGTCCTGGAGGCCTATCTTGGCCGCCGGCGCGACGCCCGCGCGGCCGACCCAAATGCATGACACCAACCAGCGACATGGAGGGCGCACCATGGCTGCAGTCATTCGCACCGTTCTCGGCGACATCGCACCCGCAGAGCTCGGCTTCACCTCGCCCCACGAACACGTGATCCAGGATCACTGCCCCATCTGGGGAGACCCCGATCTCACGCTGAAGGACGAGAAGGAGATGGCGGGCGAGCTCGAGCTCGCGCGAAGCGCCGGCATCAAGGCGGTGGGGGAGCTCTCCACCGTGGACACCAACCACGACCTCGATGCGCTCAACCGGGTGGCACAGGCCTCGCGCGTTCACGTCATCGGGAGCACGGGCTGGTTCTTCGGGCAGCATCTGCCGCCACTCGTGCGCGACGGTGACGCGAGCCGGCTGGCCGACATCATGGAGCACGACATCCTCGTCGGCACCGCCATGACGGGTACCCGGGCGGGCGTGATCGGCGAGATCGGCTGGAGCGCGCGGGAGGCGCTGCCCGCGGAGCTCAAGGTGTTCGAGGCCGCGGCCATCGTCTACCGGCGGATCGGCGTGCCAATCTACACCCACACGACTGACGGCACCCTCGCGGCCGAGGAGGTCGACTTCCTGACGGCGCGGGGTGTCCCTCCGCCGAGCATCGCCGTCTCGCACATGGACACGAATCCCTCCTGGGACTACCAGGTAGCCGTCGCCGAGCGCGGCGCCTACCTGAGCTTCGACCGCATCGGGAATCCCAGCGATCTCACCGACGAGCAGCGCGTCGATCTGATCGTCCGGCTGATCGAGAAGGGGTTCGCGAAGCAGATCTTGCTGGCGCAGGACACGGCGCGGCGCCGCGACCTGGCCGGCCGCGGCGGGCGCGGCTACCGGCGGCTCGTGACGGAGTTCCTCCCGATGCTCCGGAAAGCCGGCGTGGACGAACCCAGCATCCGGACCATGACCGAGGAGAACCCGCGCACGTACTTCGCCTTCACGCCGCCGCGCTGAGCGGCGGCGCCGTTTGACCGCCCGCCGTGGCCGAGCGTAGCATCGGGCTCGTGACGATCTCGACCCTGCTGCGCGAAGCGCAGGAGCTCCAGCCCGACGTGGTGGACCTCCGGCGCACGATCCACCGCCACCCGGAGCTCGGGCTGCACCTGCCCCGGACGCAAGCGGCAGTGCTCAAGGCCCTGGACGGCCTGGGATTGCGCATCCGGAAGGGCGAGCGACTGACGTCGGTGGTGGCGACGCTCGACGGCGCCCGGCCGGGCCCATCCATCCTGCTGCGGGCGGACATGGATGCCCTGCCCGTCCAGGAAGAGACGGGCCTCGACTTCGCCTCGCAAGTGGAGGGGGTGATGCACGCCTGTGGCCACGATGGTCATGTCGCGATGCTCGTGGGCGCCGCGCGCTTGCTCGCCCGGCGGCGCGATCAACTCGCGGGGCGGATCGTCTTCATGTTCCAGCCCGGCGAGGAGGGCTACCACGGGGCGCGCTACATGCTCGAGGAGGGCCTCGACGAGGACGGCACCGCGCACGCCGCGGCGTTCGCGCTCCATGGTGGCGCGCGCTACGCGGCCGGTGAGGTCGGGACACGGCCGGGGCCCATCCTGGCCTCGGGTGACACCATCCAGGCAGTGATCCACGGGCGAGGCGGGCACGCCTCCGCACCGCACGAGTGTCTCGATCCGATCCCGATCGCGTGCGAGATCGTCCTGGCGCTTCAGAGCTTCGTCACCCGCCGGGTCGACGCCTTTGATCCAGCGGTGATCACCATCGCCAAGATCGAGGCCGGCAGCGCGCGCAACGTGATCCCGGAGACCGCGCGCCTGCTCGGCACCATCCGGACCGTCTCCGAGCGCACCCGCCAGCGCGTGCTCGACGGCGTCGAGCACCTGGTCAAAGGACTCGCCGCGGCGCACGGGGCGGAGGCCGAGGTCAAGCTGATTCGCGGCTATCCCGTCACCGTCAACAACGAGCGCATCACGGGATTCGTCTCTCGCGTCGCCGCCGAGCTCCTCGGCGAGGATCGGGTGCGCTCGATGCCCACTCCGATGATGGGCAGCGAGGATTTCTCGTACGTGCTCCGCCAGGTGCCAGGGACGCTGATGTTCCTCGGCACACGGCCGGATGGCGACGCACCTGCCATCCCCAATCACTCGAATCGCATGGTGGTCAACGAGACAGCCCTGGCCACCGGCGTCGCCCTCCACGCGGCCGTGGCCTTGCGATTCCTCGACGGCGAGGGCGGCGCGCCTCCCGCGTAGCTCGGACGCCCACACCGGCGCCGAGGCCCCCGCAGCCCACCCTCAAGATCTCCGCAGCAGGTCGCCCCGGGCTGCTGAGTCCAGTGCCCGCAGCCGGGGAGCATCACCGCGTCTTCTGGGCGGCTTCGAGCTCACGACCGACGCTCGTCACCCCGTGCCCATTTGCAACACCGTGCGCGGCGTCGCTCCTCCGCGCTCGGCGGGCCGGCCCCTTACCCGCCGCGCACTTCTTTCCTACGCGTCCGGCTACGCTTACCGACAATTCTTGGCGCCGCCCCGATAAGAGAGCAAGACTAGTCGACTCCGGCTCGCTGTTGTCTGGCATGTCCGGTGCATCGTCGGCGGACATGCCTGCTCCCCGAAGTTGGATCTTCGCTTTGACGCTATGTGGATTCCTGGCGGGATGTAGCCTGAGCCGGCCGCACTACGAGACCCCTAGGGTCCACGTTGGCGAGCCGGCCTTCGTTCGATCACTCGAGGCGCACACGCTGTCCAGTCCGATCGATGGCAATGCCGCACAGGTCCTGCTCAACGGCGACGAAATCTTCCCGGCCATGCTAGACGCGATTCGCGGCGCGAAAGTCAGCATCACGTTTGCCAACTTTGTCTACCAAGACGGTGACATCGCGGCCGCGATGGCATCGGCCCTTGCGGAAAGATGTCGCGCAGGCGTCAAAGGCAACGTTCTGCTCGATGCCGTCGGCTCGAGTCAGATGCCGCGAACTCACCGTGTGATGCTGAAGAACGCCGGCTGTCATCTCGCCTGGTACCACTCCATCAATCCCTTTGCGATCAAACGTTTCAATCATCGAAACCATCGTCGCATTCTGGTCGTGGACGGTCACATCGGCTTCACGGGCGGCACGGGTATCGGAGAGGAATGGACAGGTGATGGACGACAGCCCAAGCATTGGCGACAGACGGACGTCCGTGTCGAAGGGCCAATCGTCCGGTTCCTGCAATCGGCTTTTGCGGAAAACTGGCGGGACGCAACGGGCGTCCTTCTCGGTGGCGATGATTTCTTCCCCGAGCCCAGACAGCGAGGAAGCCTGACCATCCAATCGGTGAAAAGCTCCCCGACAAGCGGCGCAGCGGAAGCGTACTTGCTTTTTCTACTCGCCATCGACGGGGCACGATCGTCAATCTATTTGACGAATCCGTATTTCGTGCCGGACGATGCCATGGCCGATGCCATCGTCCGAGCGGCGGACCGCGGCGTGGATGTGTCCATCATCACGGCTGGCGTCGCACAGGGTGTGCTGGATCGCCTAGTACGCCTCGCCAGCCGAGCACATTTCGGCCGGGCTATCCGCGCAGGCGTCAAGATATACGAATACGGTCCCGCCCTGCTGCACGCGAAGACCATGGTGGTTGATGGTCGCTGGGTCAGCATCGGCAGCGCGAATCTCGACAATCGCTCCTTCGCGCTAAACAACGAGCTGAACCTTGTTTTCCTGGATCGTGGTATCGCCGAGCGGATGAGCAACGTCTTTCGCGAGGATCTGCAGTTCACGCGCCCCGTGTCTGATGGCGACCTCCAGCACGGGCTGAGTCAGTTTTTCTATCTTCCCATCCTCCCGCTGCGCGACCAACTCTAATCTGCTGCAGGGCAAGTCGGGCCTCATTGGGGCGGAGTTCGGACCGGGACGACGATCCGCGAGAGCAGTCAACCGAGGGCGTCCCGACGGGCTATTCCAAGCGGCGGCGTGAGCCCTCGGCCGAGATTCCAACTGCGTTGTCGAGGAGGACGCTTTGATAGTGAAGGCACTCTCAATCGTCTTGCTGCTTGTGCTCGTTGGCAGCGGGCTGCACTCTGTCGCGTGGTCGACAGCTGAAAAGGTGTATACCTTCGAGGCCGATGGAGAGAACTCGCTCCCTGCAGGGTTCGTCGCCGGTATGACCGGGCAATGGAAACCAACTGAGTGGAAGGTGCAGAAGGTAGACGGGAACAACGTCCTCGCGCACATCGGACTATGGAATGAAGATCCCGAGGCTGTCTTTTCAGTCTGCTGGATCAAGGATGCCAAGGCGAAGGATCTTGCCGTAAGCGTGCGACTGTACCCGCTCCGTCCTCCGCCGGGGCGGGCCCTCCCTGGCTAAGTCCGCGTGGTCGGTACATGTTCGCTGGAGGCAAGGCACGCTTGGCGGTGCGACGCGGAGACGCAAGCCCTCCTGGCCGGCTTCGTCGACAGCCTGCCGACGGCCCGGATACTCCTCCTTGTCAACTACCGGCCCGAGTACCAGAACGCGTGGGGCAGCAAGACCTACTACCGGCAGAAGTGGATCGACGCCTTGCCTCCGGAGCGCGCAGAAGAAATCTCCGAGACTGGCTCGCCGACAAGCTCTCGGCCAGCTCGGCTATGTCGACAGTTGGTGCGGCACAGTGCTGATTCTGGGACAAGCCGCGTGAGCCGGAAGCTGGTGGCCTTGATCCTATCCGGTGTGTTCCCGGGTCTCGGGCAGCTCTACAACCGCGACTGGTTCCGGGGCGCCGCCTTCCTGATCGCCGGAGCGCTGCTGAGCTGGCTCGTCACACGCGCACTCCCGCGCGATCTCGAGGTGTTGGCGTCGGCCCCGCTCTCTGCGATTGCCCTGGGAGCACTCGCCCTCCTGCTCGCCGTCTGGATCTGGTCCGTGGTCGACGCCTGGCGGCGGGCATGAGCTTACCTCTCCCCATGCCCGGACGCGGGCTCGAGTAGTTCTTTGGACGAGGGCCTCCACTGCGGGAGCCGACCGCATCGAGGCTGGAACACGGGCGCTCATATACCCCTTGGCAAATGGCGCTGTCACCACCCGGGTCGACATGATCGGGCCGACGCGGTCATCGTTCTAGTGGACGCGATGTTCGTCGATCAACGACACCGAATCGCAGACCTCGCGGCAAAGAGCCGCCTGCCATCGGTGTACGGACTGCCTGACCACGCGGAGCCCGGTGGCCTCATGTTCTACGGGGGAGACGACCGTGACAGGTTCCGGCGCGCTGCCACCTATATGGACAAGACTCTCAGATCCATTGGGTTCCTCGCTGAGCACGCCTCAGGTTGACAAGTCGCGCGACCAGCCCGAAGCTGGGCTGGTCGAACGACGGGGTCGCTTCCACAGTCCGACAATGGACGATCAGTACTCTAAAGGCATGTCATGGACGTGACAGGGCCCGCGCCGCGAGAAGGGCTCGGACTCGCACCGAGTGGCGGTAGCGGGAGCGCGCACAGTGGCGGCGCCGCCATGGCCGCTCCATCGGAGACACGGCTTCAGGCGGTCAACCTGTTCCTGGTCGGCTTCCTGGTGCTCTTCCTCGAGCTGGCCTGCATCCGCTGGTTCGCGGCCTATGTCATCTTCCTGCAGTTCTTCACGAACGTGGTGCTGCTCGCATGCTTCCTCGGCATGTCAGTCGGTTGCCTCGCCGCTCGCCACCACCGCGATTGGCTCGGATACTTTCCCGCCCTCGGTCTGGCGGCCACCGTGGCGGCGATCGTCACGCAGCTTCTCTATCTGCGTTGGAGCGGGCTGGTGATAGACGTCGGCAATCAGGCGTCGCCCCAGCAGGTGTTCTTTGGCACCGAGTACCGCAGTCCCGACGTGGCCCAGTTCACGGTCCCCATCGAGCTGATCGTCGCCGGGTTCTTCGTCCTCCTCGCCTTGCTCTTCGTCGGGCTGGGACAGGTGCTGGGGCGCGCGTTCGACGCCTACCCGAACCGCGTGCTTGCGTACACGTTGAACATCGGGGGCAGTCTGGCCGGAATCGTGGGCTTCTCGGTGCTCTCGTTCGTTCGGGCGCCGCCCGAGGTCTGGTTCTTGATCTGCTGTGCGGGGATCGCCTACCTCCTACACCAGCGCGGAAGCCTCACACCCTGGCGCATCCTGGCCCTGGTTGCGGTGCTGGTCGTCGTGGCAGCGCCGGGCGTGTACCGGAGTTACCGAGGGACGGAGACGCGGTGGTCGCCCTACTACAAGGTGGACCACCACGTCCCGAGCGGCGATATCTCCGTGAACACGATCGGGCACCAGGAGATCGTGCCATTCGAGAAGGGAGGCGCCATCTATTCGCTGATCCATCTCTTGCGCCGGCACAGCGGCGGACAGCCGTTCGAGGAGGCGCTGCTGATCGGGGCCGGCTCGGGCAATGACGTCGCGCATGCGCTCCGCTTCAACGTGTCGCGGATCGACGCGGTCGAGATCGATCCGGCCATCCTGGACATCGGCATCCGGCACCATCCCGACCGCCCCTACCAGGACGACCGGGTCACGCGCCATCTCGACGACGGCCGGCACTTCCTACGAACGACCGACCGACGATACGACCTGGTCGTCTACGCGCTGGTGGACTCTCTCATTCTCCACAGCGGCTATTCCAACATCCGCCTGGAGAGCTATCTGTTCACGGAGCAGGCGTTTGCCGATATCAGGCGGGTCCTCAAGCCGGGGGGAGTATTCATCACCTACAATTACTTCCGCCAGGGCTGGATCGTGGAACGCGTGGCCGCGATGGCCGAAGAAGTCTTCGGATGCCAGGCGCTCATCGTCAGCTTGCCGTTTCGGGGCATTCTCAAACCGTCCCTGCCGGCTGGATTCACCGCGATCGTCGTCGAGTGCGACGCGCAGATTCGCGAGGCCTTCCGCCGGCGCGGCGCGTTTTGGCTCAACGTCATGCCCGCCCGGAACCTGACCATCGATGGCTTCGCGGTGCGCCCCCAAGAGATGCCGTCCGAGCAGCGCGGTACCTGGGAGCAGATCGCCCCCACCACGCTGGTCCACGACGAGGGCTCTTCCATTTTCGCCAGCGACGATTGGCCGTTCCTGTACTTGCGCGCCCCGCTGGTGCCCGACCTCAGCATTCGCTCCATGCTCATGCTGGGCGGGCTCGGGGTGGCGCTGGTCTATCTGTTCCTCCCCAGGGGGCGGATACAGCTAAACGGCCGCATGTTCTTCCTCGGCGCAGGGTTCATGTTGCTGGAGACGAAAGCCGTCGTGCACCTCGCGCTCCTGTTCGGAAGCACGTGGCTCGTGAACTCGCTGGTGTTCTTCACGGTCCTGATCCTCATTCTCCTGGCCAATCTCTACGTGCTCCGTGCGCCGCCCATTCACGTCGGGTGGTACTATGCCGGGCTGTTGCTATTCCTGGGCATCGGCACCCTGGTCCCCCTGGATGCGTTTCTCGGCGGCACGGTCGTGCGGCGCTACGTCGTTCCCTGCGTGTTGGCGCTCGGGCCGATGCTCTTCGCCGGGGCGATCTTTGCGTCGTCGTTCCGAGATTCTTCCGATCCGGATCAGGCCTTCGGGTCCAATATCGCAGGCTCTGTCGTCGGCGGCCTCAGCGAGCCTCTGTCGATGTTGCTTGGCTTCCGCCATCTGCTGCTGCTTGCCATGCTGTACTACGTGCTGTCGATGTGGTCGCCGTCGTTCCGCCTGCGCGCGCGCAGCTGACCGGCGCTTGGCGAGTACCCGAGCTGTCGCTCGGGACGATCTGAGGCGTCGGTTCGACGGGCCCTATCGCCGGCGCAGGCGTCCTCTCCGCGGCAATGTCCCGAGATCGCACGACGATCAGGGGTCTCGGCGGTGCGCTCAAGGTCAGATGTGAATTAACGAGCTCCGATCGTGTTGGGAAGTCGACGAAAGCTTCCTCTTGACAACCGCCTTGGTCTCCGCGCCTAGTTGGTGCCAGCAGGGACGTGCCCGCCCCGCAGTGAATCTCCGACGCGCCCGGTCGAGCGCTCGAGGAGACGAAGGTCATGCCGACGACCGAGCAGCGCATCCTGGACGCCCCCGACCGCCGCGAGATGGTCGAGCTCGCCAAGGACCTCGCCCGGCTCCAGAGCTTCACGACCCAGGAGACCCCCGTCGCGCAATACCGGGCGCGCCATCTCGGCCAGCGTGGGCTGGCGATCGACCAGCAAGAGGTGAGTCTGGGCGCCTCCAGCGCATCGCGCGGATGCCGGGATCGGGAGGCGGGCGGTCGCTGATGAGTGACCGGGTTCCCGCAGGACCGAGGCGAAGGCGGCCGTTCCACGAACGAGGACGCGGCCAGGGAGGAACGACACATGCGCAGAGCCAAGCGGTGGACGGTCGTGTTGCTCGTGCTCGCTGTGCCTCTCGTCTACGCCCTGGAGCGCTCGAGCGTCGGGTGGGCGCAAGCGAAGTATGGCGGCACCCTCGTCATGGTCCACACGGATCCAGGCGTCATGAATCCGATCCTGGAAGCCGGGTGGCCGCATTTCCCGCGCATGTCGTTCAACGGGCTCGTCGACTTCGACCCCCAGGGGAAGGTCGTCCCGAGCGTGGCCGCAAGCTGGAAGATCTCGCCCGATAGTCTGACGTATACCTTCCAGCTTCGCCCGGACGTGAAGTGGCACGACGGCAAGCCGCTCACCGCCGAGGATGTGAAGTTCACCGTCGAGAAGATCCTCGACGCGAAGATCGGTTCCCGGCTCAATCTCTACTATCAAGCCGTGAAGGAGGTGCAGGTCCCCGACCCCCACACCATCGTGTTCAAGCTCAAGGAGCCGGACCCGGTCTTCCTCGCCAACCAGTGGAGCGGGATCCTGCCCAAGCACATCTGGGAGAAGGAGGACTTTGCCAAGAGCCAGTACAACGTCATTCCCGTCGGCTCCGGACCGTGGAAGGTCAAGGAGTGGGTGCGGGGCGATCACATGACCTTCGAGGCCAACGCGGACTATTTCCAGGGGAAGCCGTACCTGGACCGCATCATCGTGAAGGTGATACCAGACGCCACTGTCGCCTTCGCTGCCCTGGAAAAGGGCGACGTGGACTACCTCCCCTTCAAGGGCGTCGTCGGCGGCCCTCCCTACCAGCTCGTGGATCGGCTCAAGCAGAGCCCGCACCTCGAGGTGAAGGTTTACGAAGTGTCGTCCATGCAACGGCTCTTCTTCCGCAACGACAAGCCGCCCTTCAACAACGTGAAGGTGAGGCAAGCGATCGCGCACGCCATCGACCGAAAATTCATCATCCAGAGGCTGCTCTTCGGCCACGGCCAGATCTCGAACAGCGAGGTGGCCCCCGCCATGAAGGAGGTGTACAACGCCAAGGTCCCACAATACGAATTCGACGTGGCCAAGGCCAACCAGCTGCTGGATGAAGCCGGCCTGCGCCGAGGGACGGATGGCGTCCGCTTGAAGACGCGCATCTATGGGACGCCCGGAGTGAGGGCAATCCTCTCCGAGATTCTGAAAGAGCAGCTCAAGGCCGTCGGGATCTCCGCGGACATCGTGACGAACGAGTGGACGACCTACTACAACGCCGTCCGTCAGACCAGGACCGTAGACGGTGTGTTCACCATCTTCAGTCTGCCGAACGTTCCGGATCCGACCACCGAAGCGCCACGCTATCACTCCAAGGAGATCAGGCCAGGAGGCTTCAATTACCTCTTCTACAGCAACCCGCGGGTCGACGTCATCATCGACGAGAGTCAGCGCACCCTCGATCGCGAAAAGCGCGTCCGGCTCCTCCAGGAGTACCAGGACATCCTGGCGCGCGACATCCCCATGATTCCCCTGTACGTGCTGGCCGGCGTGGATGTGTGGAACAAGAAATTCACCGGCTTCCAGGTGTCGGAGTGGGGCGGCGCCTCCCTCACCTACCTCGACAAGGTGTGGAAACGGGAGTAGCTCGAGCCTTTCACGTGTGACGGCGAGGCCGGCGAGATGCACACGCTCAGGGTCTACATTCTCACACGCTTGCTCCACTCGATTCCGCTCATCCTGTTCGTCATGGCGATCAACTTCCTGATCATCCACGCCGCCCCTGGTGACCCGATCACCTATCTCTATGGATCATCGGCGGAGGTATCCCCGGAGCAGATGCACAAGCTGCGGGAAGAGCTGGGGCTCACCCGGCCACTCTATATCCAGTACGTCTTGTACCTGCGCCAGCTGGTCCGGGGCGATCTGGGGTTTTCCGTGATCAATCGCCGCCCCGTCTTCGACCTGATCCTGGAGCGGATCCCCGCCACCGTCGTGCTGATGACCGCGGCGTTCGTGTTCTCGGTCATCATCGGCGGGCTCTGGGGCGTGGTGTCCGCCGTGAAGGCGAGGACGCAGATCGACTACTGGGTCACCATCGCGTCGCTGTTCGGGTATTCGATGCCGACGTTCTGGCTCGGCCTGATCCTCATCCTGGTCTTCTCGCTGCAGCTGGGCTGGTTCCCCACGATGGGCATGGTGACACTCGGCGCGCAGCTGTCAGGGTGGTCGGCCTTCGTGGATATCCTCCACCATCTGGTCCTGCCCACCATCACGCTGGGGACGTTCTACCTCGCGATCTACGCCCGGCTGATCCGGGCGAGCATGGTGGAGATCCTCGGGCAGGAGTTCATCACCACCGCCTGGTCCAAGGGGCTGCCCGCGAGGACCGTCCACTACAAGCACGCGCTACGGAACGCCTTGCTCCCAGTGATCACGATCGCCGGACTCCAGATCGGCTTCATGTTCACGGGCGCGGTGCTCACGGAGACGATCTTCGCGTGGCCGGGAATGGGGGGACTCACCTACCAGGCGATCCTCCAGCGCGACTACGCGCTGCTCATGGGCTTGTTCCTCATGGTCTCGGTCTGTGTGATCCTCATGAATCTCGTCACCGATCTTCTCTACACCCTTGTCGATCCCCGCATCCGATACAGCGCCTCCTGAAGCGGCGACGACGGGGCGTGACGTCGTCGTCGAGCCGGCTCGGCCACGTCGGGCGACCGTCTGGACGCGGTATCGAGAGCACCGGGGAGGCGTCGGGGGGCTCGTCGTGGTCCTGTTCCTCACGGCGGTGGCCCTCCTCGCACCGGCGCTTGCTCCCTTCGATCCGCTCGCGCTGGGAAGCCAGGCGTTGAGTGCGCCTTCGCCCCGGCACCCGATGGGCACAGACCACCTGGGACGGGACGTTCTGAGTAACGTGCTCTGGGGACTCAGGATATCGCTCGTCGTCGGCATCGGCTCCGCGCTCATCTCCGTCGTCCTGGGCATCGTGATCGGGAGCCCGGCCGGGTACTTCAGGGGGAGACTCGACAACGTGCTGATGCGCGCGACCGACGCCTTCATGGTGTTGCCGACTTTCTTCCTGATCCTGCTCGTGGTGTCGGTGTTCGGGGCCAGCATCTGGAAGCTCATCGCGCTGATCGGGATCACCAACTGGCCCCCGATCGCCCGGTTGGTCCGGGCGGAGTTCCTGTCCCTGCGGGAACGCGAGTTCATCCTCGCCGCGCGCACCGTCGGCGTGAGCCACTTCACGATCATGCTCCGGCACATTCTCCCCAACGCGCTGCCCGTCGTCATCCCGACCATCTCGCTCCGGACGGCCGGTGCCATCATCACCGAGGCCTCGCTGAGTTTTCTCGGCGTGGGAGACCCGAACGTCGTCTCCCTCGGCCAGATGCTGATGCACGCGCTGCAGTTCATGCGCATGGCATGGTGGACCGCCACCTTCCCGGGCCTTACGATCTTCGTCATCGTCCTGGCGCTCAATCTGGTGGGCGATGGGTTGAACGATGCGTTGAACCCTCGCTCCCGCGAGAAATGACACCGGCTCCGATGACTACCCCTCACCTCTTCGATCAACCGCAGCGCCTCACGCGGATGTGGCTGCGCTTCATCGAGCCGGACACGGTGCGTACGCAGGAGTTCGTGCTGCGCTGGTCCCCGGACGGTGGGCGAACGTTTCGGGCATTGCAGCTTGTCTCCGACGTGCCCGATTGGATTGGTGGGGGAATCGGACGACGCACGCGTGATCGCCGTCTTGACTGTGCCACCATCGAGGGGCAGTATCGCGCCGGTGGCTCGCCTTGCCGGAGACCGAGCGTGGCCACGGTTTATCGCCAGGGCAATCTCGCACAAGGGGGCACACAATGTTGCATCGCGTGTCGGTCCGCCTCGTAGCCGTCTCTGTTGCACTGTCCCTCGCACTCCCGGCCGGATGGAGCATCAGCACGCAGGCGCGAGCTGCCGCAAAGCCGGGCGGCAAGATCGTCTACGGCGCCTGGCAGGACCCCGACACCCTGGATCCCCAGCGCACCGGGCTGGCCGCCGCCACGCGGGTGCTGAGCCAGGTCTTCGACACCCTGGTCTACCGGCAGGCCGGCGACCCCAAGATCTACCCCGGGCTGGCCGAGTCCTGGGAGATCTCACCCGATGCGCGGGAATACACCTTCAAGCTGAAGAAGGGCGTGAAATTCCACGACGGCACGCCCATGAACGCCCACGCGGTCAAGTTCACGTTCGACCGCATCCAGGACCCGAATACCAAGGCCCTTTCGTCCAAGGGGAACATGGGGACCTACGTCGGCAGCGAGGTCGTGGACGATTTCACCGTCAAGGTGAAGTTCAGGGATCCCTACCCGGCCTTCCTCACCCTGGCCGCCACCGCGACCGTGGGGATCATCTCCCCCACGGCCGCCAAGAAGGGGCTGCAGGAGTTCGCCCTGAAGCCCATCGGCACCGGGCCGTTCATGATCAAGGAGTTCGTGCCGAAGAGCCACATCGTCCTCGTCAGGAATCCCGACTACGCCTGGGCTTCGCCGATGTTCAAGCACACCGGACCGGCCTATCTCGACGAAGTGATGTGGAAGATCATCCCCGAGACCAGCACCCGCATGGCGACCCTCGATACCGGAGAGTCCGCGGTCATCGAGTATCTGGTGCCCGGCGACGTGCAGCGCTACCAGAAGGACAAGCGGTTCAAGGTGCTATTGATCGACACTCCCGGGGCGCCCCGGATGAACGTCCTCAACGTGACGAAGCCGCCCCTCGACGACCTGAACGTGCGCCGGGCCATCGCGCACGCCACCGACCGGGTCTCCATCGTGGACACCCTGTTCAAGGGCGTGTACTTGCCCGCCTACGGTCCCCTGGAGAAATCGACGTTCGGCTACGACCCGGCGGTCGAGAAGATGTACCCCTTCGACCTGAACAAGGCGAAGGCACTCTTGGAAGAGGCCGGCTGGAAGCCGGGCGCCGGCGGCATCCGGGTGAAGAACGGGAAGCCACTGGAGACGCTCTTCGTCGTGCAGACCAACGACCAGTGGGACGAGGTCTCCCAGATGTGGCAAGCCCAGCTGCGGGAAGCCGGCATGGACATGAAGATCACCTTCGAAAGCTCGCCGACCGTCTTTGCCACCTACAACAAGGGCACGCAGCACTTCGCCGACTTCTTCTTCTGGTCTCCCGACCCCGTATTCCTGTTCGCGATGTACCACTCCAAGAGCATCCCGTCGAACTTCAACTGGGCCCACTACAATAACCCCGACGTCGACAAGATGATCGAGGCGTCCATGGCGGAGGGCAACGCCACGAAGCGGGCCGCCCTGGTCCGCGACATCCAGAAAAAGGTGATGGAGGACGCCACCATCGTGTCGATCCACACCAAGCGCACGGTGATGGCTCTCGACGCCAAGCTGGACGGCCTGGCCTTCACCTTCCAGACGTACCCCTACTTCTACGACCTGCACTTCACGCAGTAGCGGAGAGGGCGCGGGCCGGTGCTCGGGTACATCGGTAAGCGCCTCCTGCAAGCGGTGCCCGTGCTGATCGGCGTCTCGATCCTGGTCTTCCTGCTGATACACCTGATCCCGGGCGACCCGGTGCTGGTCATGCTCCAGGGTTCTCCCAATGTGACTCCCGAGCTGATTGCCGAGGTGAGGCGGAACCTCGGCCTCGACGTGCCGCTGCCCCAGCAGTACTGGAGCTACATGAGCCGGGTCATCCGGGGGGACCTGGGCAACTCCATCTGGACCGGCCAGCCCGTCTGGCGGGAAATGCAGGGCCAGTGGCTCAGCACCCTCGAGCTCACCGTCGCGTCGATGGCCACGGCCGTGGTGCTGGGGGTCACCCTGGGCACGCTGGCGGCGGTCAGGCGCGGAACGTGGATCGACTCCATCGTCATGGGCATCTCACAGCTCGGCGTGTCGATCCCCCTGTTCTGGTCGGGGCTGATCATGATCTTCTTCTTCTCTCTCACCCTGGGCTGGCTGCCCGCGACCGGGGTGGGGGGATGGAAGCGGCTGCTCCTGCCCGCCCTGGCCCTGGCCACCAATTACTCCGCCGTCATCGCTCGCATGGTGCGATCGTCACTGCTGGACGCGCTCGGCCAGGATTACATCCGCACCGCCCGGGCCAAGGGGCTGGCCGAGCTGCCGGTGACCTTGCACCACGCGCTCCGAAATGCGCTCATTCCCGCGATCACCATCGTCGGGCTCCAGTTCGGCAATCTGCTGGGCGGCACCGTGGTCATCGAGACCGTCTTCTCTCGTCAGGGCCTGGGGCGCCTCGCCTACACCGCCATCCTGGCGAAGGACTTCCCCATCGTCCAGGGAGTGGTGCTGGTCCTGGTCCTGGTGTACGTGCTCCTGAACGTGGCGGTGGATCTGTCATACGGCCTGCTCGATCCCCGCATCCGCTACCGTTGAATCCGGAGAGCTGACCGTTGGTGCGACGCCTGCCGAGGTCCGGCAGCGCCCTGTTCGGGCTCGTCATCCTGGGCACGATCGTGCTGCTCGGCCTTCTGGCCCCCTGGATCGCCCGTTTCGACCCGATCAAGCAAAATCCCCGGGAGAGCAGCCGCCCGCCCAGCGCCGACCACTTCTTCGGGACCGACCGCTTTGGCCGGGACGTCTGGGCCCGCACCATCACCGGTGCCCGCCTTTCTCTGCGCACGGGCATCGTGGCCGTCGCGATCAGCATGGCCATCGGCTTCGCGCCCGGCCTGGTCGCCGGTTACCGCGGCGGCTGGATCGACGCGCTGATCGGCCGGGCGGTCGACGTCCTGCTGGCCTTCCCGGGCATTCTGCTGTCCCTGGCCATCGTCGCGGCGCTGGGGCCGGGGCTCTTCAATGTGCAGCTGGCTATCGGCATCTCGCTGTCGCCCACCTTCGTCCGGCTGGTGCGGGGCTGCGTCATGTCCGCGAAGGAAAACACCTACGTCGAGGCCGCGCGGGCCGTCGGCTGTAGTGACGCGGTGGTCCTGCGCCGGCACATTCTGCTGAACATCCTCGGCCCGGTCACGGTGATGACCACCGTCGCCCTGGGCTGGGCGATGTTGATCGCCACCTCGCTCAATTTCCTCGGCATGGGGGTGCAGCCACCGACCCCGGAGTGGGGGGCCGATCTGGCCCTGGGCCGGGACCACATGCGCACGGCCTGGTGGATCTCCGCCTTCCCCGGCTTCTTCATCATGTTCACGATCCTGGCGATCAACCTGGTCGGCGACGGCCTGCGGGATGCGATCGACCCCAGCCTGGAGATTCGCTAGGGACGGCGCGCCGATCTCCCGGAGGACCGCTGCCGGATCCACTCGCCGCCGGAACCGAACGATGCGGGCGTTCGCGGGGAGATCGGCGCTCGCGCAGTTCCGCTGCTCGTCAATGCAGAGGATCAGGTTGAACAGCTGGGCGCTGCGGTAGCGCGCGAGCTTTCTGGCGACATAGTCCGGGGTCCAGTAGCCGACGATCTCCAGCAGCCAGCGGCGCCCGGGGTCGGCGCGGCACTGCAGGGCGAAATCCGGAAAGATCAGCGTGCCGGCGGCGTTGATCGGCTCCGGCTCTCTCACGATGTCCCATCCGGGCGCGAGCTTGCGGAACTCCCGCGCGAAACGCTCCTCGATCCCGCTGTCGTATGGGCGCGGCGCGCTTCCCGGAAAGACGGGATCCCCGGTGCGCAGTTGCAGCGTGAGCCGGCGCCCCTGCAGCAGGCACTCCGCGCGAAGGTGGAAGCGAGCGCACCACGCGAGCATTGGGACGATCTCACCGAGGGCTCGACCGTATAGCCGGGTATTTCGAAACAGTGCGAGTGGGCCGGACAGCGTCACGGTGACGCCTCCTATGCCGCCCCGTTCCGTCACCGTACAAATCAAGCCGCGGAGCCGGGCGTGGCGAACGAGGCCCCTGGTCTGCCCCTCGACGTCGATCTTGACCCTGATCGCGTGGCAGAGGAGCCCTTGCACCAGCGCGAGGTTGATCCGAAGGGCAAGATCTTCAGGCGAGACAGGCGAAGCCGATGCCGCGAGCAGCTTCTCTCCGGGCAGGTCGGCGAACAGGGACTCGTCCAGCTCCCGCGGCGCCACCCCCAGCTCGGCCGCGACCCTGGCCAGGATGACGGACGGCGGGGCCGCCTCGCGAGCTGCCGCCTGAAAGAGCACCTCGCGAGCCTTCCTGGGCGGCACCGCCGCACAAGTACGACCGCTCCGCTGGAGCCGCGCGAGGACCCGAACGGCCAGCTTGAGCTTCACGGGCGGGCTCGCGCAGGGGAGAGGCTCCCGCAGCCGGGCGTCCAGCTCGCGCTGAGGTCGTCCGATGAAGCGGTCGCGTTCCTCCAGGAGCACCCGCAACCACGGGTAGTCCTGCGTTCCGAGGAACTGCGGGACCACGAGGGACCCTGTCACGCTATAGCTGAGCGGACCGTCGCGCGACAAGGCCCTGTCGTCTCCGTCTGGCCTGGCTGACCTCGATCGTGTCCCGCGTCACCAACTCATAGACGAGAGCGCGCTTGCCCTCCGCCGGCCGCAGCAATCGTCCGACCCGCTGCACGTGCTCGCGCTCACCGAGCGCACCGCCCACCACGATGGCGACATCGGCATCGGGAACATCGATCCCTTCATTGAGAACCCGCGCCGAGACCAGCGCTCGAATGCTGCCTCGTCGAAACGCGTCCAGCGCCTGGTCGCGCTCGCGGCGCCCGATGTCGCACGTCAGAGGCATCAGTAGATGCGCCCGCGCGATCCGGTAGGCGGTGTCGTTGTCGGCGGTGAACACCAGCGTCCGTGCCGACCGGTGCCGCTCCAGCAGGGAACGCAGCACATGACGCTTGGCCGTGGTGAACGCGAGGAGGCTTCGCATCTGGCGCCACGACATGAGTGCCCGCCGGCCCTCGGCGCTCTGGACGGCGTGCCGTGTGAAGTCCGCCCAGCCCGCCAACGGCGCCAGGCGGCAAAACTCCCGGTGGACGGCGCTGAACAGCGCGTGCAGGCTCGAGTACGCCGACCGCTCTTCGGGCGACAGCTCGAGGTGCAGGGTGATGGCGTCGAAGCTCGCGAGGAACCCGCCGGCGAGATCGGCCACCGCGAGCTCGAACACCGTCGGGCCCACCAACTCCGTGAGACGGGCCAGGACGGCGCGGCTGCGCGGAAGCGTTGCCGTGAGGCCGAGCCGAGCGCCCGCAGTCGTCATCTCGAGCGCCTCGTCACGCATGCCGACACCGAAATGATGGACCTCGTCGACGACAACGAGATCGAACCGGTCACCGATCTGGGCCATGTGTCGATACGCGCTCTCGAACGTGGCCACCGTCACCGGCCCCAAGTGCCGAGCGCCATCTCCAAAGCGCCCGACGGTACCTCCGTAGACGGTGGCGATTTCGCGTGACCACTGATCCATGAGGACGCGCGTCGGCACCAGGCACAGTGCACTCGATCCGGTGCGGCGGATCGCGTCGATAGCCAAGCGAGTCTTGCCGCTTCCCGTCGGCAGCGCCACGATGCCACGCCGGAGCGCGTGGTCCCAGGCCGATAGCGCCGCTTCCTGGTACGGCCGCAACTCGACCGCCACCCAGTGGTCGGCAGTGGCGCGGGGCGCGGGCGCGATGTCCTCGAACTCTACTCCCGCGCCGCGCAGCCAGCCGGCCACATCGGCGTACCGGTGGGCGGGCGCGCGATGGGATCCCACCCGCGGGTCCCACAGGACACCGGGCGAATGCTCGAGATTGACGTGCTCGGGCAGTCCTGTCAGCAGGATCGTGCCGCGGTCGAATCGCAGCTTCACGCCCGTCGAAGTCCCGAAGACGTTCCGAGTTCGAATCGCAGGAGCCCGTCGATGAGAGTATCCGTGCCGCACACCTCCGCCAATGCCCACAAGCTGATACAGGGCGAGCCACGCTGTCCCGGGTCACCGAGCGCTGAGACGGATCTCTGGCGACTGCCGGCATGCGAACGTCAAGCTGGCGCACCCCGGGCTTCAGCGTCAGTGGAAGGACATTCGCGAATGCGACGGCGAGGGCTTTGACGCAAGTCGCTCCCGTTCAGGAGTCCGAGCCGCTTGCCATGACATGCACGTGCATGTACTATCCATGCATGCGTACCACGATCGAGATCAAGCCGGACCACCGCGCGCGCCTCCTCGAGCTGGCAGCTCGCCGGGGGCACAAGGGGTTCTCCAAGATCGTCGAGGAGGCATTGGACGCCTACCTCAAGGCCCAAGCGGCCAGCGCTCAGACTCGCAAGCGCGCCCGGCTGCTCCAGGGAGCCCTCTCCGCGAAGGAGGCCCGGGCGCTTCGCGACGCTACGGTCGAGATCCGGGCCTCGTGGCGATGATGGTCGCAGACACTGACGTTCTCATCGACTTCCTCCAGGGCGCTGAGCCCGCGGCCCGGCGCATCGGCCTCGAGCTCGAGCACCAGGCACTGGTCACGACAGTCATCACGCGCTTCGAGCTGCTCGCCGGCGCGCGGCACGACCGCCAGCGTCGCCTCATCGCCGAACTCCTGTCGGCTCTCCCCTGTCTGTCCCTCGACGAAGCCGCCGCGGATCGCGCGGCCGCCGTCCGGCAGACGCTCGTCGCCGACGGCATCGACATCGGCATGGGCGACAGCCTGATTGCAGGCATCGTGCTAGTTCACCGCGGCATCCTGCTCACCCGCAACCGGCGTCACTTCGAGCGAGTACCCGAGCTGTCGCTCGGGACGATCTGAGGCGGTCTTGAATCAGATCTGAACTGGAACCGCGCCGAGGAACTCCTCGAAGAGCGGCGCGGCTTCAGGGAGCTTGGAGGCCAGATTCCGTCGAACTTCCCCCGCCGCGGCCTCGGGGAGGACCAGACGAAGGAGGCCCAGCTCGCCGAGAACCAGAATGGCGTGGCTGGCGCCCGTGCGGGACAGCAGCCCGGCGATCAGGACGTCAGAATCGACGCAGACGAGTACCGACTCAGTCTTCTCGGGCCGGGCCACCCAGATCCTTCAGGGAAAGCTTTCGCGCTCGACACAAACGTTCCTCCGGCAGCAAGCCGTGGGACGACGAGCAGCCGAGGACTGAGGAGCATCGCTCCATCGAGGTCGACCACCGTCAAGGTGTCTCCTTCACCAAGCCGGTACTTCTCACGCAGGGACGCCGGGAGAGTCAGGGTCCCTCGCCCTCGGACTTGAATCGTCATGGTCGTCATACCGAAATTGAGTGTATCAGGATTCCCGGGAGCATCGCGCCGGGCGTCTGGGTCCCGATCGCCCCCTTCGCGCCGGCAAGGTGGGCACCGCGCCCGGCGACGATGATTGGCTTCTTGCGCGCGCGCAGCACCTCGGCGTTGGCGATGGCCTGCGCGTGGGGCGGCCAGCTTGCGCGGCGCGGGCAGTGGTAGAAGTAGCAGGGTGGCTTGCATCGCCCTTCTGATCGCTGCCGCCGCGCGATGAGGCTGAAGCGCTAGAGGCCCTTCAGGAATTCGAGCATCGACCCATTGACTTCCTTGGGGCGCTCCTGCTGCGTCCAGTGTCCGCAGCCGGAGAGCATCACCGTGTTTCGCAAGTTCGGGACGAACATCTTCATTGGGAATCAGCTGGTCCATGCCGCGGAAGGCGACGACCAGATCGCGGTCGCCGGCCACGTAGAGCGCCGGGACCGTCACGCGCGCGCCCGCGTAGGGCGCCAGCAGCTCCCAGTTGCGGTCGATGTTGCGGTACCAGTTGAGCCCGCCACGGAAGCCGGTGTGAGCGAACTCTCCCGCGAAATAGTCCACGTCGGCCTCGCCGAGCCACGCCGGCAGCGTCGCCAGGTCGGTGCCGCGGTGCCGGATCTACGCCGCGCCCCGCATCCACGACCGCCTGGTGGCCGATCTGGGCGCGGCGGCCGGCTCGCTGCGGGTGGGCGCCCCGGAGCAGGAGGCCACCGAGCTCGGCCCCTTGATCAGCGCAGGGCAACGAGAGCGGGTGGCGGGCTTCGTCGACCGCACGGTGGCCACCGGCCACGTGCAGGTGGTGACGGGCGCGAGCGCCGCCCCGGGCTCCGGTTACTTCTACAAACCCACCGTCCTCGCGGGGGCCCTCCAGGCCGACGAGATCACGCGTCGCGAGGTGTTCGGGCCGGTGGTCTCGGTGACGCGCGTGGCCGATGTGGAGCAGGCGGTCGCGTGGGCGAACGACTCCGACTACGGGCTTGCCGCGTCCGTGTGGACCGGCGACGTGCGCCGGGCCCTGCAGGTGGCTGGGGCGCTCCAGTACGGCTGCGTCTGGGTCAACACCCACTTCACTCTGGTCAACGGCGGCCTGAAGCAGTCGGGCTACGGAAAGGACATGTCGGTGTACTCCCTCGAGGACTACACGGTGGTCCGCCACGTGATGGTCAACCTGGGCTGAATCCAGGATCAGCCGGCGCCGCCGGAACCACCAGTTGGCGAGTCTCGAGCACCGATCTCCTGCAGGACTGCTGCCGGATCCATGCGCCGCCGGAACCGGACGATGTGGGCGTTCGCGGGGAGATCGGCGCTCGCGCAGTTCCGCTGCTCGTGTATGCAGAGGATGAGGTTCGCACCCTAGCGGAATTCTTGGGTCTGGACGGGCGGCTCGCTCATACTGGACGTAGCGCTCATGAGCGAGGAGCGGGACCCGGCCGAAATGGTCCTCCGGTGCGCGGCCAGGCAGGATGTCGAAGCGCCGAACCTTTCGGCTGACGACGAGGCCACGTCGCTTCAGCCGCGCCACAACCCCGACGAACAGGCCTGGATCGCCAGCAGGGTAGCACTTCAGGAACGGCTGAACGAGCCTGAAGCCGTACGTGTGGACGTTGTAGCCCCGACCCTCCCCTGACCGTCGTTCACAACGACGCGGCGAGCAGGCCAATGCGCGTCCTCCAGTCTGCTTGACCTTGCGCTCGTCCCTGTAGATCACGCCCACGCGGTCGTCGATCGTCCGTCCGAGCGTGATCCCGCGGCACGTCGCCCCCTCGCGCACAAGGGTGAGCGCGTTGTCGATGGCGCTCGACAGGTCGAAATCCAAGGGCTCCACCTCCATCCGCCGCGTCTCGATTTCGGAGAGATCCAGGATGTCGTCGATCAGGGAGAGTTGGTGTTTGGCAGCGCTAGCGATCGCCATCGCGCGACCCCCGAGTGAAGATACACTTCACCGCGAACGCTGCGGCGACAGGATTTACTGACACAGAACGGGCGCCGCGATTTTCAGGTAAGCTAGGCCGTGCCATGAGTTGGTCCGAGCGCATTGCCATCGATCCCGGCGTACTCGCCGGCAAGCCGGTCATTCGCGGCACGAGGCTGGCGGTGGACTTGATCATCAGCCTCCTGGCCCAGGGCTGGTCCGACAGCGACATCCTGCGCAACTACCCGGGGCTGTCGCGCGCGGACATTGCAGCCTGCCTGCAGTACGCGAGCGAAGTCCTTCAGGCGGAGAAGGTCTACCCCCTCGCCCACGGCTGAGCGCTCGGGTCGTGCGGCTCCTGGCCGACGAGAATATTCCGGGCGAGGCCGTCGACGCGCTGCGGGCCGCCGGCCACGATGTTGTGTGGGTCCGAACTGATGCGCCCGGGAGTACCGATCAGGACGTCCTCGGCCGCGCACAGCGCGAGGACCGTATCGTCTTGACGTTCGACAAGGATTTCGGCGAGCTTGCGTGGCGGGCCAGACTGCCAGCCGCCAGTGGCGTCGTGCTGCTTCGCCTGCTGATGCCCTTGTCGGAAGAGGTGAGCCGCAAGATCGCCAGGGTCATCGACTCACGTTCGGACTGGGCTGGCCACTTCTCCGTGGTCGAGGCCGAGCGCATCCGCATGCGACCGTTGCCGGCCCCGTGAGGACGCGGGCCGTCGTCTGGCCGGATGGATCCGAGGTGCGTCGCGCCTCGTGCATCACGAGCACCGGGTTGCGGAGATCGTTGTTGAGCACGTTGGTGCCTACGCGCACGCGCGCGGTGCCGCGGCCGCGGCGACCAGCGCGGGATCTCGGTGAGGTAGTCAGGCACGAGGCGCAGCATGCGCTCGCCCAGGGTGGCCAGTGAGTGATAGCGTCACCCGCCACGAGCCGCGCCGCCGCGAAGGTCGAGTCTAGCCAGTTGAACGTGGGCTGCCCTTCCTTGAAGTAGTGGAGGTACACCCAGCGCCGGCGCTGGCCGTCGGCGCCGACGACGGTGTCGGTGACCGACCAGTCGGTCTCCTTGACGCCCGGCTCGTAGAAGATGGTGCGCGGCAGCTGCCCGACGATGTAGCCGCGGGCCTTCAGCGCGTCAACCGCCGCGGGCTTGAGATTGACCGAGTCGCGACCGGCCGGCACCACAGGGAACAGCCCTCAGTCTTCCGGGCTGATCTCCACGAAGTGATAGAGGCCGGGGTAGTCCCCGTAGCGCCGCTCGGCGAGACGGAAGTCGGCACCCTTGCCGCTGTGACCGGGAATGATATCGCCTATGATCACCGCGCCATTGTCGGCAGCGCGTCAGACCATGGTCTTGAACTGCGTCTCGGTGCCGAAGGCTGGGTCGATCTCACTGCTGATGCGGTCGAAGTTGCCGTCCACCGTGGGCGTGTACTCGCGCCCGCCGCCAGCCGCCCGCCAGCTTCATGGGGCCGGTGTGCACGCCGCCGATGCCGATGTCGCGGAAGACGCGCCAGAGCTCGGCGTGGCCCAGGTTCTCCAGCACCGACTCACCTGGGCCCGTGATCCGAGAGGGCGGGTAGGCGGTGAACCATACCGAGGCCAGCGCGGAGGCGGCGCGCGGCTCGGCACCGCGTACGGATGCTGCCACTGCATGCCGGTCCAAGGTTCGAGCCCGGCGGCCAACCAATCGAATCTGGCAATCACGCTGTGTTTGGAAGAAGCAAGGGAGTAGATGCGCGGCAATTTCGCTGTGCAGCACACGAGCCTTGTCGCAGACGGCCTGTGTTGTCACGATCTGTCCGGGCCCGTCACGTCAGACTCTCACCCAGGCTGGACGCTGTACGCAATCCGCTGTCCCGCCCCCTCCGGCCTCGGCAACACCACCGCGAAACCCATAACCGGGATCCCGCTGGCCACCTTCCCTCCGGGAAGCAATTCCCTGGTCGGATAGAAGAGCAGTACTCCGGTCCGCCCGCTCGGTTTGAGGGTCGAGCTAAATCCCCCTTCCGTCCCTCCGACCAGCCACTTCGCAAACTTCACATGCTCGGGCGAGGAATACACCCCGAAGCGCAGGATCCTCCGCACCTTGGCCGATCGATGCTCGGACATGCTGGGCCTCCTTCATCCGGGCGTGGTGGTGGAGGGTTGCTCGGGTAGCGCTGCTGCCGAAGCGGGTGCCGGCCTGGAGATCTCCGCTCGTCCTCGGCGCAGGTCGTCCAGCTCCGGGCGGGTCAGCGAGTCCTCGAGAACGGATGCGTCGTCGAGGAGCCCGCGCGCCTCTGCCATCGCGCGCGTGGCCTGGGCGAGCGCGCGCTCATACCGGGCGAGCAGGCGCTGGGCTCGCGCTTCGAGGCGGAGAATCCGTCGGACCTTCGGGGAGCACGTGGGCGTTGCAGCCACGGCTCCGGACGAACCGTGCGAGTCCGAGTCGCCGCCGGGTCGCCCTTCGACCGTGTGCGGGTTAGCCAAGAACGCCCTCGAGCGTCTCCGCGTCCCCGGCGAGGATGCCGTCGCGCATCAGAAGCCCCGCCGCCTCGATCCAGCCCCGCACCTCGGCGAGCTTCTCCTCGGTGAGGGCCGCGAGCTTCTCGGGGACGCGATAGCCGCGCTCCGTGACCTCCCCACGCTGTAAGCCCACGACGAGACGCCACTCCGCCCACTTCTCCCAATCCACGTGAGCGGAGACGATGACCCAGCTCGTGTAGCGGGGCAGCCCGGCCCACTCGAACGTGCTCTGCATCATGGCCGCGACGCGCACGCCGTCGACCTTGCCTTGCTCCTTCACCTCGGTGAGCAGTGAGCTCAGCGACCCGTGGATGATCTTCATCGCGCTCTCCTCTCGCCCGCGTCGGCTCTCGTCGCCGCGCCGTCGCGAGGGGAAAAGGGCAGGAACCGTGCCGAGGGCGACATCGACCGATTGGACCACGCGCAAGTGATTGAATCGGCTGCCACGGAAGCGTCGTGTGCGGGCTCGGATCCGCTGGACCGACGCCGCTTCCGCGGGGGTGGGGGCCGTCTTGTTGGCGATTCGTTGTCGATTTGGTTGTCGATTCGCTCCGGCTCGCTCGCCGATCTCAGCGATCCGGAGCGGACCCAAGTGACGGCAGGATTGAGCGAGTGCGACCAGCACGGCCCGGATCACTTGCTCATATGGCCTGTTGTCGATTCGTTGCCGTTTTGTTGTCGATTCCTCGCGTTCCTGCCGGCGCGGCCCGAGGTCCACGCCGCGGAGAAGTGCGCAGAGAGACACACTAATCGGGACGGAGGCGCGGCGCTCGCGCGCGGTGGAATCGACCACGGGAGGGGTCGCGCTTGTGTTGTCGATTCGGTTGTCGATTCCGCACGTTTCTCTGAGGCGCCGAGCCAGGGCGCTCCAAGGATCCGAGGAGACCGATGCTGCGGAACTGCGAGGATTGGCAGTGAGCGCGCGTCACGGTGGAGTGCCATCCACGCGGCCACGCGCCTACCCGAGCAGTTGCGCCTTCGCTCCGGCGTCTCGCGGCTCACCTGCTCGCGTAAACTCGCGACGCATCGAGCGTCTCGCGCGCGTCCGCGACGGCCGGCGATTTGCACTGGTCACGCCGCCGAGATGGACGTGCTCACACGCGTTCGTGCCGGCGGCCGGGAGATCGAGTGCGGCCTCGCCACTACGAGGTACGAGCGAGCCGCTGTCTTCGCGCAGCGCTTCCGCGTCTACCAGCGCCGCGGGTACTACCGGCCCGGGTTGCGGGAAGATCGCGACGCGTACGACGCGCGCGCGGCCTACTTCCTTGCCACGCTACGGGCTGGGACTGACGAGTGCTTCCTCCTGGGGAGCGCGCGGTTGATCCTGGGAGAATCGCGCGTCGGGTTCAGGTTCCCGGCGGAGGAGGCCTTCGAGTTCGATCTGCCCGCAGCGATCCGGGAGACGGCCGTGTCGCAACGGGTCGAGGTCACCAGGGTCGTGGCCGAGGCCGTTCAGGGGATCGTGATCGGCGGCCTCCTGACTCCGCTCGGGCTCATCCAGGCGATCGCCGAGTACGCCCTCCCGCTGGACATCCGGGCGGGGCTGGCGGTGATCAAGCTGCGGTTCTTGCGCGCGCTCCAGGGTCTCGGCGTTCGCCTGCACGAGATCGAGCCCGCTCGGCTGATCTATCCGAAGGACGGCCCGGCCGCGGGCTACTACCATCGCCACCCGGATCCGGTGGTCCCGGTCTACTGGCGCAGCGACGAGATCGACCCGTCCGTCGAGCAGGCCATCGTCCGCTACGGCGGTACGTCTTCCCGAGTCACGCCGCGCGTCGAGGTCGATTCGCACGTCACTCATTGGAGCGACAGAACAATCGCTACCCCGGAGGACACCCGAGTGAACCGATTGCTTACCTTCAAGCAAGCGGCGGAGCAAACTGGCACGTCCGTGGCCTTCTGGCGGAAGCTGGCCGCGCGGCGCGGGATCGCGGTCGTGAGGCTCGGTCGCGCCTGCAGGATCCGCGAGACTGACCTCGAACGGTTCCTGGCCGAGCGCTGCCGCCCCGCCCGCCAAGCCGATCGGTAGCGCCGGGACACGCCCGGCGCTGCGCCCGCCGCGGCCGGCCTCCGAGGGCGCCAAGATTCCTTGCGCGACGCTCCGCGACGCCCTCCCGCGACGCGAGACTCCCCTGCCGAACGACGTCACCATGGAGGCGCTCTTGCCCGCTCCCCCTTGACACGGGAGGCGCTGGGGCGCGACATGGTCGCTTGCGGAGGATCTGTTGCAGGACCCCGCACCCTAATCCAGGTTCCACCGATGCGCGGGCGGGCCCCTGGAGGTGGCGACCCGCCGAGGAAGGAGCGGCAGCGTATGAAGCTCGCAACGTCCGGCAGCCGCGGCGTGATCTGGCGCGCGAATCCTCGCGGGACCCAGAAGGTTCGCCTGAAGGATGGCCAGCGCGAGGTCGGCGACTGGTGGATCCGCTGGGCCTGCCCGCATGGCCATCTCCACCGGGCGCTGGTGGGGCCGAAGAGCCTCGCTACGGAGGAGGTCCAGCGCAAGCGACTGGAGCGGCCATGCCCGCGACGCCAGGCGCGGCCCGTCAACTACCTGCTCGCCGACGTGATCAAGGAGTATCTGGCCGCGGCGAGGGCAAGCAAGCGCTCCTTCCGGAACGACGAGCGCTACGGGAAGACCTGGACCGAGCGGCTCGGCGGCCGGAGTCTCGAGGAGGTGACCCCGGCCGATCTCGAGAAGATCCGCACTGAACGGCTCGCGGGCCGGCTGCGCCGCGACGCCGACGAGGAGGACAAGAAGCCGCGCCCGTCACGCCGGCCACGGTCAATCGCGAGTTCGCGTTCCTCAAGCATCTGTTCAATGTCGCGATCCGGGACGGCAAGACGGAGCGCAACCCGGTGGCCAAGCTGAAGATGCTGCGCGAGCCGAGCGGCCGCGTCCGCTACCTGAGCGACGAGGAGGAGCAGGGTTAGTAGGGAAGCTCCTGACCGACGAGGGCCGCGACCGGCTGCGGGTCCTCCTGCAGACCGGCCTACGCAAGTCGGAGTTCCTCGGCCTCCGGTGGAAGGACGTGGACCTCAAGGCCAGCGTGCTGACGATCCCGCGGAGCAAGCACGGCGAGGCGCGCCACGTCCCGCTGACCTCCGAGGTGCGCGCGATCATCTCGCGCCGTCCGCGGTCGCTCGACGCCTCCGCGCTGATCTTCCCGAACGGCCTCGGGAACACGGACCTTCACTGGGCCGAGAAGGACTTCCCCGAGGCCGTCGCCGCGGCCAAGATCAAGGACTTCCGCCTCCACGACACGCGCCACACCTTCGCCTCGCGGTTGGCGATGGAAGGCGTGGATCTCCTCACGTTGAAGGAGCTCGGCGGCTGGAAGACGCTCAGCATGGTGCAGCGGTACGCGCACCTCTCGCCGGGGCATCAACGGCAGGCGATCGAGCGGCTGTGACGCGGGCCGCCCAAGCAAACCGGGCGGCTGAGGCAGCTGGTCCCGAGCATTATTGAGAGTTCAAGAAATAATGCATACGCTGCCCATGTGCACCACTACAGTGGGCGCCATGAGACCATCAGGGACTGCCGAGCAGTTGGAAAAGCGTCGTCGCCGGGCGATCGCCCTCCTGCAGGCCGGGACACCGTATCGCGAGGTTGCGCGGCGGCTCGCGGCATCGTTGAGTTCGGTAGTCCGGTGGGAACAAGCGTATCGCCGGGACAAGCGGAAAGGGCTGCGCGCTCGTCCGATTCCAGGACGCCCATGTCGCTTGTCGGTTCGGCAGCAGGAGCAGCTGAAGGTGCTGCTGCTCCGGGGCGCCGGCGCGGCCGGGTACGCCACCGAGCTGTGGACGCTCCGGCGCATCAGTGAGGTCATCCGCAAGCGATTTGGCGTCTGCTACAGCCCGGTCGGCGTCTGGGCGCTGTTGCGGCACGGCCTGCAGTGGAGTTGGCAGAAGCGGAACGGCGCGCCCTCCAGCGCGACGAGGCGGCCATCGCCCGGTGGAAGCGGAGCCAATGGCCGCGGTTAAAAAAACGCCGCGCGCCTGGGCGCCCATCTCGCATTCCTCGACGAAAGCGGCTTTCTCCTGATTCCCAACGTGCGCAAGACTTGGGCGCCCGTCGGACACATTCCGTACCTGCGGCATAGTTATCGGCGTGACAACGTCTCCGTCATCTCGGCGCTCACCGTGGCCCCGCGTCGCCACCGGCTCGGGTTGTACTTCGATCTCCACGTGCGCAACATCACTGGTGCCGAGGTCATCACGTTCCTCCGCCAGCTGCTCCGCCACTTGCGGGGACCACTCGTCCTGCTGTGGGATGGCGGGCAGATTCATCGGCGTCGGGACGTGCGGGCCTTTCTCCAACGACATCCCCGCGTCAACGTGCACCGCTTTCCCGGGTACGCGCCAGAGCTCAACCCTGATGAGTTCATCTGGACGCAGGCCAAGCGCGAGCTGTCCAATATCGATCACGATGGGCTCGTCACGCTCACGCTGCACGTCGTGCGATCCCTTCAGCGTATCGGCCAATCCCAAGCTCTGCTCGGCTCGTGCCTCGACGCGTCCGATCTCCGGTGGCCGTAGCCCGTCAGCCTGGTGTCATTCTCAGACGACTGGACCGATATCGGCGGGATTGGGACGGGATATGCTGCGGCGCCTCGCTGTAGCACGGTGTGCACGCCGGACCTTGCTCGGTAACCAGCCGAAAACTCAACCAACCCTCACGGGACCCCAAGCAGAGGCGATCTTGATATACAGCTCAGCGTTATGGGTAACCCGGTGCTCGCGGTAGAGGGGGAGATGATACCCCGCTGCGGCGCGCCGCGGATGGCGGAGACCTCGCCGCTATTGGTTGACGAAGTCGCTGCCGCGTAGGCCGCTGCGGCGGGTGCTGTCGCTGCCGTTCGCGCCGCAGTTTCTGCTCGCGACAGAGCCTCAGGCGCTGACGCCGATGCTCGCGACGTTTATCGAACTCTCGGGCACATGGGTGGCGGGCAACAGACCGACCATGGATCTCGATCGCCCGCTGCTCCGGCGTCTCGGCTCCTGGCGCGCTCACATCATTCATCCCAGGGCCTGCGCGGCGATGGCGCAGACGGAGATGCCGGGATCGGGGTTGGGGCTTCGGCCACGGACCATTGTTTTGACGGAGTCCACCCGAGGTAGACCGATTTCCTCCAGCCATTCCGACAGACCGCTGTCCCCGGTCACATCGAGGCGACAGAAGGTGCCGGCATGGGTACCCAGCCCGTTGAGGATGAGGGCCTTGGCTCCGCCCGGGTCAGGCGCCACCACCGGGCCGACCAGCCAGCCTCGTCCGAAACGGCGAACCTGCGCGAATCCGACCGTCTGATGGTCACGGGTCAGGACCACGGTGTGGGCGTTGGCCGCCAGCCTCTCGAACAAGGCGGTGCGGTCCATGCCGCTCGCGCGGCTGTAGAGGTCGCCCAGGCCGTTATCCGACTGGCCCATCGTTCTCACCCGACCGCCCGGGATCCCCTCGGCCACGGCAACGCCGGGGGCGATGGCCTGGTGCTGATGAATGACGCCGGTCTCGACGAAGCCCAGCTTCTCGTACAGCGGCAAGCCCGCGGCGGTTGCGTTGAGCACTACGGTTCGTCCGGCGAGGCGATCGAGCATGGCCTCCATCAGCTTGCGGCCGAGGCCTTGGCCTTGCACGTCGCTGGCCACGATGACCATGCCAACGGTCGCAAAGTCTTCCCCGTAACGCCAGGCCATGACGGTGCCGAGGACGCGCCCCGCTTGTTCCGCCACGATGCCTTCGCCGGCCTCGAGGAAGAGTGCCCAGTCCTCCTCGCGATGCGGCCAGGCCTGCTCGCGCGAGAGCGCGGTCGCGGTGCCGATGTCCGGGCCGGTCATTGGACGCAGCGTCAGCGAGCCTGCTCGAGTGGCCATGAGATCCCTCCTGATTCGTGCAGGGCTCGACGCCCGTGGATTCCCGACTCGTCCCGCGGTGCGCCACATCCGCGGTCGCTAGCTCCAAGATGCCAGTACCGCCGGCAACCCGCCACGGCGCCTCCTCCGAGGCCGACCGGGTGATGGTACCCCGTGGGGCAAGCGACGTCCGCTGGTGGTTGCCAGTTCGGCGCCGCGTGAAGGAGGCGATGGCGACGAGTCGGTTGACCGCAGGCCGGGCGCTGGTTAGGATTCCCACGCGCACGATGGATACGATCTACGACGTCGTCGTGGTGGGCAACGGCATGTTCGGGGCGGCGGCCACGCGCCACCTGAGTGCCCGCGGCTTGCGGGTCGTCGCCGTGGGTCCTGACGAGCCGGTGGACTGGAAGACCCACGATGGCGTGTTTTCCAGCCACTACGACCAGGGCCGCATCACCCGGGTCATCGACTCCGATCCCGTGTGGGCCCAGCTGGCACAGCGTTCGATCGCCGTCTACCCGGAGCTCGAGGCGCAGAGCGGCATCACCTTTCACCACCGTTCCGGGGGAGTCTGGATCTACCCGCAGATTCCGGCGGCGCTGGCCCGCTTGCAGCAGGCCGATGCAGTCGGACGGACCTTCGGTGCCGAGTTCGAGCGGCTCACGGACAAGGAGGTGATGGCCCGGTTTCCGTTCCTTCAGGTGCCGTCGAACGCCATCACGTTGTGGGAACGCGGCCAGGCTGGGCACATCGATCCGCGCTCGATGGTGCGAGCCCAGCTTGCCGTCGCCCGCAAGCAAGGGGCGACTGTCCTGCGCCAGACGGTGACGAGCTACACGCGACGGAACGACGTTTTCGAGGTGACCACCGACGGGGGAACTCGCGTACGGGCCGCGAAGCTCCTGATCGCGGCCGGCGCCTACACCAACCACTTGCTGGCTCGCCCCCTGGCCATGCAGTTCAGGGCCCGGACGGTCTTGTTGGCGGAGATCGACGAGACGGAGGCCCGACGCCTGCAGGCCCTCACGTCCACGATCCTGTGGCTGGCCGACGACCCCGTACTGGATTCCGTCTACTCGACGCCCGCCGTGCGCTATCCGGACGGAAAGCTGTGCATCAAGATCGGCGGCTCCCGGCACACCCCATACCTCCTGGAAACTCCCCAACAGTTCCGCCAGTGGTTCCAGGGGTCCGGCGACGCCGAGGAGCTCGCCGCTCTGCGCAGCGTGCTGCTGGCGTTGCTGCCCGGCCTGAGGGTCATCTCCTACGGCGCCAAGACCTGCGTGGTCGCCTACACGGCTCACAACCGTCCTTACATCGATCGCGTGGACGTCGACCAGGGGTTCGTGGTGGCCGGCGGCTGCGGGGCCGGGGCCAAGTCGTGTGACGAGATCGGCCGCGTCGCCGCGGGCCTGGTGGAGGCCGGCGCCTGGAGCTATGACCTGCCGGCCGAGAAGTTCGCCGCACGATGGCAATGACGTTTCGTCCCAGATACATCACTTTCGACTGTTACGGAACGCTGATCGACTTTCAGATCCACAGCCTGACGAGAACGCTCCTGGCCGACCGTCTCGACCTCGCTCGGATGCCCCTGTTCCTCACCGACTTCAGCGCCTACCGCTTCGACGAGGCCCTGGGCTCCTGGAAACCCTACGCCGAGGTGATCAAGACGGCTTTGCGCCGATGCTGCCAGCGCTGGAGCGTGCCCTACCGCGACGCCGACGGCCAGCAGCTCTACGAAGCGGTGCCCACCTGGGGCCCGCACCCAGATGTCCCGGCCGCGCTGGCGACGCTGGCTCGGGAGCTTCCGCTCGTCATCCTGTCGAACGCCTCGGACAGCCAGATTGGTCACAACGTGGCCCGGCTGGGCGCGCCCTTCCACGCTGTCTACACCGCCGAACAAGCCCAGGCGTACAAGCCGCGGCTCCGGGCCTTCGAGTACATGATCGAAAGCCTGCGCTGCGACCCCGGGGACCTGCTCCACGTGTCCTCCAGCCTGCGGTACGATCTAATGTCGGCTCACGACGTGGGTATCCGGCATTGCGCCTACATCGAACGCGGCCACGGCCCCTCGACCAGCTACTACGGACATCCCACCCTGAAGGACCTGAGTGAGCTGCCCGCTCTGGTCGGACTGAAATAGCGACGGCCCCGCGGCGCCCGTCAGCGAGACCGGCTGCGTAAGGTTCGTCGACGAGTCCGGCGAGGACTACCTCGACCCGGGGGACCACTTCGTGTTCGTCGAACTGCCCCAGAGGCGGCTCGCGCCGGCTGAGCGCTAGCGTTGAGACAGATCAGGTCGGTGCTTCGTGGGTCGACACGCGCCTCTTTCCGGTGGCTGCGTGTATCTGCGGCGGCGTGTATCCATTACTTAGCTAATTCCCAATAACAGTCTCTCAGTCCAGAGGCCTGTGAATATGCGGCCTGTCGGCGAGAAAGCAGCCGAACATCTCTTGATCCGCGGGTACCCCAGAACCTGACCCGCATGCGGCACCTCCCAGAGGAGGCGTCCGCGGCATGACGCTGGCGCACTCGGTGAGACAGGGCAAGCGGAGCGCCCCCGCTCAACCTCCGGGCAACGTCGCAAAGCCCGTCGCGCTCTCGAGGATGAAGGGCGCCCAGAGCCGCGGATCCGGAAAGCCACCCGAGGCGCGCAACCGCTCGAGCAGCTCGGTCTGGGCGCGATGCAGGGCCTCCGCCGGCGAGAGATGCCGGACCTTGCCGTAGAAGCTCACCATCAGCTCGACCGTCACCACGTCGTCGACCGGCCAGAGCGTCATCAGCGTGCCGCGCGCCCCGGCCAGCGCGAATGCCCGCCAGAGCCCGAGGACGCCTTGACCCCGGGTCAGCGATCCGGCTCCCGTGTCGCAGGCCGACAACACGACCAGCTGCGTTCCGGACAGGTCCATGTCGCTGATCTCGAGCGCTGTCAGGATGCCGTCGTCTTCCCTGGCGGCGCCGGCGGCGTTGTTGGCGCCGGCCAGCACCAGCGCGGATCTGATCAGCGAGTGCTCGTATCCCCGCCCTTCCACCCCCAGCGTGTCCCGGTCGAGGAAGACACCATGCGTCGCGATATGCAGGATGCGCGGACTCCGGATCGCCTTCAGCGCCGCTTTGGTCGCCGCGGGCCCGACCAGGACGGTGCGGCTCGTTTCCCGGCTCACGAGGGGCGGAATCAGCTGCGCCTCGAGCGCGGTCCCGGGGAGCGGAGCGAAGCGCTGGCCATCGGACCCGAACCGGGTACCCGGCCCCGGTCGGGCCGGATCCGGCACCGCCGTCCCGAAGTCGGGGTTGGCGACCAGTACGAGATCCTCCCCGACTCCCGGCGATCCCGGCTCCGAGAGCGCGAGATCGCGTCCGCTGCCGACGTAGGCGAAGCGATGCCGCTGGATCAGGAAGCGGCCCTCCCCATCCAGCAGGGCGCCGAACGGAACGCGATGCACCTCGCCGTCCGCGCTGACGATCACCCGGCCGGCGTCGCCGATCAGGCCGGCGAGGGGCTGCCAGACGTGCGACGCGAGCTCGCGCAGGAGGTCCACCATGAGCGCCGGATTGCTGTTGCCCCGTAACGAAGCCTGCAGATCTGCCACCAGCACGTCGATCGGCCGAGCCGCCCCCAGGTCCGCCAGCGAGACGCGCCCGGAACTGGTCAACGTGAAGGCGAGGTACCGCGGCTCCGTGTCGGCCTCGCGGGCTGGCGCCGGCGACGGCGGATCGGGGTCCTGAACGCGAACGAACTCGAGGAGCACCGCGTCGGGGGGCAGCCGCGCCGCCACCTCCGACACGGTCACACGTCGGTCTCGGGCCTGGCCCGGGGCCAGAGAGAGCGACGCGGAGATCTCGCGCTCGAGGTCGATGCCGCGCTCGAACGCCAGAACCACCTTCTGCTCATATTCCGGGTCCGCTGGCGCCGCGCGCGTGGCCATCAGCCGGGAAAGCGTGCTGCGAACCTTCGCGAGCTCGGCCAGGCTCGCCCGGGTGTTCTCGGAGAGCCGGCTCCCGAGTCCGCGGGTTCGCGACTCCAGATCGAGCGCGATGCTCTTGCGGTTGAGCACCAAGGCCAGCGCACTCTCCACCGCCTGCGCATCGCCCGCGTAGTGACGAACGGTCAGGCCCAGCACGCGGTGATAGAGCCGGACGACGGAGGCCTCCTGGAGCGATTCGAGCATGTCACCCGCCGGTTGCGGCCTCAGCGTCAGCCCGAGGAGATGCTCGTCGATGGCGACTGCCCGGGCGAGATGCCGGCGGGCGGTGCCGGGGTCGTTCGACGTGAGCGCGATGGCGGCGAGCGCCTCGTAGGCATCACGTGCGATCGCGTCGGCGATGCCCCACTGGGAGCTCCCATGGGGAGAGACGTCCCGCTCGATCAGCGCGAGCGCCTGCTCCACGCTGGACCGGGCCGACCCGAGATCACCGCGGACGCGCGCCTGCTCGCCGAGCCTGCCGAGGACGCGCGCGACCATGAGCGGCGGCATCACGACCCCTTGATCCTTCAGGCCGAGGAGACGCCGGTAGAGCGACTCCGCTTTCGCGGGCTCCCGCATGAGGGCATAGGTATCCGCGAGGCGCTCGAGCGAGCGGCGCACCTCGAGGATCGGGTGACGGCCCAGGCGTCGCGCGAGGCGGTCGTCCCAGAACGCCAGCGCCCGTTCCAGGCGCGCCGCGGCGTGCTCGTACTGGCCAAGCCGGCGGAGCACCCGCGCGCGCTCGTCGAGGAACTCGATCACGGCCTCGTGGCTCGGGCCGAGAGCCCGGCTCGTCATCGCCTCGGTCGACTCGTACAGGCGCTCGGCCTTCATCCAATCGCCCGCGTCTCCGTGGAGCCGCGCGATGGCCGTGGCCTCGCCGATCGTCTCCCAGTGGTCGGCGCCGTACACGCGCGAATAGGTCACCAGGGCCGCTTCGCGGAGCTGGAGAGCGGCAGCGCGAAGGCCGACGCGCGAGCCCTGATAGATGGTCGCGAGTCTCGAGCGCCCCCGCCCGACGTTCAGGTGGTCCGGCCCGAGCGTGGACTCCGCGGCGTGGAGCTGGGCGAGCGCGAGCGGCACCGCCTTGCCGAGGTCGGGACTCGACAGCCGGAGGAGCTTCCCGACCCGGAGGAGCTCGAGGTCGTTCTCGATCTTCGCGATGGCGGGATCGCCGCTGCCGGCGCCCGTCTTCCGGATGGCCAGCGCACGTTGCTTCAGGTCCAGCGCCTCGTCGAAGTCCTTCCTCGCCTCGCGAAGGTCGGCGAGCTCCTCGAGGAGATCGGCGACCTCGGGATGATGGCGTCCGGTCTGGCGCTCCAGCAGCGCCAGCGCGCGCTCGAGTCGGTGCTCCGCGTCTCGATACTCCTCGACGTGCTTGCCGGGGCTTCCGACGATCGCCCGGTAGCGGCCGGTCTGGTAGTACGTCCGGCCCAGATCGAGGAGCGGCCGAATGAGCGCCGCATCGTCAGGGGCAAGGCGGGACTCGGCGAGCTTGAGCGCCTCCTGCGCGAGCGGCAGGGCGTCGCCCGGCCGCCGGCTCCGAAGCGACGTCATGACGGCCCGATGCAGCTCGGCCAGGCGCGCCGCGTCGGCGTCCGAAACCGTCGGCCATCCAGACGTTCCAGGCTGGACCCCGGTCCCGGGCTGTTCTGCCGGTAGGGACTCTCGCACCACCGCCACCGGCACGCTGGAGACCGTCGTGCGATCCTGGTAGAGAACGCGCACGTCGTTCGCGTCCACGACGCCGAAGGCCGGCCCCGCGGTGCCGAACGCGATGCCGCCCACGGGCAACGGCGCCAGGTGCGTGACGCGATCCGGCGAGACGATGAGGTCCACGTGCGGGCCTCGCCCTCCGTTGCTCCACTTCCGGATCGCGCAGCCTTTCGGCTGGCAGGTCGCCGCGCCGGCGAAATAGAGGAAACGGCCGTCCATCGACCAGGCGACCGTCGAGTCCGCCGGCGAGTCGGGAGTGGCCGGGACCGACGCGGTGCCGGAGGCCCCGCGGAGGTCCGGGTCGTACAGCAGCGAGAGGTCTCGGGTCGAGTGCACGTGGACCGCAGCGTAGAACGTGCTCACGGCGAAGCTCGATCCGTCCGGAGCCAGACGCACCGCTGCCGGATCGCCCCGAAACGTGCGGGAGTCGAGGGTCTTCATGCTCGGGCTCAGAAGCTCGGCGACGAAGTGACCGCCCGGTCTCCCGATTGCCAGCACTCCTCCCTGCGGGTCGACATCGGCCACCGCCGCGTAGAACGGCGGCACGTCCGGGAGCCGCTGATAGTCCCGGGTTCTGAAGATGGTCAGGGCGCGCAGCGGATAATTGAGCGCTTCGAATCGGGCGACCGGCATGCTGGAGGCCGACGCAATCAGATGCTCGCCGGTTCGGGAGTAGGCGAGCTGATCGATCAACGCGGGCACGTCGAGGGTTCGCAGAAGCGTGCCGCTCGCGACCTCGTGGACGTAAACCTCGTAGTCGTAACGGAGGCGCTCGTCCACCACCCGCCCGTTCTTCTGCCCGGTGAATCCCCCGAACGCGAGCATCTTGCCGTCGGGTGAGATGGCGAGCGCGTAGATCCCGCCGCGCGGACCACCGCTCGCCGGCGGGCGCAGGATCCCGAGCGGCGCGCCCGTCGGGAGCTCCCAGAGCTGGACGGTGTTGTCCTCGGATGCCGTTGCGAGGATGCGGCCGGTGGGATCGACCGCGACGCGGGTGATCGCGGCCGAGTGAAATCCGGTCTGGGCAGCGGCCGCGTGGCTTGCCGCCGGACTGCTCCCGACGCCGAAGAGGACCGTGAACAAGATCAGGGCCCGCGCGCAGGACGAGGTCGTGGCGCGCCTCTCCGTGCCCCGCTCGACCCTTCGGCTACCGCCGTTTGAGCACATGCAAGGATTGGCCGAGCGACTCGAAGACCACGGGCGTGACCGAGCCGGTGACGGCGATGATGTTCCGAAGATTGAGCCCGAGCTGCTTGAGGGCGAGCTCGCTCCATGAGCGTTCCTGACCGGAGAGCCAGCAGAACCAGGTCATCCAGTCCCAGATCAGAGCCGGGGAGACGCCGGTCATGTCGATCAGGAGCCGGCCCGCCGAGGCCGAGGGCGGCACCTCCCTGGAGATGAGATACGGTCCACGCCCGACCGCACTGATCCCGAGGTCGGACAGCAGCTCCCGAGCGCGGGCGTAGTCATAGGCCGCGAGGAGCTCGACGGCGACCGCCCGCGCGCTCGATGGATCATCGAGGCTTTCGGGAAGCTCGACGGTCTTCACGGCCGGGAACATGGTGACGTTCAGCCGGCTGGCCCGCACGTTCTGGGCCAGCAGATCCTCGGCCGGGACGAGGACCCGGACGTAGGCGTCGATCGCCTTCAGATACCGCTCCCGCTCGACTTCATCGCGCGGCGGCGTGCTGAAGATGAGGTAGCTCCGCAGCCCGTACTCGGTCGCCTCGGTCTTGCCTCTCACGAGAAGCATCCGCGCCGTCAGTCGCTCGGCTCGCCGCCGTGCGCTCGCCGGGTCCCCGGCCATAGCGGAAGTCTGCGCCCTCACCAGAACCTCGAGCTCGCAGCGACCCCGGCCATACCCGGGGGCATCGACATCGACCGTCGCGGTGAGCGGGACGAGCAGCGTGAACGTACCCACGGTCGAAAAGACTACGTTGTCGAGACTCCATGCGGCCTGCCCGCCCCCCGCGATCTTTCCACTCGTCGCACGCCAGGTAAGCCGCGGCGTGCCGGCCAGCGGCTCGCCATGCGCGTTCGTCACCCACGCGCGGACGGCGATCGTCTCGCCCACCGTTGCGACCGGCCGCTCGGGAGCGCAGGTGACGAGGACCGGCGGCGATGCCTGGTTCGCGGCGGCGCTCGGCGCTGCGACAGCGGCCTGAAGCAGGATGCCACAGGTCAGCCGGAGCCACTCCGAACTGCAGCCGAGCGACAGCCACCGAGCCGCGCAGCCGGATCGCGCCTCAGCGGCCGGCATCATGGCGACGGCTGCGGGCGCGCGAGCGGCCCACCGCAATCACGGTGGATGCGACGAGGATCGCGAAGGCGATGGCGGACACCTCCTCGGGCCGAAACTGCCACCCGACCGTCACCTGGGCGGAGACGAGGAACGCAATGGTCGCTCCGATCGTGATGAGGAGGACACGCACGGCGATGGCGATCCAGCTCGGACCGGTGGCGGGGAGCCGCGGCGGCAATCCGGTCGCCTTGCCGATCTCCGCGGCGAGGATCTCGAGATCGACCTTCCGCCGACGGTCGGAGCTCGAGAGCGTCTGCGACTGCCAGCCGCTCAGAGCCTGGATCGATGGCGGAAGGTCGTCGGCGCGCGGCATCGACGTGCCCTCGACCAGAACCGGGATGACCGTGAGGCCGCGTCGCTGGAGTGCCCGCTCGATCTCGGCTCGATGGACGTCATCGGTCTGCCAGAGGCGGCGACGTCCCCCATCGGCCACGGAAAGCCAGCGCGGGCCGATCACGACCAGCACGACCTTCGATCCCTCGAGCGCGGCATCGATCTGCTTCCGCCACTGGCCGGAGGCGAGCATGTCGTCGTCGAGGAAGACTTCGTCTGCGCCGAAAACTTCGGAGAGACGGTCACGCAGGAGGACGGCCCACGCCTGCGTGTCGTCCTGCCGATAGCTGATGAAGATGCTGCTCACGTTCGTCCCGGGGCAAGGTCAGGATCAGCCTCTGACGTGACGAAAGTCAAGGGCTCGGCCCCGGTCCTGCCTGGGACGACACGAGCGTGACTCGCCTGGGCAAAGACCGCACGGGGCTGTCCCGACTCGACCCCAAAGGAGCGCGCCCATGAAGCAGCGCAGCAGGCGCCGCGGATCGAGCCGGCGGCTCGGCGTGGCGGGTCTCGCCGTCGCGATGGCCGGTATCGGCGGCGTTCCCGCCGTGAGAACGGCGGATCCGGTGGAGGTCGCGCTGGTCCGCGGCCCTGTCGGGACAGCCGGCGAAGTGGGCATCACGCACGGCTTGACGATCCCGGTCGAGGAGATCAACGCGCGAGCCGGCGTCCTCGGCGGACGGAAGCTCGAGTACAACCAGGATCCTGGCCACCTCCGCGACCTGCTCCTGTATCGCCTGACGCTCGAGGCGCAGAAGCGCATCACCACCACACGGCTGGCCAATCGCGAGATCATCCGCCGCCTGGGCACCTCCCCGGCGCAGCTCCACCGACTCCTGGATCAGACGAACTACCGGAAGTCCGTCGACCTGCTCCGGCTTCTCCAGGTGCTGGATTGAGCACGCGCAGCTCGTCGTCCGCGAGAGGAGTGCCGAGCCCGTCGGCACCGAGTCTTTTCGCCCTCAACCGTCGACGTGGGTCCGTCGCGTTGTCGCCGGTCATGATGGCCAGTAGAGCGAGTGACCTCCCACGAATGCAGGACGGTGGGCGGGGCTCAAGCACCCGTCGCTCGTACGACGAGCTGCGACTCCATCAGCTCGCCGTTGTCAGGCGCCGAGAATCTCGTTCAGGCCTTCCAGCACCTGCGCCAGCTCCTCGGGCGATGCCCGGCCGAGGCGCTTCCCGATTCGCTCGATCGCGAGCGTCCGGATCTGGCTGATCTTCACCCAGGAACGCTTCGGCAAGCGGGGCGTGGTCAGCTCAAGCGTGAGCGGGAAGCCGGCGCGCTGCGGCTGGCTCGTCAGCGCGACCGCAATCACCGTCCCCGACCGCTCGTTGAAAATATCGTGACTGAGGATCAGCACCGGGCGCTGGCCAAACTGCTCGGCGCCGCGCGTGGGATTGAGATCCGCCCAGCGGATCTCGCCCCTCAGTATTCCGGCCATCCGGCAGCATCGAGGCCGAGCCCTTCCTCGGCCATGGCACGCTCAGCGGCCGGATCGAGCTTGGCACACTCATCGGCGAGACGGCGATGTTCCAGCCGCTCCAGTTGAGCCGCGACGGCTGCCTCGATGGCCTGGCTGCGGCTCGGATAGCGGGCATCCCGCACGAGTCGGTCAACCCGCCGCAGGGTCTGGCTGTCAAGGGTGACGGCCACTTTGGTCTTGGCCATGGCAGGCCTCCTGGTATGATGATACATCATACTCGGAACGGCCACGAGGGACCAGACGCCCCGCATTGCCGCGACACGAACAGCGAGTCGTCCAGCAGCTCAGGATCGCGGCTCACCTGGATCGGCGGAGCGCTTCGGCGCTGACTCAGGAACTACTCAGGGAGAACGACGCCCGAGCCAGGAACACGAGGAGCGCGCCCGAGCTGTGGACGGTGAGCGGCAGCGGCACCCGTTGACCCTCAACCTGAAATCCCCTCGTCAGCGTGGCGAACGCCAGCGCCTCGCCGTGAAGTGCCGTCTGCTCCCGCAGGAACTCGGACGCGCGAGATCGGACGCGCGTGTCGAGATCGCCCTCTGGCACGGAGCCTATCCCCGATACACCGTGTCCGCGTGCCACTCGAGAAACTCTCGGCCAGGCTGATCGTCAGCGCGGCCCGGCAGCCAGATCCGCTGGCCAGCGAGCGGGTAGTACGGTTCGCCGTTGTCGAAGTCCGCCTTGAGCCCCGGACTGACCAGGACGCGGTGCTCGGGCGTCACTGTCACGTAGCCCTGGTCGAAGAGCGCGTGGATGTCCGAGCGGAGCAGGAGCCCATTGTCCACACGGTGCGGGCCCTCCTTCGTGACCGGGCGGATGTGCGCGGCCTGCAGCACCGGCAGGGCCTTTTCCCCCGTCACAGCGCAGCGCCGGGCGTAGACATCCGTGACGAGCACCCGGAAGGCGCCCTGCCCTAGACGCTGCCGTACCGGGCGCTCCCGCCAGTCCAGAGGGATCTCCGGGCGAGAGGGCTCCGACACCACTGATCCGCGCGCCGTGCGCATGCGCGCGAGCACCTGCTCCCACAGCTCGCGTCCTGCCGGTTCGCGCAGGTCATACGTCTTGCCCTGCTGGGTGTGCTTTGGGAAGTCCGCCGGCGCCGCAAGCCAGTCCGGCTCGGCGAAGAAGAAGGGCTCCTGCAGGATGATGCAGCCGATCGTGTACTGGCCTCGCGGATCGAGTGGTACGCGACGGTAACGCTCGATGCGTCGGCACATCTCCTCGTAGGAGGCCGCGCCGTTCTTCTCGCCGAACGCCTCCCACGCCACGCTGGCCGGCAGGCGCGACGAATGCGTGAAGAAGCCGCCGCCCACGGTGGCGTTGTCCGGATAGTGGAGCTTGAAGAGGAAGGGTTCGCCCGGAGACAGCGTGCGGAACTCGCGGCTGCCGCCTGGCTGCCAGAAGTTGACCTCGTCGAGGTCCGGCCGGCCGCTCAGGAATCGGTACCAGTCCTTGTCGGTCACGGCCACCCACGCGCGCACGACGCTATCTCATCGACGCGCGGTGAGCCACATGCCGTGATGGAAGTCGCCCGAGCGGCACGGAATGCCTGGCAGGAGTAGCACCGGGAGTAGCACCAGAAACACGTCATGCACCTCCACTGTTCTGGAAGTGCCTGATTTGTTGGTGGGCCGTCACGGACTCGAACCGTGGACCCGGTGATTAAGAGTCCCGATCGGGAACAAACTACGGAGACCCAGGACGATCTAAGTCCAGACAATCCCTGGATTCAGGAGTAGCCATAGTGCGGGTGGGTGCGCCTGGTGCGGGATGGTTTGGTAGCAGCGTGGTAGCAGAAGTCTGCTACCACCGTGCTACCAAGTGATCAGCGGGTCAATCGCCGCCGGCGACCGCCTGTTCGGGGACTGAAGTAGCCGGCCCGCGGCGGCCCGCCCCGCCGGCCGCGGCGACCGTCACTTCACGTGCATGAAGACCGCGCCGATGAACACGAACTCGAACGGCGGAAAAGGCACGTCGAAGTCCAAGCGCAGGAAGAGGCTCACTGCGCCGGCCGGCGCGTAGTTCGCCACCGGCGCGACGTAGCAGGTGTCGGTGCGGCTCGTCAGGTCGGTGTCGTCGAAGTGGCGGGAGACGCTGATCCCCGGGAAGAGGAACTCCGTCAGCCCGATGGCGGTGATGAACGGCGTCGCCCGGTCACCGGTGCCGAACGGCGCCGTGTAGCAGACGGCGATGGCGTCGATGACGTCGCCCTCGGAAGATGGCACCGTCTGGAAGATTTCGTGCCGGCCGGTGGCTACCTGGGACGAGATCGACAGGGACGATTGCGACCTCGCCAGGGTGAGGTCGAGGTCGTCGGTGACGAACGCCGTCGTGGGAATCGCGCGCCAGCCGGCCGCGGCCGGGCCGGCCTCCGCGAAGAGCGTCAGCGCGGCGGCCAACGCGGCCAGCCGCGAGCGCATCCGATCATCGAGTCTGACAGACATGGTGTCCTTCTCCGTGGTTGGCGGGTGCCCGCTCGCCATCGGCCCGCGGCCGGGCTCAGCCGCGGGCGCGACGCAGCGCGCGCCAGTCCCGATTCGGATTACAGCCGTTGCGTTACGCAAAGCGCGGGTTCTACCCGTCCGCGTGCCGCGCTCAGGCGCTGCGCCCTCGCCCGACATGTTTCGCGAGCAACTCGTTGATGAGGGACTGATAGCCGAAGCCCCGCCGCTTCGCTTCCCGCCGTACGGCCCCGAGAACATCCGGGTCGATCCGAATGGCGATCAGCTGTCGGGTCGCGGCCCCCAAGGGGGGGCGTCCCACGCGGCGCATCGCTCGGAGTTGCGCGGGAGACGCCTCCGCGATATCCGAGAAATCAATCCCGCGGCGCCGTGTAGGCCGTCCGTTCCTTCCGGCTCGCCCGGCGCGCGCTGATGATACGGACACTTTCGCCATCGCCTCGCCTCCTGATGGTATAGGCCACCATGAGCATGCGGCCGGTCGCCGCCCGGCCGAGACGCAGCGACCGTCGCTCCCTCTCGGAGTGACGCAGATCCGGGCCGTCGAGGGCCTTCGGGTCGCCGAAGACGGTGGCCGCCTCTTCGAACGACACTGCGTGCTTGGTGCGGTTGACCGCCGCCTTCCGCGTGTCCCACTCGAACACAGTTCAGTATATACGAAACTCACCGGAGCGGGTGGAGGGGGTGCGCGTTCGGGTCCCGCGATCGAGGCCGTACCAACATCCGCGGAGGGTCGACTTCAACGCCTTCGCCCCTCGCTGCCCCACCGCTTGTCCCGGTCCCCCGGCTGTCAGGGGCCAGCCCGCACGCCGGAGCCCCCCGCTGGACCGTAGGCATCTAAGCTCGACACGGGCCGTTTCGCCGCCGCGGCCGTGCACATGGCCAAGGCCGTGAGCAGCGAGGCGTATCCTGAAGCCCGTAACGCCGCCCACAAAGTCCACGCCGGCCAGGGCAGCCGGATCGAGTACGGGCTGGCCGCGCACACCCAGATCTCGCGCACTCTCTTCCAGTACCTCGGCGATCCGCGCTGGCACAAGCGCCGGATGGCTGACGCGCTCGAATGGTGAGGAGAAGCCCTCCCGTTCGCTGGCGTTCCGGTTCCCCGAGCGCTATCCTGCCTAACGCGGCGTCGCATGCAGCGTGGAAGGCAGGGTCCTGGGTTTGGAAGCATCGAGTAGCTGGTCAACCCTCCAACGGATTGCCGACGAGGCGCTGTGGAACGCCGCGGCGGCTCGCCCTCTTGCGTCCCGCGTAGCGATCCGCTTCTTACGGATCGTCGTGGTCGCCGCCGTGTCATTTCAGGACCGCATGCTGAACCTCCACGCCATGGGCCTCGTCTACGCCACCCTGCTGTCGCTGGTACCGCTGCTCGCCGTGAGCTTCTCGGTGCTTAAGGCGTTCGGGGCCCAGTATCGCCTCGAGCCGCTCCTGGCCCGGATGCTCGAACCGCTCGGCCCCCAGGCGGGGGACGTCACCCAGCGGGTGGTCGATTTCGTGAGTCGCATGAACATCGGTGTTCTCGGCGCCCTCGGGGTGGCCGGTCTCTTCTACACCGCGGTGTCTTTGATCGGGAAGGTCGAGGCGGCCCTCAACGACATCTGGAACGTCCGCCGCTCCCGCGGGCTGCCGCGCAAGTTTAGCGATTATCTCAGTGTGCTGCTCGTCGGGCCCGTCCTCGTCTTCGCCGCCTTCGCCATCATCGCCTCGCTCCGGAGCTCCTGGCTCGTGCAGCGACTCCTGCAGGTCACGCGCATGGAGGCGGTGACGGTGTTCGTGGCCGGCCGCATCGTACCGCTCCTTCTCCTCGCAGCCGCCTTTACGTTCCTATACCGCTTCCTGCCCTACACCCGGGTGCGCCTAAGCGCCGCCGTCACCGGAGCCCTCGCGGCCGCGGTGTTGTGGCAGCTCTCCGGCACCGTCTTCACCGCCCTGGTGGCTGGCTCGACGACCTATGCCGCCATCTATTCGACGTTCGCGGTGCTCATCCTTTCCCTGATCTGGCTCCAGGTCGCGTGGCTAATCGTGCTCATCGGGGCGCAGGTCGCCTACGTGCACCAGCATCCGAGCTCGTACGCAGCGGCCCGCCGGCGCCACGGCGTGCGATTCCGGGACGGGATCGGGCTCATGGCCCTCGTGGAGATCGCGCGGCGACATCAGGCGGGCATGGCCGCCTACACGGTCGACGACGTCGCCGCCCTCACGGGCGCGCCGCTCGCGAACCTCGAGGAACTCGTCGACGACTTCGTGGCGCGGGGAATCCTCGCCCGAGCGGTCGAGCCACCCGGCCTGATCCTCGCCCGGCCGGCTGAGCAGCTCCTCGTGGTCGATCTGCTCGATGCCATCCGGAACCCGGGCGGTGGCGACGTGCGTGCGCAGGGCAGGAGCGCCAAGGCGGTCCTCGCGATCCTTCGTCGCCAGGACGAGATTCTCCGCGACGCGCTCCAAGGCATGACCCTATCGTCGCTCGCCTCGGAGATCCCGGCCGCGGAGGCGACCGTCGCCGAGCTCGCCCAGTACCGCCGGTCCTGAGGCCACCGCCCGGCCGAATCGGGCCGGCGTGCGGGGGGCCGCTGCTGCCCTAGGTGAAATCCCGCCATTCGTATAGTAATGGCCTCTCTTTCCGTCGCTGCCGCAAGCTCTTACCACTGTTTGGAAGCTCGCAAAGAAGGTACTAAGTATGCTCGAGGTTCGGTCCAGCACCTCCGCACATCGCTTGGTTCATTTGGACCGTTGAACTTGCTGTTTAAGAGTCCCGATCAGGAACAAACTACCCACACCCAGGATGATCTAAGTGCAGATGATCCCTAATTCCCGAATGCGCGATGGTCCTGCTGGGTGTGCTTGGTGCGGGATGGTTTGGTAGCAGCGTAGTAGCAGAAATCTGCTACTACCGTGCTACCAAGTGATCAGCGAGTTAATCGCCGCCGGCCACCGCCTGTTTGGGAACGAAGTAGCCGCCTCAGGGCGGCCCGCCCCGCCGGTCGCGGCGGCTGTCACTTCACGTGCATGAACACCGTGCCGATGAACACGAACTCGAACGGCGGAAAGGGCACGTCGAAGTTCAAGCGCAGGAAGAGGCTCACTGCGCCCGCCGGCGCGTAGTTCGCCACCGGCGACACGTGGCAGGTGTCGGTGCGGCTAGTCAGGTCGGACTAGAATTCAGGCTAGCCGGAATAATGCTGAGATCCGATTGCGGTCGCCCCTCAGCGTGCGATCGCCGACGACGGGGCCAGCTCGATCGGAGCGGTGGCCTTCACGCGACTGCGAGCCGTTTCCAGCATCTGGCTCATCGATGCGCACGATTCACAGGACAGGACGTGTAGCCTCCCGTCGGCGTTGATCAGGAGGTGCGCCTCCGAGAAGGCGAGGATGGTGAGGTCCGAGCCCCGGTCGAATTCCACCCGCTGGAGCTGTTCGCCTGCTCGCGGGTCCCAGATCCGCACGGTGGCATCCTCTCGCCGACCCGCAGTTGCGACGAGGCGGCCGTCCGTCCGGAACTTGATGCTGGCCACGCCATCGACATGCCCGCGAAGGACGGCGAGGGAAGCGCCATTGGCGGCGTCCCAGATCCTGGCTGTCCAGTCGTCGCTGCCGGTTACCACTCGTGTCCCGTCCGGAGAGATTTCGGCAGCGGTGACATTCTGAGCGTGACCAATCAGGGGCACGTCCGGCTTGCTCGGATCGACCGCGAGGAGAACTGGTGATTCAAACTCGGCGATCGAAAGAATCGCGGTCGCAGACGCCACAAACGGTGATCCCTGGGACGGCAGTTTTACGCGAGCGCCCAGCCGCCGAGCGACCCGTGACCCGACGTAGATCTGGCTGCTGTTCCTCTGCTGGGTCACGGCGAGCTCTGGGGTGTCGCCGAATCGAACGGCAGTGACGCGACTGCCGACCCGGAGGGTCGGATTGACTCGTTCGGGGCGGTCGAGGTCGTGGATCGCCACTTCGCCAGCCTCGTCGAGCACGGCGATCGAGCAGCCTTTGCCGGCAGACTGAACATCTCGCACGCGGCTCACTGCGCGCACGGAGACAGCGCGGAGCGGCTCATCCATCACCCATGCCCGGAGAGTGCCGTCAGCGAGCACGGAAAAGGCACAGCGGCCGTCTCGGGTGAATCCGGACCTGCCGGTCGCTTCCGACGAGAATGGGACGTGCGCCCGGCGCGCGGCATCGAGACCGTAGCCGACGAGGGCCGTCTCAGTGAGGACCCAGACGCGGCCGCCCACGGGGTCGATGATCGCCTGCTGCGCCTTGCCAGGCTCCTGAATCGCCACCATGGAAGAGTCGGCCGGCCCTGCCCAGACCCGCACGGACTGAGGCACGCCTGCGTGCGCCGAGACGATGCGCCGCCCGTTGTCGACTTCCGCGACATGATAGATTGAGCCGCCGGCTCCGCTGGCGACGACGAGCGGATCCTGCTGCTCGGAGGGCCGGTCCCATTTTCGGATCCTCCACACCACGGCGTTTCCATCGGCGATGCCGACGGCGATGCGACCGCTGCCCGCTCCGAAAGCGAGCGCGAGCGGTACGGCGGTGTGTCCCTTGAGCATGTCGACCGGCTTCCCCGATGGCAGCTGCCAGATGCGCACCGCCTCGTCATCCATCGAAGCCGCCGCGAGCAACCGGCCGTCGGAAGACATCGCGGTGGCGATCCGTGATGTCGATTCCGAGTGGACCGTTCCGCGGGGCAGGCCGGAGCGGGCGTCGCACAACAGCAGCAAGCTCCTGTCGCTGGTGCTATGGACGGTAACAAGCCGGCCCGCCACCGAGCCCGCCGCCAAGACGGACTCACGCTGGGCGCCGCGGCATCCGCGGCCTCGTTGCGCCGTTCCATCTCTTAGATCGATGAGCCAGAGACCGGACTTGCCGTTACGGACCAGGATGTCGTGCTCAGGGGTCGCAGCGAAGTGCGCGCTGGCCTCCTCGGGCAAGCTCCCGGTGATTCGCTCTAGTCCCGAGCCGAGGTCCCAGATGCTGAGTGCGCTGTTCTTGCCGACCAGCAATACGCGCCGTCCGGACGACATGACGAAGGCCGCCAACGCGGGGTCGGCACGCTCGCGATACGCGAGAAGCGACCCGCGGGTGGCGTCGATGACAGCGACGGACCCGTTTGTGAGCGTGAGCGCCACCAGCGGCCCTTGGACGGAGCCATCGAGGCGCCGGATTCCCACTTTTGACGGCACTGTGAAGACGTGTCGAAGCGTGGACAGCGCCAGCGTCAGGCGCAGCGCCGTGTCCGCTTCGGAAGGCGGGGCGGGCGGGCTCGACGATCCACCGGTCAATCGAATCGCCACGCCGTCGACGGCGGTGGCCGGGGGAAAGGACGCCGGGATGTCGCTCGCCGCTACAGCATGCGAGAGGGCGGTCATCGGTGTGGTGCGCGCCGTCAGCAAGGCACGCGACGCGCTCGCCTGCGCGCGGGCTAGGGCCGCATCGCCGATGGCCTGGCGCTTCTGCGCGATCGCGTAGGTAGCCGCGCTGAGCGCGACGATCGTGAGCAGCCCAAGGCCTCCCTGCAGGCTCCGGACCAGTATCTTGTTCCGGCGCAGCTGCCTGACGTCAGCACTGTCCAGCTCGTCTCTCGGGATGCCACGAATGGGAGCGGCCAGGCTGACTACGTGCTCACGGAATCGGGAGTCACTCAGCGAGAACTTGGGGCTCGTGCGCGCCCACCGCAGGTCCACGTAGAGCGGCTCGTCCGGGAACTTCTTGCGAAGGGCCACCGATAGCGCCGTAGTGCTTTGCCACTCGAAATCGCCAACCGACGGATCCCACACAACTGCGCCGTCGGTCAGGACGACCAGCAGGTGGTCCATGGACCGGTTCTCTAGCCACCACGCGGTTTCCTTCGCACACCATGGAGACGCGGCGGACTGGGGACAGGCCAGGAGAATGAACCACCTCGAGGACGACAGGTGCTCAAGGATGCTGGGCCACAATCCTGGACTCGCGGTAAGGCTCGTCTCGTCTCGAAATACGTCCATGGCGCGCAGCCTGAGGAAAGGCTTGGCGAGATGCTCGAGCGAACTCTCGAGCGCGACGGCGAGCTCGCGATCAGCCTGATGACTATACGAGATGAACGCGTCGTGTCCCGGCATGGGGTTGGTGCCAACGCACACTTCGCCCGCGTCCGGGGGCTCGTCCTAGAGCCAACATCCCGGTGCAGTGCCCGGAGTGTAGCGCGGCACCCTGCCAATCGACAAGAACGAACTCAACCTGACGAGCATCCATCCCAAGAAAGTGTCCGAGCATCGTTCAACTTCCCGCGCCTTCTTTCGCGAGAGAGGGGGCCAAGCGCGAGGCACTCAGAAGCCTTCGGCACCGGTCCGATACTTCAATGCTAGCCCCGAATCCGTCTACCGACTCTCCTCGCCAAGCGTTTCAGCCATCGCCCAGCATCGGCCCTCACGTCTTCCCTCGGCCATGCCGCTCGGCGCCGGATCGAACTTGGCACACTCATTGGCCAGACGATGGCGCTTCCGCGCCTCGAGCCGCACACAATAGACGTCTCGACACCATAACTGCGGTTCGTGTGTGACCGAAGGTTCCGTGGACGCCATCTTGGGTGTCCGCTACGGCGTCGTCGGCCGACCCAATCGGTACATCCGGCCGACCCAACTATGCGGTGTGTCCGAATAGCATGGCGCTCTTACTTCAATACTTGACGGCGAGTTCGCGCGTGGGGTAAAACGCTGCCGAGCAGCCGAGTTATATGACACTGTGGACGGTCCGTGGAGGACGCATTCGAAAACTGTTCGCGGCCAGAGACATCTCGATCGCGACCCAGCCTGCGAGTGTCTCGGCGTGGCGCTCTCTAATTCTCGTTCTTGCGACGTTGGGAATATCATCACTCCTCGCGTGCCTCGATTACCGAATCGCCTCCGATGCCGCCGACGCACCGGTAGGTCTTACCGCTGAAACAACGCGTGCCGACGAAGCGACTGAATCTCGCTCAGACACCCTGCGTCGTGGACAGGGAAGTCGCTATTGGGCGGGTGGCGCGACTCTCAGAGTTCGTTTCCTCGACGGGAACCAACAACAGCAGGGGCTAGTGCGGCGTACAGTCCCCGAATGGACCAGGTATGCCAACATTACATTCGAGTTCGTTACTTCAGGTCACGCGGAAATTCGCATTTCGTTTCGGGGATCGTCGTCCGGCGCGGTTTCTGTCTTGGGTACTGATGCGCTGAATATTGACCAACGGAAACCCACCCTAGCGTTCGAATGGGTCGAGCGGCGCACTATCTTACATGAATTTGGTCACATTCTGGGCCTGATCGAAGAGCAGCTGAACCCGCGTGCTAGAATCGGCTGGAACAAGGACGCCATCTACAAGGGCCTCTCCGGTCCTCCCAACAACTGGAGCCGTGAACAGATCGATGCCGTCGTCTTCCGGCCAGTGTCTCAGAGTGCACTGGGTGAGTATCGAGAGTTTGACCCGGATTCGATCATGACGATCCAGTTTCCTAAAGAGTGGACGGGTGGAGTTCCATTCGGTCGCTATGACGAGCTCTCCCCTAGTGACAAGGCGCTCATAGCCCGACTCTATCCGGGCCGACCTTGACATTGGTCCGTCGTCACGCTTCTGCTGGTAGGCAATCAACCAGTCAGCGCATGCCTCTTAGGGTCGTCATCCCACGGTGCGCCAAAGCGAACCGCTACGTATCGGACGAAATGAGCCCAGCCCGCTCTCCTAGCACCGTCATTCGCAGGAGAGCTCCATGGCAGTCGCATCAGCCGTTCGGCCTAGTCACGCTGTGTTCTCGTGTGGCCGGGATCCCGTGCGTCACAGCGGTAGTTCAACACGGCCGGCCGCCCCTTCACCTTCCAGAGATACGCGACTTGATGGAGCGACTCTTTCACCGCCCGTCTTGCCCACGATCAGCCTCCTGCCGCATGTGGCTCTGTTCCTTGCCCGGAACAACCCACGACACTTTGCGATAGGTCAGGCCGGTCCTTCCATATTGTCTAGGATGAAGGAACCCGAGCCTGCTAGCTAACTAGGCAAGGGCTCGCCCTTGATATCCCGGAGATGTTGAACCCGCGAGGTGCTCGCAGAAGCGTTCATGGCGGTAAGCTCCTGGTATCTCACCACGCAGGGCCGGCCATGAACGCGTTCTACGAGCATCGTCAGGATAACATCCGCTTCGGGTACCGGTGCTTCGACCGAATTCTGCTCAATGGCCTCATCAACCCTTCCAGCAACCGGAACGGGTGATTGGGTTCTTCACCACCTACCGTCAGCAGTACCCGGTGAGCCGAAAGGTCCTACGCGACATCGCGGTCCAGTTCCAAGGATGGGTCAAGAACCGATCCCAGCAGTGGGATGTCCCGATCCTCGACGCGCCGCCGGGCCGGCGTGACGAGTTCGTCGAGCCGTATTTCAAGCGCGCCACGCCCGACGAGGTCGTCGTCATCCTCAAGGCCCGCGAACCAGCCCGGATCATGATGGCCATTGGCAATCCGAAGGACAACCGCTGACATCTGCAATTCGCCCAGCGCTGGGTCGTCCAGTACAACTTCTACGTGAACGATCGCCATTGGGGGCGGATGTTCGTCCGCGTCTGCCCGTACTTTCCCTTTTCCGCCCGGGTCTGCCTGAATCAACATCACTGGCTGGCGACGCAGCTGCGGGCGGAGGGCATCAGCTTCCAGCAATGTACCAACGCCTTCCTCAAATGTGGAGACCCGGAACGGCTTCAAGAGCTGGCGGACTCCCTGACGGCACGGGATTTGGCGAGCTGCGGGGAGAAGCCGGCTGAACCGCTTCACCCCTTCTTCACCGATCAGGAGCGCACCCACGCCGGCTGTCGGCACCGCCTGTTCTTCTCCCAGGTCGAGTACTGCGACAACGTGATCCTCCATCGGCGGGCCGCCCTCGACGAGTTGGGGGCACGCCTGCTCGATGCCAATCGCACCATCGGCCAGCCGAACAAGATCACGGTGATCTTCGGTCGCAAGATCACCAAACGCTATCGCGGCCAGCTGCAGACCGTGATCGAGGATCGAATCTCCCGAACCCGGTCATCTGAGGATGTTGGTGTCGGTGTGGAGCTGGGCCATCATCGTTCGGAACGCGGGATCGACGACGGCCTCGACCGTGCCCGAGATCTCAACAGGGTCGGCCAGCACGTGCCAGAAGCAGCCCAGCTCGTCCTCGACAGCAGTGACCCGCGATTCGCCGCCGCTCCAGCGCAGCAGACCGCGGTCGGCGAGCTGGCCGCCGCCACCTGGATAGAACGGCGCCTGCTCGAGCACGACGGGGCCCGGCCGCGCATCGACGACGTGCGTCTCCAGTGTGAGCGTGTCCGGGTGCTCGTGACAGAAGTAACGCATTCAGCGACCTCCCTTTCGAACAGGACGTGGAACTGCGTGACCCGCCTGTCGAAGCGCCGGAGGGCGGCACAAGCCTCTGGCTCGACGACGGCGCGCGTACCGCAAAGGCGAGTGGGCCGAACAGTGTGTCGACATCCGAGACATCTGGCGCGACGATCCGGTCGCGTTTCTCCTAGGCCGCAGCTTGACTTTCGAACACGCTCTGGTGGAGGCTGGGGTTCCGCTCCGAAACGTGGAGCGCGACACCATGATCACCATGTTCGTCTCCAACATTGCCTGCGTTCCGGCCGGTCGTCTCCATGGGCCGGTGGTGGTGACTATGCGTCCGATCGCCGAAGCTCAGGTCGACCTCGTTCGGGAGCTGTCGGCCCGCTACCCGCACGCCCACGGCGCGCTTGTTCACATCGGCGACCCAGAGGCGATTCGGATCACCGACCTGAGGCAGCCAGATTACAGCGAACCGGTTCCCATCTACCCGAACGAGATACCGGTGTTCTGGGCGTGCGGCGTGACGCCGCAGGCGGTCGCGATCAGGGCCCGCGTAGAGTTCATGATCACCCATGAGCCCGCAGATGTTCGTGACGGATCGTCCTCGCGAGGGAGAACGCCCATTCTGACCTTCGATCAGGAAGAGCTTCAGGAATCCGCCAGATCGCTCGGAATGCGGCGCCCAGCCGATTGCTATCTGAACAATCGAGTGTACGGCGGCGCAGCGCGGAAGCTGGCGGCGACCCACCACGTCCTCCTGGAGACGCTCGCGTCGCTCCCAAAGCAGGAACTCGGAGTCCAGCGGCTATCCTCAATGCGCGAAGGGCATTCCATTGAATTCGTAGTGGCCCGCCCTCTAACAACAGCATGAACCTGACGGCGCTCCGCGCCGCACCTTATCCTGAGCGTTAGCTCGACGAAGAAGGGGGCGTGACGATGGCGAAGAGCCACCAGGTGTTCGTCGGTTGCCCGTTCCTGAGCGCCATTCGCAAGAACTACGACAAGCTTAAAGCAGATTTGGAGGCGGAACGCGCCCTGCACATCGTCCTGGCCGACACGACTTCCATCACTTCGACTGACTACCTTCTAGAGCACATCACCACGCTGATCCGAGAGTCCGCGGGATGCATCTTCGACGCTACCGGTGGAAACCCCAACGTGTCGCTCGAGGTTGGCGTCGCCCATGCCCTCCCTGCGGATTTCCTACTCGCCCTGTACACAAGGAAACCTAGAAGCCAGCGTGATGCGCAGGAAGACCTTGGAGCGGGAAGGCGAGATCCGGCCTATCATCTCCGATCTTCAGGGGCGCAATCGCATTGAGTACAAGACGTACGCCTCCCTCAAGAAGCAGGTGATGCCACGGTACCTCGATCGCCTGCCGTATCTGAAACGCTGGAACGACTTTCGCAAGCGAAACCGCGAGCTCGTCAAGGCCGCGCTCGAGGTCTTCTCCGAGATCCGGGCATCCGGCAGGACGGTACGGCCCCGCGTGCTTGCGATGCTCGATGGAACAGGAATCCAGGCGGACACGTTGCTCACGGCGCTGTCGCAGGCGAAGCTATTGTCTGTGAAACGGGGAAGGAGCGGTGGTATCTACTACCCAACGTAGTAGCCGCCAGCTAGCAACGCAATCGAGCGGCCCGCTGGCTCGCATGCGCTCCCGCGGCCGCTCACCGCGACCGTTGGGCGACTGAAGGAGCGTCGCATGTCATATGACGAGACCGATGCAGCCTACGACGCGTATATGGATGAGCTGCTCACGGAGTTCCGGGAGGCCGAGGACCAACAGATCGCCGATGATGCGATTGTCGGCTTTCAGGATGAAAGGCTTCAGTCCTACTTTGTCGCACAGCCGGCCCTCGCTGAGTCTGCCGTCCGCCAACTGGGTGTTGCACGCCTGCGGTACTCTGACAATCATCCAGGCGCTGCCCTCGTCTTCGCTGCAAGCGCCGTGGAGGTAGGGCTCAAGCAGGCACTCTTCCGGCCAACCGTGTACGGGCTAGTTCATTCGGCGCCAGCAGCGATCATCATCGCCGAGCTTAGCCTGGGGCATGCAGCTCTTGACCGCTTCAAGACTTTGCTTCTCGACATCCTCGCCGGCTACATAGGAACGGATGTGCGCAAGTATACGACCCCGGGGACAGCGAAAAGTCTGTGGGAGGAGATCAAAGACTCACAAGAGGCGCGGAACGCGATACTGCATCGGGGCGAGGAGCGGTCCGCCGCCGATGCGGATGTGGCGCTCCCCAGCCCGTCAGCCGTTCTGGAGAGCCCTGTTCCATGCGGTCGCTAATGCGATCGGCCTCCATGTCCAAAGCGGTGTGCGAGTCTGCAAGGCAGTAGCCTGCAAGGACCAGCCGTGAGAACAAGGGGGAATGGCAACGAATCGCCCAACAACACATTCGACCGGACCGCTGGCTCGCATTCGCCCGCCGCGGCCGGTCAACATGAGCGCTGGGCAGCACCAGTGGAGGCCTCACGTCCTCGATGACTCTGCTGACGACCTTTGAGTCGATCTCTCTGGCCACGATTCAAGACTTCGTCGACTCGCGTCGCGAGGAGACGCTCCATTTGGAGTTCAAGACCGTCGCAACGCCGGACATGTCGAGGCGCGAAGATAGGCGGAATCTCGCTAGCGCCCTGTCTGGCTTTAGCAACTCAGCAGGTGGCATCATCGTATGGGGAATCGATGGCAGACGCAATTCGGATGGTGTCGACTGCGCGAATGAGCTGGTTCAGATTCCGACCCTTTCCTTGTTTGTCTCTCGGCTTGACCAATTGACTGGTGAGGCCTTAATTCCGCGTCTCGAAGGCATCCAGCACCGCGCCATCCCCACGACGAATGGAGCTGGCTTTGCTCTTACCCTTGTACCGGAGAGCGAGTCCGGTCCACACATGGCGAAGCTCGGCGAGGACCGTTACTACAAGCGCAGCGGAACGAGCTTCTACCGTATGGAGCACTTTGACGTAGCCGATATGTTCGGCCGTCGGCGACGCCCTAAACTCTCCGTTACTGCACGCGTCTCTGGTAAAACAACTAACCCTCAGATTGTTCTAGGGCTCAGAAACGATGGGCGAGGCAGTGCTCGCGCGCCTTTCTTAGCGTTCGCATGCCCACCACCCTTCTCACTAAACTCGTTCGGGCTAGATGGTAACCGAAACGAAGGGATGCGCCGACTGCCTTTCGTGGGCGTCGAACTTCCGTTGCGTTATGGCGAAGATACGGCCTTCGTGATCCATCCGGGGATCACTCATGAAGTAGCTTCGCTCTGGCTTGGATTCACTCCGCAGAATCTGCCTGACAAGGATGTGACCATCGAATTTATGGTCTGCGCCGAAGATCTTCCCTTAGAGTTCGGTAAACTTACCGTCTCGATCCATGACCTTGTCTAAGTCGGTGTTTCGAGGGCACGATCCAGCTCCACACTGCCATGAGACGCAGGATGCCCAACAAGCTGCTTGAGCGGGCCGGCATGAACGTGTCAGGCGCGGGCGAACGTGCAAGCAGCGGCCGCTCACGCCAAGCTGCTAGGCGACGACAACGCACATGACGGCGTCTTTCACAGTCTTCGTGTGCAGCACCTTTAGCGACCTCAGTTAGGAGCGCGAAGGCGTGCTTGACGCCATCCGTCGCCTGAAGCGTCAGCACGACTCCATAGAGTTCTTCGGAGCACGCGCGGAGCAGCCGATTGAGGCCTGCCTACAAGAGGTTCGATCAAGCGACGTACTCGTCGTGATCATTGGCCACCGATACGGCAGCATCGTTCCTGAGCTCGTTCCTGAGCTCGGCATCTCCTACCCAAACACCTATCGAGGCTCAGATCTGGTGGCCAAGGGAAACTCTCCAGTCAGCCCCATGCGTCCCGCTGATTGTTAGTCCGCTACCCTTCGAAGAGTCCAATCAGATTGACTACTTGCGGATTACAGCTACCACCCTGCTACCATCCTGGGCTTCAGTATCAAGAGTCCCGGTCGAGAACACACTACCGACACCCAGGACGATCCAAGTGCAGACAATTCCTGGATCCAGGAGTAGCCACAGTGCCGGTAGGTGCGCCTGGTGCGGGATGGTTTGGTAGCAGCGTGGTAGCAGAAATCTGCTACCAGTTGTGATACCGGGTGATCAGCGGGTCCATTCCTCGGCTGGCCTGTGTCGGTGGTATCCCGTGATCGCGGCGACCTAGACTCTAAACCAGATGAATTTCGCACACCCGGTCCGTCGAGCGCCTCGCGCAGCGGGCATGGAGCAACGCAGATCATTTGTTATACATGGCTTTCGCTCTGGCTTGCCGTGAAGTTCAATGCGCTCTCAGCCGGCGCGCGGAGGGTGGCGGGGGCGTCGTGCTGGATCCAGGTACTCGTCGACGGCGCGGCGGAGTTGGCGGGCAACCTGCACGCCCGTCCGCGCCAGGGCGCCGGGCGGGCCTCGTCGGCATTTCCCAGCGGTACATGCGCCTCTTGGCTCGTCACCCCATAACCAGACCCGATCAGATCGAGGCGAGCGCAGGCGAGCCGGAAGCGGGCGCGCGGTCGGCTATACTCCGCTCCATGGCAGGGACCTGCCCACGTTGCCGCTCGCCTCTCACGACGCGCGTGACGTCGAAGAAAATGCCGGCAACCTATGCCGAGTGCCGCCAGGTGTGCACGGGCTGCAGGATCGGCTTCAGTCACTCGAAGACGAGCAGGACGTTCATCCGGGAGGATTGGCGCGACGGTCTGTGGCGACCGCAGGCCGCGACCCGGCTGGACTGGATCCTCCAGCACGCGCTAAACAAGCTGAACCGAGCGAACAAGCGGCGGCGCATAGCGAACGAGCGATCCGAGGATCTCTTGACCTGGAACTTCTTCTCCTGGCTCGAGGACCACAAGCTGCTCGGCGGCCTGCTGACAATGGCGGGGGTGCCAGACGGGGGCAGCGGGGCTCGGATCTTCTACTGGGGTGTGAACGACCGCTACGAGTTGAGGGACCTTCCAGGGCTCCTGGCGGCCCGCTTCGATGAACGGCCACTGCGGCTGAGCGAGCCCGATATTCTTCTCGTTGGTGATTCGAGCGTCGTGGTGATCGAGGCCAAGCTCGGATCTCCCAACAATCGACTACAGGGCAAGGCAAAGCCCGTCAGTCAATACGCTAAGGCCGTTGCCGGGTGGTTTCGGGATCTGGATGCCGCGTCCACCGCCCAGTACTACGAGCTCGTGCGCAACTGGGCGCTGGGAGCTGTGATGGCGGAACACCTCCAGAAGCACCTGGCCGTCATCAACCTTGTACCGGAGCACCATGAGCCCGACATCGAACGGACGTTCGGCCAGCTGCTCTCCGACAAGGGGCGTTTCAGGCGGCTCACGTGGGAGCGGTGCGCACAGGCCTTGGCGCCGAGCCTCTTATCCCACCTGGCCCGCGAAACCTCCTACTTCAAGCCGGTGTTCCCGTCACTCCAAGCAGGTCCGGGGCCTGTTTCGGCCGACCGATGAGCGCGCCCGTCACCCTTCACTACACGCGGGACCTCCGAGCAGCGTGGCCCCACCCTCTGGTCGAGCTCTGGCACCGAAGCTACCCGCAGCTGTTCGACGACGACGACGTTCGCCTGACACGTCGCCAGCCGAACTACCACTTCGTCGAGTGGCTCGCAGCCATCCATCTGTTCCACATGCACGGCGCACATTCGCTGCTGAAGAAGTATGCCTTCACCTCGCACGCACGAAAGTGTTCCGTCATCGACCGCGTCCTTGGCCCCGCGCAGCGACAGTTTCTCCAGCGGAAGCTCGAGGGGCAGGCGCCTGACCTCTTCGTCTTCTACCCGGACGCCTCTGAGTTCTGGTTTGCCGAGGTCAAGGGGCCGCGGGACAGATTGACGACGAGCCAGCTGCGCAACCACGCGGTGCTGCGCAGGCGGTTTGGTGTGCGGGTCGACGTGGTCCAGCTCAAGCAGACGTAGTTGACCGGGCCGCGACCTGCTCTGCGTTGCAGGTCGAGGGCGCCGCCCCCGAACAGCCGAATCGGCACGCGCCGGTAGAGCGAGTGCTCCGACGGGGTTCGCCTCGGATCAGACCGAACCGCCCGCGTGCTATGCTCCGCGCCATGCCGCGAACTGTTGGACCCGTGGCGCTGGCTCGACGCCTCGCTGACCGGTTGTCGAGGGTCGTGCCGAGCCAGGCTTCTGTCGCTGTCGCGAAGGACGCGGTGCGCGAGCGCCGGGCTAAGCGCAGGGAGCCACCCGGTCGAAAGGGACACGAGTACGTCGTCGAGGCTCTGCTCAGACCGCGGGCGACGCGGTGGGCCGTGAAAGAGCTCGGGATCCGTGACGTAGACGCCGTGCCCCGCCACGTCAATTCGTCGCACTTTCACACCACTGACGATGACGGGTGGCCGCACGCGTGGCACGCGTTCCAGCGAGCGCATCCGCACGTGGATATCCGCGATCGGGCCGGCCACCACCGCCGCGCCGATCTGTTCATCGCGGTCGGGCGCGGCGCCCTCGTCTCCCTCGAGCTCAAGTACGTGGGCTCGAGGCGGGTGCCCAGCGCGAGTGGGTGCCTGAGGCAGATCCGGCAGTACCTGAGACGGCACGCCGCGACCATCCTGGTGATCTACGCAGCTAGACCAACCTCGCCGAGGTTAGGCAGCTGCCTTCGCGCGATTCAGCAGGGCGCCGCGAGTCGACGGGCCTTCGTCGTCTCGATCGTCGGGCCGGCCATCAAGTTTCCGTAGTCCGCGCATCTGCTCCGGTTCGCGGGTAACCGGGCCCGTGCGCTGACTAGGTTCCGCCCACGGAACCCCTTCGGTCGCCGTGTATGGCATCCTGCGAGCGAGCTTTGCTACTAGACTCTCGGATCCGTCAGTGGGAGGGATGCATCACGACTTCGCTCATACGTTGCGTGGTACTGGCATTCGCGCTCGCGGTCGCGAGCAGCTCCGAGTCTGCGACGCCCGACTGGAGCAAGTGGGCCGATCTCCAGACTGTCGAGGTGATCAGCACCGACGAGGGCGGCCCGGCGGGCACCACCACGGTCTGGATCGTGGTGGTGGACGGCCAAGCCTACCTCCGTACTGGCAGAACGATCTGGGGCGGTAACGTCGAGCGCGAGGGAAAACTGAAGCTGCAGGGTACACCAGGAGAGTACCAGTTACGAGCCGAGAAGATCACGGACCCCTCGCTCCAGGACAAGGTGACGGCGGCGTTCCGGGCGAAGTATGGCTTCCGTGACGTCATCTCTGGCCTGATTGGCTTAGGCCAGCGCCGGATCTTTCGCTGCCAATCGCCGGGCGGACCGGGCCGGGGAGATTCCCCAACAGGATCTTGGCGGTACCAAGTGCCGCGAACGACTGGCCCTAGCGCGGCAGCTGAGAAATAACGATGAACGGGTTCACCAGGTCCTCGTGACCGCCCTCTCCTCCCCATGGCGTCCCTAAGTACTCCGATTCGCAATTATGGTGACGTATTCACGCGGCCGCTGTCGCGGGTCGGCGACGGAGCTTGGCCAGCAGAGCCGTGAGATCACGGCGCGTGAAGGTCCACTGAAACGGCTTGGCCGCGTCGCCGTAGTGCGCTTGGAAGCGAAGCAGCCGCTCACGGACAGCGCCGCGCGACACAAAGTCGTTCGGCGTGAGGACCTTGCGTTGGACGACGGAGAAATAGATTTCGATCTGATTGAGCCAACTGGCGTGGATGGGGGTGTGGACCAGCACGAGTTTCGGCCACTGCGCCTGCAGCCGGGCGACAGCCCGGTGACCGCGATGCGACGAGCCGTTGTCCACGATCCAGAACACCCGTCGAGCCGAGCGATACGGCTCCTGCCGCATGACCTGCGCCACGAGCCGGTCGAACGGCGCGATGCCCGTCTGGGCTTCGCAGCGGCCGAACACACGCGCGCGCTGGACATCCCAGGCCGCCATATACGCCCAAGCTCCGGCCCGCGCGTACTCGTGCTCGACCCGCCGCGGTCGCCCCGGCCCTGGCGGTTGCGATCGGTGGCGGCGACGCCGCGCCTGGATGCTGGTCTTTTCGTCACCGCAGAGCACATACTCCCGGGGTCCGAGGGCCACCCCGTGCCAGCGGCGTTCATACAGGTCGAGAATCCGGCCCGCCTTGAGCGCAAACTCCGGATCGCGGGGGAAGATCCAACTGCGATAGCGCCACGGGCGCAGCGCATCCTGGCTGAGCCAGCGCCACACCGTCGTCCCACTGATCTGTGCCACGATGCCTTGCGCCATCACCTCGCGTCGGAGTTCCGACACCGACCAGCGCGCGAGCGACGGCTGGCGCCGGTGGGGCAGTTCACACGCGAGAGCTTTGACTTCGACGACCACGCTGGGGGGAAAAGCGGGCTGGTCGCCCGCCGCGAGGCGCTTCCTCGAGGCCGGGTAATCGCGCGTGGTAGAAGCGCTTGCGCCACTTGCTGACGATCTGCCGCGGCGTGTCCAGCCGCGCCGCGATGACGTCGTTGGCCAACCCCTCGGCCGCAAACAGGACGATCTTGGCGCGGACGACATTTCGATATGATGACGTATACTTCCGCGTCCTGGCTGCCAGCTCCTCACGCTCGCTCGTGCTCAATTCGATGGCGTACCGGCTGTGGCGGGGCATCGGCACCTCCCACGCGGGAGTATGCCAGCCCATCCGAGACTTCGGCAAATATATACGTCATCGTACTTATGGAATGGAGTACTAAGTCTCGGACGCTCACAATCGTGAGCCCTGTGACGCCGTCAATCTTCTGGTCAACCCGCGACTGGGCGACAGCCATCGCGGCGCTCCCGGTGGTTGGCCCGCTGCCCTGCCGCACAGCGCTGGTACCGCGGGAGTCCATCGCCCACGCCCTCCGCCGCGAGCTCATCCGGGCCGGCCGCGGAGACGCGCTCGCGGGAACTCGGTTCGTCCCTGTGGCTGCGGCGGCCATCGAGGTACTCGAGGCCGCAGCCGTCGACTTTGACCCCGGCGAGACGGCGCTGCGTCGCGCCCGGCTGCTGGCGGTGCTGCGCGCCGTGTCCCTGGCGCACTTTCCGCTCGATCTGCTCACGTCGAGGCCGGGCTGGGACGAGGCCTTCGCGCAGACCATCGCCGACCTGGAGGCCGCGGGCCTCCGGCCCGAGGACCTCGAGAGCGCCGGGGCCGCCGCGCGCGTGCGCGACGTCGTCTCGGTGTGGCGCGCGCTGGACGAGTCGGCAGGTTCCTCGTGGACGATCCAGCGCATCTATCTGGAGGCCGCGCTGATCCTGGAGGCCGATGGCGATCGCTGGCCTTATCCCGGCGCGGTCCTCGTCGCAGCCAGCACCGACGCGACCGCCGCGGAGGCGCGCTTCTGTCGCGCCATCCCACAAGCGACACTCGGGATCCTCTCTGCGCGGCCCTTGCGCGAGCACTACCTCGAGCGCGTCGAAGCGCTGTTCGGGCGGACAGCCGCCGCGCTCAGGTCCACGCCCGCGCCGCGGTCGAGCGGCAGCGAGCGTGATCTCCTGGCCTCCTACTTCTTCGAACCGCCGGCCATCCTCGCGGACCCCGATCGGCCCCGAAGCCACGGGCCCGACGGCACCGTGCACCTCGAGGAACATTCCGGGGTCGAGGCGGAGATCGAGGCTGCAGCTGACTGGGTAGCCCGAGAAGTCGTAGACGGCACTCCCCTCGAGGACATCGCCGTGCTCGTGCCTGCACTGGATCCGCTCGCGGCGCTCGTGTCCGACCGCCTCGGGCGCCTGCCGTGGCAAGACGGCCCGTTGCCGGTCCACGTCGCCGGCGGGCTTCCGCTCACGGGCACGGCATCGGGAGCCCGGACCCTCGCCGTCGTACGCGCGTTGCGCGCCCACCTCGGCGGCACTGCCCTCGCGGACGTGTTGCCCGCCTTGCGCACCGTGGCGCCTGACGGTCGACATCTCGCCCTCGGGGCGGCCACCGATCTCGTCTGGTCTCTCGGCGCCGTGGGCGGCAACCCCGCCAATCCCGCCGGCGCCCTCGAGTGGGCAGCGCGCGCCGCGGCGCGCGAGCCGCACCTGGCCGCACAGCTCGATGTGGCGCTCCAAGCTGGCGACGACCCGGAGCAGGCCGGGCTCGCCCGGAAAGCGCGGGACCTCGAACGGCTGCTCGCCGACCTCCGGGCCGTGCGTCCCGCGATCGAGGCGCTGGTGGGCGTGGCCCGCCTCGTGGTGGCGCAGGCGCCCCTGGCCGACCTCTGGCCGGCGCTGCGCACCTTCCTGGAGGAATGGCTCCTCCAACCCGGCGAGGGCCCGCGTGTGCCGGCCCTGCTCGACGAGCGGCTCGCCGGCGCCTCCGTCGATGCGGCATGCGGCACCCTCGCGGGCGACGAGGCGCTACGGATGATCGAGGATGTGATTGCCTCCGTCCGGCTCACGGCCGGCCGTTTTGGCGAGCCGGCGGTCTACGTCGGAACGGTTCGCGACGCGGCCAGCCTCCCCTTCCGGGCGGTGCGCGTGATCGGCCTGGCAGAGGGGCACCTGCCGCCGCTGCCTCGAGAGGATCCCGTTCTGCCGGACTCACTGCGAGCAGGGCTCAAGGCCCCTGGTGCCGAGGGCGGGTCGGCCACGCTGACCACCGTCGCCGACCGCGCCATCGCCGCGCTTCACGCGCTCGACGCCGTGATCCGAAACACGGAGGCACGGATCGTCCTGTCGGTGCCCCGGCTCGATGTCGAGCGCTCGTTGAGAGAGCCTGCCTCGGTGCTGCTGGAGGCGGCCGCGGCCCTCGGCCGTCCGAACGCCGCCACCGGGCAGCCCGGCCCCCCCATTCCCGACGCCGTCGCCCTTCGGCGCGATGCCTTCGCCCCGGGCCGCCAGGAGGCCCTCGACTTCCGGCGCCGCTTTCCGCTGGGCGAGACCGCCTGGCAGGATGCCGTGGCGGTCGGCGGGCTGGGCCTGCCGCCGCGCTGGCGCGGCATCACGTCGCTCGACCTGAACCGCGTGGCTACGCTTCGCAACGCGGCGGATGCCAGCGCGCTCGACGGGATCCTCGGCATCGCCGCCGCGAGCGTCATCGTGCCGGGGCTCACGGCCGCACGGCCCATCTCCCCCTCCGCCCTTCAGGTGCTCCTCCAGTGCCCGCATCTCTTCCTGCTGGGCAACCTGCTCGGATTCGATGAGCCGGCGGTGGCGCCGCCGCAGCGCGAGATCGGTCAGCCCGCCTACGGCGGTCTGTTCCATCTGGTCGCCGAGGAGTTTTACCGGACCCATGGCACGGCCTTCTGCGCGCGAGAGGGCAGGCTCGACGCCTGGCACGGGCGTGCCGACGAGGTACTGGAGCGCGTCTTCGACCGCTTCCTCCAGCAATACCCGCTCGTAGGCGGGGCCGTGGTCGGCCAACAGCGCGAGCGGCTCCGCCGCGATGTCCATGAGCTGATCGACTACGACTGGGACGCCGGCCGGTCGACACGGTTCGTTGCCGTCGAACGGTCCTTCGGCCGCCCCATCCCGCTCGAGTTGCCGGTTGGCGGTCGAACGCTCTTCGTGCGCGGGCAGATCGATCGCGTCGACGTCGAGGGCACGCACACACTCGTCCGCGACCTCAAAACCGGCCGTGCGCACCCTCGGCTGGGCAAGGAGGCGGGGCCCGAGCCCCACGGTCGACATCCAGCTCGCGGTGTACGGCCTGGTCACCGCGCATCTCGCCAGCGAATGGCATGTCCTGCCGCAAGTAGGCGCCGCCTACACCTACATCAACCGCGGCGCCGACGAGCGCGGCTGGCGCGACGACTTCCACCGGACGCTGGAGCCCGCCGCGCGGCAGTGGCTCGCCGTTGCGTCCGATCTGCTCGAGGCTCGCGTCTTCCCACGGACCAGCGATGCGAATGACTGCCGGTACTGCCGGTTCCGCCCCGTCTGTGGCGACGCCGTCCACGAGCGCGCTGGGCGCGTGCTGGCCGGCGGCGCCGGGGTGCTCGCGCGCTTCAGCGCCCTCAAGCAGCCCGCGGCAAAAGTCGATGACTGACGTCACACCTCGCACGTCGCCGCCCGATCAGGCCCAGCGCGATCTCGCTGTCGCCGAGCGCCAGCGCAACGTGGTGATCGACGCGGGGGCCGGCACCGGCAAGACCACCATCCTCGTAGACCGACTAGTCGAGATGGTCGCGCCGAGGCGGACGGTGGCACCGGCCATCCCAATCGGACGCCTGGCCGCCATCACGTTCACGCGCAAGGCCGCGGGCGAGCTCCGCCTGCAGGATCCGGGAGCGCGTGCTGAGCGAACTGACTGCCCCCGGTGTCGGCGCGGAGCGCGCGGGGTGGCTTCGAGAGGCGCTGGCCGGTCTCGACACGGCCTACGTCGGCACGATCCACAGCTTCGCCGACCGGCTCCTGCGGCTGCGCCCGGTCGAGGCCGAGCTGAGCCCGTCCTACGAGATCGCCGAGGACGATGACGAGCTGATCCGGGAGACCGTCGACGTGCTGCTCCACGCGGTCCAGAGCGGCACGCTCGGGGCGGAGCTGGCCGGCACAGCCGGCTCGGCGCGCGCGCGCTCGAGGCCACGACGACGCTCGCTCGTTCGCCCTCACGGCGGGGCTGCCGCGCCGAGTCGCGGAGACGAGTGGGTGGTCTTCCACGGGCTGGACGCACTCGTCGCAGGCTTCGTCCGCCAGCGCGACATTCCACCGCCCGACGCCGAGCCGGCTGCGTTCGACGCGGCCGCCTTCGGCGCCGCCGCCGACGAGTTCATGAGCGATGGCGGCGCCCGTGACCGGTCGCTCGGCCGGCACGTGCTGGATCCGCCGCACCGCCGCGGTGCTCGGCGGCTTCGGGACCGGCCGATCCCCGCTGATGTCTTCGCGACGCTCTGGCCGCAGCTCGACCGCAAGCCGCGCGACGCCAAGAAGGGCGACCACCTTCGACGGCGACGGCGTCGCCTGGGACATCTGGAAGACGTTCTACGGAAGGGAGCGAGCGACGGCCGACCCCTCTGCACGAGGATCTCCGGGCCCGCTCGACCGCTGGATGGCGACCCGGCTCGTCCGCCTCTTCCCTGTCGTCGTCGCCCTCTACGAGAAGGTCAAGGCCCGGCACCGGCCGCTCGACCAGCTCGATCTGCTCGTCAAGCTGCGCGACCTCCTGCGTCAGCGACCGCGCCGTGCGCGGCGAGTTCCAGGAGATGTTCGACCACGTCTTCGTGGACGAGTTCCAGGACACGGACCCGCTTCAGGCGGAGATCGTCCTCTTCCTCTGCGAGCGCGACGCCGGTGGCCGCCGCGCTGGGAGGACGTGCGAGCTCGCGCGCGGGCGCGCTCACGGTCGTCGGCGACCCCAAGCAGTCGATCTATCGCTTCCGGCGGGCGGACGTCGCGATGTACGACCGCGTCCGCAGGTCGTCGTCGCCGGCAGACCGCGCTCGAGGTGACGGCTCGTCGGCCAACTTCCGGAGCGTGCCGCCGCTGATCGAGTGGCTCAACGACCGCTTCGACCGGATGCTCGGCCAGCTCGCCGGACGGCGGCCGTTCGATCCCGCGACCGGCCGGGTCTTCCAGCAGCCGCTCGACGCCGGGCCGCGACGGGTCCGGCCGTCGCCGGCCGTCCACGTCCTGCCCTTCGATTTCGCCGACGCGCGCCAAGCACAAGGTCGACGAGTACCGGCGCGCTCGAGGGCCAGCGCGCTCGCCCGCTACCTCCGGTGGCTCGTCACGGCGAGCGACGTGCGCAGATCCACGACCCGCTCGACGGGCAGCCGCGCCGCGGTGCGCTACGGCGACATCGCCGTCCTGGCGGTCTCGACGTGGAACCTTCCCCTTCTCTTCCCGTGGCTCGACGCGGAGGGCATTCCGTACGCCTCCCGCGGCGGCACGCTCTTCCTCCAGGACCCGCTCCACCGGCAGTTCCTGCTCGGGCTCCGGGCCATCGCCGATCGCGACGACGGCGTCGCCGAGGCGGCGCTGCTCCGGCCGCCGTTCTTCGCCGTGGATCCGGCGCGACCTCCTCGCGCGAGCAGAGCGGCGCCGGCGGACGGCCGAGACGCGGACGACGAGGCAGTGCGCCGGGCCCGGGAAGCCCGCGACCTCGTCCGCGAGCTTCGGCAGCAGCGCTTCGCGCGCGCCGCCGGGCGCGACCGCGCGCGACCTGCTCGACCGCACCGCCTTCGCCCGCGCCGTCGCGCTCGGCCCGAACGGCACGCAGCGGCTCGCGCGTCTGCGCGAGCTGTGCCTGCTCCTCGAGCAGACCGCCGCCGGCGAGGGGCTCGACTACGACGCCGCCACGGCCCGGATGCGCGATTGGGTGACGAGCCCGTCCAGCTCGACCCGCCCCACCCCGTCGGGACCGACGCCGTTCAGGTCCTCACCGTCCATCAGGCCAAGGGCCTCGAGTTCCCGGTGGTCGTCTTCTGGGACGGCAAGGCGCAGTGGGACACGCGCATCGACCGCGGTGCCTGGCGCATGGAGCGCGACGGACGCGGCTGGGTGATGAACCTGGACGGGCTCGAGTGGGAGGAGCCGGCCGGCCTCCGGCTCAAGCGACACCGAGAAGGCCTACCTCGACGCGGAGCGGCGGCGCGTCGTGTACGTGGCGGCGACGCGCGCGCGCGACCTGCTGGTGCTGCCCAGGGCGGGCACCCCCGACTCGAGCAAGATGGTCTGCGGCACCCTCCTCGCCGACGCTGACCCGGCCCTCGTCCGCGAGCTGGTCATCTATCATGCCGGTACCGAGCCCGCCTGGGCGCGGGCTGTGCAGGCGCCGCCGCAGCCGGACCGCGCTGACGGGGCTAGGATCGAGCGGGAGGTCGGCGAGCGCTGGACTGCCGCCGCGGCCGAAGCGGCCACGCCCCGCTTCCGACCGGCGAGCGTCTCGGGCGAGGCGCATGTCCAACCGCCCGCCGAAGAGTCGGACGCTCCTGAGCCCCTGCCCCGGAAGTCTCGCGAGGGTCGGTTCGGCAGCCTATTCGGCGGGACCGTTCATTTAGCGATCGGTATACTGCTGCACGATCGCAGCATCTCGGCCGAGGTGGCGATCCAGCGCGCCGCTCAGCGCACGGGCCTCACCGAGCATCTGAACGAGGCCGTCGCCGATGTCTCGCGCGCCCTCACAGCGCTCGGTGCGGAGGGCCTCCTGCGCCCCATCGGACCACATCTTCAGGTCGAGTATCCGGTCGCCGGGGTCCGGCCCGGCGGTCAACTACTCAGCGGTTACATCGATCTGGTCGGCGCGGTCGAGGGGCGCTTGCATGTCATCGACTTCAAGACCGACGCGCCGCCGGCAGGGCCCGTCGAGCACGCCTACCCGGCATATGCCTCCCAGGTCCTCCTATATGGAGCCATGCTCACAGAGAGCGGGGGTGCGGCCGGCCGGCAGACTCGGTGCGGACTCCTCTTCACGGCCGAGGACCGCATTCACTGGCTCGACGCATGACGTGCGGGCAGAACGCCATGGTCGTCAGGGCAACGCATCAGCCCTCTCACTACAGCCGAACCTCCACACCCACAGAGAATGGTGAGCCCATGGTCACAAGAGGTGGCGTCTATCTCATTCAGGAAGCCGGGAACCTCGTCGAGATGACGGAAGAGGCATACGGCTCCGAGGATCTTCTCCAGGGACTCCTGGCCAGATATCCGGCTCTTCTTGCCGGAGACCAGATGGACAGCACGGTGCCTCGGCGTTGGCTATTGATCTCGCGCGAGATGGCCGTCCCGGATGAGGACGCCGGCGCCACACGCTGGTCGTTGGATCACCTGTTCCTTGACCAGGACGCCGTCCCGACCATGGTAGAGGTCAAGCGAAGCAGCGACACCCGCCTCCGTCGAGAGGTCGTGGGGCAGCTGCTGGACTACGCAGCCAATGCCGTCGTCTACTGGCCGGTGGAAGTGATCCGCGCTCGGTTCACCGCTCGATGCGAGGCCGAGAAGCAGGAGCCGACCCGGATTCTTCAAGACACTCTCGGCATCGGGGAGGAAGGCATTGAAGACTTCTGGCAGAAGGCCAAGACGAACCTCCAGGCGGGCCGGGTCCGCCTGGTGTTTGTAGCAGACCTTATCCCGACGGAACTCCGACGCGTCGTCGAGTTCCTGAATGTTCAGATGGACCCAGCGGAGGTCCTGGCAATCGAGATCCGCCAGTACGTCGGACAGGGCCTGAAGACCTTGGTGCCCAGAGTACTCGGACAGACCGCCGAGGCGCTGGTCAAGAAGGGCACCGCTCAACCCGCGCGAAGCTGGGATCGCTCGACTTTCCTGGAAGAGGCTCGCCGACAGTTGCCAGCGGATCGCGCGCTCGCCGTCGAGCAGGTCCTCCAGGCCTCGGAGGAGACGGCGCAGGACATGGGCTGGGGTCGCGGCAGGACGGGGTCGTTCAGCCCGAAGTTCTCCGGAGCGAGCACCAAGTCGTTCTTCACGCTCCGGATGAACGGCGAGCTGCAGCTCAACCGCAAATGGCACGAGCAGGAAGATGCCGGAGAACTGGCGTCACGGTTCCGGGACAACTTCCTCGATCGACTACGATCCCGGGGCCTGGAAGTGCCCGACGCTTTCTATCCTTCCATCCCCGCCGCAACCTGGACAGACAAAGCGGATGTCCTGGTGCAGGCGATCCGTGAGGTGCTTGGTACCCGCGCGGACGACCGAGGCGCACGATGATCCTACCGTCCCGGGCGCTGTCAGACGCTCCGACACGCGGATGCCCTCACCAGCACCAGCTTGCTCGACTCGCCACGATCAGAGCCATTCATCCTTCCCTTCCCGAGCCTTCCGATGCCAGCAAGCCTGCCGGCTGCTGCGTAGCTCAGCACGACCGAGTCTCCGACGACGCCCGGACTCCTCCGCGTGTTATCTGCGCGTCACGACGGCCCGCAAGTGGTGGTCAACGTCTCCGAAGAATGCTTCAGCTCCCTTCGCCAATCAAATGGAGGCACAACCTCCTCAGGTCGTTTTGAGCGTGCGCAGTTTACCCAGGTCCAGCGTCCGCCACAGATTGACCCAGTCTGTGATGCCCATCTGAACCAGATCCTCCCAGGCTTGGGCGTTGTCGGCGCCGATCTCGCGCCAAAGATGAACTTCTGCCTTGTTCGAATCCGAATCCGTAGTTACCCCTGAAAGAGTCCCGAAGGCCTTTTCGGCTTCTGGCCACAGCCACTCGAACTGCTCGTCATGATTGAGCTCCATCGAGCAGAAGGCCGTTGCGACGGTTCTGTTGCTATCGTTCGCATCCCACCAGCTGAGCCCGGCGCTGAAGCCTCCGAACGGCCCGAGGCCTACGGATGCGCCAAGCCACGCCCCGTCTTCGTTCAACTCCTTGTAACCCCTGGGCGTTACCTTCGCTCTCTTTTCCGGGACTTCGATCTTCACGCCCAACGTCTGCTCGATGTCGTGCGTGTTCCTCTTGAGGAGCTCGACGCAGCGTTCAAGAGTCGTCGTCTCAAAGACCTTCACCTGCCTGGCCCGCGAGAAATAGGCAAGAACATCACTTTCAAGCGATTCTGCACGACTGGATCCGGATGTGGACATCGACACACTCCTGTCTGTTGTGGTTGCTACCGTGGATCTTTCGCGGCACCGACGATCCTGACCGCGGCTCAAGCGGCGTCGTGACGAGTATCCGGCCGGATCTGGCCGCAGGCATTCCGGGCCGGATGCGCGTCACGAGATCGACAAAGAGGTGCTGCCCCTAGCGAGCGGCCTCGACCCGGCCGCTGCCATCCAGCATCTCCGAGCCACCTCCCGCCGCCGGCGCAACACCTCGCCGGTCGCCCGCACACTGAGAAGGTGCGTCAGCTTATCTAATCGCATAGTTTTGGGCGTGGTGTTTATGATGGGCCGCGACCAAGTTGAAGCTCCGAAGATGAAGATGTTGAATCTTAAAATGTTCCGGCCCCTGCACCCACACCAAATGGGGTTAACGTAAACGTGGACGGAAGCGTAAGCACGGGAGTCAAAGAATTTACAGTAACTGGCACGAACTTCGCCTTCTCGCCTTCTACTATCACAGTTAATAAGGGTGATAAAGTTAAGATAACTTTCATGAACACTGAAGGCTTTCATGATTTTAAGATTGATGCTTATGGCGTAGCGGCTAAACAAGCGAGTGCTCCAGCTACTGAAGTTTTGGAATTTACAGCTGACAAAACGGGTTCCTTCGAATATTACTGTTCAGTTGGAAGTCACCGCGCAATGGGCATGAAAGGTACGCTAGTAGTTAAGTAATAATAGAACTAACTTAAATGAGCCAAGTAAAAATATTTGTTGGGGTAATAGTAATTTTGATTGTAGGAGTTATTGCCACGGCACTTATGCGTGGAGGCGGACATTCAAGCTCCTGCTGATGGAATTTACGATGAATTTGTAACCTGCCTTAAGGATAAGGGCGCAATATTTTACGGAGCTTTCTGGTGCCCAAATTGCACCAATCAAAAAAGAGCATTTGGTTCCTCGGCAAAACTTTTACCTTATGTAGAGTGCTCAACTCCGAACGGACGTGGGCAACTGCCTGTTTGCCAGGGATTCTTGCTGGCTACCCGACTTAGGAAATTACTGACGGCTCTAGACTTTCCGGGACTCAAGAGCTCGCTACACTTGCACAAAAAACAAGCTGCACACTTCCTACCAATGTGGAGGTAGAAGCTCCTGTTGATACTGGCGCTGCTAGTGGAACTGTCCCAGAGGAAGGAGATGAGGTGCCGGGTATTGCGGAATAATTTATCTACACAATGAGCTTTGAGACCATACACTACTTCAATATCTTTCTTGGCCTGGGAGCAATAGTGCTCCAGGTATTATGAGTTGTCCTTCGCACTTCTATTTATTGGACCTAAAAAGAATTCTTATCTTGCACTCATTGATAAACACTACCTTAAATTAGGGTTTTTAGTGTCGTTGGCTGCTTCGTTATTCTCCTTAATTTACTCTGAAGTAGTAGACTTTGCACCTTGCTACCTATGTTGGTATCAGAGGATATTTACTTTCCCTATACCATTTATTTTTGGTGCGGCTATTTGGACCAAGGATCGCAAAATTGTTAAATATGTACTGCCGATGCTTTTAGTGGGGGCTGCGATTTCTGCGTATCAAAATTTTGTCTACTACTTTAACCCGGAAGCCGCGAGCCTACCTTGCGACGCTTCGGGAATTTCTTGCTACCAGCAGCTGGTTAGTGAATTCGGAGGGTACATTTCTATTCCAATGCTTGCTCTCACCAGCTTCGTTGCACTCATTACAATAGTACTCATCGCACACTTTTACAAAAAAGAGGATTAAAGGACGAAACGGACGCAAGGTTTTATTCTTTGCGCCCGGTATCTGATTTAGGATCCTGTATGGGTCCTGGGTATGGCCAGCGTAGTTGGCGACAACCGCCACAACGGTACGGGTCGGCTTTTATCTCGCCCACCCTATCTTGGCCACAATACTGGCAACGGGCTTGTTCCGCGGCCGGTTTTTGCGAAGGTGCTGATTCCATATTTTTATTATATATATTTTTTAATTTTTGTCATCTGGTATAATACTTATTATGACAAAATATGTTATTATAATTTTAGTTTTGGTTTTGGGTATCTGGTATTTTACTAAAGATGGAAAATCCGAAGAAAATTTTAGAAACTAATGGTGAAACACAAAAATCAATGACCGCAACATTCCATACAAATAAAGGTGATATTAAAATAGAATTTTTTGAAGAGGAGGCGCCTGTAACAGTAGGGAATTTCGTAAAGCTCGCAAAAAATGGCTTTTATAACGACACCAAATTTCATCGGTAATGCAGGACTTCATGATTCAAGGGGGTGACCCTTTAAGTCGCGATGATTCCAAGGTGGCAGCCTGGGGGTCAGGAGGGCCAGGCTATACATTCCCTGATGAAATAAGCTCTAATAATAGGAATGACCGAGGGACTATCTCGATGGCAAACGCTGGCCCGAATACCAATGGCAGCCAATTCTTTATTAATACAGCAAATAACAACTTTTTGGACGATAAACATACGGTTTTTGGAAAAGTGATAGAGGGAATGGAGGTTGTAGAATCTATACAAAATAGCCCTACGGATGAGCGCGACCGCCCTACAACGCCTGTGGTTATTAACACTTTGACTATTGAGTAGGTGGTATAATAAAAGCGTAAATGAACCAATCTGACTGGTATGCGAATTGGCATAATAATCCCCAACATAAGCACGTGCATTGGGGAACCTTTTTAGCTGTAGCTTTTTTTGTAACCTCATTTCTAGTCGGGGAAATAAATCTAACATATAATCCGGGCGTAAGTTTTTCCACACCACAAGCACATGCGGCGAAGCCACTATTTACCCAGAATGATTTTAAATACATTGGATCTTTCGAGGTACCCTTTGACGCTTATCAGAAGGGTATAGCTATCCGCACAGTTAACGGGCAAACGCGCGGCTTTACTAAATTATGGAGTCCATCTAATATTTACGAATATAATGTTCCGACTCCGTCCATGAACGCCCCATATCCCAAAGTCACATTGGCGAAAGGTCAAATATCGCAGGTGGTGGCAAAGCCATTCTTGATTCCGGTACGTCCAATATATATTTCAAAAATCTTTATTGGGATCCATTAGATGCTCGCCTATATTGGAGTTTTGTAGATGTATACAATGCAGGTACTATTGGAAGAGATAATGCCTCAATAGGTTATAGCACTATTAATGATATAACCGGAGTTGTGAGCTCGACTGGCCCTTGGAGATTTACTGGGACCCTCGGACCGGGGTTTACCGGCCAATGTGTAACAAGCATTCCATCCTGGTTTGCTTCGGCATACCTGGGCGGTAAAAGGTTAGGAGCAGGCTGCGGAACGCAGGAATCTGGAAATGTGGCTTACAACAGTCAAGGCCCCACTCTGACTGCATTTGATCCGCCCGTTCTCTCCACCAATCCTGAACTCTCTTCTTTAAATTTTAAAACAATTCTTGGCTATCCTTATACGGGAGAGGGCTACGCAAATCCTCATCCACCCTATCGTTCAGATACTGACTACTGGGGTGACTACGGGGGTTCGAGTGCAAAACGGGATAGGATATTGGAGCAGAGATCTTTCCGATAGTGCCGTTTGGATAGATACTCCTACGAAAAGCGCCCTGTTTTACTTTCCAATGCTAAAAAAAGGAAGGAATTGGTATTACAACGCTACCACTTATGCTCAACTTCGTACAAACTGGTGGTGTCTGCAGGTGCTGTCGCCTGGGCCGTGCCCGAGGACCAGGGCATTGAGCCGGAGATCCGATCGGCCGGCACGGTCGACGTCACGCCGGAGACTCCGCGTCTGACGGCCGCGACCCACATCGCGCGTCGGATCGGGGTCGAGGAGCGCGTGAACGAGATTCTGACGGCGACGCTCGACGTCGGCCAACGAGATGCCGACACCCGGTTCGAAGGGCTCGCCCGTGTCACGCTCAGCGGCACTGCCCCGGGGGCCGTGGGGAGCGGCACCACGGTCTCGTACAGCGTGGGGGTCGACCCGTTCGCCCGCCAGAACGCCGAGGCGGCTGGCGGGTCGCCGATGCTCGCCACGAGCGCCATCGCGCCGTTCTCGTGTGTGGGGCGTCAGCGATGCGAGCTCTCGTTCGAGGTGTTCCTAAATCCGCGGGGCGCAGATGCACCGCTCGACTTCGACGTCCATCTCGAGGTCGAGGTCATCGCCCTCGATGGCACCGTGGTGCCGGACGGGACGGCGGTGGATCTCGAGCTGGCGCCGAGGTACGGGAACTGATGCCCGGTCGACGTGCCGCCACCGTGCTCAGCATCCTCGTCGCGGGCGCGTCCGTGCTCGCGACCGGCGCACCGCCGACACCGCCTCCCGCGGTCACCGACGACCTCGCCGGCCAGCTGGAGCTCACCGCGGAGTCGCCGATCGTCGTCGTCGACATCGCCGTCGAGATCGCCGGGCCGGCGCCGACCCGGACGGTCTTCACCGAGGAGCTGTTCGCAAAGGGGCCGGAACCGCGCGGCTGGCCACCGGTCGTCGTGCGGCTGCTGGACGAGGAGGGGCGGACTGACCGGTCCAACACGGCAGGAGTGCCGCAGTTCGCCAACGAGCGCGACGTGGCGTGCGCCCGCGAGGGCCCGTGCGTGGCGCACTACACGCTGGTCGCCATCCTCGCCGACCCCACGGCCGCCCCGTCGACGGTGACGTGGACGATCGACGCCGGGAGTCACTTCCCCGGGGAGAAGCCGCCCGCGGGCGCGACGCTGGAGCTCACTGCCGCCCAGCCCGTCCGCATCGCCGCCGAGCGGGTGACGTTCCTGGCGACCGAGCGCAAATCGCTCACGATGGGCGCCGGTCTCGCGCTCGTCCGTCGCTCGTTCCGGTCGCGATGCCACCCAGCGACCCCGACGTGCCGCTGTCCTCGGGACTGCTGCTCCTCACGCCGACCGGCGGGGACCGCCAGGGCCTCGATCCCGAGGTGGCCGTCGGGATCACCGGCGACATCGGCGGGACGCCCAATGGCAACAACCCGGACGTGACGTTCCTGGGGCTGTCCTGCCAACCGGCGTGCGAGCGCACGTTCGACGTCGAGCTGCTCTGGATGGGTGGCAACCCCGTCATCCCGGCTCCCATGGACGTCCAGGTGCTCGCCTGGGCGATCGCGGCAGACGCCGCCGATCCGCTGACGCTGATCTCCGGCGACCGGCTGGACGTCACCACCGAGCTGCCGCGGCTCACCGCCGGCACCGAGGTCGCCCGGCATCTCGAGGGCGGCGAGCGCATCCTCGAGATCCTCACCGCCACGCTCGATCTCGGAACTGTTCCGGATCGTGGGCGCTTCGAGGGGTTCGCCAGGGTGACCCTCACGGGGGTGGCGCCCGGCGAGGCCGGTGACGGCTCGCGCGTGGAGTTCGGCGTGGGCGAGACCTCGATTCACGCGGACGCCGGGGCGCCCATGGTCTCGACCAGCGAGTTCGTGCCGGTCTCGTGCATGTCAGGTCGGTCGTGCGACGTCGCGATCCGGGTGCACGTGCATCCCGAGCGGACCACTGCGTCCCGGGACGTCGCGTTCCGTCTCGATGCCGAGTTCCTCTCTGCCGACGGCGACGCGATGCCGGAGGGCGCGACCGTCAAGCTCGACCTCGCGCCCAGGGTCGCGAACTGATGACGGACGACGCCCTGATCGTCGACCGGCCGATCACGCGCGAGGAGGCGGTCGCGCGAGCCCGCGCAGGGGATGGGCTGCTCCACCCGATCCCGCTCGCGGCGATCGGGCTGCTGCTGGTGAACGACCACGTGCTGAAGGCCGCGATGCCCGGCCCGCTGACCGGGAAGCTTTCGGACCTCGCAGGGCTGGTCGTGCTGCCGATGCTCGTGCTCGCGGTGGCCGAGGTCGTCCGGTGCGGTGATCCGCCGCGCTGCGCCTGTGCTCGGCGGGCGCGCCGCCGCGATCGTGGTCGGCGCTATCGGCGTGGCGTTCGCCGCGATGAAGCTCACGCCGTGGGGCGCCGAGGCGTATCGCGCGGGTCTCGGGCTCCTGCAGTGGCCGTTCCGGGCGGTCGGTGCCGCCGTCCAGGGCGGGACGCCGGTCGACGGTCCGGTCCCGGTGGTCTTCGTGGCCGATCCCACCGATGTCGTCGTCGCTGCCGATCCTCGCTCGTGCCGCTCGCCTTGACGATCGCCCGGGCGGCGGCGGTCCGGACCGGCCGGCAGACCGCCCGGCGGGCCTCGCCGTCGACCGCTTCTCGCTCGCGGTCGCGTCCCTCAGCGTCCTGCTGTTGTGGGCGCCGTTGTCGACGGCTGGGCGCATGTCCACCGGCCCGAGAGCCTCGAGACGTTGCTGACACCGTGGCACGGCTGCTGTACGGCACGTACGCGGCACCTTGATGGCCTGCTGGGGCGCGTGGCTCCGCCGGCTGGGACGGCCGGTCGATCCGGCCGGGCGATCCCCGGCCGGTCACGGCGTCACCTACCTCGGCGCGGGGCTGTATCCTCGCGGTCGGCCGGCCGGAGCTCTGGCACGTCGCTATTCGGCATGGAGGCGGACGCGGAGGCACTCGTGAGTCCCACCCACCTCGTGCTGGGCGTCGCCGCCGGTCTGGTCGCGCTGGGCCCGATCCGCGCCGCGGTCCGTCGGGCAGCCGCGAGCAGCTGGTCGGCCAAGCTGCCGGCGGTGCTCGGGATCGCGGCCATCGCCGGCCTCGTCGGGTTCGCGACGCACCTCGTGCACCCGCTGGTCGACCCCTGGCCGCTCTTCCCGGTGGGGCGGGCGCCCGACCAGTACTGGTCGATCCCCAACCTCGGGATCGCGCGCCGTCGCCGTGCAGTCGGCACTGTCTGGCCGGCGCGCCTCGTGACGCTCCACCGCGTGTGGCCGTCGCCTCGGCCCGGGGCGATCGCGCTGCTCGTCATCCTGGCGGTGGCGCCCTTGACTATCCTCCACGACCGTGGCGAGCTGGCCGTGACCGTCGTGGTTGCGGCGGCGGCCCTGGACGTCGTTTCCGGCGCCATCCGACGGCGACTGGGTGACGACCGTGGGCTGGTCGCGATCGCCGCGCTCGGGCCGTTCGTGTTGTTCGGGCTCGAGCTCGTTCAGCTGGGCGGCGCGATCCGGTGGTCGGCGCACCTGCTTGGTGGCTTCCTGGTGGTTGCCGCTGTCACGGGGGCACTCGTCGGCCTCGTCGCCACGCTGCGCCAGACACCCGACCGCGCGACCGGCTGAGCCCGCGTCGCCGATCGCCCGGCCGCGCTAGAGTCGCGGCGTGACCAGCGAGCCGCCGGCGTACCCGGACACGATCGAGGTGGTCGTGGAGATCCCGCGCGGCTCGCGCAACAAGTACGAGTACGACGAAGACGCCGGGGTGTTCCGGCTCGACCGGGTCCTCTCGTCGGCCGTCTACTACAACTTCGACTACGGCTTCATCACGCGCACGCGGGCCGGTGACGGCGACCACACCGACGCGCTGCTGGTCATCGACGAGCCCACGTTCACCGGCTGCCACGTCTGGGCCCGGCCGATCGGCGGGCCTGGAGATGCGCGACGAGAAGGGCTTCGACTTCAAGGTCCTGTGCGTCGCCCTGGGCGACGCGCACCAGCAGCACATCACGCGGCTCGAGCAGGTCCGGCCGCACCGGCTCGTGGAGATCGAGCACTTCTTCCAGACGTACAAGCTGCTCGAGTACAAGGAGACCGAGGTCGTGGGCTGGCGCGACCGCGACGCCGCGCTCGAGGTGCTCCAGAGCCGACCGCGAGCGATGGATCGCCGAGCAGGCCGAGCCGGCGCACGCGTCGCTGACCCCGCCGGGCGGCGCGCCGGTGGGCCTCCGCCTGTTCCTCGCCGTGCCGCTGCCGGAGCCGCCGTCGCGGCCGTGGACGGCGCGAGATCGATCGCGCGGTCGGGACCGCGGGGCGACGCGTTCGCGGCATCCGCTGGGTCCAGGCGGAGGGTCTCCACCTCACGATCCGGTTCCTCGGCGCCGGCGCCGGCCGAGCGGTCGCGCCCGGTCGCGCGGCGCGCTCGAGCACGTCGCCGGCGGCGACGCCGCCGTTCGACGTGGTGCTCGGCAGGGTGCGGGCGCGTTCCCGTCCGCTCACGCGGCCCCGGGTGCTGTGGCTGGGGATCGGGGAGGGCGCGCCGAGCTCCACGGCGCTGGCCGGCGCGCTCGACCGACCGCTGGAGGCGGCGGGCTGGCCCGTCCCGACACGGCCGTTCCGCGCCGCACCTGACGCGTCGCGCGCACCGACGCCGCGCCGTACGACGCCGCGGCCACTGCGGCGGCCCGCGCACTGGTCGACGCGGCGCGGCACGAAGTCCGGCCCGGTTCGGGGCCGAACGGATCGTGCTGTTCCGGAGCCACCTCGGGCGCGCGGCCCGGCCCGCTACAGCCGATTGGCGGAGGCCGCATTGACCGGCTGACGGGACGGTCCCGGGCGCGCGGCGGCAAGCCGGCGACGTCGCTGGTAGGCTGGTTCCCGACGTCCAGGGGAAGACGTGACCCGGGGAGGTGCCGCTCTGTCGCCGACGCACCGCCACCGGCTCGTGCGTTGCGCTGGGCGGCGTCAATCTCGGACTGGTCGTCCTGGCCCTCGCGCTCGGCCCCACGATCCCGCCGCCGGTGGATCAGTCGGCCGCACGCCCGACTCCCGACGTCCGCGGCCTCGCCGGTCGCACCGCCGCCCCGCTGGTGGCCGGAGGCATCGCCGACCCCGGTTCCGACGCAACCGCCCGCCTCGGTCCCGCCCGGGTCCGAAGCACCTCCTCGACGCCGCCACCCTCGGCTCCGCCGTCGACGCCGGCCCCGTCGCCCACGCCGAGTCGCGGAACCCACGGTCGTGGCGGCGGGGCCGGGCCTGCCGGCGAGCCGCAGGCACCCGCTGCCGAAGCGACCCGCGACCGAGCCACCGGCACCGACCGCCGGCGCCGACTGAACCACCGGCGGCCCACCTCGGAACCCCCGGTCACTCCGGCGCCACCGGCCGCCCACCGACGCGTCCGCGGCCGTCGATCCCGCCGGGCACCACCCCACGAAGGTGAAGCCGCCGTGCCCGTCGCTGGTCGACGCGCCGCCCGGCCATGCGAAGGACCCGGACCCGGAGCGGCCGTGCGGCCCCAAGTCCGAGCGGAGCCGCGCAAGCCCGCGCAGGACGGGTCGAAGGCCGCGACAGGCCAGGGACGAGGTCAGGCCGGCAACGAAGGCCAAGCCCAGGAGATCGCCAAGCCCAAGGAGCAGGCGAAGGCCAAGGACGAAGGCCGAGACGAAGCCGAAGGCCAAGGCCAAGGAGCCGGCGAAGCCCAAGGCCTCGTCGCCAAGCCACGTCGACCGACCAGCGCGACAAGCCGCGGCAGGACGACAAGCCCAAGACGAAGCGGGGTGGCCGGCGGTCACGCCGTACGCGGCCGGCGGGCTGGCTCGAACCCGCACGAGCGTGGCGGCGGCGCTCCGGAAAACGGTGGTGGGCCGCTCCGACTCGGAGCGACCCACCCGACGACCACCTGCCCGAGTGGTCGGTCGGCCACGTGACGTGGACCGGACGCATCATCGCCGCCCGGTGCGCGCGGGCATCACCCAAGCGCCGTAATCTTGGGGGTGACCCTCGGGGATGGCCGCGCGGACGTGTCGCCGGCGGTCCGCGGCGCGTACGACGTAGGATGTCCACCCATGCCTCGACTCGCCTGCTGGTCCTGCGGCCGTCAGATCTACACGGTCGCGCCGCTCGAGTCGCTGTTCGCCGAGGAGCGCCGCTGCCCGCGCTGCGGCGCGTTCCTGAACCCCGAGCGACGCGAAGCCGAGCGACGCGCGGCGCTCCGGCGCCAGAACCCGCTCGGACGACCCCGGGCCGCCGGCGACGGACGGCGAGCGACGGCGTCGAGGAGCGCCGCCAGCAGCGGCGGCGGCGCAGCGACCGCCCGGTGCGCCGCGGACGGGGACCAGCGGCGGCTGGGCGGACTGAGGCCGACCGTCGGTCGGCGCGCCGCTCCGGCGGGCTCAGTAGAGCGCGTCGTCCAGCCTTCGGCGGCTCGACGAGCCGATGCCGGAGGGCGAACGCGACGGCCTCCAGCTTCGAGTGGACCCGGAGCTTGCCCATGATGTTCTGGACGTGGGTCCGGAGCGTGTTCGGGGCGATGAACAGCCGGTCGCAGATCTCGGGGGTCGAGAGCCCCTCGGTCAGCGCGCGCAGGACGTCCAGCTCGCGCGGGGTGAGCGGCTCGATCTGCTTGCGCGTCCTGCGCGCGGTCGCGCGCCGCGGCGACGCGCTGGGCGATGCCGACGATCACCGAACGCGGCAGCAGCGTCTCGCCCGCGTTCGCGGCGCGGACCGCGCTGACGACGTCCTCGACCGCGCGATCCTTGGTCAGGTAGCCGTCGGCGCCGGCCTGGATGGACTCGAGCATGGTCTCGTCGTCGTTGAGCGCGGTGAGCATCACGATCCGGGCACCCGGCCAGCGCGCCTTGATCGCCCGGGTCGCCTCGGCGCCGGTGCCGTCGGGCAGGCGGTAATCCATGAGCACGACGTCCAGGCGGTCGCGCGCCATGGCCTTGGCGTCCGCGACGGTCCCGGCGACGCCGACGACCGCGATGTCCGGCTCCAGGGCGAGGATCTTCGACAGCGACCTCGGTCAGGAGCTGGTGGTCGTCGACGAGGAGGACCCGGATCGGCTTGGCGCTCGGGGTTCGGGACGCGGTACTCGACCGATCGACGACGCGCTCCGGCTGCACGCTGCGGGCCCTCCCGAGGCGCGACATCGCTGGACAGGCTGCCGCGCGGTCACGGACCGGTGGAGTTCTAGCATCGTGCACGTGCGAGTATCAGGGGTGTACCGCGCACCGGCGCCGGCATCCCGGCGCCGCGATCGATCGGGACGGGTGCGATGATCGGCGATGCGGGTCGCCTTCCTCGGGCTCGGGCTCATCGCCGGCTCGATCGCGCTGTGCGACCCGGTCAGGGAGGCCGGACTGGCACGTGGTCGCCTGGTAGCCCGTCCGGCGAGGGCCGGCTGCCGCCCTCGCCGACGGGTGCCTCGATCGCGGTCGCGGCGAGCCCGCGAGGAGGCCATGGAGGGCGCCGAGCTCGTGATCCTCGCCGCCCCGCCGCTGCGACTGCCTGAGCTCGTCGGCTGGCTCGCGCGGACGGTTCGCGCGGCGCTCGCGCCGGGCGCGACCGTGACCGACGTCGCGTCGCACGAAGCGGGCGATCGCGCAGGCGGCGCATGCGCCGCGCGACCTGCCGTTCGTGGGCGGGCACCCGATGGCGGGCTGGAGGCCACGCGGCTTCGACGCGGCGGACGCGGACCTGTTCCGTGGACCGGCCGTGGATCATCGACCGAGGCCACGGTGGCGCCGACCGACGCGTCGTGGAGCGCCTGGCGACCGCCGCCGGCGCGCGTCGCATCCGCCTCGATCCGCGACGCACGATCGCGCGGTGGCGGCGATCAGCCACCTGCCGCTCGTCGCTGTCGGTGGCGCTCGTCGAGGCGGTGACCGGCGTCGACGGTGCGACCCCCGGCCGGCGCGGACGCGGCGCTGCGCCTCGCCGCCGGCGGCTGGCAGCGGGATGACCCGCCTGGCAAGGGCGACCCCGCGATGGCCGCGGGGATCGCCGTCACGAACGCGACGCGCTGGTCGCGCCTGCCTCGCGTACGCGGGACCGGCTCGACGAGTGGCTGGCGTTCCTCGACGCGCCGGCGCCCGGACGCGGCCGTCGCTCGGGGCGCCGGTTCGCGGCGGCCCGCGACGCGCATCGACGGAGCCGACGATGACCCGCGTCGTAACCGAGGAGCTGGTCCTGGTGGTCCCGCGGGCGGTGGTCATCCCGGGCGGACGGCTGGCACGGGCTCCGGCGACGGGCGATGACCGGAGTCCTCGAGGTCATCGCCCGGCACGGACGTTCCAGCCCCGGCCCGGATGGAGCGAGGACCCGGCGTTCAAGCAGGTCATCCCGTACCTCGTGCTCCGCGACGGCGACCGCTAGTTCCTCATGCGACGGACGCGTGCGGGCGGCGACGCGCGGCTCCACGATCGCTGGTCGATCGGGGTCGGCGGGCACCTCAACCCCGGTGACGGCGACGTCGACCGGTGGGCTCCGGCGCGAGTGGCGAGAGGAGCTCGATGCGGACTTCGAGCCGGAGTTCCGCGCCGGTCGGCCTGCTCAACGACGACACGACGACGGTCGGGGCGGTGCACCTCGGGCGTGGTGTTCGTCGCGGACGCCGCGGGACGGCCGGTCGCGATCCGCGAGACGGACAAGCTGGACGGGCGCGTTTGCCGAGCCGGACGGCCGTCGCCGCGGTCTGCCGGCGACCTCGAGACGTGGAGCCGGCTCGTTTTCGACGTGTCCTCGGAGGGTCGCGTGGGCGGTGGATAATCCGTCCGGAGGACCCGTGGGCGTGCCCGCGGCGCCTCCGCGCGTGTGCTGTTCGCGATCGCCCTGGTCGCTGGGCGGCTGTTCTGGCCGTGTCGGCCGGCTCATCGGCGCGACGACGGTGGCGGGCGGACGAGGGCCGGCGGGTGCCGGTGCTGGTCGCCGACCGGCGTCGTCGACAACGTCCTGGCGGGCTACCTCGACGAGGGCATCCGCCGGGCCGGCGGCGACGGGGCGCCCGCGGTCGTCATCCAGCTGAACACGCCGGGTGGCGCCTCGATGCGACGCAACGGATCGTGGCGACGCTGCTCGAGGCGCAAGTGCCGACGATCGTCTGGGTCGCGCCTAGCGGCGGCCGGGCGGCCAGCGCCGGCACGTTCATCACGCTCGCCGGCGCACGTCGCGCTCATGGCGCCCGGCACGAACATCGGCGCGGCGTCGTCGGTCGTCGGTGGCGGCGAGAACCTCGACCGGGCGACATCCGGAACAAGGCGTTCAACGACGCGATGGCCAACATCCGCGGCGATCGCCGAGGCCCGCGGCCGGAACGTCGACTGGGCGGTCGAGGCCGTCCGCGACGCGCGGGCTCGGCGGCCGTCACGAGGCGGTCGAGCTCGGACGTCGTCGACGGGCTCGCCGGCTCGATCGACGACGTCCTCGCGTTCGCCGACGGCCGGACGGTCACGGTCGCCGGCGCGGAGGTCACGCTGGATCTCGCCGGAGCCGACGTTCCGCGAGCTGCCGATGAACCCGTTCCAGGGCGTTCCTCCACCTGCTGTCCGACCCGAACATCGCGTTCATCCTGCTGACGGTCGGCTTCTACGGGCTGCTGTTCGAGCTGCCAGAACCCGAACTTCGTCACCGGGATCCTCGGGCGTGATCGCGCTGCTGCTCGCGTTCATCGGCCTCGGCAGCCTGCCGCTCAACGTCGGCCGGGCTGCTGCTGATCGGCCTGGCGATCGCTGCTGTTCGCGCTCGAGCTCACCGTGACCAGCCACGGCCTGCTGTTCGTGGGCGGGCTCGTGTGCTTCGTGCTCGGCGCGTCTGCGCTGTACACCGACCCGGAGCTGCCGACCGCGCCCGACGTCTCGGTCGCGTGGCCGGTGATCGTCGCGATGACGTTCACGACCGCGGCGTTCATGGCGCTCGCGCTCGCCACCGTGCTCCGCGTCCGCCGGCGGACGCTCGCGTTCGCGGGCGCCTACGGCGCCGGCGGCAGCACAACCGTCCCGGCCGGCACGGACGGCGTCGCGAAGACGCGCGCTGGGCCCGCGCGGGATCGTCTACGCGGTCGGCGAGGAGTGGTCGGCCCGCGTCGCCGACGGACCGCCATCGAGCGCGGCACGCCCGTCCGTGGTCGTGGGTCAGGACGGGCTCACGCTCATCGTCGAACCCGCCGGAAGGTAGGCTGGAGGCACCGTGGACCCCATCGTCATCGGCACCGCGGCTGGGATCGCGATCCTCGTCGTCATCCTGATCATCGCCTCGGTCAGGATCGTCAACCAGTACGAGCGCGTGCTGGTCTTCACGCTGGGCCGCACGAGCCCCGAGGAGGTCAAGGGACCAGGCTGGGTGTTCGTGATCCCGATCGTCCAGCGGGCGGTCCGGGTCGACCTCCGCGAGCGGTTCATCGAGATCCCCAGTCAGACGAACATCACCAAGGACAACGCGCCGATCAGCATCGACTTCCTCATCTACTGGCGGATCGTCGATCCGTACCGGAGCATCGTGGAGGTCCAGAACTTCGAGGGCGCGCTCCAGAACATCGCGACCACCACGCTCCGCGCCGTCATCGGCGACATCCTCCTCGACGACGTGCTGTCCAAGCGCGAGCAGATCAACGAGGTGCTCCGCACGAAGATGGACGAGGTCACCGAGCGCTGGGGCGGCAAGGTGACCACCGTCGAGATCCGCGAGATCATCCCGCCGCGCGACGTCCAGGACGCGATGAACCGCCAGCTGTCGGCCGAGCGGACGCGGCGTGCCGTGATCATCGAATCCGAGGGCGCACGCCAGTCGGCGATCAACGTGGCCGAGGGCCAGAAGCAGTCCGAGATCCTCGCGCCGAGGGCGAGCGCCAGGCCGCGATCCTGCGCGCCGAGGGCTTCAGCCTCGCGCTCGACGCAGATCTACGGCGGCGGCGCAGCAGGTCGACTCCGAAGACGATGGCGCTCCAGTACCTCGAGGCGCTCAAGGCGCTCGGCGCGAGCCCGGCCACGAAGTTCGTGATCCCCACGGAGTTCACCCGGCTGGTCGAGCCGCTGACCGAGCACGTCGGGCGGGCGCTGGCCGAGGGCGGCGGACGATCGGGACCGTCCGACGTCGTGAGCCGCGCGTCACGCTCGGTGATGCGGACGCTCGCGCTCGCCATCGGGTCGATCCTGCCCGCTCGTCGGGCCGCGACTTCGCCGGCGCATCGGCGAGCGGATCCTCGACGCGCCGCGGCGGACCGCCGACGAGGCCGGCTCTGGCGCCGGCGCTCGACGCGCTCGGCGGCGAGGTGGTCCGCTTCCGGTCGCGTGACGGCGGACGCCTGGCGGCGCGCTGGCTGACCAGCGAGGCGGATCCCGGCGGGCGACTGGGTGCGCCGACCCGCACGAGGCGATCCTGCTGCTCCACGGCTACACCGGCTCGATCGCGCCGGACATGGTGGAGTACGCGCCCGTTCCTGCGGCGGACCGCCCGCGTGCTCGGGCTGGACTTCCGCGGCCACGGCGAGTCCGACAGCGGCCCCACCACGTTCGGGCTGCAACGAGGTCGAGGATGTCGCCGGCGCGCTGGCCTGGCTCGGGCGAGCGCGGGGTCACCCGCGTGGCGCTGTTCGGGACCTCGATGGGCGGGATCGTGGCGCTCGCCTCGCTCGGGGTCCTGGGCGACGGCACGCTCGCGTCCGCCGACGGCGACCCGGACGCGCCGGCGGCGGTCTCGCTGGCGCCCCGGCCACGGATCGTCGCGCTGGTCGGGGATTCGGTCGCGCCGCGCCTGGCGGGTCCGGTGGGGCGGCGCATCGGCCGCTGGCTGGGGCCGTTCGTCGCGCAGCGCGGATTCGACGCCGTCGCGGAGCGCCTGGGCGCCGATCCACGGGACACGGAGCCGATCCGCGTCGCGAAGATCCTGGACGGGCGTGCCGCTGCTGCTGATCCACGGCGGGCAGGACGAGCTGATCCCGATGCGGGAGGCCCGGCGGCTCGTCGCGGCGATGCCGGACGGGCACCCGGAGCTCGTGATCGACGGCGGGCGACGCACAGCGGCGCACATCAGGCGGAGCCCGCGCGCTACGAGACGGAAGTCACGTCACTCCTCCGGACCTCCCTCGGGGCGACACGGGGGGCCGATCGTGGCCGACCCTATACTCTCCGCCGAGTCGGTCGGGGACGCGCGCGACACGATCCCGCTCGCGAACCGGTAGAGGTACGGATGGCAGCCAAGATCCTCGTCGTCGACGACGACCCGAACGTCCAGCGCCTCCTCCAGTACACCCTCAAGCAGGAGGGGTACGACGTCGTGGTGGCGTCGCGACGGGGCCGAGGGCTTCCGGCTGTGGGGGCAGGAGAACCCGGCGCTGATCCTCCTCGACGTGATGCTGCCCAAGCTCGACGGCTACCAGGTCGCGGCGAAGATCCGGGCGGAGGAAGGCTCCACCGGCCACGTCCCGATCATCATGCTCACCGCCGAGCGCGAGGTGGAGCAGAAGGTCCGCGGCCTGCGTGCCGGTGCCGACGACTACCTGATCAAGCCGTTCCACCCGGCCGAGCTGCTCGCCCGGATGAAGAGCCTGCTGGCGCGGTTCGCGCCGCGCGAGGCGCTGGTGGGCCGGCCGCCGCTGGGCCGGGTGCACGCGTACTACGGCGCGAAGGGCGGCGTGGGCACCACGACGATCGCGATCAACGCCGCGATCGCCCTCCATCGGGAGCTCGGCCGCAAGGTCGTGCCTGCGTCGACGGCAACCTCCAGTTCGGCGATCACCGGGTGTTCCTCGATCTCGGGCTCGACCGGAAGTCGATCGTCGACATCGTGTCGGCGCCCTCGATCGATCAGGATCTCGTCCGCCAGGTGCTGGTCCGCCACGACTCGGGCGTGGACCTGCTGCTCGCGCCGCCCTCGCCCGAGGTCGCGGACCTCATCCGCCACGAGCACATGCCGCTGATCCTCGAGACGCTCCGCGGCCTCTACGACTACATCATCGTGGACATCGACAAGCGGCTCGACGACATCAACCTCGGCATCCTCGACGTCGGCCGAGACGATCTTCGTGGTGATGACCGCCGACCTGTCGTGCCTGAAGAACGTGCGGCTGGTGCTGGAGACGATCGGCCACCTCGGCTACGCGTCCGAGAAGGTCAAGCTCGTCCTCAACCGCTCGAACGCGTTCACCGGCATCAACGTGAAGAACGCCGAGGGCGCGCTGAAGCGCACGATCGAGTACCAGATCCTCAACGAGTACCGCGGCGCGATCAGTGCGCTGAACTCGGGTGCGCCGTTCATGTTCACGAAGGCCGACTCGCCGCTGGGGCGCTCGCTGCTGGACTTCGCGCGGGCGGTCGACAAGGAGGGCCAGCCGGCGGCCGCGGCGGTGGGGGCCCGGTAGGCCTCTTTTTCGCTCGCGCGCGCCGTTTCGCGCGGCCCGCGCCTGTGCGCCGCGCGTCGGTCGCGCCTCGCTCACGCTCGGCGCCGGGAAGCACTCCGGTTCTCGATGTGCTGTCTCTAGTCATCGTCGCAACACCACCGGCTCGAGCACGATGGAGCGATGCTCGAGGAGGGTGGGCCGATGGCGCGGCGACGTGGCGATCAGCGGATCACGGCTGACGAGCGCCTGGAGATCCGACGACGGGTCGCGACCGGTGAACGGCTGATCGACGTCGCCCGCGCAGTGGGTCGCTCGACGCGAAGCGTCCACTACGTGCTGGCCCGCTCGGGCGGGCTGCCGCCGCCGATCCCGAGGGCGCGCTCCGCGTGGCGCCTGACGCGGATGGAGCGCGAGGAGATGAGCCGCGGACTGCGGGGCGGGGAGTCGCTGCGCCAGATCGCGCGGCGTCTCGGGCGGGCAGCCTCGACGGTGACCCGCGAGGTGGCCGCGAACGGTGGCCGGCGGGGGTACCGGGCGTGGTCCGCGGAGCGCCTCGCCGTGCATCGGGCGCGGCGGCCCCGACCCGCCAAGCTCGCGGCCAGCGACCGGCTCCGGGCCGAGGTCGAGCGGCTGCTCGCCGCGCGCTGGTCGCCCCAGCAGATCGCCGCCCGCCTGCGGCAGGATCATCCCGACGATCCGGAGCTGCGCGTGTCGCACGAGACGATCTATCAGTCGCTGTTCGTCCAGGGCCGGGGCGCGCTGCGAGCGGACCTCACCCGGTACCTCCGGACCGGTCGCGTCCGGCGGCGGCCGCGTGCCCGGCCGATCCGCCGGGGCCGGACGGACGTCGTCACGATCAGTGAGCGGCCCGCGGAGGTCGAGGACCGAGCCGTGCCCGGCCACTGGGAGGGCGACCTGATCCTGGGCAAGGCGAACGCATCCGCGATCGGCACGCTGGTCGAGCGGCAGACGCGCTTCGTGCTGCTCCTCGCGCTGCCCCACGGTCACGGCGCCGACCAGGTCCGGGCCGCCCTCGCCAAGCAGATCGTGGGGCTGCCGGAGCAGCTCCGGCGGAGCCTCACCTGGGATCGTGGCCCGGAGATGGCCGACCACGTCCGGTTCACGGTCGAGACCGGGGTCGCGGTCTACTTCTGCGACCCGCACAGCCCCTGGCAGCGGGGGACCAACGAGAACACCAACGGCCTGCTCCGGCAGTACTTCCCTAAGGGCACCGACCTGTCGGTCCACGACCAGGCGCACCTCGACGCGGTCGCCCGCGAGCTCAACGGCCGACCTCGACAAACGCTCGGCTGGCTGAAACCATCCGAGGCGCTCGCCCGGACGTGTGGGCGCATCGCTCGCCGGCCGTAAGTCGCAGTGAAGCGGCGGGTGAGTCGCAGGTGAGCGACCGCCGGTAGGGTCGCGGCGTGCTGGCCACGCTGCTGTCCGCCACGCTCCAGGGACTCGCCGGACGGGTCGTCCGCGTGGAGGTGGACGTCGCGCCCGGCCTGCCGGGCTTCACCATCGTGGGCCTGCCGGACGCCGCGCTCCAGGAGGCGCGGGAACGCGTGCGCGGCGCGATCCGCAACGCCGGGTTCGTCCATCCGCCGCGCCGGATCACCGTCAACCTCGCGCCCGCGGAGCTGCGCAAGGCCGGCGCGTCGCTGGATCTCGCGATCGCCACCGGGATCCTGCTCGGCTCGGAGCAGGTCCGGCCGGCCGGCGGGCGGTGGGCGCTGGTCGGGGAGCTGTCGCTGACCGGCGAAGTCCGCTCGGTGCCCGGGTTGCTGCCGATGGTCGTGGCGCTCGCCCGGCGCGGCGATCCGCCGGATCATCGTGCCCGCTGACGGGCTGGCGGAGGCGCGGCTGGCCGCCGGCGTGGACCCGCATCGGCGTGGCGGACCTCGCCGCGGCCGTGGACGTCCTGCGGGCGCCCCGCTCGCGCCGCCGGCCGGCAACCGCCGGTCGCGGGTCGAGCTGGCCGGGCGTCGGGGCGACTCGTGGTCGAGACGCACCGGCGCCGGCACCGCCCGGCCGGGTGCCGGACCTGGCCGACGTGCGCGGCCAGCTGGAAGCGCGCCGGGCGCTCGAGATCGCGCTGGCGGGCGGCCACGCGCTTGCTGCATGGTCGGGCCGCCGGGCTCCGGCAAGACGCTGCTCGCGCGGACGGTCCCCGCGCTGCTGCCGGATCTGGACGACGACGCGGCGCTCGCGGCAACGGTCGTCGCCTCGGTCGCCGGCGACGGGCCCGTCGCGGCGCTCGTCCGACGGCCGCCGGTCCGAATGCCGCATCACACCATCGTCGTATGCGGCGCATGGTCGGCGGCGGACCGCGGGTCTCGCCCGGCGAGATCACGCTCGCGGACCAGGGCGTGCTGTTCCTCGACGAGCTGCCGGAGTTCGGGCGGGACGTGCTCGAGGCGCTGCGCCAGCCGCTGGAGGACGGCCGCGTGGCGATCGCGCGGGTCGGCCGGGCCGAGACGTTCCCGGCCCGCGTCACGCTGATCGCGGCGATGAACCCGTGCCCGTGCGGCTGGCACGGGAGCGAGCACCGGCCGCTGCTCGTGCGAGCCGGCCGGTCGCCGGACGCTACGTCCGCCGGATCTCGGGGCCCATCCGTGACCGGATCGACCTGTGGGTGACCATGGATCGGGTCCCGCCCGTCCAGATCGTCGGTGCGGCTCGACCCGAGCCCAGCGCCGAGGTCGCCGCACGGATCGCCGCCGCCCGCGCCCGCCAGCTGGCCCGCCCGCCGGGACGGTCGAACGGCCAGCTGTCGGGGCGGGCGCTGCGGGCCGCGTGCGGCCTGGATGCCGGCGGCGGAGCGGCGGGCGGTGGAGCTCGCGGACCTCGACGGGATGACCGCGCGCGGCACCGAGCGGCTGCTGCGCGTCGCCCGGACGATCGCGGATCTCGAGGGCGCGCCGATGGTCGGGCGGGCGCATCTCGACGAGGCCGCGCGGTATCGGACGCCCGGCGCTCGGCTTCGCCGACCGGCTGGCCAGCTGATGCTGGGCGTCGGTCGGGCAGGGCCGCTTGGACCGGCCGCCGGAGGCCGGCGGTGGCTGGTCCTGCGCCGCCGCGATCCGCGCGCTCGACGGCGCTCGGGCTGAGCGAGCGTGACGCGTGGGTGATCCTCGCCTGCGCGACCGGGCGTCGGGCCGGTCTCGTTCGCACGGCTCGTTGCGCGCGTTCGGCAGCGCCGCGGCGCGTCCTCGCGGCGCGCTCGCAGGATCGGCGGGCCGTCAGCGCTCGAGGCCGCGACCCGTGACCCGGACAGCGGCACCGGCCACGCTGTCGACGCGACTCGGCGCAGCCAGGTCGCAGATCTGGCCGCGGCGCCGCGCGCGCTGCTCGACCGGATCGCGTGCGGCCGGCCTGGAGTCGCTGACGCTGGACGATCCGCGCTACCCGCCCGGCTGCGGCGCGTGGAGCTGCCGCCGCCGGTCCTGTTCGTCCGCGGCGCGATCGAGGCGCTGCGATCCGGCGCGCGCGGTGGCGGTCGTCGGCACCCGACGCCCCACCGAGGCGGGCCGGCGGACGTCGGCCCGGATCGCGGCCGCGGTCGGGGCGCTGGGCGCCACGGTGGTGTCCGGGCTGGCGATCGGGATCGATGGTGCCGCGCACGCCGCCGCGGTCGCGGCGCACGTGCCCACGGTCGCGGTGATCGGCGGCGGGCACGCCCGGCTCTACCCGCGGGCGCATGCCGGGCTGGCCGACCGGATCGTCGCCGGCGGCGGCGCGGTCGTCAGCGAGTTCCCGCCCGACACGGAGCCCACCCGCGGGACGTTCCCGCGCCGCAACCGGATCATCAGCGGGCTCGCCGATTCGACGGTCGTCGTCGAGGCCGGCGCGCGCAGCGGCGCGTTGACCACCGCCGCCTGGGCGCTGGAGCAGGGCCGGCGGCTGTTCCTCGTGCCGGGGCCCATCGACGCGCCCAGCGTGGCCGGCTGCGCTCGCGTTCCTGCGCGAGCTCGCGCCGGAGGCGCGGATCGTCGCCGGGATCCCGGAGCTGCTCGAGGACCTCGAGCTGGTGCCGCCGGCCACCGGCACGCGCTGTCGCGGGCGCGCGGCCGCGGACGGGCCGAGCGCGCCGGCCACGTCGCGCCGGGCCCGGGACGCCGCTCGATCGCGGAGCTCGGCGCCACCGAGCGGCGCGATCGCCGAGGCGATCCTCAGCGGCCACGATCGGCCGGACGCGCTGGTCGCGGCCGACCGGCCTGCCGCTCGGCGCCGTGCTCGGCGCGGTCACCGTGCTCGAGCTGCGTGGCCTCGTCGCGAACGCCTACGGCCGCTACCAGCCGGTGGGGGCGCTCGCCGCCCACGTGTCGCGCGTCCGCGGCCGCGCACGCGGGCTCCGCCGGCTCACGGAGCGCGTCGCGCGCACGCTCGACGGGGCCGCATGAACGGATCGCCGAGCGCGGCCCGAGGTTGCCGGTCGCGTTCGCGCCGGTGCTACCCTGCCGCCCGACCGCCGACGCCACCCCCAGCCCATCGCTCGCCCCTCCGCGTCGGTCCGGTCCGGCGCGTCGCGTGCCCCGCCGTCACCCGGGCACCCGCTGAGGAGCGGAGATTGCGGAAGGTCCTGGCGGTCGTGCTTGCCGTGCCGGTCGTCGCGTTCGTCTACCTCGCGACGGCCGCCCATCGCACGATCGCCGGACGCGCGCTCGTCGCACTCGTGGCCGGTGGCCACGATCGGCCTCGGTGTCGTCGCGCTGGTCCCCCCGCGCCAGACCACCGCCACGCCACCCACGCACGATCCAGCCGCTGCCCGCGGCCGCATTCAACAACGCGCTCGCGATCGGGCGTGGCGCTGCGCGCGCCGGTCACGATCCAGTTCTCGAAGCCCATGGATGCGGCATCCGTCGTCGGGGCGCTGCGCGTCGAGCCGCTGCACGGCCGTCCAGCTGACCTGGGACCCGTCGGGCGCGCGCTGACCGTCGCGCCCTGGAACGCTGGACGCCGGGCACGCTGCACACCGTGACCGTCGACCGCGGCGCGCTGGACGCGAGCGGCCAGGGCCTCGCAGTCCCGGCCCGCTCGGCGTTCGTGACCCGGGCGGGCGTCGAGGGCGACGTGGACGCCACGCGGCTGCTCGGCAAGCGCCTGACGGTCGACAGCCGGTTCACGATCACGTTCGACGCGCCGGTCGACGTCGCGAGCGCGCCGAGAGCGTTCCGGATCGAGCCGGCGGTCCCGGGGCAGCTCGTGCCGATCGGGTCGTCGCGAGGGCGTGACGCGCTTCACGTTCGTCCCGGACGACGCGCCTGCGCCCGGACACCAGCTACCGCTCTGGTTCGCCGACGGTCTCGTCGACCTCGAGGGTGCGCGCGGTCGCCGCGCTCCCGGCGCTCGAGGCGCGGACCGTGGTCGCGCCGTCGGTCGTCCGGTTCCGCCCGCGGGCCGGCACCAAGGGCATGGAGCGCGGCGACGACGTCTCGGTCCGCTTCACCGACGCCGATGCGCCGCGCCGGAGACCGCCGCGCGCGTTCCACGTGCTCGTGAACGGCAAGGAGGTCAAGGGCACGATCCGCTGGGCCGAGAGCGACACCGTCCTCGTGTTCGACCCGGCGAAGGCGTTCCCGTACGGCGCCAAGGTCGTCGCACGCGTCGAGGCGACCGCGCTGTCGAAGGCCAAGGCGCCGCTCGGCGCAGGCGATCGAAGGCCGCTTCCGCGTCAAGGCAAGCCCGGTCGTGACGCCACGACCGCGCGACGACCACGACCCGCTCCACGGCCTCGGGCCGCGTGGCGGGCGGGGCGGTCGGCGGCGGCAGCTGGGCCGCCGTCGAGACGTACTACCTGCGCCTGATGAACTGCACGCGGACCGGCGGCTGGGTCAGCTCGGGCGGGACGTGCTCGTCACCGGGCGGCCGCAACGTCGCGGCACTGAAGCTCGACGCCGGCATCAGCTCCAAGGTGGCGCGCCCGTACGCCAAGCTGCTCGCGACCCGCGGGATCTGCAACCACTTCATCGGCGGGACCCCGGGCGACCGTCTCCGCCGCGCGGGCTACACGAGCTACCGCTGGGCGGAGAACCTGGGCTGCCGCTCGGGCAACCCGTACTCGGCGGTCCTGGGCTCGCATCTGTACTTCCAGAGCGAGCGGGCATGGACCCCGACGGCGGCCACTACGTGAACCTGATGAACCCGGCCTACGACCGCGTCGGGATCGGCGTCTGGGTGTCCGGCGGGCGCGTCCGCCTCGTCGTCGACTTCTACCACCCGTAGCAGACCGCCCCTGACCTTCGGGTCGCTGCGCGGTGGCGCGCCGGCGGCGACCATGCGGACGTGATCCGGAACGCCGTCCTCCACCTGCACAACGAGCAGCCGCTGCTGGCCGACCTGTACGCGCTGCCGTCGCCGGGCGACGTCACCGTCGTGTGCACGAACCTGCGCACCTCGGACGGTAAGCGGCCGGTGTTCATCGACCACTCGAGGAGCACGTTCGTGTTCCCGTACATCCACATCCGGTTCCTGGAGATCCCGCCGGGTGCCGTGGCCGCCGACATCGCCGACCGACTTCGCCGAAGGCGCGATCGTTACCGCAGGCTGGGAGCCGCCGACCGACGGCACGAACGGCACGACGACGACGCCGACGAGCTCGACGAGGACTTCCTCAAGCGGGTCCGCGACATCTAGCATCTAGCCCGCGCGCCACCGCGTTGCTGGCGCCCACCGCAGCTCGCGCTGACGAATCGCGCCTCCCGCCCTTCGATCGCATGGCGACCGACCGAAAGTCTCGGCTAAGACCGTGCATGTAGACTCCGCGCCGCATGGCAACCAACCTCGTGATCGTGGAGTCGCCCGCGAAGGCACGGACGATCGAGCGCTACCTCGGCGCGGACTACCGCGTCCTCGCGTCCTACGGGCACGTCCGCGACCTGCCCGAGAACCCCGGCAAGGGCCAGCTCGGGCGTCGACGTCGAGCACGACTTCGCGCCCGCAGTACGAGGTCAACCCGGACCGCAAGCGCCAGCTCGCGGAGATCGAGAAGGCGGCCCGCGGCGCGCACGCACGTGTTCCTCGCCACCGACCTCGACCGCGAGGGCGAGGCGATCGCCTGGCACGTCGCCGAGGCCGCGCACCTGCCCGACAGCAAGGTCAGCCGGGTCACGTTCAGCGAGATCACGGAGCCCGCGATCCGGGAGGCGTTCGCCCATCCGCGCGGCGATCAACCAGGACCTGGTCGACGCGCAGCAGACCCGCCGGATCGTCGACCGGCATGGTGGGCTACACGCTCAGCCCGCTCGTGTCGCGCAAGGTCCGCTCGGGCCTGAGCGCCGGCCGCGTGCAGAGCGTCGCGGTCCGGCTGGTGGTCGATCGCGAGCGCGCGATCCGCGCGTTCACGGCGCAGGAGTACTGGACGATCGAGGCGCTGCTGAGCGCGCCGAACGGCGAGACGTTCAGCGCGGAGCTCGTCCGGATCGACGGCGACAAGCTCGGCAGATCGGCGAACGAGGCCACCGCCACCCGCCACGTCGAGCGCGCTGCGCGAGACGCACCCGAAGGTCACGAACGTCGCGGTCAAGCGCTCGAAGCGGAGCCCCGCGCCGCCGTTCACCACGTCCACGCTCCAGCAGGAGGCCAGCCGGAAGCTCGGCTTCAGCCCGAAGCGGACGATGAGCGTCGCGCAGCGGCTGTACGAGGGCGTCGACACGCCCGACGGCCACATCGGCCTGATCACGTACATGCGGACGGACTCGGTCCAGATGGCCGGCCAGGCGCTGGGCGAGGCGCGCGAGGTCATCGCGCCAGCGGTACGGCGAGCCGTACACGATGCCCAAGGGCCGGCCGTTCAAGACGAAGAGCCGGAACGCGCAGGAGGCGCACGAGGCGATCCGGCCCGACCAGCTTCGCGCGCGACCCGGACTCGATGGCCGCGGATGCTCGGCCGCGACGAGGCCAGGCTGTACCGGCTGATCTGGCAGCGCGCGATCGCCAGCCAGATGACCGAGAAGGAGCTCGAGACCACCACGATCGAGCTCGACCGACGGGCCCGTACGGGCTCCGCGCGAGCGCGACGCCGGACGCTGTTCGACGGCTTCTCGCGGGTCTACACCGAGGGCCTGGACGATGCCGCCGAGGAGGCCGAGCGGACGCTGCCGGCGCTGCAAGGAGGGCGACGTCACCGAGTCGCTCGACGTCACGCCGACCCAGCACTTCACCGAGCCGCCGCCGCGGTACACCGAGGCCAGCCTGGTCAAGGCGCTCGAGGAGCACGGGATCGGCCGGCCGTCCACGTACGCCGCCACGATCTCCACGATCGTCGACCGCGGCTACGTCGTGGTGAAGGAGCGCCGCCTGCATCCGGAGCCGGTCGCGGACATCGTCACGGACCTGCTCGTCGACCACTTCGGCGAGTACGTGGACCTCGCGTTCACCGCGCGGATGGAGGAGGAGCTCGACGAGATCGCCCGCGGCGAGCGCGCGTGGGTGCCGCTCCTGCGCGACGTTCTACGGCCCGTTGCGCGACCTGCGTCGACGAGAAGCGCAAGGAGCTCAAGCGCCGCGACTTCACCACCGAGGCGACCGACGAGGTCTGCTCCGAGGGCCACCCGATGGTCATCCGGCTCGGCCGCAACGGCCGGTTCCTCGCCTGCTCGCTCTATCCGGAGCACAAGGAGTCGCGCCCGCTGCCCGGTGAGGAGGCGCCCGAAGCTCGCCGGCGAGGGCGAGACCTGCCCGAAGTGCGGCGAAGGGCACGCTGGCCACGAAGCGCGGCCGGTTCGGGGCGTTCCTGGGCTGCTCGCGCTACCCCGACTGCGACTACATCCAGCGCGAGGGCCCGCCGCCGCCCGACCAGCTGCCGTTCGAGGTCACCTGCCCCAAGAACGCCGACGGCCACCTCGTGGCGCGTCGCGCGCGGCGCACCGGGAACGTCTTCTGGGGGTGCTCGAACTACCCGAAGTGCGACTTCACGACCAACCACCAGCCGACGGGCGCGATCCACGACGCGACGAGGCACGACGGCAAGGGCGCGGTGGCGCGGCGTGGCGAGGACGGGCCTGTGCCTGACCTGCGGCGCGACGGTGCCGCTGCCCGACGGGGATGCTCGTCGGGCCGGCGGCTGCGAGGGCGGTCCGCCCGATCCGGCGGCGCTCGCGCGACCGGCGCGCGGCGGCGGCACGGCGCGGCGGGGCGAAGGCCGCGGGCGGACGGCGGACGGCGCGCGCCGCGACGCCGGACCGCACGCGCCGGGGGATCCGCGACACGTTCGGCGGGACGCGCGACCACCCGCCGGAAGTCGGCCTAGGCCGGCCCGGCCGCGTGCGGGGCGACGACGCCCTCCGGCGGTTCGTCCGCTCGCTCGAGGCGCGGGACGCCTCGCCGCATACCCGGCGCTCGTACGAGCCGACGGTCCGCGGCTACCTCGCCTGGCTCGATGCGCGCGGCACGGACTGGCGCGCGCCCGGCGCGCCCGGCGCTCCGCGCGTACCTCGCGGAGCTGACCGACGGGCGCGCGCGGAGCTCCGTCGCGCAGCGGCTCGCCGCGATCCGGGCGTTCCACCGCTTCGCCGCCCGGGACGGGCTCGCGCCGGGCGACCCGTGGGGCGCGATCGCCACGCCGCGCCTGCCGCGCCGCCTGCCGCGGGTGCTGGAGGTGGAGCAGGTCGAGCGCCTGCTCGACGCGATCGAGGCCGAGGGCGGCGCGGACCGTCGACCCGGCGCTCGACCGACGCGCTCGCGCTCCGCGACCGGGCGCTCGTGGAGACCGCCTACGCCGCGGGGCTCCGGATCAGCGAGCTCGCCGCGGCCGACCTCGGGTCGCTCGACCTGCGGCGCGGCGAGCTCCGCGTCACCGGCAAGGGCCGCAAGCAGCGGATCGGGCTGCTGGGCCGGCCGGCGCGCGACGCGCTGATGGCCTACCTCGACGAGGGCCGGCCGGCGCTCCTCGCCCGACGCCCGCGACGGCGGCCCGGACGACGCCGACGCGAGGTCTTCCTCAACCGCGACGGCGGCCCGCTCGGGCGTCCGCGGGCTCCGCGCGCGGCTCGAGCGGCTCCGCCGCCTGGCCGGCCTGCCGCTGGGCGTCTCGCCGCACACGCTCCGGCACTCGTTCGCCACCCACCTGCTCGACGGCGGCGCGGACCTGCGGGTGGTCCAGGAGCTGCTGGGCCACGAGAGCCTCGCCACGACCCAGGTCTACACGCACGTCTCGCCCACCCGGCTGCGCGCCGCCTACCGCGACGCGCATCCGCGGGCCCGCACGCTCGTGACCGACACCACCCCCGACGCCACGGGGAGCGGCAGCTCCGAGGCGGTCGCCGTCGCCGCGCACCGGCGCGGGACCGATGGCGCGCTCGCTCGCCCGCGCGGGGCTGATCGTCACGCTCGCGGTCGTCGCGTCGCGGGTCCTCGGCTACGTCCGGGTCGCGGTCATCGGCTGCGGCGATCCCCGAGGTCCGCGAGCTCGACGCGTTCTTCGCCGCGTTCCGGATCCCCGACCTGCTGTTCCAGCTCGTCGCGGCCGGGGCGCTCAGCTCGTCGCTGGTGCCGGTGATCGCCGGCCTGCTCGCGACCGACGAGGAGCAGCGCGCGTGGCGGGTCGTGTCGACCGTGCTGACGCTGATGCTCGCGCGCGCTGCTCGTGCTCGCCGCGCTCGTGCTGCGTGTTCGCCGACGTCCTCGTCCCGCCGATCATGGGCGACCTCGACCCGGCGCGCCACGGCGCGCACGGTCGAGCTGACGCGGATCATGGTGCTCTCGCCGCTGTTCCTCGCCGCCGGTGCGGTCGCCACGAGCGTGCTCAACGCGATGGGCCGGTTCGGTGCCTCGGCGATCGCGCCGCTCGTCTACAACCTCGCGATCATCGGCGCGGCGGTGCTGCTCGCGCCGTCGATGGGCGTCGGCGGGCCTCGCCGATCGGCGTCGTCGCGGGCGCGCTCGGCCACGTGCTCGTGCAGCTCGCCCGCACTCCGCCGGCTCGGCGTCCGGATCCGCCCGTCCGACCGACCTGCGCGACCCCGCGGCGCGGACGGCGCTCGCGCTGCTGGGCGCCGCGCGCCATCGGGCTCGGCGTCGGTGCAGCTGGTGTTCGTGGTCGCGACGGGGATCGCCGCGTCGCTCCAGACCGGCGCGATCACCGCGTTCAACTTCGCGTTCACGCTGCTCCAGATCCCGATCGGGGTGATCGGCGTGCCGCTGGGCATCGTGCTGCTGCCGTCGCTGGCGCGGCACGTCGCCGTCGGCGAGGAGGAGACGTTCCGGCGGATGCTGATCCGGGCGCTGCGGCTGCTCGCGTTCGTGATGGTGCCGATCGCGGGGCTGGGCATGGTCGTCGCCGCCGACGTCGTCCGGATGCTGTTCGGCGCGGTCAGACGATGCCGGTCCTCGACCTCACCGCGACGACGCTGGTCGTGTTCCTCGCGGGGCTCACCGGGCATGCGCTGATCGCGGTGCTCGCGCGCGCGTTCTACGCCCGCCAGGACACGCGGACGCCGGTCGCCGCGGCGCTCGTGTCGGTCGCGCTCGACATCGGGCTCGCGCTGCTGCTCGCGCCGATCTTCGAGCTGCCCGCCGTCGCCGCGGCGATCGCGATCGGCGCGTGGGTGGAGACCGGCGATCCTCGCGATGCTCCTGGAGCGGCGGGTCCACGGGCTGGGCCTCGCGAGCGTCGTCCGCGTGCTGCTGGCGACGCTCGCTGATCACCGCGGTCGCCGTCGGGTGGCGTGGTTCGTCGAGCGGACGCTGGTCGACGCGTGGGGTCGCGATCCCGGGCGCGCTCATGCTGCTCGTCCGCGTCGGCGATCGTGACCGACCGCCGGCGGGCTCGTCGTCCTCGCCGGAGCGGTCGCGTTGCGCATCCCGGAGCTGCCCGCCATCCTTGAGGTCGTGACCGACCTCGTGCCCGCCGAGCGGAGGCCGCGCATGAGCGTCATCGGCGGCGCCGGACGTCGGCCGCGCCGATGTCATCCCTGGCCGGCGACGATCCACGCATGCTCGACGACGCCGCCTGGGACGCGCTCGTGGAGGCCGCCGATCCCGGCTCGTACCTGCAGCTCGCCGCATGGGCGCAGGTCAAGGCCGTCAACGGCTGGGGCGCGCGATCCGGGATCGCTGCCGGCGGGCGACCCGCGACGGCGGCGCAGGTGCTGGTCCGCCGCCCGGCGCCGCTGCCGTGGGGCTTCGCCTATGCCCCACGCGGCCCGGTGGCCACGACCTGGACTGCCGACGGGATCGGGGCGTTCACCGACGCGGTCCGCGCGGACCTCCCGGCGCGGGCCGGCCGCGTGAGCCACCTGCGGATCGATCCGGAGATCGAGCTCGACGGCCCGCACGACGAGGGCGGCTCGCTCCGCCAGGCGCTGCGGCGCGCCGGCTGGCGCCCGTCGCCGCCGATCCAGCCGGCGTCGACGCGCGCTGATCGATCTGCGCGCCGACGAGGACGCGCTGTAGGGCGACCTCCGGAAGAAGTGGCGCCAGTACGTGAACAAGGCGCGGACCGGCGGCATCCGGGTCGTGGACGCCGAGGGTGACCGCCTGCCGGAGTTCTACCGGATCTACCGCGAGACGGCGGACCGGGCCGGGTTCCTCATCCGCGCCGAGTCCGCCTACCGCGACGTGTGGGAGGCGTTCCGGCCGGGCGGCCGCGCGCAGCTCGCTGTTCGCCGAGACCGCCGACGGCGAGGCGCAGGCGGCCTGTTCCTCGTGCGCTGCGGCGGCCGGGTCGTGGAGCCGTACGGCGGGATGACCGAGGCCGGCGCGGAGAGCCGCGCGAACTACCTCCTGAAGTGGGAGGCGATCCGCCGCGTCGAAGGAGGCAGGGCGCCGACGACGTACGACCTGTGGGGGCTCGCCCATCCGGGGATCGCCCACTTCAAGACCGGGTTCGGCGGCCGCGAGGTCCGGTTCATCGGCGCGTGGGACCTCGTGCTCGATCCGCTCGGCCGGCAGACGTTCGAGGTCGCGCAGCGCGGCCGCGTGTGGCTGGCGCGGCGCACGCGCGGGCATCCGGGGCGGGGGAGGACCGGGCGCCGCGGCGTTTCAGGGCGCGGAGTGACCGATCCGGTCGTCATCGCCGACGAGCCGCCCGCCGACTGGGACGCGACCGCCGTCGACCGGCCGGGCGGCCACGTGCTCCAGTCCGTCGCGTGGGCCGAGCATCGGCGGGCGTCCGGCTGGCGGCCGCGGTTCGTCACGTGGCGGGAGCATCGGGTGCTGGCGCTGACGCGGCCGTGGCCGGTGGTCGGCGGGTCAGCGCGTACGTCCCGCGCGGACCGGCGCCGGTGGCCGGCGGCGCGGGAGACGGGCGTCGTGCTGTGGACCGTCGCGAACGCCCTGCCGCGCCGAGGGCGTCGACGTGCGTCGCGGCGGACCCGGAGGTCCCGGCCGACGACGACGGCTACCGCGAGGTCCTCGCGAAGGCGCGGTTCCACGCCGATCGAGGAGATCCAGCCGTCGCGCCACAAGGTGGTCGTGGACCTCGCCGGGGCCGACGAGGCGGCCGCGCTCGCGAACGTCGCGAAGTCCACCCGGCAGCGGATCCGGCGGGCCGAGAAGGACCGGACGCGTCGTCGTCCGCCACGACGCGCGAGCCGCGGACGGCGCGGGCGAGGGGTTCTGCGCGCCGCGCCGAGCCCGCCGCCGACGGCCCTCGACCGGTTCTACGACCTGCTGCTCGCGACCGGCGAACGCAAGCACTTCACGTTCGGGCCGCGCGAGGCGTTCGTGGGCTGGTGGCGGCGCGCGCACGACGCCGGGCACCTCGTGTACCTCGAGGCGCGGGACGGCGATCCGGCGCCGGCGGGCCGTCCTCGGCGGGCTGCTGCTGTACCGCCATGGCGGGCGGCTGTCCACGGTCCACTCCGGGGACCCCGACGACCGCGCGCCGGAGCCATCCCGGGCACGATGCACCTGCTCCGCTGGCGGGCGATCCAGCTCGCGATCCGCGAGGGCCGCCACGAGATGGACCTGGGCGGGGTCGACGTCGCCGGCGCGCGCCGGCGGCCGGCCGAGGGCGAGCCGATGCCGGGCTGCTGGAGCACAAGCTGAGCTTCGGGGCCGAGTGGGTGGAGCTGGCCGGCGCGCAGGAGCGGGTCCACCGCCCGATCCGCTACGCGGCGGGCCGCGCTGGCCGCGAGGCGACGGCGGTGCTCCGCCGATGACCGACGACCGGCGACGAGTCGCGGGGCGGATCGCCGCCGCGACCCCGCGCGGCGCCCGCCCGCTCGCCGGGCTGATCGACCGCCTCCAGGACGACGGCGGCTGCGGGGCGCCCGACGGGCGGCCGTGCGGCGGCGCCGGTGGACCTCGGCGACCTCGCGCGTCCGCGGCGTGACCGACGACTCGCGGCGGGTCGCGGCGGGTCGCTGTTCGTGGCCGATCCCCGGCGAGCACGTCGACGGCCACGACTTCGTCGAGCCGCCGCGCGGGCCGGCGCCGCGGCGGCGATCGTGGAGCGGCCGCTGCCCGACGTCGACGCTGCCGCAGCTCGTCGTGGATCGGTCGCAGACCGCGCTGGCGACGGCCGCCGCGTGGTGGTTCGGCGACCCGTCGCGCGAGCTCGGCGTCGTCGGCATCACCGGTACCGACGGCAAGACCACGACCTCGTTCCTCGCCGTCGCCGCGCTCGAGGCGGCCGGGCTGCCGGACGGGCCTGGTCGGGCACCGTCGAGACGAAGATCGGCGCCGTCCGCGAGCGCGAACGCCGAGCACGTCACGACCCCCTCCGCGCCGGAGCTCCAGGCCGCGCTCCGGGCGATGGTCGCCGGCGGGCGACCGGGCGGTCGTCGTCGAGTCCACCTCGCACGGGCTGGCGCTCGAGCGGGTCGGCGCGGTCGCCTACGACGTGGCGATCCTGACGAACATCACCCACGAGCACCTCGAGTTCCACGGGACGTGGGAGGCGTACCGCGACGCGAAGCTGTCGCTGTTCGAGCGGCTCGCGAGCGGGCCCGCGGAACCCGCGCAAGGAGCTCGCCGGCCGGCACTGGCCGAAGCTCGCGATCGTCAACCGCGACGACCCGTCGGCGGCGCTGTTCGAGGCGGTCGGCCGCGAGGCCGGGGCGCGGCTCGTCACCTACGGCACCGACCCGTCGGCCGACGTCCACGCCACCCGAGTGGAGGAGGACGCCCGGCGGCTGCGGATCGGCTACGCGGCGCCGTCCGGGCGACGGCGCGCGCTGGACCTCCGGCTGGCCGGCCGCTTCAACGTCCACAACGCGCTGGCGGTGGTCGCGCTCGGCGAGGGGCTCGGGCTGGATCCCGCCGCGATCCGCGCCGGGCTGGAGGGGTTGACCGGGGTGCCCGGGCCGGATGGAGCGGATCGACCCGACCGGCGGGATCGTGGCCGCGCCGACGACCTCGCTCCCGGAGTCCCTGGGTGGCGGCCGCAACTGGGACTACCGCTTCTGCTGGCTGCGCGACGCCACCCTCACGATCCTCGCCATGCTGAACGCCGGCTCCTACGACGAGGCCGTCACCTGGCGTCAGTGGCTGTTGCGTGCGGTCGCCGGCGATCCCGACGACATCCAGATCATGTACGGGCTCGGCGGGGAGCGCCGTCTCGACGAACGGGAGATCGGGTGGCTCCCGGGATACGCGTCGTCGTCACCCGTCCGCGTGGGCAACGCCGCCTCCACGCAGCTGCAGCTCGACGCGTACGGGGAGATCCTCGACGCGCTGTATCAGACCCGCGCCCACGGGGCGCCGCCCGAGGACAACATCTGGTCGCTCATCCTGCAGCTGCTGGCGTGGCTCGAGGACGGCTGGCGCCGGGAGGATGCGGGCATCTGGGAGGTGCGCGGGCCGGCCCGGCACTTCACGCACTCCAAGGTGATGGCGTGGGTGGCGTTCGATCGCGCCGTGCGGGCGGTCTCCGAGTTCGGACGCGAGGGACCGGTCGAGCGCTGGCGGGCGCTGCGGCAGGAGATCGCCGACGACGTCCTGACCAACGCGTGGAGCGATCGGAAGCTGGCCTTCACGCAGTCGTACGGCTCGGAGGAGCTGGACGCCAGCGTCCTGCTGATGGCCCATGTCGGATTCCTGCCGGCTACCGACGAGCGGTTCCGATCCACCGTCGATGCCATCCGTCGCGAGCTGCTCGTGAACGGCCTGGTGCTCCGCTACCTCCCGCGCGAGGACGGGGCCGTGGACGGCCTTCCGGAGGGCGAGGGCGTCTTCCTCGCCTGCTCCTTCTGGCTGGCGGACGTCCTCGCGATGCAGGGGGACATCGACGGCGCGCGCGAACTGTTCGAACGCCTGTTGGACCTGCGGAACGACGTCGGGTTGCTGTCGGAGGAGTTCGATACGCGAAGCAATCGGATGCTGGGCAACTTCCCGCAGGCCTTCACGCACCTGGCGATCATCAACACCGCGTTCGTCCTGAGCCGGGGCCGTGGCATGCGCGACCCGGTGCGGAGCTAGCTCGCGTACTCCTGCGCGTGATCCTCCCGGTCCTTCGCCACGGTGCGCTGGACGATCTCGAAGGTCTCCGCCACCGAGCGGCCGTTCTCATCGGCGGCCGCCTTCAGGTCCTCGTACCGGAGGTTCTTCTCACCCATCTCCAGATGGGCCTGCATGCATCCGCACGTCAAGCACATGGCCGTCCCTCCTCATGATCGACGTTGCCACCAATCTCTCATGACGCAGCGGGATCGCGGTTCCCAGGAGGGCTACCGCTTCGCTACCTGAGCCCCCCACGGACACCGGCCCGGTCTCCCCGCAGGGCCCACGCGCGCCGTTGACTGCCGAGGCGGCCCTCGATACGTTCGTCGAGCTGGCCGGCTCGAGGGGGGCTGAGGGGCTCATGACCATCTGGAAGTTCCTGCACATCGCCTCGATGTTCACGGCCGTCTCGATCTTCGTGGGGCAGGGGATGCTGTCGGGCGCGGTTGCACGCTCGGGCGACGTCCTGGCGATGCGCCGGGTGCTCGCCGCAGAGGATCGGTTCGCCCCGATCGGAGGCGCGTTCTTCGTCCTCGGGGTCGTGTTCGGATTCGTCACGGCGATCGTGGGTGAGTTCGATCTCACACAGACCTGGCTGGTGATCGCCTATGTGCTCGCGCTCTTCATCCTGCTGATGGGCTTCCTGTACCACGCACCCCAGACCCAGCGGCTGAAGGTCGCGGCGGAGGCGAGCCCCGACGACCACCCCTCGCCGGAGCTGGAACGGCTGACGCATGCGGGCAGCGTGACGGCGATCAACATGGTCGACGGTCTCGCCTGGCTGGCGATCATCTACCTGATGGTCGCGAAGCCGTTCGGCTGACCCACCTCGCGCATGGGGCGTCCGGAGACCCGCTACGCGAAGACCGCCGACGGCGTGCACATCGCGTACCAGGTGGCAGGGGGCGGCCCGCTCGATCTGGTGTACGTGCCCGGCTGGGTCTCCAACATCGAGGAGATGTGGGAGGAGCCCATGTACGCCCGGTTCCTCGAACGGCTCGCGTCGTTCTCGCGCCTGATCCTGTTCGACAAGCGCGGGACCGGACTCTCCGACGCGGTGCCCCTGGCGGATCTCCCGACGCTGGAACAACGGATGGACGACGTCCGGGCCGTCATGGACACCGTGGGATCCGAGCGGGCGGCACTGCTGGGTCACTCCGAGGGCGGCAACATGTGCGTGCTGTTCGCCGCGACCTACCCGGAGCGCACGGCCGGGCTCGTGACCATCGGGTGCTACGCCGCGCGGATCTGGTCACCCGACTACCCGTGGGCGCCCACGCCGGAGGCGCGGGAGCGCGAGTACGCGGACACGGAGCGAACATGGGGATCGGAGGTCGACCTGGACTACTACGCGCCCTCCTTGGCCGGCGACGACGCGTTCGCGAAGCGGCTGGCGACCTACCTGCGGCGCAGCGCGAGCCCGCAGGCGAGCGTCGCGCTCCTGCGGATGAACTCGCAGATCGACGTCCGCAGCGTGCTGCCGACGGTCCGGGTTCCCACCCTCGTGATGAATCGCGTGGACGATCGCGACGTGAACGTCGAGGAGGCCCGCTACCTGGCCGCGCGGATCCCGGACGCGAAGCTGGTGGAGCTGCCCGGCGGCGACCACCTGATGTGGGTCGGCGACACCGACACGTTGCTGGGCGAGGTCGAGGAGTTCCTGACCGGCGTGCGACGCGGTCCGGAGTCCGATCGCGTGCTCGCGACCGTGCTGTTCACCGACATCGTGGGCTCGACCGAGACCGCCGCCCGCATGGGTGATCGCAGCTGGGGCGACCTGCTCGAGCGACATCACGCGACGATCCGTCGGCTGCTGGCGCAGTATCGAGGCACCGAGATGGACACGGCGGGCGACGGCTTCTTCGCGACGTTCGACGGGCCGGCGCGCGCGGTCAGGTGTGCGCAGGGAATCATTGCCGCGGTTCGGGAGCTGGACCTGGAGGTGCGGGCCGGCATCCACACCGGCGAGGTCGAGGTGATCGACGGGAAGATCGGCGGGATCGCCGTGAACATCGGGGCGCGGGTGGCGGCCGCCGCCGGTGCCTCCCAGGTCCTGGTCTCGCAGACCGTGAAGGATCTCGTCGCCGGCTCCGGGCTCGCGTTCGACGACGCCGGCGAGCACGGCCTGAAGGGCGTCCCCGGCCGATGGCGCCTCTACCTGGTCGCGCCGTAACGCGCCGCGCCGTTGTTCGCCTCGGACGGAGGTGCGATGCTCGGGCGATGAGCGCATCGCAGCCGGGACCGCCCCGCGAACACGACGACGTGCTCGCCCGCCTCGTGCAATCGTGCTCGGCCGACGACCGGATCGCCGCGGTCTTCCTGGGCGGATCGCACGCTCGCGGCGAGGCGGACGAACACTCCGATCTCGATCTGTGTGTGATCGTGGCCGACGACGCCTACGCCGACATCATCTCCGGACGATCGGCGTTCGTTCGGCAACTGGGCGAGGTGCTGTTCCTCGAGGACTTCGGCAACCAGGACATGTCCTTCGCGATCCTCGGGGACGGCACGGAACTGGAGCTCACCTTCGTCCGCGCGAGCGACCTGGGCGCGGTCCGATCCGGACCGCACCGGGTGCTGCTGGACGAGCGCGGGATCCTGGCCGGCGCCGCGTTCCCGCTGCCGGAGCTCGACCACGTCGCCCAGATCGAGCGGCTCCGCGAGATCCTGTCCTGGTTCTGGCACGACCTTGGGCACTTCACGACGGCGATCGGACGCGGGCAGCTCTGGTGGGCGGCCGGGCAGTTGGAGGCGCTCCGTCACTTCTGCGTGAATCTGGTCCGCATCGAGCAGGACGTACAGACGCAGGACGAGCCCTACTGGAAGCTGGACGAGGAGATCTCCACGGACCCGCTCGAGCCGCTGCGATCGACGTTCTGCGAGATGGAGCGCGAGCCGTTGCTCCGCGCGGCCCACGACGTCGTGCGCTTCTTCCAGGAACGAGCCCCCGCCGTGGCCCGAGCGAAGGGGCTCCCCTACCCGGCCGAGCTCGACGCGCTGATCAGCGGCCACCTCGAGCATCTCCTGGCCCGCCGCTAGACTCCCGCCGCGGGTCCTGGCCGATGCGATCGAGACGGACAGGGGGAGCGACATGGCTGAGGTGCTGATGTTCCACCACGCGCTGGGTCGGACGGCGGGGTTCCTGGGCTTCGCCGACGAGTTGCGCGCAGCAGGACACACGGTGCACGCCCCGGACCTCTACGACGGCCGGACCTTCGGCACCCTCGACGAGGGCATGGCGTTCGTGAAGGAGGTCGGCTTCGGCGAGATCATCCAGCGGGGAGAGCGAGCGGCGGCCGAGCTCCCCGGCGAGCTCGTCTACGCCGGCTGCTCGCTGGGGGTGCTGCCGGCGCAGAAGCTGGCCCAGACCCGCCCCGGCGCGCGAGGAGCGCTGCTCTTCTACTCCTGTGTGCCGACGTCGGAGTTCGGGACCCCCTGGCCGGCGGACGTGCCCGTGCAGATCCACGGGGCGGACGCGGACCCGATGTTCGTCGAGGAGGGCGACCTCGACGCCGCCCGGGCCCTCGTCGAGGAGGCCGAGCGCGCGGAGCTGTTTCTCTATCCCGGGGATCAACACTATTTCGCCGACTCGAGCCTGCCGTCCTACGACCCGGATGCGACCGAGCTGCTCACCCGACGTGTCCTGGAGTTCCTCGCGGCCCGCTGACCGCACCCGGACGCTCCGATGCGAGCGGAGCGGGGCATGGCATCTCGGCCATTCGGACGGTCGATGCGGCCCGACGGGTGAGCAGGGATGGGGCCGGACGGACGATCCAGCGGGACCCGAGCGACGCCGATACCTAGAACCGGGTAGCTCGCGCTTCAGCGTCCCCGTGAAGCAGGGACGGTCGAGAGGGAGGCGGAACCGATGGATCCCAGCAGGGACCGCGAGGGTCACCGGAGCCGGAGGCACCGCCGGCTCGCGGGGGTCGTCGTGGCCGGCGCCGCGTCGGCGACGATGCTGTTCGGCCCGGCAGCCATGGCGACGGCCGGGGAATGCCCGCTCACCGATCTCACGTGCGCATCCGACGTCGTCGGCGACTTCCGGCAGACCGAGGACCAGACCGTGGAGGGGACGATCCGGACCGCCGAGGACGACCTGGCCGCCGTCGCGGAGACGGCCACGTCCACGCTGGACGGGTTGACGGATACCGTCGGCCAGCCGCCCGGCGACGAGGAACCGGGCGGCGATGACGGCCACGACGGTGGAGGCCCGAACCACGATCCCGCAGGATCCACCGACGGCCACGTCCGGCACCCCGGGTCGGCCGCCGGTCCCGCCGTGCAGATCCGTGGTCCCGGCGTGCAGATCCGCGAGGGAGGCACGATCACGGCGATCGGCACGGCGACCACCGGGCTCGCCGATCCGGGCGACGCCGACTCCACCGATCAGCGCCCGGCACCGATCGGGCTCCGGGAGGCCGCGACCGGGATCGCGCTCTCCCTGCTCATCGTGGCCGGAGCTGTGCTGCTGTTCATGGCGATCCAGGCCCGGCTCGACCGGCGGGACCCCAAGCTCGCGCTCGCTCCCGTGACCGCCGACGTCGTGAACTTCTCATGAGGCCGGCCCCGCTCGAGACGTCGGTGCGCGGACCGCAGCGGGACGAGCTCGTCCCACTGCGCGAGCGCGCGGCGCTCCTCGAGGTCGTCCGGGCCGTGTTCGCGTTCATGATCATCGGCGCGACGCTCCTGGTTCCGGGCGCCGCGGGGACACACCGGGCGGTCATCGTCCTGGTCTCGCTCGCCTACCTGATCATCTCGGCCGCACCTCAGGCGCTCGCCCGGCTCGGCCGCCGTCCGGTGCTGGGACTGCTCCACGCATCCCTCCTGCTGGACGGCCTCTTCCTCGCGTGGGTGATGCTCCAGACCGGCGGCACCGAGAGTCCGTTCCGCATCCTCGTGTACGCCCACATCGTCGCCGTCATGCTCGCGGCCTCGTATCGCACGGGACTGAAGATCGCCCTGTGGCACACGCTGCTGTATCTCCTGATGTTCGAGGCGGCCCGCGGAGGCATCCTTCCGGTCGACGGGCAACGGATCGTCGACGGCGTCGCCGACGGCTCGGTCGCGGGCATCGTCATCGTCTTCCGCGTGCTCGGCATCTGGCTGATCGCCTTCGCCACGGCCGCCTTCTCGGCACAGAACGAACGAGACCTCCGGTCGCAGAAGATCGACCTCCAGCATCTCTCGGAGTGGGTCGCCGATGTCGATCGCGTGAGCACCGCAGAGGAGATCGCTCAGACGTTGCTGGATCGACTCCACCTCGTCTTCGGGTTCCCTCGCGGCGTCCTCCTGGCCTCCCCGAGAGATGAACTCAAGCTCCTCGGCAGCCTGGGCGTCGAGCGTCCCGGGGCACTCGAGCCGGGACTCGACGCGGCGATGGAACGGGCGTGGGCGACACGGGAGGTGGCTGCCGTCGCCACGCTCGACCCCGCCGACGATCCTCGGTTGGCCGGTCTGCTCCCGGAGGCGAGGAACGTCCTGATCGTGCCGATGTTCGCCGACCGCGGCTACCGGCTGGGGGTGGTGGCCCTGGAACACCCCCAGGGTGACCAGATCCAGACGTGGGTGATCGGCATGATCCAGCAGTTCACGACGCATACGGCGATGGCGCTGCACGCCACGTGGCTCATGGAGACCATCCAGGACCAGCTGTCGCAGATCAACGAGTTGAAGAACCGCGTCGTGGTGCAGAACCTCTCGCTCGAGGCCCAGGTCGCCGAGCAGACGCAGGAGTTGCAGACCATGGTCCGCGAACTGCACCAGGTGAACGAGCACCGCCGCGGGCTGCTGGAGCACTTCGTGACGGCGCAGGAAGAGGAGCGGGCACGCATCGCCGGCGACGTCCACGACGACCCGGTGCAGCAGATCGTGGCCCTCAACATGCGGCTGCAGCTCCTGCGTCGAGCTATCGAAGATCCGGAGCAGGTCGAGCTGGTCGACCGCCTGCTCGACTCAGCTCATGACTGCATCAGCAGCATGCGACATCTCCTCTTCGAGTTGCGTCCTCCGATCCTGGACGAGGAGGGTCTCGGGGCGGCCCTGCGGGAGTATCTCCGGGAGCGGGAGCCCGACTTCACGTACCGCATCGACGACCTGGTGGAGTCGCCGCAGCCGAGTCAGTCGCAGGTCGTCCTGTACCGGATCGCCCAGGAGGCGCTCGCGAACATCTACAAGCACGCCCGGGCCGCGCATGTCGAGGTGACGGTCGCGGAACACGACGGTGGCCTGCTCGTGACGATCCAGGACGACGGGGTCGGGTTCGCCGGCGAGGTGCCGAAGGTGAGCGCCCCGGGTCACATGGGGCTGAGCTCGATGCGCGAACGAGCCGAGCTGCAGGGCGGCTGGTGCGAGATCCTGAGCCTTCCCGATAACGGCACGACGGTGCGGTTCTGGATCCCGACAGCACCATCATTCCAGGTCGACCTTGGGGCCGCGGTGGTGGAGTCCGTCGGCCCACCCGCCCTGGCCAGCTGAACGGCCGGACGATGGGGTCGCCTGCCGGGCGACCCCACCGCCGGAACCCGTCACTCAGCTCGGCTGGAAGAAGTGGTTGCGCATGTAGCGGGCGACCTTCCTACCGAGCACTGCTCCCTGCTCGTCCGCGGTGCGGAAGTGGATCCCGCTCCAGACGCGGACGTCGATGATCTCCTGGAGTGCGTCCGAGAACCGGTCGAAGCTCCTGGCCGGACAGGGCGCGGGAGCGCACTTGTTGCTGACCGCAGTGAAGTGGACGTGATCGGTGCCGAAGAAAGCCTTCAGCGCGTGCACCGTCGCTCCGCTGACGCAGCCGTGACCGGACGGATGATCGGGGAACCCCGGTGTGACGAGCGGCAGTCCCGAGACGGCAACCGTCGGGTCGAAGTGCGGCACCCACGTCGGGTCGGCCTTGGTCCCCGGGTTCCTGTCGTGCGCGGCCTCCCTGATCGCGGTGATCGGCCGCCAGAAGCTCCAGTAGGCCTTATCGTTCCAGCAGCCGATGGCGCCGTCGGCAGCGGCCAGGTCCGCCATCGCGAACAGCCGGGCGCTGTCGACGATGTCGAGGCCATGGCTCTCCGCAAGCGAGCGGTGAACCCGGCTCCAGATGGCCGTGCCGTTGTCCTGCCAGAAGATCGACGCCGCCGTCTGATCAGCGGTGCGCTTCGTGCTCGTGAGCGAGCCGATCCGCTTCACCTCGCGGAAGTCCTCCGCGTACGCTTCGCTCCTGACCCGGTTCGGGCCGTCGGTGCGCAGCCGCTCCACGTCCGGGACGAGGAACGGCTTGACGAAGCCGACCCAGGGAGCAGGATCCACGGCAACGATCCCCGTCGGACCCTGCGGCGGACCGGGCCGCCACTCCCCCCGCTCGGTGCCCGGGACGAACGTGAACGGTCCGCCCCGGCCGTCGTTCAGCCTGGCCGTGAGCATCGCTGCCGCGGCCGCCTCGCCGACCGAGATCCCGCCCGTCTTCGCGTCCCCGTCGGGCACGTTCGCCAGCGACGCGTCGTAGAGCGGCTGCAATGTGGCGAGCTGCGTCGGAACCAGGCCGACCAGCGGTGGCATGCCCTTGGTGGAGCCGCTCACCGGTGGCGTGTCCTCGGGGAAGCCGACCAGCACGCGGAAGGCGGCGGTCGCCGCCGCGGCCTCCATCGAGTCGTCCGCTTCGGCGGGCGGCGCGACGAGGTACGGCTCGTGGCCGCCGTCGATCGCGTTCACCGCGTCGTACACGGCCCCCTGCACCATCGCCAAACTGATCACGGCGACGTGCGGCGGTTGCGCCGCGGTCGTCATGAGCGCCGTCGACGCGATCTCGTTCCATTCGATCGCGGTGTTCCCGACCGCTGTGTTCGCGACCGCGGCGTGGCTCCTCGCGGGCTGTGCCGGCGATGACACCGACAGCCCACCGACCGCCATGAGGGCGGCAAGCGTGACCCACGCGAACCGCGTTCTGACCGTCAGCGACGTCCTGCGTCGCTGCGAGTGCTTCCGTTCCATGATCGATCCCCTCCTCTTCGCGTCGTCGTCGACGCCGATGCGGCGAGGGTCGCAAGTCGCACGCACCTGGACTACGGCGGTGGCTGGCAGGTGTGCGGTAGGCTGCCCTCCTCTCACCCGTCGGCGAGCCTCGTGATGCGCCTCCACACCTTGCCCACGACAGGACGAAGGCCCGGGCCGCGACGGCCCCGGGCCCTGTCCGTCGATGGTCAGGTCACATCGCATCCGTCCGGCTGCGGCTGATCGATCCGCGGACTACCGTCGATCGGCACGCTGAAGAAGACGACACCGAGCTTGACCGTGTCATCGGTCTCGTTGCGTCCCACGTGCACGCTCGAGGGGAGCTCGACGAACGCGTCGCCGGGTCCGAAGGTGCGTGCGCGGCAGTTGTCGTGGTAGATAGTGAAGGTCCCGGACTGCACCGTGACTAGGGTCTTGCCGGGGTGGGTGTGCCAGCCGGTCGAGGAGTTCTGGCCGACGGTGAACTCCGCCACGACCGTGTTCGTGTCCGCCTTGGCGCGCAACCGCATCCCGTCCGACATGGACCCTGCACCGATGATCACCGGGGTCACCGTGCCGATGGACGGGGTCGCGGTCGCGACCGCGGCGAGGGCGAGCATGCCCGCGATGGCGAACGCGCCGGCCGCGCCGACCCTCCGCCGCGTGCGTGTGTTCTTCATGGAACCCTCCTTCCGCACCCGAGGTTGATGCTCGAGCTCGTGGTCTGCATGTGCGTACGCTCCATGCTCGATCCCTCCTCTCAGCGTCCTCGTTGGCGCTGACGTAGCGAGGCTATGAAGCCGCACCCGCCTGGACTACGGTGGTGGCAGGCTGATGCCCCTGGGGGCTGCCCTCCCCGGTAAGGGCCCAACAAGCGCCGTCGCGATGCGAGCGGGCGGATGGAGGACGACCTCGGCACGTACCCGCGGCGGAGGAGGTGGATCGTCCTGAGGGAGCGGGAGAGCGGACGCGCTGCGGCAGCTCGACGAGCTGCGCCGCGAGATCGCTGATCTGCGCGCGTCGCGGAGGCGACTAGCCATGGCCGACGATGTCGAACGCCGGACCATCGAGCGCGCCTTCCACGACGAGGTCCAGCAACACCTGGTCGGACTCGCCACCGGCCTGGAGCTCGCAGCGGCATCGGTGGACACCGATCCCGCCGCGGCTGAAGCGTCTCCTGGCCGGGATCGGCGAGCGAGCGTGCGAGCGGCGCTGGAGGACGCACGGAGGCTCGCGCACCGCATCTCCCCACCCCTGCTCGAGGCGGGCGGGTTGATCCCGGCGCTGCGCTCGGCGGCGGCGAGCGCGGACGTCCCGGCCCGCATCGACGTCGAGGCGGGTCGCGGCCTGTCCGCCCGAGGTCGCGGGCATGGTGTACGTCTGCTGCCTCCGGCTGCTCGAGCGCGCCGACGGCCGGCACGCCGGTGACGGTCGACCGTCCGGAGCGACGAGCGAACGCTGAGCTTCGAGGTCGTGGCGGACTGCGACCTGGAGCGCGGAACGGCTCGCGCTGCGCGATCGCGTCGAGGCGCTGGGCGGGCGAGCTGAGCCTCAGCTCGGAGCCGGGCCGGCCGGACCCGAGTGGTCGGCTCCGTGCCGCTCTCGGGATGACGCTCATCCGCTGGCGCCCAGGTACAGGATCACGGCCTTCACGCGCTTGTGGATCGACGTCTCCCACGTGAGCTCGAGCTTCTGGAAGATGGAGTGGATCACCTTCTCGACCGAGCCTTCCGTGAGGAAGAGCGTCTCCCCGATCGCCGCGTTGCTCTTGCCCGGCCGCCATCTCCCGCAGCACGTCGTGCTCACGCGGCGTCAACTGGCCGAGCGGCGACTCCTGCGCTGCGGGCGTTCTCCGCGACCAACGCCTCGACGACCTTCGGGTCGATCACCGAGCCGCCCTCCGCGACGGCGCGGATCGCCGACGACGAGCTGCTCCACGATCTCCCACGCGCTCCTTCAGCAGATAGGAGCGGCCGCGCGCTGCCGCTCTCCAGCAGCGCGAGCGCGTAGGCCGGGGTCGCGTACTGGCTGAGCACGACGACGCCGACATCGGGGGCCGAGTCCCGCAGTAGCTCGGCGGCCCTGATCCCCTCGTCGGTGTTGCTGGGAGGCATGCGGATGTCCGTGACGACGACGTCCGGGCGCTCTGCCTCCACGGCGGCGAGCAGCGAGTCGAGATCCTCACAGACGGCCGCGACCTCGAGGTCGGGGTGCGACTCGAGCAGCCCCGGATGCCCTCGCGGACGAGGAAGTGATCCTCCGCGAGCACGACGCGGATCGGCACAGCGAGAGGATACGCCCATGACCACCGTGCTCGTCGTCGACGACAACGCCGGGAACCGGAAGCTCGCTCGGGACGTTCTCGGCGCGGCCGGGTTCGGCACGCTGGAGGCGGCGACCGGCGCCGAGGGGATCATGATCGCGGCCGAGCACGAGCCGGATGTGATCCTGTTGGATCTCCGACTGCCCGACATGCACGGCGCCGAGGTCGTGCGGACAGCTTCGCGACGGCGAACGCACGGCGCGGATCCCCGTCGTCGCGATGAGCGCGACGCCGCTCCAGGAGCACGGCGACTGGCTCGAGGCCACCGGCTTCGTCGGCAGCCTGGACAAGCCGATCCACGTCCGCACGTTCCCGGACCAGGTGCGCCGCTTCTGCGCTCAGGCGGAAGGGTGAACGGACGGCCAACTCGGGCTCGAAGTAGCGAAGCGATAGCCCCAGACTCGGGCTCAAGTAGCGAAGCGATAGCCCCAGACTCGGGCTCAAGTAGCGAAGCGATAGCCCCAGACTCGGGCTCAAGTAGCGAAGCGATAGCCCCCGAGGAGCGGTGGGCACCCTGCTAGCACCGCTCCGAGGGGAGGGCGGCTGGGTAGGCACGGGCACCGCCCCCCGCTACGTTCTGCCTCTGGACGGATCCTGGGTGCGGTGGAACGATCGTCCGGCACCGGCAGCCCAGGCAGCCTGAGCGGAAGGGGACTCACGTGAGACGGCTCCTGATCGGTGGGGCACTCGGCATCGTGCTCATCTCGCTCGCGGCCTGCGGTTCCGCGAGCGGCAGCGAGGCGACCGAAGCCATGCAGCGGAAGGCGGACTTCTGGGAGATCGACCAGATCGAGAGGAACTTCCACGAGTCCACGACCACGAAGGACATCGACCAGATGATGAGCCTGTGGGCGCCGAGCGCTACCTTGACCGTGGGTCCCGGGGAGACCGCCGCCGGTGTCGACGAGATCCGGCAGTTCTGGCTCGAGAAGTCGGTCGCGTTCGACCCGGAGACCGCATGGATCTCGGACCATCCGGCGTACAAGGTCGAGATCACGGTCAACGGCGACCTCGGAACGCTGCACTTCGAGTGCCACTACGTCGGCGTCGACACCAAGGAAGTCGCGGTCGCCACGGTCGCCGATCTCGATGTCGCGCGGATCGACGGACGGTGGTTGATCACCAATCTCGTGGCCGGATCGACCACGCTGGCCGCCTGAGGCCGTGTCGGAGGCCCGGACAACGAAGGGACGAAGGGCGACCGTTGACGAGCAGCGAGGGCCGCTCAGCCGGGGCTCCGATCCGCTGGTCCGAGCCGTCGGCCGCCTGCCCGCCAAGGTTCACACCAAGCTGCTCATCGCGTTCGTGGGGACCGCCGTGCTGCTGGTCGCCCTCGGTCTGCTCGGACAGCGCGTGCTCGGACAATCGAACGACCGGGTCGTGAGCCTCGGGACCCTCCAGCAACGAGCCTTCGCCTACGGTCAGCTCCAGCGTGACGCCTGGTACGTCCGCGCGCTCCTCGCGGAGAACGCGGCCCGGGACTTCTACAAGGTATGGCCGGGTGGTGATCCGGGCAGGCGGCCGACGGGGAGCGCCCTTGCGCTCGACCAGGCCCTCACGAACGGGGTCGACCGGATCGGGCCGGCGACCGCCGCCGATCGTCTCGGGTTCACGCCCCCTCCCGAGGAGGCAGACGACCTGGTCTCGATCCGAGCGACGGCGGGACAGCTGTCGGCCCTGATGGGGCAGATCATCAACCTCGAGGACGGAGCGAACCCGCCAACGGGTCCCGGTGATGATGCGCGGCAGCGCCGAGCAGCTCGCGAGCGACCTTTACCAGCGCGCTGCCGTGCTCGCTCATGGGACGAAGGCGAAGGCCGACGAACTGATCGCCCAGAACGCGGCGTCCTACGAGGGCTCGCGGGACCTCTTCATCGGTGTCGCGGCGGCGGCGCTGATCCTCGCGCTGGTGCTGGGGTTCGCCCTCTCGTGGTCGCTGGTCGGACCGATCCAGGGCATCGACGCGCGACTGGCCGCGATCGCGTCGGGCGATTTCTCCGGGCACGTCGACGTCGTGAACCGCGACGAGCTGGGAGCGCTGGCCACGAACGTCAACCGGATGAACGACGAGCTCAGCCGTCTGTACAAGGAGCTTGAGACGACCAGCCGGCACAAGTCGGAGTTCCTCGCGAACATGTCGCACGAGCTGCGCACACCCCTCAACGCGATGCTCGGATTCACGCAGGTGCTGCGGGAGCGGATGTTCGGCGACATCAACGAGAAGCAGGAGGAGTACCTCGACGACATCCTCTCCTCGGGGCACCACCTGCTCTCGCTGATCAACGACGTGCTCGATCTGTCCAAGGTCGAGGCCGGGCAGGTGGAGCTCGTGATGGCGCCGTTCTCGCTGCGGCAGGCGCTCGAGCGCGGGGTCGTCGTGGTGCGGGAGCGGGCCAGCACAGATGAGGTCAGCGTCGTCGTCGAGGCGGCGCCGGACGCCGACATCGTCGAGGGCGACGAGCGACGGATCCAGCAGGTGATCTTCAACCTCCTGTCGAACGCCGTGAAGTTCACCCCCACGGGCGGAGCGGTCGACGTGATGACGGCGCGGGTGAACGGCGAGGTCAAGGTCTCGGTCACCGATACCGGCCCGGGCATCGCCCCCGAGGACCACGAGCGGCTGTTCGACGAGTTCCAGCAGGCGGACGCGGGCATCGAGCAGCGAGAAGGGAACCGGCCTCGGACTCGCGCTCTCGAAGCGGCTCGTCGAACTGCACGGCGGTCGGATCTGGGTCGAGAGCGAGCTGGGGAAGGGGAGCACGTTCGCCTTCACGCTCCCCGTGAGGTCCGGCTAGCCATGGCGGGCGAACGGATCCTCGTCGTCGAGGACAACGAGTTGAACATGAAGTTGTTCCGCGATGTCCTGCTCGCGACGGGCTACCGGGCGCTGGAGGCGACGACGGGTTCGGAGGCGGTCGACCTGGCCGTCGAGCACGCGCCGGATCTGGTGCTCATGGACATCCAGCTGCCGGACGCCGACGGTGTCGACGTCCTCCACCGGCTGCGGACCGACGATCGCACCGCCGCCATCCCCGTGCTCGCCGTGACCGCGCAGGCGATGCACGGAGACCGTGAGCGCTTCCTGGCCGCAGGGTTCGACGGCTACGTCTCGAAGCCGGTCAGCGTCGCCGAGCTCATCGGTACCGTGCGGCACCATTGCGCCGAGCGCGCCGGCTGAGCGTCCTCGCGCCGTTCGGGACGAGCATCTCGCTCTCAGGTCTCCTTCCGAGGTGCCTCGATCCGGCGGTCGCGCGGATACCCGCCTCGAGGACGGCTACCCAGGACTCCCTCCCCCACCCGTTCTCGGCCGGTTGGCCCGTCCCCGGCGGACCCGTACGGTTGAGGTGAAGGGGGGCTCGATGGCCACGTTCGTCCTCATCCACGGTGCCGGCGACAGCGGCTGGTACTGGCATCTGGTCGCCGCGGAGCTGGAAGCACGTGGGCACGACGTCGTGGCGCCGGATCTCCCGTCCGACGACGACACGGCGACCCTCGGGACCTATGCCGACACCGTCGTCGGCGCGATCGGCGAGCACTCCGGGCTCGTGGTGGTCGGCCAGTCGTTCGGAGCCTTCACGGCGCCGCTCGTCTGCGATCGCCTCCCGGCAGGGCTCCTCGTGTTCGTCGCCGGCATGATCCCGTCGCCGGGTGAACCCCCGGACGACTGGTGGTCCCGGACGGGGTACGACCGCGAGCCTCGCGAGCGAGACCTCGACGACGCCGCGACCTACTACCACGACGCTTCTCCCGAGCTCGCGTCCGAGGCCATGCGACGGAGCCGGAACCACCCCTCGCCCGCGGCGGGGCGAGCGCCGTGGCCGCTGCCGACGATGCCCGACGTTCCCACGCGATCCCTGCTCTGCCGAGACGATCGGCTCTTTCCTGCGGACTTCATGCGTCGGATCACGAGCGAACGCCTCGGCATCACCGCGGACGAGATCGACGGCGGACACTGCGTGGCCCTCAGCCGCCCGATCGAGCTCGCGGATCGGTTCGAGCAGTTCCTCGCGGCAACGCGATCGTAACCACCCGCCGGTCGCATGGCCCGGTCAGTGACGGCCTCGAGCGCGCGGCCGCGCCGCCGGAGGCCGAACAGCGGGACGGCCCTCCTTGTATGCACGCAACAGCCGCTCGGCCCGTGCTGCATCGAGGTACTTGGCGGCCTCGCGCATCGTGACGCCGGAGGCCCGGTGCGTGCGCGGCGCGATCCAGCGGTACACCTCATCGGGCCGCGTCTTCGAGGTCTCTCGCAACACCCATCCGATGGCCTTTCGGATGAAGAACTCGGTCTCGTCGAGCATCGCATCCGCGCGACGCGCGAATGGCTCGAACGGAGCACCGTGCTTCAGCGGCGTCAGTTCTGCGAGCAGCGACGACCGCCGGATCCAGAAGTCGTCGTCGCGAGCCCATCGATCCACCGTGCGCCGGATGCGAAGGCGCAGTCCCATCTCCCCCACCACGTCGCCGGAGAGGACGTCCACCAGCGCCCACGTCCGAGACTCGCGGATCAGTCGCTCGATCAGCGGGAGGTCCTCTGACCGCAGATCGTCGGCGTGGAGCTCCAGGATGAGCGCCGCGGCCATCCGGCGTTCGAATGTCGGGGCGCTCCAGAGCTCCTCGACGAGTCCGACGGCGCCGTCGTGATCCAACGCGTGATCCCGTGCCGCGTTCCGTGCGACCCGCCTGATGTCGGCGAGCGTCGCCCCCAGGAAGTCCATGTCGCTCTTGAGGTATCGCTTCTCGCCCACCGCACGTTCAGGAGAGCCCGCGCTCTCGAACTCCGACTCGATGGCCCGTGCGACCTTCGCGAGATCGACGGGATCGGTCACGAGAACGGCGTTGCCGCAGCACTCGGCGTGGGAGCGGTTGCCGCCGGTGGCGTCGAGGCCTGGAGTGCACCGGTCACCCCTCCTCCGCAGCCCGTCAGACCGACGAGCAGCGAACGTCCCACGAGGGCGCTCCGGCTCACGCGAGGGCGCCTGGCTCGGACGGCGGTCATGCGCCGCAGGCCGGGTCCAGGTTCACCCAGCAGCTCCTCGTCATCCAACCAGTGTCCGGAGCGTAGTCCGAGGCGAAGACCTCGCCGTTCCTGGTCGCGGACGCCCACGCATAGAAGCGCACGCTGTCGGGATCCAGATCCGCGGGCGCCGAGCCGGTGCCGGTCAGGAAGGTGAGGGTCACGTGAGGGGGGCTCGGTCCATCGTCCGGTCGCCGTTCGTCGGGGTGCTTGAACTCGATAGGCAAGCCGTAGGGGGGCCCGATCTGCTCGTCGGTCTCGCCGGTCGTGAGATCGGTGACCCACACATGGAAGTCGCCCGGCTGCGGCGCGTCGTTGTCGATGCCGATCAGATGGTCGGCAACCCCGTCGCCGGTCGTGTCCAACACCAGGCCATAGGCGATGAGCAGCCCCGGTTCGAGACCCGCCGCCCGAGGTGGATTGGCCGCCAGCTCGATCTCCCAATAGCCGTAGCCGCCATCTCCCTCGGAGACAACGCGCTCCACGTCGACCCAGCCCACGGGGGCGTCGTGGGGGTCCCGCCACACGATCGCGCCAAGCTCCGTACGCCCGCGATGAAGGACCGAGGCGTCGCGCTCGTGCACCCGAGACCAGCCCGGTGGCGCCGGCGTGGGGGTCTCGATCTCCTCGAAAGGCTTGTCCGCGGGGATCGGCGCGGACCGGAGCGCGTCGACGCCGGCGAACGTCATCACGGCGATGGCCACGGCCGCGACCGTCGTTACCACGCCGTTCACGAGGAGGCGTCGACGGGCCCGCCGGACCGCTGCCGTCATGTCGACCGCCATCGTGGGAACCGTGGCGGCACGGCGGTGGAGCATCTCCTGGACCTCGCGCTCGTCGATCACCGTGCCACCCCTTCCAGCTCCTCACGGAGCGTCCTCATCCCGCGCGAGACGAGCGATCGGACGGTCCCCGACGAACATCCGAGGACGGCCGCCGTCTGGACGTCCGAGAGGTCCTCGTAGAACCGCAGGACGATCGCGGCACGCTGTCGCTGGGGCAGCCCCAGGAGGACGCGGTGCATCGTCTCGTCCAGTTCGTCGTTGACGTTCGGGACGGACGAGGGAGCGGTGGCCAGTCGCTCCAGGTATGCGCGCTCGACCCGCCGGTGACGGAAGTGACTCGTGGCGAGGTTCACGATCGTCCGGCGCAGGTACGTCCAGAAGGCGTTCGGCTCGCGCAGGTGCCGCAGTCGACCGATCAGCCGAGCGAAGGCGTCCTGCACGAGGTCCTCGGCCAAGGCTCGGTCACCGGTCAGCAGGAAGGCCAGGCGGATGCCGTCGGGCGCGTATGTGGCATAGAGCTCCGAGAGCACCCCGCGTTCAACGACCTCCCCAGGCATCTCGCCCACCATCGTCCCCCGTTCTTGCCTCACGGAACAGAGACGCCGAGCTACCACCCGAACGCTGCATCGGCTGAGGAATCGATCCCGCCGCCCGGGTGAGTCAGCTGGGTCGGCAAGGACCCTTCGTTCGCCACGGGAGCCTACCGACCAGCTCGCAACGCTTTCGGGTCCTCGTACGTCCTGGTGATGTGGGTGCGAAAAAGACGACGATGGTCGCCGACATGGGAGCCGAGGAGACGGGCACGAGCCGGCTGGCCGAGGTCTACGAGCGGTCGGCCCCGGCCGGGTTCCGGCTCGCCTACCTCCTGACGGGCGACCGGGGGCTCGCGGAGGATCTCGTTCAGGAGGCGTTCCTTCGGTTCGTCGGCCGCCTCCACCACCTGCGCGAGCCCGAGGCGTTCGACGCATACCTCCGCCGGACCATCGTCAACCTGTCGAAGGACACCTTTCGGCGCCGCGCGGTCGAGCGGTCCTACCTCGAGCGGCAGACCGCCGAGCTCCGCGAAGGCCATACCGATCGCGACGTCGCCACCTACGAGTCGATGCGCACGGCGCTGCTCTCGCTTCCCCAGCGGCAACGAGCGGCGATCGTCCTCCGCTACTACGAAGATCTCCACGAGTCCGAGATCGCCGGCCTACTGCGTTGTCGCCCCGCGACCGTGCGCTCGCTCGTCGCGCGCGGGCTCGAGGCCCTCCGCCGGATCCCCGAGGTGACGACATGACCGACCAGGACGTCCGCGACTTCCTCGAGCGTATGTCGGCCGAGGAGCCCACCCCGTTCCTCGACGCGGAGCCGCTGACCCATCGAGCGCGACGCCGCGCCGCGAGGACCGTCGTCGTCGGGGCGCTCGGGGTCGCGGCCGCGATCGCAGTGCTGTTCGCCGGCGTGCCCCTGCTGCGTGAGGAGTCATCGCCGGTCCCGGTCAACCCCCCCGAGGAGTCATCCGTGGACCTCGGGATCTTCGAGCCGGTCGCCGGTCGGATCGTCTACTCTGCGGACTCCGGCCTCTGGGCCTTCGACCCGAACGCGTGGTCCCCCCGCTCGACGCTGGTGCGCATCGACCTCGGGAGAACGGCCGACGCCGACCTGTCCCCGCTCGGCTGGTCGCGCGACGGAACCAAGCTCCTGTTCCTCCGTCGAGATCCGGCCGATCGGTCTGCGGCCGACGACCGCTACCTCTACATCCTCCACTCGGATGGGACCGAGACCCAGGTGACACCCGAGCCGGTCGACAGCGCCGCGATCTCCCCCGACGGGTCGCGGGTCGCCTTCGTCGCGGACGGGCAAGGGTTGTACGTCGTCGAGGCCGAGGGCAGCCAGCCGGTTCGGATCGCCCGGGACGGGGCATCACCGACGTTCTCGCCCGACGGGACGCAGATCGCGTACCTCTCCCTGCCGAGCCCCAGTGGATGCTGCCAGCCGCGAGCGGGGCGCACGCATGTGTGGGTCGTGAACGCCGACGGCACCGACGCGCAGGAGATCCTTGCCGACGAGCCCGTCTTGGCCGGGGGCGCATCAAGCCTCACGTGGTCGCCTGCGGGCGACCATATCGCGATGGAGGGCAGCTCCAGCTTCGAGAGCACGAAAGCGATCTACACCTTCGCCCCCGACGGCTCGAAGTTCACGATGGTGATCCCCAACGGGGCGACCCCGTTCTGGTCGCCCGACGGGTCGCGGATCGCGTACCACATGCTGTTCCCGCCGGGGCCCTTCGGCTCTTGGATCGCCGATGCGGACGGCTCCAACGTCCAGAGTCTGCTGCTCTGGGAGGACGGCAGTTGGGGGGTGGGGCCGTGGCATCCGGGAGCGACCGCGGCGCCGGAGGATGAAGACGTGCCCGCAGCGGCCGTTCCCGCCAACGAGGTCTTGTGGCTTGACTCGTCAAAGGGCGACGACCTCCTCGCCGTGGATGCGACGACCGGCGAGGAGCGAGTCCTCGTCGAGGACATCCGGGCGTTCAGGGGGGCCATGAGGTCGGCCGACGGGCGATGGGTCGCGTACGAGAGGTGGTCGGGATCGAGCCCGTCGCTCTGGGTCGTGGGGCCGGAGCTCGAGCCGAGGAAGGTCATCGATCTGCCGGACGAGAGCGTCCTCGGAGCGTGGGCCTGGTCGTCGACGGGCTCCCGGCTTGCCGCGGACTCCAGATCGAGTCTGCACGTCATCGACCCCGCGACCGGTCTCGTCACCGACCTCGCATCGATGGCCTCGGTCGACTCGCCCCCCGCGTGGTCTCCGGATGGGACGAGGATCGCGCTGGGAACCACAGGCGGGACGATCTACTCGGTCGACGTGGGCACCGGCGAGCGGTCGGTGCTCGCCCAACTGCCCGGCGAGGACCTCGACACCGTCGATGCGATGGCGTGGTCGCCCGACGGCTCACGCCTCGCGGTCTTCGTCGACGTGGAACCGGGCACCGGACGGCTCTTCGTGCTGAGCGCCGACGGGTCAGACATCCGGACCGTGGCGGAGGAAGAGTTGGTGATCCACCTCGATTGGTCCCCCGACGGGTCTCGGATCGTCTTCGCCGCCGACGCTGTCGACGCACCGAGGATCGATATCTGGATCGCGCACGTGGATGGCACGCCGGCGAACCTCGTGGCGTCGCCTGAGTACTCCGGATACCAGGGCTGGGGAAGCCCGGTGTGGTCGCCGGACGGAACGCAGATCGGGTTCTCGGTCGAGCCGGGCCGTGCCTCCGTGATCGAGGCCGACGGATCGGGCGACGCCGAGCCGATCGACGACCTGACGTACGCGAGTTGGAGCAGCGGCTCGTTCTGCTGGTCGTGTCTCTGGTGGATCAACCACCCCGTCAGCTACACGGGTCCCGGCGAGACCTGATGAGGACCCACGGCCGCCGCTTCGCGATCGCGCTCGTGCTCACGCTCGCCGGATGCTCACCGACGACCCCGAGCGGATCGGAGACGACGGCCTCGGTCGAGCCATCGGTGGCGCCCGTCGCCTCGGCTTCCCCGAGTGACGCGGCTGAGGCCTTCCCGACCGCGGTGTTCGCCGGCCTCAGCGATGAACCCGTCTCGGATGAGCTGGCAGCTGAGCTGCAAGAGGTGCTGGACAGGTCCGGCAACGGGCACGGGCTCACGGCGACGCTGATCACACCGCAGGGGACCTGGAGTGGCGCAACGGGCTTCGCAGCCGGGGATCGGGCGATGGTCCCGAACGATCAGATGTCCATCGCCCACATCACGCAGACAGTGATGGCGGCCCAGGTGATGCAGCTGGTCGAGGCGGGCGAGCTGAACCTCGACGATCTCGCCGCCGATCGTCTTCCGCCCGGCCTGCGGTTCGACACCAACGGCGCGAGCATCGCGGATCTCCTCAGTCACCGCAGCGGGTTTCCCGATACGCTGCTCGGCCCCAAGCAGTGGGAGAGCCTCACTACCGACCCACTGCACGCCTGGACGCCTGAAGAGGTGCTTGCGACCGTCGGACCTGAACGCACCCCGGTCGGTCAGAACTGGGAGTTCGTGGGAACCAACTACGTGCTCCTCGGCGTGATCATCGAACAGGTCACCGGTCGGTCGGTCGCCGAAGTGCTGCGGCGCGGGGTCCTCGACGGCGACGGGTACGAGCGCCTGATCTATCAGCCCGACGAGCGGCCGACCGAACCGATGGCGATGCCGTCCGGTGTCGCCGCCGACACGTTCGATGAGGTCGGCGGATCTCTCCCGTCGCTCGCCCGCGTGACCGCCGAGAACGCCGAGGCCAACATGGCGTCGGACTCACCGAGCCTCGCCCGATGGTGGAGAGCATTGTGCGCCGGCGAGGTCGTCTCGGCGGCGTCGCTCAACGAGATGACCGACTTCCTCAAGCGACCCGAATTCGGGCTGGGGATCTGGGACAGGCGGTCGGAATACGGCTACGAGTCCGGGGCTCTGGGCCTCGTGGGCCTCGCGGATGAGGGATACAGGACCGCGGCGCTGTGCTTTCATGATCCAGGCATCGTCGTCGTGGTGCTGGCGAACGCAGAGAAGCACGACGCCGACACGGTCGCCAACGACCTGTGGCAAGCCGCCAGCACGTGAGGACGACGTCGTCGTCGTCCTGAGCAACAACATGATCGACCCCAGCGCGATGGCGAACCGCTGGTTCATGCCCTTTCGGACTGACGAGCCTCGGTGTTCTTGCCGCGCCGATCGCCTCGGCCACAGCGGAATCGACCTCTGGAGCGTTCAAGGGCACGATGGGGATCCCACTCGGGCGGGCGACCGCCGAGACCGAAGGGCACGAGGTGGCCGAGGTCCATGCGAGCTTCGAGACGTTCTTCGAGCAGACGCACCAGCGGCTGTTCGGCGGACTCTGCCTCGTGACCGGGAACCGCCACGAGGCGGAGGAGATCATGCAGGACGCGTACCTGAGGATCTGGGAGCGGTGGGACCGCGTGAGCGGCATGGACGACCCCACGGGGTTCCTGTTCCGAACCGCCATGAACGGCTTCCGTAGCCGCTACCGCCGTGCGTCCGTCGTGATCCGGAAAGGGATGTCGCTCGGGCCGGACGTCGACGACCTCGCAGCCGTCGAGGACCGCGACGAGGTCGTTCGGATCCTCCGGCCGCTCAGCCCCGCCGAGCGAGCCGCGATCGTCCTGACCACGATGTTCGGCTACTCCTCCGAGGAGGCAGGTCGCCTCCTCGGCGTGAAGGCCGCCACCGTCAGAGCGCATGCCACCCGAGCCCGTGCCGGCGCACGGGCCAGCTTGGAGGAACCGTCGTGATCGATCAGCAGAGCGTCGAGCGTGCCGCCGAGCGGTTCCGCGCCCCGGAGGCGTCCTTCGATCGTCTCCTCCAGCGACGTGGCCGCGTAGAGCGCAACCGGAGGATCCGGGCCGGGGTGCTCGGCGTCGGGGTCGTGATCGCCGTGGTCTGGCTGGGTATCAACGCCATCCGATCCTCGCCCCCGGTCCCGGCCGACGATCGGTCCAAGGAGCTCGGGATCTTCGCGCCGGTCGCCGACCGGATCCTCTACGTGAACGATCGGTTCACCACCCGCGACGGTGGATACGAGGGGGGCCTGTGGGCGGTCGACCCGGACTCGCCCGAGGATCCCACGGAGGGGCCGATCGTGGCCGACGAGATCGTGTCGGACCTGGTGCAGCTGAGCTCGGTCGACGCCACGCCGCTCGGGTGGTCGCGCGACGGCACAGAGCTCCTGCTGATACGGGAGATCCGCGGCGAGGAGGTGGGAGCCACGGTGGCGTCCGGGCTGTCGATCTTCCGGGCCGATGGTTCGGAGACGCGACTGACGACGGATCCCATGGCGACCGACGAGGCGACGATCTCGCCCGACGGATCTCGCGTCGTGTTCGCGGGACCGCGTGGGGCGTTGTACGCCGTCGACGCCGACGGCGGCCCCCAGACGCTCCTCCTAGAGGCGCCGAGCGGGCTCGGCGGCGTGGGCGCCCCGACCTTCTCTCCGGACGGGACGCAGATCGCGTACGTCCTCGGCGGGGGCGATCACGACCACCACGTGTGGGTGATGAACGTGGACGGAAGCGACGCGCACGAGATCGTGTTCAACGAGTGGACCGCTTCGGTCGGGCACGTGGAAGGCCTCGCGTGGTCGCCGGCCGGCGATCGGATCGCGCTCGGCCTCATCGATGGACCGGACCCTGCGATCTACATGTTCGCCCCCGATGGCTCGGACTTCACGCAGGTGATCCCCGGTGGGGCAAGGCCGTACTGGTCTCCTGATGGATCCCAGATCGCGTACACCATCTGGGGCTCAGGCTCGACGGGCGAGCCGTCCGGCCCGGCGGGCCTCGCGATCGCCGATGCGGACGGAGCCAACGTACGCGAGTTCGGCTTCGCGGCCTCGGGTCCCTGGCATCCTGCCGGGTCGACCGAGCCGACCGAGACGACACCGGTCCCGAGCGGCAGCTCCGCCCTCGCCTACGGCGTCGACGGAGATGTATTCCTGGCCGACGCGGACGGCGCGAACGCCGTGCGGATCGCAGACGGGGTCCCCGTCGACGGTGCCGAAGAGTGCGCCCCGGGCGAGGAGCGAGCCGACTACATCGTGTTCGGGACGGCCTGGTCCCCCGACGGTCGATACCTCGCGTACTGGGATCGGGGGTGCCCGTGGCAGGTGCGCGACGACCCCGAGGATGCGTGGGGGATCGTCCGGATCACGGATGCGGCGGGAAACCTCATCGCCTCGTTCCCCGGCCAGGCGTGGACGATCTCATGGTCGCCCGACTCCACGCGTGTCGCGGTGATGGACGTCTGGGCGCCCGAGGGCCAGGGGGACAGGACGATCGGCGTCTACGGGCTCGACGGCACGCGCCAGGCGGCCCTCACCGTGCCCTCGGAGTTGTTTGCGGGCGGGGGGGACTACTCCCCGGTGTGGTCGCGGGACGGTTCGTCGATCCTGGTCCCCGGCGTGCAGGTGCCCCTCGATGGCGACGCTCCCACGCCGCTCCCGGAAGTCGCTCGATACGGCGCGTACTCGCCCGGCGGGTCACGCTTCGCCTACCCCGACCGCGGATCGCTCGTCGTGGAGGACGCCGACGAACCCGACGCCCAGAAGGCGAGCGACCCGGGCGAGTTCTGGGACCTGGCATGGTCGCCGAAGGGTGACCTCGTCGCGTTCGATGGTGACGGCACCGATCTCTTCCTGCGGGACGTCGCAACCGGAGCCGACACGTTGCTCCTCGACGTCACGCGGACGGATCAGCGCCTCCACGTCATGGAGTTCTCCCCCGACGGCGACCGGATCCTCTTCACGAGGTCGGATGCCGACGGCAGCCGGCGGTCGCTCTGGAGCATCGGCGTGGACGGCACCGACCTCCGCCTCCTCCTCGACGGGATCGACTGGGCGGATCTGCGGCCGCAGGGTCGGAGGCCATGAGGCGGGCCTCCGCGCAGCTCCGGACATGGCGAGCCGGACCGAGGTGAACCTGCACCCTGGAGATCTGACCGCCGTCACGGCGGCTCACACGAGAGAGAGGAGTCTCATGAACACGCACCGCGGACGTGCGTTGGGGTTGGCGTTCCTGCTCGCGCTCGGAGCCTGCTCGGCAGGTCCGGAGGCGGCGAGCCCCTCTCCGACGGAGGTGACCGCCTCAAGTCCCGCGCCGGCGATCCAGGACATCTCGGAGCTCGCGCCCTTCGCCGACCTCGAGCCCGGGACCTACTTCATGGATCCCGACGGCGACCCTTCAACCTCCCTCGGGGTGGTGTACGAGGTCGCCCAGGAGGGTTGGTTGCAATGGACCGGCGCGGCGAAGTTCCACGGTGAGGACGGGCACGTCGCGGTGAGCATCGGGACCGTGGCGAACCTGGTGGGTCATGGCTGCAAGGACCGCTCCCCGGCCGATCCACCCGTCGGTCCGACGGTCGATGACCTCGCCACGGCGCTTGCCGATCTGGCGCCGTTCCGGGTGACCTCGGCCCCGGCCGATGTCACCATGTACGGCTACCGCGGCAAGCATCTGGAGCTCACCGTGCCCGACCTACCGGTCGAGGAGTACGGCGTCCACGGTGAGATCAGATTCGTTGGATGCAAGGGCGGCGGCCTCGCGAGCTGGATCCTCGCGGACGAGGAGGGGGAACCGTACTTCGGGTACACACGTCCTGGCTACACCGAGGAGTTCTGGATCCTCGACGTCGGCGGCACTCGTCTGATGATCGCGGCCGAACGGACGCCCGGCTCGCCCGCTGAGGACCTCGCCGAGCAGCGTGACATCCTGGACTCCATCCGGATCGAGCGATGAGACTGCTTCAGCGGCCGACCCCTCGAAGTCGAGCGACCTGAGTCTCGCAGCAGGCAAGAACCGGGCCGTGAGTCGGTCGTCGATCCGCTTCAGGTCCTCGTCGAGCAGCGGGGAACCGGAACCGGTCAGCGGACGAGATCGTGCTGCATCGCCCACAGCGCCGCTGCCGCTCGCGTCGAGACCCCGATCTTCGTGTAGACGTGCTGGATGTGATGGTCGGCGGTCTTCGGCGAGATGTAGAGCTGGGCGGCGATCGCCTTCGTCGTGAGACCTCGCGCCGCGAGGTGAAGCACCTCGACCTCGCGATCGCTGAGTCCGGCCGGGTGCTGACGCCGGAGCTTCTTCGGCGGTTCGTCGTGGCCGCCCGCCGCCAGCACCGCCTCGACCGCACGCTCGTCGAGCGCGCCTTCGGACGCGAGGCCGCGGAGCTCCACCGCCGCGGTCGACTCCGATGACGCCTCGCGGTCGGCGCGGTCGGTCGTGAGCCCGACGTAGACGTCGACCGCTGCAAGGACATGGCCCCCGCGCTCGACGTCGCCGGTTCGCAGACCCTTGTGATAGCCAGATCCGTCCGCCCGCTCGTGATGCGAGGCCGCGAAGGGGTTCAACGATGCGAACGCCGGCGACCGCCGGAGCATCTGCTCGGTCAGCATCGGGTGGAGCTCGACCCGGTCGAGCTCGGCGCGTGTGAGCGAACCGGGCTTGTCCCAGATCGAGTTCGGGACGCCGGTCGTCCCGAACTCGTGCACGAGGGCCGCCTGACGGATCGCCCTGACCTCGTCCTCCCTGCACCCGAGGTTCGTCGCGGCGTCGGCGGCGAGCTGCGCGCACCGCCGGCTGTGTCCCGCGCGGAACGGCGACTTCAGGTCGATGAAGTCCGCCGCCACGGTGAGCGCCTCGTCGAGTTCGCCGCCCTCCAGGACCCGGTGCGGCTCCGGTTCGAGGCCGAGTACCGCGTCCCACGGCTCGAGCTTCGCGATCTGCTCGAACCAGACGTCCCCATGCGCAGCGAACAGGTCCGCGAGCTCGGGATCGTAGGTGCGGCCGCGACGAAGGCGAGCGGCGTCGACGGCGGCGGCCGGTGAGGAGCGGCGACCGATCGCCTCCATATCGTGGCTCAGGTGCACGATGCGCATCGGCAGCGGGATCTCCTCCCCCTTCGCGCCGTTCGGGAACCCGGCCCCGTTCCACCGTTCGTACGTGAAGCCGAACGCGACCTCCACGTCGGGCCCGAAGCCCAGGCGGTGGATCAGCATCGCGCCCACCTCGCAGCCGGTCGCGAAGTTGTGCACGGCCCAGTCGTGCCCGCTGTCCTGGATCGTCCGGACGATCTCCGCGTGTTCCTCCGGCGGATGTCCGGCGGTCGCGAACTCCACCATCGTGCGGCCGACGTCGGCCGGGTCGCCGGCGTCGAACACGAGCGTCGCTGCGAGGATCGCGACGTCGTCCCCGAACACGGTCGATATCTCGTGGGCGTGCCCAGTGCACCCGACGTAGCGCAAGAGGGTGAGCCAATACGTCGTGGCTCGGAGCGCCTCGTCGACGCCCGCCTCCCGGCACATCGCGTCTGCGAGCAGGCACGACCGCAGCTGCGACTCGAGCGGCTGTCCGAACGCGTTGTCCTGCCCGAGCGCGAACGTCATCACGAGTTCGCCCAGGCGGAGCGACGGATCTCGAATGGGGAGTCCTCCCGATGCGGTGGCGACGACAGACGGTACACGCTGAACCAGCACCGAGCAGGAAGGAGGAGGGCCAGGTCAAGTCACCGTTACACGGAACGTTTCCATCGGCAGGTAGCGACGAAGGAGGAGCAGATGTTGCTGGCAACCACAACGGTCGAGGACGTGGACCACTTCCTGGAGATCTTCTCGACGAAGGGCGCCGAGAAGCGCAAGGAGCACGGCTCGAAGGGAGCGACCGTCTTCCGCGACCCGAACCAGGACGACCGCGTCTGGGTGATCTTCGACTGGAACCCCGAGGGCTGGCAGAGCTTCGTCTCGGACCCCGAGGTTCCGCCGATCATCAAGGAGGCGGGTCACAAGGACGTGCCGCAGGCCGCCATGTTCAGCGGCCGATACGAGGCCTGACGCAACGGAAACAGACCGGCCCCAGGTCACCGAGCGACGGCGCGAGCGAGGCGACGGCGTCTCGCTCGCGTCGTGCGCGATCACCGAGGCGTCGATGAACAAGGCATCCGAGCCGTGCTCGCCTCACGATTCGTCACGATCCGGCACGAGAAGCGCGCCCGCGAGCTGAACGCGGAGAAGGAGCCCACCGCCTTCGGTTGCGCACCGGGGTCGCGTTTCGGACAGCCGAGCCGGCTCGCCCGGCTGCACGCGGAGCTCGTCGATGGGATCCGCCATGGCGAGCGTACCCATCCAACCGCACGGAACGTGCATCGGCGTCCCGAGGTTCGGTTGGGGCTACTCGACGGTGAGGTCGATCGTCAGCGAACCGGCGAACTCGCCGTCGCCGAAGTTGAACGCCAGCACGACGGTGTGGCCCCCAGGCGTGAGCCCCTGTACGAGGACGACCTGGCCACGAGCGATGGTGCGGCTTGCCCCGGCCGGCACCTCGTGGTCCTCCTCGAAGAGGTTCCCCTCCGGCAGCGTCACGTCGATGACCTCCGAGTCGACCTCGTATGCGTCGAGGCCCTCGACCTCGACCCCGTCGATCGTCAAGGACGAACTCGTGAGATCCCACAGGCTATCCAGGCAAGCCGTGTCGGCCGTGCCGCCGGCTTCGGGGGCGTCGATGCAGAACGCGCTCGTCGGCACGACCAGCAGCGTCTGGTCCGCGGACATGGTGCACGTCGTCGACCGATCCCCCGGCTCGCCGGGCGTCGGGGCGAAGTAGACGCTTGCAGTGGACAAGCCCATGTCGCACTTCGCCGGGTCGACCATGGACGAATCGTCGGCGGGAGTCTCTACGACGCCGACGGCGTACATGCCCAACAGATCGGCCGTGCTCATCCCGTTCACGTCTGCATCGGGCCCAAGGACCTCCATGCCGCCGCTCGACGCGCCGGCGGTTGAGGGCGGATCGGCGTCGTCACCGCTACACGCGCCCACCGCCAAGACGAGCATGAGGAACAACAGGCGCACTAGCGATCTCACGATGGTCTCCTCCTCCGTGCGTCAGGTCGAGCGCAGGTCCCCGGTGTACGTGCTCGCGACGATCTGACTGGCGTCGGAGCCGTCGACCCCGATGCTCCAGATCGAGTCGAGGTAGGTCCCCTCGGGTTGCCCCACCACCGGTCGATGCTCGCCGAACACGACGCGGTCGCCCTCCGGCGAGAACCCGATGACGTTGAACCACGTCCCCGGTCCGCCTTCGGACAGCAGGGTCGCCGACCCGGTCGCCACGTCCACGATCCGAAGTCGATCCGGGGCCTGCTCGTGGTTCCCGCGGTTCTCGGTCTTCGTGAATTGCGTGGTGCCGGGGGCAGCCGAGGCGACCGCGATCAGCTCGCCGGTCGGAGACCACGCCGCGGTGTGTGCGCCATCCCCGGACACCTCACGGGGGGCGGAGCCATCGGCCCGCGCGACCATCAGCCCTTGGGGCGTGCCGTACGCCATCTGCGATCCGTCGGGCGAGTAGGCCAGCGCGCCCGTCCACCACCCTCCGGATGGATCCTTGAACGTTCCGTGGAACGGGATCTCCCGCGGGGTACCGCCGTCGAGGGGAACCTCGAGCTCGCTCACGATCAGCGAGGCGCCATCCGGCGTCCAGATCGGGTCGCTCTGCAAGGACGGCTCCCATCCGGGCGGCATCGCGAACGTCTCGCTGGTGCCATCGTTCCCGTGGATGCCGATCGTGAACGTGCCGACGCCGCCCTCGTCGTAGGAGTTCTCGTCCCACACCGCGACGCGAGTGGAGTCGGGAGACCACGCGATCCCGCCTCCCTGCGCCCGGAAGCTCTCGACGACGTTGCCCTGCAGGTCGGCGATCACGCTGTCTTGACGTGTGGTGGGGTCGCCGCAGTCCGCGGAACGACGGAAGGCGAGGTATCGCCCGTCCGGCGACCACGACGGGAGGATCCTGTGGACGTCGCCCGGGCACTTGTCGTCGATGACGTCGGAGATCGCGACCGCGTTCGACCCGTCCGGGTCGGCGACGTAGATCTCGCCGTCGAGCTCGTACGCGAGGGCGCCGGACAACACCGGCGGCGCCGGCTCGACGGGCGGGGTCGCCGGGACCTCGTCCGACGTCAGCGAACGGAAGAGGACGAGCCCCGTCACGAGGACCACGAGGACGCCGACGGCGCCCGCGCGGATCCGGCGGTTGCGCTCCTTGCGCTCGCACCGGCCGAGCAGACGCTCGAAGTCGCCCTGCTCGAGGTCGACGCTCCGGCTCTCGCGTTCGAGGACGTCCGCGATCTCAGGCATCCTCGACCTCCATCACCTTGCGGAACGCGTCACGACCGTGGCGCGACAGCGAGCGGATCGTCGCGTCGGTCACACCGAGCGCATCCCCCGCCTCCTTCGATGTGAACCCGAGCATCTCGGTCAGCACGAGCGCCGCTCGTTGCCGCGGCGGGAGCGTCGCGAGGACTTGCCGGACGGCCTGCCGGTCGTCGGCGTCGGAGAAGTCGTCGGTCCCCACGGCGAGCCCGACCGACCGGCGGACCGCGAGCATGGCCCGCCGGTACCGCTTGCGGAACAGGTTCATCGCGGTCCGGTAGAGGTACCCGAGCGGATCGTCCATCCCGCCGACTCGGTCCCACCGCTGCCACACGCTGAGGAACGCATCCTGCATCAGCTCCTCCGCCTCTGCGCGGTTCCCGGTCACGAGCCACAACCGCCGGAACAGCGTCCGAGCCTCGGCCTCGTAGAAGGCCTCGAAGGTGCGGGACGCCTCGAGCTCGTCGAGGGCCGCGTCCGAGACGGCGATCGGTTCGGTCATGTCGGATCTATGAACCCTCGGAACGCCCCGAGCGTGCAAGTGGACATGGAGGCGGGACGGACCCGCTCCCCGCACGGTTAGGGGTGCGCACCCATGATCCACGAGGTCCGCTCCGAGGTGGATCCAGCGAGGCGTCGGCAGGGGACGTGGACCGACATCCTTGGCGCCGCTCCGCCGCCCGGTCCGGACCCGCCCTCGGACTAGCGAGCCTGCTGCCTCCGCACGACCCACCTTCTGCGAGGACGCCCTGAGCATCAGCTCTCGGCGTCCTCGCCCTTGCTCGACCCCGCCATCCACTGGAAACCAGTGTCAACGACGGCCGAAAACTGACCCCCAGGCGACGGCCGAAAATGGACCCCCTGGTGGAATGTTCAGCTAGTCGTCGGTCCCTTGGCCGGCTGGGGACGCGGCCGAGGTCGCGGTCTTTGAGCCGGTAGCTGTCGCCCTTGAGCGAGACGACCTCGGCGTGGTGGACGAGCCGGTCGATCATGGCGGCGGCGACGACGTCGTCGCCGAAGACCTCGCCCCAGCGGCCGAAGGGCTTGTTGCTGGTGACGATCACGCGAGGCCCGTTCGTAGCGGGACGAGACGAGCTGGAAGAACAGGTTCGCGGCCTCGGCCTCGAACGGGATGTAGCCGACCTCGTCGATGATCAGCAGCGGGACCCGGCCCAGCTTGGCAGCTCGTCCTGCAGCCGGCCGGCGTGGTGGGCCTCGGCGAGGCGGGCGACCCACTGGGCGGCGGTGGCGAAGGCGACGCGGTGCCCGGCCTGGCAGGCCCGGATCGCCGAGCCCGATCGCCAGGTGGGTCTTGCCGGTGCCCGGCGGGCCGAGGAACACGACGTTGTCCTTGGCGGCGATGAAGTCCAGCGTCCCGAGGTGGGCGATGAGCTCGCGCTTGAGCGGAGCGCTGGTGGTCGAAGTCGAAGTCCTCGAGGCTCTTGCGGGCCGGGAAGCGGGCGGCGCGGATGCGGCCCTCGCCGCCGTGGGACTTCGCGGGCGGCGACCTCGCGTTGCAGGCAGGCCGCCAGGAACTCCTCGTGGGTCCAGCACTCGGTCCGGGCGCGTTCGGCGAGACGCGCGACCGCGGCCGCCAGCGACGGCGCCTTCAGCGCGCGGGTGAGGTAGGCCAGCTCGGCGGTGAGGTCGCGCTCGGCCGATCTTCGTGCGTCAGCCGCCACCTGACTGCCACGCGTCGAGCCCGAAGCGCGCGGTCGTAGTCGGCGAGGTCGCGCTGCTCGACCTCGCGCGCTCGGCGGGCACGTGCGTCGCTGCGCGGTGATCGCTGCGCAGCCCGGCGGCTGCCTCGGCGTGGACCGGGTCGGTGATGGTCTGGTGCCGCGCCCAGCAGCGGGCGTGGCAGGCGACCCGCTGGCCCCGAGGGTCACGACCACGTGCTGCAGGTCGGCGCTGACCTGCACCCGGCGGCCGATCGCGCCGGGGTGCACCGAGTAGTCGTTGCCGTCCAGGCGCACGTAGTGATCCCGCGCGCAGCCGCAGCTCCTGGTGCCACCCGAGCGCCGGCGCGACCGGCGGCAGCGCCGAGCATCGCGGCCCGGTCCGCCTCCAGCGGTCGACCGGGCGACGCGCACCGAGGCGGCGATGTGGCGGGCGTTGGCCCGCGGCAGCCAGTCGCCGAGCTGGGCGTTGAAGTCTGCCGGGTCGAGGCGAAGCGGCGCCCGGGCAGGAACGAGGTCTCCAGGTAGCCGTTGGCCCGCTCGACCAGGCCTTTGGCCTCGGGATCGCGCGGGTCGGCACAGCACGAAGGTGATCCCCAGCGTCCCGCGGAAGGCGTGTGCATCGCCTCGGTGAGCTGCGGCCGCGCCGCCGCGCGACGACCGACCGCGGCCTCGTTGTCCCAGACCAGCGCCCGCGGCGTCGCTGCCGAGCGCGTGCAGCAGCGCCCAGTGCCCGGCGAGCAGGTCCTCGGCCGTGCCGTCGACGGGATCATCCGCGCGGAGATCCACCGCGAGTAGCCCGGCACCATCACCAGCACCGGCGGTCTGCCCCGGCCGTCTGCCCGGCTCCCAGCGGCACGTCGACGTCGGGGAACCACAGGTCGCACTGGGCGAGCTCGCCGGGCTCGGTAGTCGGTGCGCGAGACCGGATCAGGCGGCAGGTACACGGGCCGCAGCTCCCGGACCCGGTCCTTGAGCACCGTCAACGAGCGGGTCCAACCGATCCGCTCGGCGATCACCGTCGCCGGCATCGGCGGCCACGGCCTGCAGCAACTCCCGGATCCTGCGGCTCGACCTCGTCCACGATCGAGCCCTGCGGCGCACGCTCGTACTTCGGCGGCTCGTCCGCGGCCAGCGCCCGGCGCACCGTGTTCCTCGACGCTCCCGTCACGCCGGGCGATCGCCTTGATCGGCATCTGCTCAGCCCAGTGCAACCGACGGATCTCCGCCCAGTCCTCCACGCTCAACACCCATTCCCTCCCCGGCTCGACGCTTGAGCCAGGGTCGTCGGAGGGGGTCAGTTTTCAAGCGTCGTTAGGGGGTCAGTATTGGGGCGCCGTCGACAACCAGGGTGACGGAAGGCCGAGAGAGCGGATCCTCGGCGACGAGTTGGTGCGGAGCGGCTTCATGCGGACTTCTGAGATGTCAGGGGCCCCAGTTCTGAGAACACCCCTTCGTGGGGTGTTCTCAGAACTCTCTGACCACACGGTTTGCGGCCCCTCTCGCCGAGTGCCCACATGTTAAGAGGGGTAGTACCCACAGCAGGTCAGAGCCCATTTCGGGGCTTCACGCCAGACTTCCACGCCGCCGCGAGCGACCCGCGATCGCCTGAAGGGGTCGGAAACTCGCGGTCGCTCAGCTCCGACCCACGATCCATCAGGCGGCTCTCGCTCGATACTCGTTGATCAGTCCGCCGACAACATCGTGCGTCGGATCTCCTTGATCGGGACCGACGGATGAATGGCTGAGCTTGCGTCACCGGTTCGGGCGCGGCGAGATCGCCCTAGCCAAAGGGTCTTCACGATGGCGGTCAGACCGATCCGCTGTTCTGCGCCATCTGCTCCGTCGAAAGTCGCGTTGGCCGTTCCGTGCCGGAACGGCGCACAACTTCGCGGATCATCCAAACGACATCACGAGCCTCACTGGCCCTGATGAAGGGTTCGTTCGAGATGAGGTCCGTTTCCTGGCGCTGATACCGGATGCTGACGAACCCATGCACGGTTGAGGCGCTCGCCTTCCGGTAGAACAAGGACCATGCCAAGCAGCGGGGAGCCGATCGCACACTTACTGCCAGGACCCGCCGACCTAGATCCAGACGAGGCGGTTCGGATCGGTGTCGCCTCGGTTTCTGATCAACCTGGAGAACCGCTTATTCTGTTCCATGCCAACCAGATGCTCGACAACAACGATCTTCTTCGTGACTCCGTTGCGGGCTTGAAGATGGGTGTCGAGACACCACGTTCTCTTCCGGCGTCTGATCGGAAGGGCGGAGCGGTCAGGACGGACACGTCACCGACAACTCGCATGTCGTCTAGGAATGGAGAGAACCGCGGATGTTCCCCGACTTGATTCCCCTCGGTGACGACCTTGCGACGGTCGCCTGCGACGCGCTGGTCATCGGCGCCCAGCGGGGAGAGGCCGGCGGCCTCACATCTCGAGGACTCGACGCACTAGCGCCTGATCTCGGGCGCGACCTGCACACATTCCTGGACGCCACGGGGTTTGATGCGTCGCTCGGCGAGGTCCGCATGATCGCCACGCTCGGGCGGATCCCGGCACCGGCGCTCGTCCTGGTCGGGCTGGGTGCCCGGGGCGAGCTCTCTGCGCGGGGCTTGCGTACCGCGCTCCACGATGCGGGCGCGGGCCTCACGGGCGCTCCTCGGGTCGCATCGGCCGTGCATCTCGAGCTCGAGGACGACGCGCTCCGCGCGGCCTCCGCCACCGGGCTGCTGCTCGGTCTGTCCCGCCGGGGCGAAGGGTCCACCGCTTCCGTGGGGTTTGCCGGCACCGCCGATGCGATCACCGGTGCGGAGATAACGGCGCGGGCGATCGATCTCGTGCGCCGGCTGGTCAACGAGCCTCCGCACTCGCTGAACCCTGCCGGGCTCGCCGAGCGCGCGCGAGAGATCGCGTCCGACGCCGCGCTCGAGTGTACGGTCTGGGGCACAGAGGAGCTCGAGCAACGTGGTTTCGGCGGTCTGTTGGCGGTCGCGCGCGGCTCAGAGCAGGAACCCCACTTGATCCGCCTCTCGTATCGGCCTGAGCAGCCCACGAGACGCATCGCCCTCGCCGGTAAGGGGGTGACGTTCGACGCCGGCGGCGTCAACCTCAAGCTTGACCGGGACGGCCTCACCTACATGAAGTTCGACATGGCGGGCGGTGCCACGGTGATCGGCGCCATGACGGCACTCGCTTCGCTGGGGGTGCGGGCGCAAGTCGACGCGATCGTGCCGGTTGCCGCCAACCTCCTCGGGCCGCGAGCCACGCTCCCAGGCGAGGTGATCCGTCAGTTCGGCGGTACGACGACCGAGGTCACGGACACCGATTCAGAAGGGCGCCTTCTACTCGGCGACGCGCTCGCCTACGCGAGTGCGCTCGGTGCAGACATCATCGTCGATGTCGCAACTCTGACCGAGACGACCGAGCGGGCACTCGGGCCGGAGATCACCGGTATCTACGCGAACGACGACGCACTTGCCGTGGAGCTCGTGGCGGCCGGGGAGCGTGCAGGCGAGCCGATGTGGCAGCTCCCGCTGTTCCAGCCGTACGCGCAGCTTCTCCGCTCGGCCGTGGCTGATGTCCGGAACCAATCACTCGCGGATGGGTTCCTCGGTGGCGGGATCAAGGCTTCGCTGTTCCTTGAGCGGTTCGTGGGGGAGGGGATCTCGTGGGCGCACCTGGACATCGCTGGCACTGCGTACGAACGGAACTTCACAGACCCGACCGCCGGCGGCGCCACTGGTGTGCCGACCGGCACGCTTCTTGAGTGGCTGAAGGGCCAGTGACGACACCAAGGCGTCGGCCGCTACGGGAGGCCCGAGCGCATGGCGCACGGCTCGACGGATCCGGTCGCCGCACGCAACAGCTCGGCGCTCAGATCCATCGTGTGTTCCACTGTTTCGGGAGGAGCTCCTGATGCTTCGGCACCTGCCGGGTTGGGAGGCAGAAGCGCACCTGCCACCGGTCTCGTCTTGGGTCGAGCTCGCGCGCTCGGCGCTCTCGGCGCTCGTCGACGGGACCGCCGAGATGCCGCCCAAGCTCTCGTTGCATCCGCGTCCCGGCGCGTCGCTCGAGGCGATGCCCTGCTGGCACCGACCGGCTCAGATCGCCGGGATGAAGTGGATCGCCGATGTAGCAAGCAACCGAGACCGGGGCTTGCCGAGCGTCCACGGCCTGATCGTGCTGAACGACGCCGAGACCGGGGTGCCCGAGTGGATCATGGACGCGGGCGCGATCACCGCCGCCCGCACAGCGGGTGTCTCGGGACTCGCGATCGACCTGCTCGCCGCACCGGAAGCCAGGACTGCCACCATCCTCGGCGCCGGTGTCCAGGCATGCAGCCACCTCCGGATCCTCGCGCAACTGCGCCCAGGCGCGCGCGTGACGGTCTTCACGCCGAACACCGCCTCCGCAGAGCGGTTCGCCGGATGGGCGAGCGAACAGCCGGGGATCGCCCAGGTCAAGGTGGCCGGCAACGCCCGCGATGCCGTGGCTGAGGCCGAGATCGTGATATCCGCGGCCGCGCTCGACGCCGGCGCTCAGTTGATGCGGACGGACTGGGTCCGGCGAGACTCCCTGGTTGTCGCGGTGGACGACGACACTTACGTGTCCGGTCCGCTCGCCAGCGAGGCGGCCGCATTCGTCATCGACGATCGGGCGCAGTTCGACGCGTTCCGGGCGCGGGGGGCGTTCACCGGATACCCCGACCCCACGGCCACGCTCGGCCAGCTGGCTTCCGGAACCACCGTGGACTTGCTGAGGGGGTCCCCCGTGGTCGCGACTTCGCTCGGCTGCGCCGTGGTCGACATGGTCTTCGCTGACGCGGTGCGCGTGAGCGCCGACGCCGCGGGCACGGGGACCGAGCTCGCCGGCTGAATCGAGTTGACCCATCGCTGCACTCACCCGCTGCACTGTGTGGCGTCCTTACCTCCTCTGACCAGGGCCTTTGTAGACGCCGACCCGCCTTCCTAGAGGTCAGATGCCTATGTCCTGTCCCGAACGCCTGGCCACCCAGCCTCGAGGCCCGCTTCGGGCGATAGTCACCGGTCTTCGCCCGGCTGCCCAGGAGGAGCGCGTACGCTGTGAGGAATCGCCGCTGGATTGCATCGGAGCTTGACGTCTTGCTCGCCGCTTGCCTGGGGACTGTCGGCTGGCAGTTCGGACGGCTAAGCAAGGCGAACGCTGCTCGACTCGCCGCGGAAGAGCCAGTCCGGACCCTCACGAAGCCAAGTCGATCCGGGAGAGCGTCGCCTCGGCGCCGGACGAAATCCAGAGCTGCCCGTCGAGCACCGCGACACTCGCGCTCCCGGCGGTGGGCGCGCCGTAACGGGCTACGACCGCGTGACTCTCTGGATCGATCCTGGTCACCATTTCGCTGGTCCCTCGAACCCAGACCGAACCCGCACCGAGGGCGACATCGCCGCCCCGCAGCGGCCCATCGTCGACGGAGATGGTTGCCACGACCTCGTCTGACACCGGATCGATGTGGGTCACGGAGCCCGACAACTGGTTCACGACCCATACCCCTTCGGGTCCGACCACGAGGAACCGGGGTCTACGGCCGGTGGTGAACGCCCGGATCACCGCGCCGGTCGCGGGGTCGACACGCCGGACCTCGTCGTCGCCCGGGCAGGCCATCCAGACGCTCCCGTGACCGACGCGGACGCTCACGGCCCCGGCCGCAACGTCGAACAGGTCTCCGATCCGTTCGGTGCTGGGATCTAGGCGGGCGAGCCTACGGGCGCCATCGGGACGGTGCACGATAGCCCACACGCCACGCTCACCAGCGCCGATCGTGAACTCCCCCTCGGCCGGGAGCGCGACCGCGATGCTCGCGACGAGCGTGCGCGACCCCAGCGCCACCCGGTGGATCGCTGCGGGACCACCCGTCGGGATCCAGAGCGAGCCGAACCCGGCGTCGGGCGCGCCCCACATGTCACCGTCGATCGGGACGGTGGCCACTCGCTCCCCGGTTCGAGGCTCGTACGCGGCGACGCCGCCGTCCACACCGGTGACCCAGACGAGCCCGCCGGCCGCGATCATCCAGTCCGGGTGCGGGCCCGCGGCGATCTCCCGCGCCCCGAGCTCCTCCAGGTCCGTGATCGGGGGCAGCCCCGCAGGCGGCTCGTTCAGATGACGGCGCTCCGATCGAGGACGTCGGGCACCTCGACCTCCTCACCGCGGCGCGAGGACTCGTCGATCGCCAGCACGATCGCGAGCGACTTCAGCGCCTCGACACCCGATACCGTCGGCTGCCCGCCCTCGCGGATCGCGCGCAGGATGTCGGCCAGCACGACGCGGTGCCGCTCCTCGGGGAATCCGTTCGGATCGGCGATGTCGCCGAAGGCGAAGCCCTCCGGGGTGTCGATCCGACCTTCGGGCGTGTCGCGCACGTCCCAGAAACACACCTGGTCGTATTCGGGGTTCACGATGACGCTGCCGTGCTCGCCGTGGACCTCGACCCTCGACCGCAGCGCGGGGTAGATCGCGGTCGAGCTCTGCAGGACACCCCAGGCGCCGCTCGCGTAGGTGAGCCGGGCGATCGCCATGTCGGGGGCTTCGATCGCGTGACGGGCGGTCTGCACCCGCGCGTTCACGCTGGCGACCGGCCCCGCGATCCACTGGATCAGGTCGATGATGTGGATGGACTGGGTCATCAGGCACCCGGCCCCCTCCATCTCGCGGGTGCCGCGCCAGGGGTCGTTCGCGTAGTAGGCCGGTTCGCGGTAGGCCTTCTCGATCGCGTCGACGAGCAGCAACCGGCCGAGCTCGCCCGCGTCGACCGCCTGCTTGAGCCGCTGCTCCCAGCGGCCGAACCGCATCTGGTAGATCACGCCGAGGGTGACGCCATTGCGGTCGCACGCGTCGATGATCTGGCGGGCACGGTCCAGATCCAGCTCGAGCGGCTTCTCGACGATCACGTGTTTGCCCGCCTCGGCCGCCGGCACCGCGTAGTCGAGGTGGACGCCGTGGGGCGTCAGCACGTCGACGACGTCGACGTCGGGGTCGGCCAGGAACAGCTCGTAGTCGTCGTAGGCCTTGGGGATCTGGAACCGCTCGGCGAACGCTTCGGCCTTCTCGCGGTTGCGACCGTACACGGCCGCGACCCGGCCACCCTCCAGGTGCGCGATCTCGCGGGCGTGCGTCCGCCCGGCCATCCCGAGCCCGACCAGACCGAACCCGACGTCGTCACTGCCCATCACGGCCCTCCTGTTCGTGCGCCGTCCGGCGCTCATCCGGGGTCCAGCTCCCGTCGGCGGCGACGACGATCCCGTAGTCCCGTGCCGCCGCTTCGACGGAGATGTAGCCGTCGAGGACGTCGTCCACGACCCGATCCGGCTCCCGCTCGAGGGGGTCGCCGTACCCGCCGCCGCCGCCCGCGAAGTGGTGGAAGCTCTCGCCGGGTTCCAGGTCGAACCGCTCGGTGCTCAACGCACGCTCCCGAGGCGTCCCGGGCCACGCGATCAACGCCGACGACTCCGCCTCCTTGCCTCCCTGCAACGCCCACGGCCGCGTGCGCGTCTTCTGGTGCATGGCCAAGATCTCGACCGGGGTCACCGCCCGGATATCCCTGCGGGTTCCGAGGCCACCTCGCCGCCGCCCTGCGCCACCGGAGTCGGTCCGGATCTCGAGTCGCTCGTGGATGACCGGCGCCTTCTGTTCGAACACCTCGATGGACGTGTTGTGCATCCCGCTCGTGCAGGGATGCTGCAGGCCGTTCCCACCGTCGTGCTCCTTCGTCGCACCCCACCCGATGCCCTCGTTCTGGCTGATCGAGAAGAGCTCCCCGCTCCGTGGATGGATCCCGGTCAGATCGAAGGTCGTCATGTCGCCCGCCGAACAGGCCGGCACGCTGTCGAGCGTCTGCGACAACGCCTTGTGGATGAGCTCGAGACCGACGGCGGTCGTGAGCGCCGCGAACGTCGGGGCCGGGTACACGGCATGGCAGATGTTCCCCGGAGGGGCGATGACCTCGAGCGGCCGGAAGTGTCCGGCGTTCGTCGGCTCCTGCGGCGTCGTCATGGACTTGAAGATCGTCCGCGCCATGGACTGGGTCTGCCCGAAGGGCAGGTTCACCGGGCCGGGCACCGCCGGCGACGAATCGGAGTAGTCGGCGATCATCCGATCCCCGTCGATGGTCACGGTCACCGCCAGACGGATAGGGTCGTCGGTGATCCCGTCGCCATCCATCCAATCCTCGGCGCTCCATCGGCCGTCAGGGAGCGCGCGGATGGCGTCGCGTGCCATCGACTCCCCGTGCGCGATGATCCTCTCGATCGCCTGATCGATCACGTCCAGACCGAACTTCTCGAAGATCTCCACCATGCGATGCTCGCCGACGCGCATCGCGGCGAGCTGTGCGTTGAAGTCGCCGATGATCAGATCGGGCATCCGCGAGTTGAAGCGCAGGATGTCCATGATCTCCTCGTCGATCCGGCCCTTCTTCACGACCCTCGTCGCCGGGAGGATCAGCCCCTCCTGATGCATATCCGTGGAGTCCAGGACGTAGCTCGGGTCCTTGCCGCCCAGGTCCATCCAGTGGGCGCGGACCGCCAGGTACGCCTGCGGCGAGGATGCACCCGGGACGAAGACCGGCGCGAACAGGATGGCGTCGTAGGTGTGAGAGGAACTCCAGTAGGGGTAGTTGAGGAGCGCGACATCCCCCGGCTCGAGGTTCTCGGCGCCGATGTGCTCGACCCCCTTGCGGATGGCGTAGTCGTTGGCGCCGAGGAACTCGGGGATGCCGGGCGCCTCGGCGATCAGCTGCAGATCACCGTCATAGATCGAGATGCCGAAGTCATGGACCTCGTAGATGACCGCGTTGAACGCCGTCTGGATGAGGGTCCGACGCATCTGCTCACCGGTCGACACGAAGTAGTGCCGGATCACCTCGACCGTTCCGCCGTCGATCATCGGTCCTCCTCCCTCGTGATCACGATGTGCCCGAACCGGTCCAGGTGGAACCGCTGGTCGGAGTGGATGACCGTGACCGACGTCGGATCTCGCACAAGCGCCGGTCCCCTGAGGTGATCGTCCGGGGCGAGGTCTGCTCGCCGGTACTCGGCGAACTCCGCCATCTCCCGGGTGGCGAAGTCGAACGCGGTGCGGCGCCCGGCCCGGTGGCTGGTTCCGGACCCCTCGCGCGACTCGGTCAGCGCCGCGGCGAGCATGGTCCCGACCCCTCGGACACGGACCGCCACGATCTCGACACCCGCACCGTCGAGGTTGTGACCGTGGCGCTCCAGGTGGGCGGCATCGAATCGCGACCGGACCGATGCGGCCGACTCACCCGACGCGACGCGCACCCCGAGGCTGTACTCCTGCCCGTCGTAGCGCAGGTCCACCCGCCGCTGCTGATCGCAGTGCTCGGGGTCGATGCCCTGCTTCGACAGCGCCGCCGTCGCCGCCCGCTCCATCTCTTCGAACACCGCCTCGAGGCGCTCCAGCGTCTCGGCCTCGAGCGGCTCGATGACCGAACGTCCGACGTCGTGCACGAGGTCGGCTCCGAGCATCCCCCATGCCGAGAACACCCCCGGCTCGCTCGGCACGACGACCTCGGGGATGCCCATCTCGCGGGCCAGCATCGGCCCGAGCATCGGACCGGCGCCGCCGAAGGCGAGGAGGGAGAACTCCCGCGGATCCATCCCACGTTCGACGGTGATCTCGCGCAAGGCCCCGAGGTTGCGGGCCTGGGTCACGTCGAAGATGGCGGCCGCTGCGTCCCCGACGTCCATCCCCATCGGGGTCGCGATCCGATCGCGGATCCCCTCGGTGGCCAGTTCCAGCGAGAACGACCGCCCGTCGATGAACAGTTCGTCGGGCTGCAGGTAGCCGAGACAGAGCGCCGCATCCGTCACGGTCGGCTGCCGCCCTCCTCGCCCGTACGCCATGGGCCCCGGGTCGGCGCCGGCGCTCTGCGGACCGACCTTGAGCAGGTCTCGATCCATCCAGGCGATCGACCCGCCCCCGGCCCCGATGGTCCGGATATCGAACACGGGGATCAACACCGGGTGCGTATCGAGGCGAGCCTCGAAGACGTCGGTCGGTTCGCCCTCCAAGATCACGCACGCGTCGAGGCTCGTCCCACCCGCGTCGAACGTGATGAGGCGATCGCGCCCCGAGAGCCGCGCGACGTTCGCGCCGCCCGTGACGCCGCCTGAGGGCCCAGAGAAGACCGTCATGAGCGGGGCCGACCTGGCTTCCCCGACGCTCATGGCTCCTCCCCGGACCGCATGACCAGCAGCGGCCGCTCCAGGCCGGCTCCTCGCAGCTCCCCCTCGAGGGTCTCCAGGTACGTGTCCACGATCGGTCGCGTGTAGGCGTCGAGCACGGTGGTCGAGGTCCGTTCGAACTCACGATGCTCACGCGCGATGTCGCTCGAGATCGACACGGTCGTGGAGGGGAAGTGCTCCTTCAACAGCGCCGCTGCTCGACGCTCGTGCGCAGGATCGACGTAGCTATGCAGGAAGACGACGGCGATCGACCGCACCTCGTTGTCCCGGATCAACCGCCCGGCTGCCTCCACGAGCCCGGCTTCGTCCAGATCCTCGATCACCGATCCTTCGTGATCGAGACGACCGCGCACACCGGCGGTGTCGCGACGCCGCACCAGGGGACGAGGCTGCTCGTACCGCAGGTCGTACATGTGCTCGAAAGGAACGTCGCCGCGACCGAGCTCGTAGATGTCCCTGAAGCCCTCGTTCGTCACGATGCCCGTGCGGACCCCTTTGCGCTCGAGCACGGCGTTGAGAGCGAGCGTCGTCCCGTGCACGATCACCTCGACCTGATCGAGGGGGATCCCCAGGGCCACGATCGCCTCGAGGACGCCGGACGTCGGCTGCTGGGGGGTGGTGGCCACCTTGACCGACACCAGCTCCCCGCTCCCCACGTCCTGGGCGACCGCATCGACGAACGTCCCACCGATGTCCACCGCGATCCGGTACCTCGAGGCCGGGTCGGGCTTCACTGGCCCCCGCCTCGGGTGTCACGAACGACCTCGCCTCGGCTCATGACCCAATCGATCGAACGCAGCGCGCTGATGTCTACGAGCGGGTCACCACGCACGGCGATCAGGTCGGCCGCGTACCCGACCGCGACCTTCCCGATCCGTGACCCCAGTCCCACCAGCTCCGCGGCGTTCGCGGTCGCGGCGAGGAGCGCCCCACGGGGCCCGAGCCCCGCGCGCGACAGGAGTTCGGCCTCGACGACCGTCATCGTCGTGCCATCGATCGCCTCCGCGGGCAGTCCGTCGGTCCCGTGGACGATCGTGACGCCGTGGCGGATCGCCGTCTCGAGGCTGCGGGCGTGCATCGGCTCGACCTCGGCCGCCCGCTGCACCTGCGACTCGTCGAACCCCCGGGCGAGCATCCAGCTGCGGACGTGGGTGACGTTGATGGTCGGTGTGAGGAACGCGCCGCGCTCGACCATCGCCGCCGCGGTCGCGTCGTCCAGCTCGTAGCCGTGTTCGAACGAGCGCACCCCCGCCTCGAGCGCGAGGGCGATCGACGCCGAGTTCCCGGCGTGCGCCACCACGTATCCCCCGTGGACCTCGGCGGCGCCCACCACCGCGCGCATCTCGTCAATCGACATCTGGACGGTGGTGATGTTCTCGCTCGCGTCGCCGATCCCGCCCGAGATGAAGATCTTGATGTGGTCGGCGCCGGCGGCCAGCTCCTCACGCGCGGCCCTCAGGAAGGCGTCGGGCCCGTCGGCGCGGACGCAGCCGCCTCCGCCATCGCCGTGCCCACCGGTGGTCGTGATGCCACGACCGGCCGCGAGGATCCTGGGGGTCTTGACCCATCCACGCTCGTCGGCGGCCCGCAGGCGCAGGTCCGCCTGGTGCTGCTCGTGCACGCAGCGGATCGTCGTGACGCCGACGTGCAGGGCCTGCGTCGCGGCACCCATCGCTCGCAACGCCGAGTCGGCCGATGTCTCGCCGTCGGCGGCCGCGAACGGGTACACCTCGGTCAGGTGCGTGTGACAGGTGATCAGGCCGGGCAGCAGCGCTCGGCCGTCCAGGTCAACCGCGGCCGACCCCGGAGGCGGGGCCCCCTCGGTGAACTCGGCGATCGCGCCATCTGCGACCCGGACGCTCCCCTGGAACGACCGCCCCGGATCCTCGATGTCCACCACCGTGCAGTTCGTGAGCCACACAGGTGCCTCCTTCACACCCACGCCTTGAACCGTTCGCCGAGCACGACCGGATCCGCGTGGAGCCACGGGATGTCCGGGGCGTTCTGTGGTGCGATCCTCACACGGAGCATGTGCGGACGTTGATCGCCGAGCGCGGTACGGAGCCCCGCGACGAGATCCTCGGTCGTGCGGACCTCGCCCGCGATGATCCCGCATCCCTCGGCGACCGCACACAGATCGAGCCGCGGTGACGTCGTCGGGATGCCCGACGCCGACGCGTGGACGCCGTTGTCGAGCAACAGGATGGTGAGGCTGGGCGCGCCGTACGCCCCGATCGTGGCGAGGCTCCCGAGGTTCATGAGCAGCGAACCGTCGCCGTCGATCGCCACGACGTCGCGGCTCCGCTCGCGCAGGCCGATCGCCAGACCGAGCGCCACCGACGTGGTGAGCCCCATCGAGTCCAGCAGGTACAGGTGGTTCGGCAGGTCGGCGACCGCCGCCATCTCGCGGCTCGTCGCCCCGCACGTCACGACGAAGGCGGCGTCCGGCGCGGCCTCGACCGCGGCGGTCAGCGCTTCGATGCGGGTCATCGTCACGTGCCGCCGCCACCCCTCCACAGGTTCATCATCACCACGACCGGACGCCGGGTGAGCCACGCGTGCCCGATCGCTTCGACCGACACGTCGTGCCAGGTCGCGGCCTCGTCGCGGTGGTCCAGCCCGAACACGGGGACACCGATCGTCCCCAAGAGCGCTTCGGCCGGACCGCTGATCGTGTGGATCATCGAGTTGTACTCCCCCAGCTCGCCCCGTGCGTTCGCGAAGATCGGCAGGGGCAGGTGGTACGCGACCGCCCAGGTCGCGATCGCCGTGAGGGCGTTGCCGAAGCCGTTGTCCTGCATCAGGATCACCGATCGATGCCCGACCAGGTTCATCGCGCCGGCGATCCCGACCGCCTCTTCCTCTCGCCCGGCCCCGATCAGCTCCGGCACCCCGTCCTCGCTCGCGCGGCCGAGCATGTCCCAGATCATCGGCGCGATCGCGCTCGACGGGACGTGCACCACCGCGCGCGTCGCCGTGTCGGCAAACGCGCGCACGACCGACGCGGCCTCGGCCGACAGCGGCGCCGTCTGGGTCGGCATGACAGGGCTCAGCTCGCGATCACGGTTCGCGACTGCTCACGCATGTACTGCGAGACGTAGAACCGTCCACCGACGCTCCGGCCGCTCGTGCCCGATCCCTTCCATCCGCCGAAGGTCTGCAGCCCCGGCCAGGCGCCGGTCGTCGAGCTGGCGCGCCGGTTGACGTACACGACCCCCGCCTCGATGTGATCGAGGAACCGGTCGATCTCGCCCGGGTCCTCACTGAAGAACCCGGCCGTCAGACCGAACTCCGTGTCGTTGGCCTTCGCGATCGCATCGCCGAGGTCGTCGTACGGCTCGACCGCGATGAACGGCGTGAACAGTTCGCGCTCGAAGAGCCAGGAGTCCTCGGGCACCTCGACCACCGTGGGGCGCACGTAGTTGCCCCGGTCGTGGACGCCGCCGGTGAGCCGCTCGCCACCGGTGAGGACGGTGCCCGTCGTGCGCGCCTCGGCGACCGCCTCGGTGTACCGGTCGCCCGCCGCGTCGTTGACGAGCGGGCCCAGGTACACGCCACGTTCGCTCGGATCGCCGATGACGATGTCCTCGGCCATCGACCGCAGCTGTTCGACGAACTCGGGGTACACCGAGCGCTGGATGTACGAGCGCGAGTTCGACGCGCACTTCTGCCCGCCGAACCCGAACGCGCCGTGCATGACCCCTTCGGCCGCCTTGGCGATATCCGCCTTGTCCGTGACGACCGACGGGTTCTTGCCACCGAGCTCACAGATCGTCGGACGCGGAGCGCCATCACGCTGGCGGTAGATGCCCATCCCGACGTCGTACGAACCCGTGAACGTGATCCCGCCGATGCCGGGATGGCCCGCGATCCGGGCGCCGACCACCGCCCCGCGACCGGGCACGACGTGGAACGCCTCGGCCGGGATGCCCGCCTCGCGGAAGATCTCGTAGATCTTCAGACCGGTCAGCACGCCCTGATGGGCGGGCTTGAAGACCAGGCAGTTGCCGGCGAGCAGCGCCGCGGAGACGGGGTTCGCCGCCAGCGCGAGCGGGAAGTTGAACGGGCTGATGAGCCCCCAGACGCCGTAGGGGCAAAGCACATCCATGAAGTTGCTGGCGGAGCCATCGCCCGGGAGCCGGTAGCGGAACCCCTCGTTCTCCTCGACCTGCTCGCAGTTCAGCCGGACCAGGCCGATCAACTCGTCCACCTCGCCGAATGCCTCCATGCGGTTCTTCGCGGTCTCGAGCACCGAGATGGCGGCGAGTTCGCCCCGTCTGGCCTCCATGAGGTCGGCAGCCCGGCGGACGATGTCGACCCGCTCCTGCCACCCGGTCGCCCCCCACGTGGGCGCGAACGCGGTCGAGACATCGACCGCCTCGTCCACGTCGGCCGCCGTCGCCTGCGCGAAGTCACCGATCACGATGTCACGGTCGATCGGCGACCACTCCTGACGCGTCCCGGCGCCGTCGCGCGGCTTCCCCTCGATGAAGAACGGATGCTGATGGCCCAGACCCGCTCGCGCGGTCGCCATCCCGGCATCGAACACGGCGTGCAGGTCGTCGGTCTCCGCCGGGGCCTGGCCGAACGCTGTCGTTGTCACGTGCTCCCACCTTCCCTCAACGCGCGATACTGCCGCTGCGAACCGAGGCCGCCGCACGGACGGTGTCCCGATTCGTCGGACTGCTGGATTGTAGTACGATTCTACGGACGCGTCGACAGGAGGCCACCCGATGGAACCCGCACCCGGAGACCTGACCGCAGGCCCGCTCCTCGTGTCGGCCCCACGGCTGATCACCGCGAACGACGAGCCGCCGTTCACCGACGCCGCTGTGCGGATCCGAGACGGCCGGATCGAGGCCGTCGGACCCCGGACCGAGCTCGCCGTCGACGGGGTCGAGGAGGTCCACCTCCCCGACGCCACGCTCCTGCCCGGCATGATCGACTGCCACGAACACGTCGCGGGCCACAGTCGCTTCTCGACCGGGACGGAGGCGCTCGACGAGCCCGACACGATGTGGGCGGTGGTGTTCGCGCACTACGCACGCGAGACGCTGCCGAAGGGCGTCACCACGCTCCGGATCCCCGGGGCCCGGCACGGGGTCGACCTGGTGGTCAGACGGGCGCTCGACGAGGGCTACGGGGTCGGGCCGCGGCTCGTGTGCGCGGGTGAAGCCATCGGCATGACGGGCGGCCACCAGGGAGCGTTCGGCGGCGCCGCGGACGGGCCATGGGCGTGCGCCCAGATGGCACGGCGCCAGTTCGAGCTGGGAGCGGACTTCATCAAGGTCATGGCCAGCGGCGGGATCAGCGCGGCGAGCCCGGGTGAGATGCCCACCCACGCGCAGCTGAGCGTCGAGGAGATGGCAGCCGTCGTCGACGTGGCGCACTCCCGCGACAAGCGGGTCACGGCCCACGCCGACGGCGAGCGCGGGATCTCGAACGCGTTGGAGGCGGGGCTCGACTGCCTGGAGCACGGCATCTACCTGACCGAGGACCACGCGCGGTACATGGCCGAGCTCGGGGTCATGCTCGTGCCGACCCTGGATGTCATGCACGGCATCGTCTACCGCGGCCACGAGTTCGGGCTCGAGCCCAGCTGGATCGATGTCGCCGACCAGGTCCTGGATGTTCACCGTCGGTCGTTCCAGGCCGCGCTCGACGCCGGGGTACTGTACGCGACCGGGACCGACAGCTACGGCGACATGGTGAACGAGATCAAGTTCTTCACGACGTTCGGGGTCGAGCCCTACCGGGCGATCCAGGCGGCCACACGCGACGCGGCCGCGGTGATCTCGGCGCACGCCGACTTCGGCACGCTCGCCGCCGGGATGTCCGCCGACATAATCGCGGTCGCCGGCGACCCGCTCGAGGATCTCGAGCGGTTGCGCGAGGTCAAGCTCGTGATCGGGCAAGGCACGACCCACGTCATGGACACCGCGGCGCTCGGATAGCACCGCCGCGCGGAAGCGGCCCGGAGGGCCGAGAACGATGAGGAGGAAACGAACCCATGCGGTTCCTAGATACCCCCGGTGAAGGTGTCGGGTTCCCACAGCTCGTTCGAGCGGCGTCCAACGCCCTCCGCCGATGTGTGGTGCAACCCGAGGAACGGGTCGTGGTGTACACGGACTCCGGCGGACCGGGCGCCATGGCCGAGGCGATCTACCTCGCGGCGGTGAACATGGGCTGCGACGCCGTGTTCGTCATGGCGCATCCGAGGTTTGCGCTGCTCGACCCACCCGAGCCGGCCGTCGAAGCGATGAAGTCGGCCGACGTCGTGTTCGACCTGGCATCCAACACGTGGTCGGACTACGCGCCCGCGATCACGAAGATCTGCGAGGCCGGCACGCGGGTCCTGCAGGTGATGCTGCCACCGGGACAGTTCGTCGAGCGGCAGCCGACCGACGAGCTGATCGGCCGTGTGACCAGGTTCGGCGAGATCTGCGACGCGGCGACCGAGATGCGGGTCACCGGCCCGCACGGCACCGACTTCTCGTTCCAGCGCGGCGACCTGCCGCTCGATGTCGCCCGCGGTCTCGTCGATCGCCCGGGCATGTGGGACAGCTACGGGGTGTTCAGCATCTCGTTCACCCCGCCGCCCGCATCGGTGAACGGGACGATGGTGTTCAACGGTCCCCTCTCGCTGTTGCCGCAGCACACGTTCATCACCCCCGAACCGATCCGCACCGAGCTGGTCGACGGTCGGATGGTCAAGATCGAGGACGACAACGAACACGCCAGCCTGTTCATCCGGTGGATCGAGCAGTTCGACGACGATCGCGTCTACCAGTTCGCACATGTCGGCGCCGGCGTCGACCATCGGGTCGACCTCGGCGTCGTCGACGTCACCGCGTGGGAGAGCCTGCTCGGCGCCGTCGTCGTCGGGGTCGGCGCCAGCTCGGGTGTGGGGCTGCAGGGCGGGGCGTACGCACTCGGCCACATGGACGCGACCCTGATGGAGTCCAACCTGTTCGTCGACGGCCGGCCGGTGATCGAGGCCGGTAAGTTCACCGAGGACTCGGGCGTGGTGGTGTGAGGAAGATCCAGATCACCTTCGAGCGGACCGGCGAACTCGCGACGGCGGTCCTGGAGGAAGAGAACGCGCCCCGCACGTGCGACGCCATGTGGCAGGCGCTCGAGCAGCCCATCGTGACGAAGGGCATCCACGCGGGGTGGGCGGGCCGGATGGTGTCGGTCGAGGTGCCCCAGTCCAACCGGGTCTTCGATCCGACATCGGTCCCAAAAGAGAACCTCACCGTGTACCCCATCCCGGGCGACATCTGCTTCGGCTACTTCCCGCCGGGCTACGGGGTCGGCATCACCGAGGAGTACTGGGACCTGGCCCTAGTCTATGGCCGTGAGACGCGGTTCGAGTTCAGCTTCGGTCCCGCCCCGATGACGGTCTGGGCGACGGTCGACGAGGGGCTCGACGACCTGGCCGCAGGGTGCCTGCGGACCCGGACCGAAGGCCTGCAGGCCATCCGGGTCAGCCGTCTGGGGTGAACGATCGTGCCGGCGAGCCATGAGGAGGACCACGCGGCGCCCGACGGTGAACTCGCGCTGACCCACGACGAGGCGCTGGAGCTCCTCGCGTTCCTGCTGGCGAGCTCGCGCACGTGTCTGTTCGATCCCCCGGGGTACGGCACCTACCGGCTCGCGACAGCAGCTGAACGCCTGGCTGCCGCCTGGGCCCCGAGGGCGACCGGTTCGCTCGAGACGTTCCTTCGCGAACTCGAGCGTTCGATCCCTGCGCGAGAGTGGGATCCGATCGGGGCGGCGCCCGAGACGGAGTCCTACCTGGATGAGCTCATCGCCAACCTCGCGCGCGAGGTTGCTCCCGGCGGGTCGGGCGACGCCGATGCGTGACACCCTCGAGACGATTCGGACCCGGCGCGTCGCCAAGGCCTACAGCGACGAGCCCGTGGACCCCGAGACGTTGTGGTCGATCCTCGAGGCGGCCCGCTGGGCCCCGGCGGGCTCGAACCTGCGCGTCCAACGGTTCGTCGTCGTGACCGACGCCGCGGTGCTCCGCGCGATCCACATGTTCTCGCCCGGCATGGTCGCCGGCGTCCCTGCTGCGGCGATCGTGATCTGCATCGACTGGGACCTCGCCGGCTACGACGCGCCGATCCCTTCGCACCGCGAGGTGTACTGGGACGTGGGCTCCGCGGCGCAGAACATGCTGCTCGCCGCGCATGCACTCGGCCTGGTGGCCGGCCCGATGACCGCCGACTCGCCGTCGGCGCTGCGCATCTTCCTGAACCTGCCACCGAACCTGGACCCGCAGCTCATCGTCGGGGTCGGCCATCGAGCCGAGCCGCCCCCACCGATGCCACATCCGTCCGGCAGCGCTCCCACCCGGGTCGAAAACCTGGTGCTCTTCGCGCCGCTCCCACACGAGCCGATGGCGGACCGGGATGATCGAGCTCGCTGACGTCGAGGCGGCGGCCGCACGTCTGCGGGGCGTCGCCCACGAGACGCCCCTCATCACGTCGCGCACGCTCGACCGCGACGTCGGCGCGAGCATCTCGCTGAAGGCCGAGCACCTGCAACGCGGAGGTTCGTTCAAGATCCGCGGGGCGTACAACCGGATCAGCTGCTTGTCCGATGACGAACGCCGGGAAGGCGTCGTGGCGTTCTCGTCGGGCAACCACGGGCAGGCGGTCGCCATCGCCGCCGGGTTGTGCGACACGTCGGCGGTCATCGTGATGCCCGACGACGCGCCGCCGACCAAGCTCGCGGCGACGGCCGGCTACGGCGCCGAGGTCGTCGTCTACGACCGCTACCGCGAGGATCGCGCCCAGATCGCGGACCGCCTCGCGCGTGAGCGCCGGCTCACCCTGATCCCGCCGTACGACGACCCGCTGATCATGGCCGGGCAGGGCACCGCCGCGCTCGAGCTGATCGGGCGGATCGGGCCTCCCGACATCCTCGTGGTGCCGGTCGGCGGCGGCGGGCTCATCGCGGGCTCGGGCACCGCCCTGCGGGCGCATCGCGACGACGCGGTCGTCATCGGCGTCGAGCCGGAGGGGGCCGACGACACGCGTCGCTCGCTCGAGACCGGCGACCAGGTCGAACTCCCCGGCGTCCCGCGCACGATCGCCGACGGCCTGCAGCCCGTGACGCCGGGGATCTTGACGCTCGAGGTGAACCGGCGCGTCGTCGATCACATCGTCGTCGTGTCCGACGACCAGATCAGGGCTGCGATGCGGTTCCTGTTCGAACGGCTCAAGCTGGTCGTCGAGCCGAGCGGCGCGGTCGGCGTCGCGGCGCTGCTCGCCGGGAGCATCGACGCCGAAGGCAAACGCGTCGGTGTCATCCTGTCGGGCGGCAACATCGGCGTGGACCGGTTCATCGAGGTGCTCGGCGAAGGGAGCCCGACGGATGCGTGAAGAGATACAGCCGCCCGACATCATGGTCCCCGCGCGGCCCTACGTCCCGGTCGTCGCGACCGATGACCTCGTGTTCGTCTCGGGCCAGGTCCCGGTCGATGCCGACGGCACGCTCGCTGCCCCCGACCTGGACGGCCAGGTGCGCGCCGTGATCCGCAACATCGAGGCGTGCCTGCGGGCCGCCGGCTGCGGTCTCGGCGACGTCGTGCGGGTCGGCGCCTACCTCGCATCACGCGATAGCTTCGCCCGGTTCAACGAGCTGTACGCCGACGGCTTCGGCGGCGCCAAGCCGGTCAGGACCACCATCGTGTGTGAGCTGATGGACGGACGGTTCCACGTCGAGATGGACGTGATCGCGGTCCGGCCCTCCGCCGTCTGAGCGCACTTCTCGTTACCCGCGCTGCACCTCCGCCCACGCGTCGACCAGCCGCTGCTGCTGGGCTTCGGTCAGCGGCAGGACCCACTGGCCCTGGTCGTAGCCTTCAGGCGTCATGATCTGCGTCGAGAGCTGCTCGGGCACGATCCCCTCCGAGATGAGCACCTCGGGCGTCAGGTGGTTCTGCGGGAGCTGCAGACCGTAGAGCTCGTACCAGCTCTGCGCCGGCTCCTTGCCGGTGACCCAGTTGACGAACTCGTGCGCGAGCACGGGGCTCTTCGACGAGCTGCTCAGCATCCAGAAGTCGTTGCTCACCGTGCCGCCGACGGCACCATCGGTGGCCGCCGGTGGGAACACGTACTGCAGCACCGACGGGTCGCTGCCTTGCGGCATCGAGTACTCGGCGTACTGCGAGTCGCCCTGGAACGAATGCACGACGCCGTAGGTCCCCTCGCCGAGCCCCGCGAACCCGACGTTGTCGCCGATCCGCGCGCCGTTGTCAGCGATGAGCGTCCGCAGGCCCTCGACGGCCGCGGCCAGCTCCTCGTCGGTCGGGGTGTTCGGGTTCGTCACCCCGTTGTGGAACAGCGAGAAGGCGAGCGCCTCACGGAACTGGTCGTAGAACGCGACGATGTCCTTGGCCGCCGGGTCCCACATCGCGTCCCAGGGGTTCTCGAGGTTGGGGATGTCGATGTCGATCATGTCGGTCCGCCAGCCGATCCCGAAGGCGCCGACCACCGCGGCGATCGAGTAGACCGATCCGGGGTCGTACCACGGGTCCTGCAACGTGGGCCAGATGTTCGTGAGGTTGGGGAGGTAGTCGTGGTTCAGCGGCTGGACGAGCTTGCCCTCGATCAACGGCGGCATCACCTCGACGAGCCCGGCGTACAGGTCGAAGGGGACCTCGCCGCTCGCCACCTTGCGGAGCGCTTCGTCCGCCGAGTTGACGGTGACCTGCTCGATGGTCACCCCGTACTCCTTCTCGAATTCCTTCAAGATCTCGGCCGGGACGTAGTCCGCCCAGGTCAACAGGGTCAGGGGGCCCGCCTCGGGTGACAGGCCGCTCTCGATCGCCGTGTTGTCGTCGAAGACCGGCAGCGGCGTGGGGTTCGCGGGGTCGAGCGTGACCGACCCCTGGGCCGCGGACGTCGACGGATCATCGGACCCGCACGCGGCGAGCAGCTGCGACAGGGTCGGCACGGCGATCACCGCGGCGGAGGACCGCCACAGGAACTGCCGTCGGTTGTACCTCGGTTGTGATGTCATCTCTGCTCCTTCCTTACGTCTGCGGGTCAGGTCACGGACCGGGTCGTGCGCACCGAAGCTCCCTTCGAACTCATACGGCGCCGACCGCCAGCGGGCCTTGGCCCTGTTGGATCGTGTCCCGGCGACGGAAGTAGCGCAGCCCCAACAGGGCCGCGACGATGACGATGGCGTTGGCCACCAGCAACAGGGTGGCCAGGGCGTTCGTGGCGGGCGTCGACAGCGACCGCGCGGCGACGTACAGACGCATCGGGACCGTGATGCTCGTCTCGCCACCGCTCAGGAACTGGCTGATGACGAAGTCGTCCATCGACGCGACGACGGTGAACAAGGCGGCGGCCAGCAGCGCCGGCGTCATCATCGGCAGGAGCGCGCGGACCGCGGCCCCGAACGGCGAGGCGCCCAGGTCCATCGCCGTCTCCTCGTAGGAAGGACCGACCAGGAGCAGCCGGCCTTCGATGATCAACACCGACACGGGCAGGAAGAACACGACGTGCCCCAACAGCTGGGCGAACGTGCCGAACGGCAGGAAGTCGTACAGCTCGCTCACCGCGAAGAACAACCCGACCGCGAGCACGATCTCGGGGATCGCCAGCGGCGCCACGACGAGGAAGCTCGAGGCGGCCCGCACCCTCCCCCGCCAGCGCGTGATCCCCATCGCGAGCCCCAGCCCGAGCGGGACCGTGATGATCGTCGTCAGGAACGCCAGCCGCAGCGTCTGCCCGAGCGCCGAGATCAGCGCCTCGTTGCGGAACACCGAGCCCTCGGCGACGTACCACCTGAGCGACGCCCCCTGCCAGAGCGATCGCGACCTGCCGGCGTTGAACGAGAACGCCACCGCCATGGCGACCGGGATCAGCATCCAGGCGATGTAGCCCCACGTCCACCAGCGCAGCAGCCGCCCCCCCTGGGTATCACCTGCGGCGCGCTCGACGGTCTGCGAGGGCTGGTTGCGCGCCGAGTTCCCCGACTTCGCGAGGTAATAGATCATGAAGAGCGCGGTGAACAACACGAGCAGCAAGGTGATCGCGGCCCCCCGGCCGCCCGAGGTCTGCGACTCGTTGATGTAGAAGTCGATCTCGTTGCCGATCATGCGGGTCGTCGGGGAACCGGACAGCAGGTTGGTCGTGTAGAAGTCGCCGAACATCGGCAGCGAGATCAGCGCGATCCCCGCCAGCAGCCCGGGCCGGGACTGCGGCAACGTCACGCGCCGGAACGTGTCCCACCCCGATCCGCCCAGATCGCGCCCCGCCTCCAAGGTCGACTCCGGCACGCGGTCGAGCACCACGAACAGCGGCAGGATCAGGAACGGGATGTAGCCGTAGACGAGCCCCATGATCACGACGAGCGGCTTGCCCGAGAGCCACGCGATCGGCTCGATCCCCACCCTGCCGAGCAGGCTGTTCACGATGCCGTCGCGGCTCAAGAGGCCGACCCACGCGAGCATCCGCATCATGTAGGGGATCCACAGGGGCGTGAGCACGAGCGCTACGTAGAGCGCGCGACGCCCCGGCCGCGCACACCTGGCCAGGAAGTACGCGACCGGGTAGCCGAGCGAGATGCACAACGTGGTCGCGGCGACGACGTAGATCGTGGTCCGCACCCAGACCTGCCCGAGCCCGCCACCGAACAGGTCCTCCAGGACGGCCGTGAACTGGGTCGTCCGCCACGAGGTCGGATCCCACTCGGGCCGCGCGAGCAAGAGGATGGGGTCGTTGCGGCCGAAGGTGATCGCGAGGATGGCGTACAGCGGCACGATGACGGCCGCGATCGTCCACCCGATGCCGGCGATCCCCAGGAACGAGGCCGCGCCGGGCATGTGCGCGGGGTCCCGATCCCCCGTCACCGAAGCGCGCCCCCTTGGTCGGTCTGTCGTGTGCACAACGCCCCGACCCGCGACACGCGCGTCTCGAGGCCGCCTTGTATGGCTGTAGGATTGTAGGGCGATGCGAAGGACAGGGTCAAGGCAGTCGGTTCACCGCAAGAGGAACCCCGTGCCGAGCGGATCTTCCGGATCCAGGACGAAGGTGCTGCGGGCGGTCTCGAACGCCCGCCCTTCGATCTCGGTCATCACGACGTCGCCGGCCGCGACGCCGAGTACGCGTGCTTCGAACCGCGATCCGATGATCGAGTCGTGCAGCATCGTTTGCCCGACGCTGATCCGGCCCTCGTCGAGGAGCAGCGCCAGCCGCGCCGACGTGCCGGATCCGCACGGCGAGCGGTCCACCTCACCGTCGGCGAAGACGGTGACGTTGCGCTGATGGAGGCTCCCGTCCGGATCCGTGCCCAGGTCGTCGTACCAGATCGTGCCGTAGACCCCGCTCAACCGCGGGTCGTCGGGGTGCGCCGCCCACGGCGTGTCGTTGAGGGCCCACTTGATCTGGCGCCCGAGGGCCACGAGGTCGTCATGGTGCGCAGGTGCCACGGCCAGGCCAGCGCTCGCGGCCGGCAGCGACGCGTAGATCGCGCCCCCGTCGCTGATGTCGACGGTGAGCGGCCCGCGCGCCGTCTGGACCTCGATCCCTCGACCGATGACGCGCGCGCCGACGTTATTGAACGCGACCCGCGTCACCACACCGTCGACGGTGGTCACCTGCGCGCTCACGCGTCCGGACGGGACGTCGATGACGACGTCTGTCGTGCCGTTCGGCTCGCTCGACACCCTGTCGCTGCGGACAGCCCAGCTCCCGAGCGCGATCGTGCCGTGACCACACGCGGTCGAGTACCCGTCCTTGTGCCAGAAGAGCACGCCCAGATCCGCGCCGTCGTCGTCGGGCGGAACCAAGAAGCAGCCGTACATGTCGGCGTGGCCACGCGGTTCGCGTACGAGGAGTTGGCGAACCCGGTCGATCGCCAGATCGTTCGCGGCGGTCTCGCGACGCGCGAGCACCGTGCTCCCTTCGATGTCGGGCACGCCGTCCAGCACGATCCGGAACGGCTCCCCCGCCGTGTGGTAGTCGACGGTCGTGACCCGCATGGCGCCGACCAAGATCCTCCTCCGATGCGCTTGTGTGGCATCGTAGAGTTGTCAGACAGTTCGATGCTGGCCGGAGGAGGATACCCCCTTGGCGCGTGAAGATCCCGGTGCCGCACGGATCGACCGGACGAGCACGGCGACCCAGCTCGCGGGCATCGTCCGTGGACGGATCCTGTCCGGCGCACTGGCCCCCGGCACCCCCATCCGCGAGGTGGCGTTGGCCGAGGACCTCGGCGTATCACGTAACACGGTCCGCGAGGGTGTGCGACTGCTGCTGGGTGAGGGGTTGCTCGAACACCGTCCGCACAAAGGGATCGCGGTCGCGACGGTCGATGCCGACGACATCGCCGAGATCTACGCGGCCCGGCGGCTGTTGGAGTTCGAGGCGGTCCGCGCAGGTGACGAGGCGGCGCTCGCTGATGGCATGCCGGCGCTGCACGCCGCGATCGATCAGATGGAGGCCGGGACCGAGACGCGCGACCTGAACGCCATCCGCGATGCCGACGCCAGTTTCCACCGAGCGATCGTGGCGCTGCTCGGCAACGAACGGCTCGTCACGTTCGAGAGCACGCTCCTGGGCGAGCTGCGGCTGGGCCTGGCGTACCTGGACCGCTCCGACGCGGAGTACCAGACCAACTGGATGAACGAGCACCGCCGGATCGCGCGCGCGATCGGCAAGGGCGACCGCGACGGCGCCGCGAAGCTGCTCGCGACCCACCTGGACGTCGGCGAACGCCGGCTGCTCGAGGTGGTCTGGCCGCGAGCCTGAGTGGGCGGCGCGGCCAACGCAGGGCTGGGATCTCCACCTAGGAACGGCTCCCGACGTCGTCGAACCGTGGCCAACGCCAGGCGCGGTTCCCACTCCCCTCATGCCGTCTGGTGCCGGCGAACACCGACGAGCCCGTGGGCCTTCGAGATCCTGCTGAACGACTCCAATTCGACGGATTGGCTCTTCCGACGGGATCACAGCGTGCGCCTGCCACTTGCCGACATCGGCCGGATGACGAGCGACAATATCCCGTACTTGGTTCCCGAGATCGTGCTTCTGTACAAGGCCAAGAACGTGCGGGAGAACGACGAGCGGGACTTCGAGGCTGCGCTGCCGTCGCTCAGCACGGAGCAGAGGACGTTGTTGCATCGGGCTCTAGATGTCGTGCATCCCGAACACGCCTAATCAGCAAAGCTCACGTAGCCGTCATTCCTGGCCCCGCGCTCTGCAAGCGGGGTTATGCGAGCGTCCTGGACCCCGAGTACCCTCGTCACATGGACCAGCACGAGTGTCGACCGCCGCTAGACGAACGGCCGATCGACGACACGGAATGGCTATGTCCGGTCTGCGGCGATGCCTGGGACGTTGTGCCTACCGAGCCAGTCGACCCAGCTCCCCGGTACACCTTCTACACCGATCGCCCGGGAGGCTACGCGGGGCCGACGCACGCTCGATGGGCGCGGCGCTCCAGCGAGGCATAGTTCACTTCGAACCCGTGAGACCGTGCCTCATCTCCCGTATCGGTAGCGGCTGACATCGAACTGCCCTTGTGCAGGTTCGATGTGAGCGAGGAATCGGCGCTGTTCAACCCCGAATGCGTCCTCGATAGCTCCTCCGATGTCGAACGCGAGAGACTGCCGGGCGTCAGCATCGGGCCACTCGAAGACCTCGCGACCGACGAGGACGTTGTCGTCGGGGCTCCGGGCAAGAGAGTCGCGAGGGAACGCCCGCTCTGGCTCCTGCCAGCCGGCTGCAACGATTCCAAGCACAGCGCGACGCGTGTCGCGCAAGGCGAGCGTGACCTCCCACGGTCCCTCGATCTCGAACCTCTCGATCAGACTCCCGTAGAGAGCAAGAGCCTCCCAGACGCGACCGACGATGGTCGTCAGGAAGAAGGCGCCAGTCTCCTCCTCACCCTGGGTCAGCTGCCAGCTCCCGCTGCCGTTGCTGCCAAGCCCGAACTCCAGCCCTCCGCTGCGGCGCGCGGCGAGATACGCGTCCATGCCCATCGGTCGTCGGACCACCGTTCGAACCGGACGGCAGCATGAGCTTGCGGGATGCGCTGGCTGCCCCATTGAGTCGCCGGCGCCCCGTCAAACGGGTTCGGTCGATCTTCCATCCACCACGCCCAGAATTCCTCGCTGAACTGGAAGGCCGTGCCTTCCGGATCACCCGGGAGCACGAGGAACCTGACATGCACATCAGGCGCGTACCGACCGAGGCCCCCGGTCCCGAACTCCTGGGACGTCGGGTCGTCGAGGTTCGCCCGCCGGCGCGCACGCTTCCACCGGTCGCGGTAGAGCTCCAACTCCTCGGGGGTCAGGGTCATCGCTCGTAGGCTCTACGGAGCAGCGCCACGAAGTCCTCAGTCAGCTCCCCCACCGTGTTGGTGAGGACCGCGCGCGGACGAACCGGCGGTGCCAGGGGGATCACGAGCCCGTCGCCTACGTTCATCGGCATCTGCACGGTGTTGGGATTCGCATGATGCTCCGCCCGTGTATGCCAACCGAGGTAGGAGGCTGAGAGGAGGGCCACGACGGGGGCAACGTGGGTGAGGCGCCTCGGGTGGTCTATGCGGTCGAGGATCCAGCCTGCAAGGTGGAGTCCATGTGCGATGCGATCCGACAGGTCCTCCTCGATGATCACGGGAAGACCGGACGCTTCACGGTCGAGGGCTGATCGAACCACACACATCGAGCCGAGCGCATCGACGAGGAGCGATGCATGGTCCTGCTCGAGGCGGAGAGTGCTCCCCTCGATCCGCGTTCGAACACCCTCGGTCGTGTCGAGCGCGGCATGCTCCCCGAGGAGAGCCTCCCGGTGCAGGTCCCGATGAAGCTCGGGATCCTCCAACTCGGCGGGTCGGATGACCTGCCGGCGAGGACCGGCCGCGACAGCGATGCAGAGCGACGCCCCATACGATCCGAGACGATCGGGGACGAGGTCCACCGCGCGCGCGGCAACCTCGGCCTCGTCCAGCGGCGCGACCTCCAGGTCGTGCAGGGCGCGTGTGACAGCCGCCTCTAGCTCCTCCGGGGTCGCGAAGCCGCCGGATAGGACGCCGCCCTCCCAACCCCTGACCTCGTCGACGAACGCTCGTTGGTCGGGCTCGAGCTCGATGTCGCGCTGCAGGAACGCGAGGACGTCACGCTGCTCCTGCCGCGCCTCGCGGCACTCCTCGTGGGTGGCCGACAGCCCCGAGGGTTGACGGTCTCCATAGCGGGGACCGAAGACGAGCACGACCACGTCGGACCACCTCACGCCCGCCAGGCATGCCCGCTGCGGCGTGTCGGGTGAAGCCGCGAAGTCCTCGGAACGCTTGACCTCGTGGCCGAGCAACCGTGCGGCGCTGTCGACAGCATCCCGATCGGGTTCGAGACCGCGTACGAGCGAACTGATGAAGACCTTCACGGTCCTCCGAGTATGTCATCGAGGTATGACCCAGCCTGGGCGTGCGTTCAGGTGTCGGGTTCGTGAGCGTCCGCCGCCGCATGTCAGACGCGCCGTGTACGGTTCCGTCATGCCACAAGCACGTCTTCCGATCCTAAGGCGCCACACCAGCCGATCCATACGGCTGGTGGCCGCCCGGAGAAGTTGATCAGCACCCACGTGCCGAAGGAACTGCGTCGTCTGCTGCCCATGCCTCCGATGAAGTCCTCCGCGGAGGAGAGCGCCAGGTATGAGGAGGTGTTCAACCTGCTCGCGCAGTACCGCTTCGAGCGCAACGGGAAGCCCGATGCCGACGGCGCGACCAGATGGAGGTGCCCCGTGTGCGCCGGCCGCCTCCGCTCGCGCCAGGTCCCGAAGTCGATGCGTGGGCCTCGTAGCAGGCCGTTGGTGGCCCTGCCCGAGGGTGCCATGTGCTGCAACGGCACGGTGACAGCATCGGCGGCCGAGCTCCCTCACTGGCAGCGCTTCGTTGCGGGGACCACGGCTTGGCGCACCTCCTACGGCAGGCGTCAGGTGGTGGAGGGCGTCAACGCGATGCTGAAGGGCGGCTTCGTCAACATCCAGCACAAGTTCTTCCACGTCTTCGGTCTCGCGAAGATGACGCTGCTGCTGGCGTTCACCTTGGTCGGCTACAACCTGGAGGCCATCCGCTCGTTCACCGCGAAGAAGGAGGTCGAGCGCACGGCACCGCCGCCGAAGAGGACAAGGAAGAAGCGTCGCACCGGTACCTGGACCGACGTGATCGGCACTGATCGTCCGGAGTCCGGCCGCTCACCGCCTCCAACCTGACCAGCGCGAGTTCCAAGAACACCTCATCTCTGAAGAAGGGCGTCATCGGCATGTTCCGGTGACGCCCTTCGCGCGTTTCAGGGCCAGTTCCGCGTCTAATCGGCGCCGGCCGCGCCTCCAACCGACCCTCGATCGCGCGGAACACCGATCGAGACCTTCTTCATTGGAGTTCTGAGATGTCAGGGGCCCCAGTTTTGAGAACACCCCTTCGTGGGAGGAGGAGGATTCGAACCTCCGTAGGCTACGCCGGCGATTTTACAGACCGCTCCCTTTGGCCGCTCGGGCATCCTCCCGGTACGGGTGAGGATAGCGAACCCCTCCCCCGAGCAGCCACCACCTGCGCTGATCGAGCGCCGACGGCCGGGTGGGCCCGGCACGGCACCGGCGGTATCCTCCCGGCATGGCCAAGGACCAGTTCAGCTTCGACATCGTCTCCGAGGTGGACCTCCAGGAGGTCGCGAACGCCGTCGACCAGGCCGCCCGCGAGCTCGGCACCCGGTTCGACTTCAAGGGGACCGACACGGAGGTCAGCCGGGACAACACCACGATCGAGCTCCGGTCCTCCACCGAGGACCGGCTCAAGGCCGCCCTGCAGGTGCTGAAGGACAAGGCCGTCAAGCGCCAGATCCCGCTGAAGGCTCTGTCCGAGGGCGAGACCCACCCGGCGGCGAAGGGGCACGTCCGCCAGACGGTCACCGTGCTCACGGGCATCTCCGACGAGAAGACCAAGGAGATCTCCAAGTTCGTGAAGTCCCAGGTCCCGAAGATCCAGACCCAGATCCAGGGCGCGCAAGTGCGGGTGCTGGGCAAGAGCAAGGACGACCTGCAGCGAGCCATCGCGGCCGTCAAGGAGCACGACTTCGGCCTGGCGCTGCAGTTCACGAACTACCGGCCCTAACGCCTGCGCCGAAACGGCGGGTCGGGACCGTCCCGGAGCACCCCGGCGGTGGATTGCCTGCGTGGCAGCCGCCCGGTACCCTCGCTGGACTCAGGAGGTGGTACGCGTGGCAGACCTCGAGCGTCTGAAGGCTCGTGCGGCGGAGATCGCCGAGAAGGAAACGAAGATCCTGCTGGACCGGACCCCGGGGTCCAAGGCCCTCCACGAACGGGCGCTCAAGAGCCTGCCCGCCGGCGTGGCCTCGAACTTCCAGGCCGGCGACCCGTACCCGGTGTACCTCGAGCGCGGACACGACTCCCGGGTCTGGGACGTGGACGGCTCCGAGTACACGGACTTCCACGGCGGCTTCGGCGTGAACGTCGTGGGCCACGCGCATCCGAAGATCGTGGAGGCGATCCGCCGCGTGGCCGACCGCGGGATCCACTTCGCAGTGACCACCGAGAACACGGTGGCGCTGGCGGAGGAGATCTGCTCACGCTTCCAGCTCGATCAGATGCGGTTCGTGAACTCCGGGACCGAGGCCACCATGGACGCGATCCGCGTGGCCCGCGCCGCCACCGGCCGCGACAAGATCATCAAGATGGAGGGCTCCTACCACGGGCACCACGACTCGGTGCTGTTCTCCGTCGTCCCCGAGGCCGACGTCCTGGACATGCGTCACGGCGTGGAGCACGAGAAGGCCTGGTACACCACGGAGCCGACCTCCAAGGGCGTGCCGCGGGCGCTGTGGGACACGGTCATCGTCTGCCCGTTCAACGACGCATCCGCCGTGCAGGCGGCCTTCGCCGACAACCCGGGCGAGGTGGCGGCCGTGATCCTGGAGCCGGTGATGATGAACATCGGCCTCGTGGTGCCGCAGCCCGGCTACCTGCAGGCGCTGCGCGACGCGTGCGAGGCCAACGGCGCCGCGCTGATCTACGACGAGGTCAAGTGCGGTGGCACCATCGCCTACGGCGGCACCACCGAGCGCTACGGCGTCGAAGCCGCACCTCGCCGCCTACGCGAAGGCGATCGGCGGCGGCGCGACCACCGGGGCATTCGGCGGCGAGGCACGGTTCATGGAGTGGGTGACGAAGGGCGCCGCCCAGCAGGGCACGTTCAACGGCAACCCGCTCTCGGTGGCGGCCGGACTGGCGGCTCTCACGGAGGTCCTGACGAAGGACGCCTACGACCACCTGGGCAAGCTCGGCACCATGCTGGCCGAGGGGTGCAAGCGGGCCATGGACGACAACGAGATCCCGGGCCACACGATGGACCTAGGAGCCAAGGGCTGCGTGTCGTACCGCTCGGAGCCGCTCACGAACTACCGCGACTTCCTGGAGACCGAGCCCGGCTTCTTCTACGCCTCGTTCTCCTGGATGATCAACCGCGGCATCTTCATGACGCCCGGCGACGAGGAGCAATGGACGGTCTCGGTGCAGCACACCGAGGCCGACGTGCAGAAGTACGTCGACGCGTTCGGCGAGTTCTGCACGGAGCTCGCAGGCTAAGCCCGCGAGCGACGATCGACGGCGTCTGCGGGGCCGGCCTTCGGGCCGGCCCCGCGGCTTCGCCGGACGGGCGAACACCTGGGGGGCGCCGTGGAGCCGATGCACCGGTACACGCAGGAGACCGAGGACCTCACGCGGGCGATCGTCGCCTACGCGCGGAACCGAATCGCGAGCCCACAACCGCTGGACCGGATCGCCTCCTCCGAGGAGCTCGCCCGGCGGGCGGGCGCCACCGTCACGCCCGAGGGCCTCGGCGGCGACGAGGCGCTGCGGATCTGGGCCGAGGTCCTCGCCCCCGCCACGATCTCCACCGACCATCCCGCGTCGCTCGCGTTCGTGCCGGCGGCCCCCACGAAGGCGTCGGTACTCTTCGACCTGGTGGTGGGCGCCTCCTCGACCATCGCGGCCGGCTGGATCGACGGGGCGGGCGCGATCTGGGCCGAGAATCAGGCGCTGGCCTGGCTCGCCGCGCTCGCCGGGTTCCCGCCGGAGGCCGGCGGCGTGTTCGTCTCCGGCGGCTCGGCCGGGAACCTGTCGGCGCTGGTGACGGCGCGCGCCGCCGCCCGCAGTCGACTGGGGAGCAGACCGAGGACCGGATGGCGGCTCGCGGTGGCTGAGAGCGTGCACTCCTCCGTCCGCACGGCCGCGCGCGTGCTCGACGTGGACGTGGTGACGGTCCCCGGCGACGACGGCGAGCGGCTCTCCGGCTCCGCCCTGGCCTCGACGCTCGACGCCCTCGACCCCACCGAGGCCGAGGGCGTCTTCGCCGTCGTGGCGAGCGCCGGCGCCACGAACGCCGGCACGATCGACGACCTCGCCGGCACGGCCGAGGTCTGCACCGCGCGCGGGCTCTGGCTCCACGTGGACGGCGCCTACGGCGGGGCCGGCCTCGCGGCGCCGTCGGTCCGCGACCGGTTCGCGGGCATCGAGCACGTGGACTCGTTCATCGTGGACCCGCACAAGTGGCTGTTCGCGCCCTACGACTGCTGCGCGCTCCTGTACCGGGATCCGTCGCAGGCCCGCGGCGTCTTCCGCCAGGAGGCCGAGTACCTCGAGACGGTGAACGAGCAGCAGGCGGCCTGGAACGAGTGGAACCCGGCCGACTACGCATATCACCTGAGCCGGCGGGCCCGCGGCCTGCCGTTCTGGTTCTCGCTGGCCACCTACGGCACGGACGCCTACCGCGATGCGCTCGAGCAGGTGCTCTCGCTCACGCGGCAGACCGCCGAGGAGATCCGCGGCCGCGACGGTCTGGAGCTCGTGATGGAGCCGGAGCTGTCGGTGGTGCTCTTCCGCCGCCTCGGCTGGGGCGCCGAGGACTACGGATCGTGGTGGCGCCGGCTGCTGGAGGCGCAGATCGCGTTCGTGCAGCCCACCTCGTGGCGTGGCGAGCAGGTGGCCCGGCTCTGCTTCGTCAACCCCCGCACCACGATCGATCACGTCCGCGCCGTGCTCGGCACCATGACGTAACCGGTCCCAGGACGCCTCGGTCCCGTCCGGGGGCTACCGCTTCGCTCCGTGAGCCCTCGGGCGCTGTTGACCGCTTCCGGCGCGCTTCCTATCCTCCCCGACGTGGGCGCGGGGAGGACGCGGGTCGTTGCAGGGGTCTCCGTGGCCTGCCTGATCCTCGCGGCCGCCGCGGGGTGGGCGGTGGTGGCGCACGACGGCGGCGTGGCTCCCGGCGGTGCGGAGCAGCGCTGGGTCGCCATCGACGGAGACGACACGGCCGCGGGGACCGAGGACGCTCCCTGGGCGACCCTGCAGCACGCGGTCGACGACGCCACCCCGGGATCGACCGTGCTCGTGCGCGGCGGCGTCTACGCCCAGCAGGTGGACGTGCACGTCTCCGGAGCTCCCGGGCGGCCGGTCGTGATCAGCAACGCTCCCGGCGAGCACCCGGTGCTGGACGGATCTTCCCTCGAGGTCGGCCAGAGCTTCGACTCCATGATCTCGATCGAGGACCAGCGCTACGTGGAGATCCGCGGCTTCGAGATCCGCGGCTTCCGGACGGACGTCTCCGGGCACAATCCGGTCGGGATCCTCGTGACCGGGGCGTCGGATCACATCACGATCGCCGGCAACACGGTGCACGACATGGGCTCGACGTTCCAGGGCCGGGTCGGTGGGGACGCGCACGGCATCGCCGTCTACGGCAACCTCGCGGACCATCCGATCGACGACGTCACGATCCGCGGGAACGAGCTCCACGACCTGGCGCTCGGATCGAGCGAGGCCCTGGTCGTGAACGGCAACGTCACCGGGTTCGCGATCGAGGACAACCTGGTCCACGACACGAACAACATCGCGATCGTCGCGATCGGCTACGAGGGAACGGCCCCGGATCCCTCCGTTGACTCGGCGCGTACCGGGACCATCCGGGGCAACACCGTCTACAACGTGGACAGCTACGGCAACCCGGCCTATGGGACCGACCGGAGCGCGGACGGGATCTACGTGGACGGCGGACGCGACGTCCTGGTCGAGGGCAACGTCGTGCACGACGTCAACATCGGCATGGAGTTCGCGAGCGAGCACCACGGCCGCTCCACCAGCTTCGTGACGGCGCGGAACAATCTCGTCTACGACGCCACGGCGATCGGGATCGCGATCGGCGGCTACGACCGGCGTCGAGGCTCCACCGAGGGGGCCGTCATCGTCAACAACACGGTGGTCGGGACCGACGGCATCTCGCTGCTGGTCCAGTTCGACACGCGCGACAACGTGATCCAGAACAACATCTTCGTGGCCGGTCCGACCGGCGAGTTCGTGGAGAATCCGTACACCGAGAACGCCGGCAACGTCGTCGATCACAACCTGTACTGGTCCTCGGAGGGCACGGACCGGGGCGTGTGGCAGTGGAAGGATGCGAGCTACCCGGACTTCCGCACCTGGCGTGCCCGCTCGGGCGTCGACGAGCACTCCGCGTTCGCCGATCCGGGCTTCGCCGACCCTTCGGCGGAGGACTTCCGCCTGACGGACGACTCGCCGGCGGTCGACGCCGGCGCGTTCGTGGCCCAGAGCGGAGCCGTCGATCTCGGAGGCGAGCTCCGGCAGCAGGCGGCCGCCACCGACCTGGGGGCGTACGAGCGGACCGCGCCGCCGGCGCCCCCGACGCCCTCGCTGTCGGGTCCCGCGGTCTATCCGAGCGACCTGGCATGGTCGAGCGAGACCAACGGCTGGGGACAGGCCGAGCGCGACCGCAGCAACGGCGAGCGGGCGTCCGGCGACGGGAACGTCCTCACGATCGGGACCACGACCTTCGAACGAGGGATCGGGGCCCACGCCCCCTCGCATGTCGTGATCGATCTCGAGCAGCCCTGCTCGTTGTTCCTGGCCGATGTCGGCCTCGACGAGGAGGTCGGCGATCAGGGGTCGGTGCAGTTCCAGGTGTGGGGCGACGGCGAGATGCTGGCGTCGAGCGCCGTCCTTCGCGGTCCCCAGATCTCGGCTCCGATCGCGGCCGACCTCTCCGGCGTCGAACAGCTCGAGCTGATCGTGACGCCGGGAGGTGACGGGAGGTCCAACGACCACGCCGACTGGGGCGACGCCCGCCTCTCCTGCTGACGTCGCGGTCCGGACGACCCGCGGCCGCGACGACTCAGCCGACCGGCGACCCCTGCCCCAGGTCGCGGGCGATGGCCGTGAGCCGCTGGATCCGCTCCTCGGTGGCGGGGTGCGTGGAGAACATCCGCGAGATCCCGCTGCCGCGCACGCCCGCGAGGGGATTCACGATGAACAGGTGCGCCTCGCCCGGGCTCACGGAGCGGGGCGGCGGGATCTGCTTCGCGGTCTGCTCGAGCTTCGCCAGCGCGTTGGCCAGCGACAGCGGGTCGCGGGACAGGTAGGCGCCCGACTCGTCGGCCTGGAACTCGCGCGAGCGGGAGACGGCCATCTGGATGATCGCCGCCGCGATCGGCGCGATCAGCCAGGCCGCCAGGAGGGCGATCGGGTTCGCGCCCTCGTCGTCGCCACCGAAGAACAGGGCGAACTGCGCCAGGAAGGAGATCGACGTGCCGATCCCCGCCGCGATCGTGGAGATGAGGATGTCTCGGTTCGCCACGTGCGACAGCTCGTGCGCCAGCACGCCACGCAGCTCCCGCTCGTTCAGGATCTGGAGGATGCCGGTCGTCACGGCGACCTTGGCGTTCTCCGGGTTGCGGCCGGTCGCGAACGCGTTCGGCTGCTGCATGTCGGACACGTAGATCTCCGGCATGGGCACCTGGTCGGCGGCGGCGAGCTCACGCACCATGCGGTAGAGCTGCGGGTACTCCTGCTCGGTCACCGGGTGCGATCGCGTGGTCTTCACCGCGATCGAGCCGGAGAACCAGTACATGGCGAAGTTGAAGGCCAGGCCCAGGACCAGGGCGATCGCCATGCCGGAGGAGCCGCCGATCGCCCGTCCCACCAGCAGGAACAGGCCCATCAGGGCGGCGATCAGGATCCAGGTCTTGGCGCGGTTGATGCCGGGCATCGGGCTCACTCCTTCGGTCGACTGAGAGCCTCCGGATCGATGCTCTCACAGGCCCGTTCGTTCGTGCCCGGGTCCGGGTTCTCCCGCGCGGGCCATCAGCGGGTGGCCGGGTGGGTCAGCTGCCGACCAGGGTGCTGAACTGCGGGGCGCGCGCGAACAGGTCCGGCCAGAAGAACGCCGCGGTGATCGCCACGAGCGCCACGCCGACCACCGCGGTCACCAGCACGGGGGTCCGCAGCGGGCTCTCGTCCTCGGCGCTCGTGAAGATCATGGCCTTGGGGACAGCGAAGTAGTACGCCACCGACACCACCGAGTTCACGACCATCGCCGCGGCCAGCCACGGCCCGATGCCGCCACGATCGATCGCCGCGGTGAAGATGAAGATCTTGGCCCAGAACCCGCCGGTCGGCGGCACGCCGGCGAGCGACACCATGAACGCCGTCATGCCCACCGCCAGCAGCGGCGCCCGGCGCACCAGGCCGGCGAAGTCGCCGATCAGCAGGCCCGGCGAGCGCCGGCTCACGGCGATCACCACGGCGAAGGCCCCGAGGTTCATCACGCCGTAGATCAGGATGTACGTCACGGCCGACGAGAACGCGGCCTCGTCCACCGACGCCGACGCCCCCACCAGCGCGAACGGCAGCAGGATGTACCCGGTCTGCGCGATGCCCGAGTAGGCCAACAGCCGCACGACCTGGCGCTGCTGCAGGGCCACCAGGTTGCCGATCGTCATGGTGGCGACCGACAGCGCCGCGAAGATCGGCGTCCAGAACTCCGCCTGGGCCGGGAACCCCACGAACATCAGCTGCAGCAGACCCGCGAAGCCCGACGCCGAGGAGGCTACTGCCAGGAACGCGGCCACCGGCACGGGCGAGCCCTCGTAGGTGTCCGGCGACCAGAACTGGAACGGCACGGCGCTGACCTTGAACGCGAAGCCCGCCACGATGAACAGGATCGCCGCCAGCACCAGACTTTCCTGGCCGCTCGGGACATCAGCCAGGGCGCGACCGATCCCGTCCAGACGCGTGGTCCCGGTGAGGCCGTAGACGATGCTCATGCCGTAGAGCATCACTGCGGTGGACAGCACGCCGATCAGGAAGAACTTCAGGCCGCCCTCGTTGCCGCGCGGGTCGTTCTTGCGGAACGCCGCCATCAGGAACCCGGGCGCCGAGACCAGCTCCAGCGCGATGAAGAGCATCAGCAGGTCCCGCGAGCTGGGCATCAGGATGCAGCCCAGGAAGGAGGTCAGCAGGAGGAAGTAGTACTCGCCCTGGTAGAAGCCGCCCTCGCGGAAGTACCGAAGGCTGAGCAGCAGGACCGCGACCGCCACCGTGAGGAAGAAGAGCTTGAACAGGATCGCGAAGTTGTCGATCACGAACATGCCGTCGAACGTGGAGCGGCGCTCCCCCAGCAGCGAGAGCACCGCGCCGAGCGTGGCCAGCACGCCTAGCAGCCCCACCGGCATGGACAACCACTTGCGACGGGCGGGCAGGAACACGTCGACCACCAGCACCAGCAGCACCGTGCCGGACAGGATCAGCTCCGGCAGGATCGCGTGGTAGTCGATGACCTGGTTCATCCGCCGCTCAGGTCCCGGTCCCGATGAGCCGCAGGATCCCCGACACGGCCTCGTCCGTCACACCGAAGACGAGCCGCGGGAAGAGCCCCAGGACCACGATGCCGATCAACAGCGGCACCCACGAGACCCACTCCACCGCCAGGGTGTCGCGGAAGGCCGTGTCCTTCCACTTGTCCGGCGTGGTCCCCATGTTCACCCGCTGCAGCATCCACAGGAAGTAGCCCGCGGTGAGGATCGTCCCGATGCCGCCCGCGATCATGAAGCCGCGGTACAGCCCGACCGACAGCCCGGCCTCGGTGTTCGGGCTGTACGAGGAGAGCAGGGCCATCACCTCGCCCCAGAACCCCGCGAGGCCCGGCAGGCCGAGTGAAGCGATCGAGACGAACGCGAAGATGCCGGCCATGTGCGGCATCTTCTGCGCCATGCCGCCGCCGATCTGCGCGATCTCGCGCGTGTGGTACCGGTCGTAGATCGATCCGACGCAGAAGAACAGCATGCCGGTGATCACGCCGTGCGCCACCATGCCGAAGATCGCGGCCTGGATGCCGATCTCCGTGAGCGTCGCGATGCCGAGCATCACGAACCCCATGTGCCCCACCGAGCTGAACGCGATCAGACGTTTCAGGTCCCGCTGGGCCAGGCAGGCGAGTGCCGCGTACACGATGCCGATCGCCGCCAGCAGCCCGATCCACGGCGCGTACTTCTGCGCGCCGTACGGCAGCACGGGCAGTGCGATCCGGATGAAGCCGTAGGTCCCCATCTTCAGCATGATCCCGGCCAGCAGGACCGAGCCGATCGTGGGCGCCTCCGTATGGGCGTCCGGCAGCCAGGTGTGGAACGGCCACATGGGCACCTTCACCGCGAACCCCAGCGCCACGGCGCCGAAGACGATCAGCTGGAACGTCTGCGTGAAGCCGCCGGCGGCGCCGAACTCCTGCAGCTTGAGCAGGTCGAACGTGTGCGGATCCGGACCCTTGAAGAACATGCCCAGGAAGCCCAGCAGCATGAACACGGATCCGAACAGCGTGTACAGGAAGAACTTGATCGCCGCGTACTCGCGATTGGATGATCCCCAGATCCCGATCAGGAAGTACATCGGCACCAGGACGAGCTCCCAGAACACGAAGAACAGGATCAGGTCGAACGCGATGAACGTGCCGGCCATGCCGGTCTCCAGCAGGAGCATCAGCGCCAGGAAGGCCTTGGTGCGGCCGGGCTCGGGGACGTAGCGCCACGAGTAGATCGCGCACAGGAACGACAGCAGGAAGGTGAGCACGTACAGCGGCATCGAGATCCCGTCGATGCCCACGTGGTAGCGGGCGCCGATGGCCTCGATCCAGTTCGCATCCAACGTGAACTGCAGCCCCTCCTTCGCGCCGTAGTCGAAGCCGATCGCGATCGCCACGGCCAGGACCAGCGCCGCCCCCGTGAACACGATCCCGAGGGCCCGGATCAGCCGGTCCTTCGACGACGGCATCAGGACGATCACCAGCGCGCCGAGGATCGGCAGCAACGTGGTGATCGTGATGGCCGAGTTCTCCCAGGTCATCGAGGCCTCACTCCCCTTGTCACGCGACTCGTGTGAAGACGATGGCGAGCGCGATCACGCCGGCGAACAGGAAGACGGCGTAGCGCTGCACGTTACCGGACTGCAGATAGCGCAGGAGCCCGCCGGACTCCCGCGCGGCGTTGCCGACGCCGTTGACCGCGCCGTCGATCACGCGGCGGTCGAACACCATCACGACCTTGGACAGGCCCCGGGCCAGCGCCGCCATCCCGTTCACCACGCCGTCCAGGACGTGCTGGTTCACCCAGTAGACCGCGGCGGAGAGCCGGTCGCGGACCGGATACACGATGCCCCGCAGGTACAGGTCGTCCAGGTAGTACTTGTGCTCGAGCAGGGAGTACCCGGGCAGGCCCAGCACCGGGTCGCGCTCGGGGGCGCGTGCCGCGTACATCGTGTATGCCAGGAACAGCCCACCCAGCGCCACGAGCGTCGAGAGGCCGGCGATCCACGGCACGAAGCTGACCTCCTCCGGATGCGTGAGGAACGTCCAGTCGAAGAACGGCGCGCCCGTGAACGACGACCCGAGGAAGCCGGTGCCCACCGTCGCGGCCGCGAGGAAGACCAGCGGCGCGGTCATGGTCGCCGGCGACTCGTGCGGATGGCCGTGGCCCCGGTACTCGCCCCAGAACGTCATGAACACCATGCGCCCGGTGTAGAACGCCGTGAACGCGGCGCCCACCAGCAGGACCACGAACAACCACGTCGTGTGGTCGTGGTCCGCGGCCACCAGGAGCTCGTCCTTGGACCAGAACCCGGAGAGCGGGAAGATCCCGGCCAGTGCCAGGGAGCCGATCGCGTAGGTCCAGTACGTGGTGCGCATGTGCTCGCGCAGGCCACCCATCTCGCGCATGTCGTTCGAGTGCACTGCGTGGATCACCGAGCCGGCGCCGAGGAAGAGCAGCGCCTTGAAGAACGCATGGGTAAACAGGTGGAACATTGCCGGGGCGTAGCCGGCCTCGCCCAGGCCCAGCGCGGCAACCATGTACGCGAGCTGGGAGATCGTGGAGTAGGCCAGCACCTTCTTGATGTCGTTCTGGATCAGCGCGAGGAAGGCCGCCAGGAGCAGCGTGATCGCGCCGATCACGCTCACCACGGTCAGCACGATCGGATCGGCGTGCACGAAGACCTCGAACATGCGCGCGACGAGGTAGACGCCGGCCGCCACCATGGTGGCGGCGTGGATCAGCGCGCTGACGGGCGTGGGGCCCGCCATCGCGTCCGGGAGCCACACGTACAGCGGGAACTGGGCCGACTTGCCGATCGTGCCACCGAAGAGCAGCAGCGCGGCCGCGGTGATCAGCAGGTTCGACACGTGCGGGCCACCCTCGGCGACGGTCTCGCCGATCACCTTGATGTTGGAGGTCGTCAGGCCCGTCGCCGCCACCAGCGCGAAGATGCCGAACAGGAACGGCACGTCACCGACCCGGGTCGTGATGAACGCCTTGATCGCGGCGTTCGAGTTCTCCTTCTCCTCGTACCAGTGGCCGATCAGCAGGTAGCTGCAGACGCCCATGATCTCCCAGCCCACCAGGAGCTGGAACAGGTTGTCGGCCACGACCACGTTCAGCATGGCCCCGGTGAACAGCGACAGCACCGCGTAGAACCACGTGAACCGGACGTCGCCGTCCATGTAGCCCAACGAGTAGACGTGCACGCAGAGCGACACGCTGGTGACCACCACCAGCATCACGGCGGTGAGCCCGTCCACGTACTGGCCGAGCTCCAGGTGCAGCGGGCCAACCGTGAACCACTCGACGCTGCTGCCGTACGCGCCCCCGCCCGTCACGAAGTGCCACAGGATCCCCAGCGAGAGCGCCAGGCCGGCCGCCAGCGCGGCGATCCCGTACACGGGTCCCTTGCCCGGCGTCCGCTTGCCGAAGAACAGGGTCAGCACCGCCGAGGCGAACGGCAGGAGCGCGACGAGCCAGGCGTAGCGGAGCAGGCCCGGCGAGCCGGAGACGGCGTGCGCGGCGGTCTCGGCGGCCTCGGTGGCGGCTACCACTTGAGGAGGTTCACCTCGTCCACGTTGATCGTCTCGCGGTTGCGGAAGATCAGGATCACGATCGCGAGGCCGATCCCGACCTCGGCCGCGGCCACGGCGATCACGAACAGCGTGAAGATCTGCCCCGTGATGTCGTGCAGCCACGCCGAGAAGCCCACGAGGTTCACGTTCACGGCGTTCAGCATCAGCTCGATCGACATCAGCACGAGGACGGCGTTGCGGCGGGCGAGGACGCCGTAGACGCCCGCGGAGAACAGCACCGCGGAGAAGAACAGCACCAGCGGCAGGCGGATCACCTGGCGTCGTCCTTGCGCGCCAGCACGATCGCGCCGATCAGGGCCGCCAGCAGCAGGAACGAGATGGCCTCGAACGGCAGGACGTAGCTGCGGAACAGCGACGATCCCACCGCCTGCGTGTCGGTCCCGGCGACCCGGATGCGATTGGCGGGCTCGTTCCAGTCGAACGCGCCGTTCAGCAGGAGGATCAGCCCCGCCAGGACGCCCAGGGCCACGACGAGCGCCACGACCCGCTGCTGGTTGTCCAGAGAGTCGCGGCCGATCGGCGCCTTCGTGAGCATGAGCCCGAACAGGAACAGGATCACGATCGCGCCCACGTAGATCAGGATCTGGACCCACGCGACGAACTCCGCGGCCAGCACCAGGTACACCCCACCGACGGAGAGCAGCGTCACCACCAGGTACAGCGCGGCGTGCACCACGTTCTTCGCGGTGACCATGCGGATCGCGGCGATCGATCCCACCACGGCCATGACCGCGAAGGCCCACTCGGCTGCGGTCACGCCACCTCCTCGACGTCGCCCGGAGGGGCCACGCTCACGACGTCGGCCGGCGGGACCACGCCCTCCTCGAGCTCGGGCGGCGGGAGCACCTCGTAGGTCCACTCCTGGAGCCGCTCCTTCTCGTGCGTCATCAGGTCGATCTCGTACTCGCCGTACTCGAACTCGGGGCTCCAGAACAGCGCGTCGAACGGGCAGACCTCGACGCAGATACCGCAGTACATGCAGAGCGCGTAGTCGATCGCGAACCGGTCGAGGATCTTCGCCGACCTGGCCTTGCCGCCGGAGGCCGGGTCGTGCGACTCCTTGTGCGCGTCGATGTAGATGCACCAATCGGGGCACTCGCGCGAGCACTGATAGCAGACCGTGCAGTTCTCCTGCTTCAGCGCGATCACGCCGCGTGTGCGCGCCGGCAGGTCGGGCTTCACGTGCGGGTACTGCTGTGTCACCGCCGGGTGCAGCATGGTGTTCAAGGTCACGCCGAGGCCCTTGAGCAGGCCCAGACCCATGCCGGACCGCATCTGATCGGGATGGTGCGGCGGTGCGTTCGGGTCCTTCGATTCGTTCGCCATGTCCCTCCTCAGGCCTGCCAGACCTTGACGATCGCCACGACGAGGATCTGGCCGAGCGAGAGCGGGATCAGCGCCAGCCAGGAGAACCGCTGCAGCTGATCCTCGCGCAGCCGCGGATACGTGGCGCGCAGCCAGATCACCACGAATGAGAGCGCACCGATCTTGGCGAGCATCCACAGCGGCTGGGGCAGGAGCTCGCCGACGAGCGGCGGACCCTGGTAGCCGCCCAGGAACAGCACCGACGCGATCCCCGACAGCGCCACGATGCCGCCGTACTCCGAGAGCAGGAAGAACGCGAACTTCAACCCGGTGTACTCGGTGTACGCGCCGAAGATGATCTCCGAGTCGGCGATCGGCATGTCGAACGGCGGCCGGGTCAGTTCGGCCAGCGAGGCGATCAGGAAGATCACGAACCCCGCCCAGTGCCACGGCCGGACGACGTTCCACAGATCCCCCTGCGCCTGGGTGATGCCCACCAGGGAGAGCGTCCCGGCCTGCATCACGACGGCCGCGGCCACCAGCACCAGCGGCAGCTCGTACGCGATCAGCTGTGCTGCGGCGCGCAGGGCCCCGATCAGGCTGAACTTGTTCGCGCTGGCCCAGCCCGCCATCAGGACCCCGATGACCGAGACGCTGGACATGGCCATCACGAAGAAGATGCCCACGTCGAGGTCGACGGCCCACAGCGAGTCGCTGAACGGGATCACCACGAACAGCGCGATGTACGGGATCAATGCGACGGCCGGGGCCAGGGAGAAGACCCACCGGTCGGCGGCCGAGGGCACGATGTCCTCCTTCTGCACGAACTTCACGCCGTCGGCCACGAGCTGCGCCCAGCCGTGGAAGTTCCCCGCCTCCATCGGCCCGAGCCTGGCCTGCATGTGCGCCAGGACCTTGTGCTCCACGTAGCCGACGCCCAGCGGAAGGGTGAGGAAGGCGCCCATGACGACCAGCGTCTTCAGGATCAGGACCACCCAGAAGTTGCCGAACCACTGGTCGAAGATCGAGGTGCCGGCCTGCGCCAGGAGGTCCGTCATTCGTCCTCCACCTCCTCGCCCTCGGGCACGCCGGGCCAGGGCTTGGCCTCGCGCGACATCAGCGGGAAGTCCTTGCGCAGCGGATGGCCCTCGAACGGCTCGGACAGGAGCAGCTTCACGGGCTGGGGGTGCCCCTCGAACCGGATCCCGAACATCTCGGCCGTCTCGCGCTCGTTCCAGTCGCAGGTGGCCCACAGGTCGGAGATCGTGGGCAGCGAGGCCTCCTCGCGGCCGACCCGGACCTTCACCCGCACGTTGTGATGGTGCTGCGTCGACGACAGGTGGGTGACCACCTCGAAGCCGTCCTCCGCGCCGTAGTCGACGGCGGTGGTGAACTCGCAGTAGTCGCAGGCGAAGTCGGGCTCGTCGCGCAGGAACCGGCAGAGGTCGTGGTACTGCGGCGGCGACACCGAGGCGACGGCGTGGCCGTGCTGCTCGGCGACCTCGAGGATGTCGTCCCCGAAGCGCGCGCGCAGCCGCGACTCGACGTCAGTGGCCGATAGGGGGCGGGGTGAGCCGGCCACTGAACTTCTCCTGGATGTCCTCGGACTTGATCTTCTCCTGCAGCTTCACGATGCCGTGGATCAGCGCCTCCGGGCGCGGCGGGCATCCCGGCACATAGACGTCGATGGGCACGATCTGGTCCACGCCCTTCGTGACGCTGTACGAGTCCCAGTACGGGCCGCCGCAGTTGGAGCAGGAGCCGAAGGAGATCACGTACTTCGGCTCGGGCATCTGGTCGTAGACGCGCTTGAGCGCCGGGGCCATCTTGTCGGTGAGCGTCCCCGCCACCACCAGGAGGTCCGCCTGCCGCGGGCCGTGGGCGAAGGGGATCACGCCCAGCCGGATGAAGTCGTGCTTGGCCGTGGATCCGGCGATGAACTCGATCGCGCAGCAGGCCAGGCCGAAGTTCATGACCCATAGGGAGTAGCGGCGGCCCCAGTTCAGCAGGAACTTGACCGGCTGGACCTTCGGCAGTGGGGTCCGCTCCGTGATCAGGCCCACTCCAGCACCCCCTTGCGCCAGGCGTACAGCAGACCCAGCGCCAGGATCGCGATGAAGATCGCCATCTCCACCACGGCCGTCATGCCCAGGGAGACGAACACGCGGGCCCAGGGGAAGAGGAAGACGCTCTCCACGTCGAAGATCACGAACAGGAAGCCGTAGATGTAGTAGCGGACCTGGCTCTGGGACCAGCCCTCCCCCACGGGATCGATGCCGCACTCGTAGGTGGTGAGCTTGGCGGGGGTCGGACGGTGGGGTGCGATGAGCCGTGCGGCTCCGAAGGCCACGGCGACCAGACCTGCCCCCGCGACCAGGACCGCCAGGACGACCCCGTAGGACCCGTAGTAAGTGGTTGCCACGCTTGTGAAGGTTTTCCCGAGCTCTCCGAGGGCGGAGTCTAGCAGCGCGCTCACGGCCCCTGCTCCGCACCGCACCGGGCCGCCAGGAAGGCGGCGAGCTGGACCAGCGCGCTCTGCGCGCGACCCTCGGGCAGCCGCCGGGCGAGGGCCTTCGCGCGAACGACCTCGGCCGTGACGGCCTCGCGCGCGTGCTCGATCGAGCCGTCCGAGCGGATGATCTGCAGCGCCCGGTCCAGCAGCTCGCCGTCGGGCGGGCCGTGCTGGAGCAGCCGCGCGAGCTCCTCGCGCCGCGCTCCGTGCGCCAGCGCGTGCAGCACCGGCGCGGTGTAGACGCCCATCCGCATGTCGGAGCCGGGCTCCTTGCCCAGCTCGAGCTGGCTCGCGGTGATGTCCATGATGTCGTCGGAGAGCTGGAAGGCCATGCCCAGGGCGTCCCCGAACCCCTCGAGCGTCTCCGTGTCCTCGGGGGTGGCGTCGGAGAGCATCCCGCCGAGCCGGCAGGACGTGCCGATCAGCGAGGCGGTCTTGCGCCGGATGATCTCCTGGTAGTTCGACTCCGGCTGGTCGACCTTCGCGGAGCTGTCCACCTCGCGGATCTGCCCGTCGCACAGCACCGCGATCGTCCGCGCCAGCAGCCGGCAGACGTCGGTCCCCAGGTCGGTGGAGATCTCCGAGGCGCGCGCGAACAGGAAATCGCCGCGTGAGGATCGCCACCGTGTTGGTCCAGCGGACGTTGGCGCTGGGCGCCCCGCGGCGGGCGTCGGCCTCGTCGATCACGTCGTCGTGGTAGAGCGTGGCCAGGTGGACCAGCTCGATCGCGACCGATCCCGGGATCAGCCGCGGATCGGCTGGGATCGCCGAAGTAGCCGGCCAGCAGGACCAGCATGGCGCGGAAGCGCTTGCCGCCCGCCGCGATCAGGTACGACGACGTCTCGGTGAGCAGGCCCGAGGACTCGACGTGGACGGACTTCTCGAGCTCGCGCTCGACCAGGTCGAGCCGGCCGCGGATCTCGGTCTCGAGCTGGGCATCGGGCGCCTCCAGCCCCGGGATCACGCGACGGCTCATGCGCACCAGCCTAGCGGGAGGTGGGGCGCACGCGTGAGGCGGAGCCGGGCGGCCGAGAGCGCGGCCGAACGGGCGAGCGGGATCGTGACGGTCACCACGTCAGCACCGAGGCTCGTTCCAGGAAGCCCAGCACGATCTGCGGGAAGACGCCGATCGCGAGCGTGGCCGCGGCCGGCACCACCAGGCCGGCGCCGGCGAGCCACGCCCGTCCGTCCGGCTGCCCCGGGATCGCGGTCGCCGGCGCGGGCTCCTGCATGTACATCAGCACGATCACGCGCAGGTAGAAGAAGGCGGCCGCGACGCTGGAGAGCACGCCGATCAGGACCAGCGGCCAGTGACCGGCGCGGATCGCGGCGCCGAAGACGCTCACCTTCGCCATGAAGCCGGCCGCCGGCGGGATCCCGGCCAGGGAGAGCAGGAACAGCGTCATGAGCCCGGCCAGGACCGGGCTTTGCCGGGCGAGGCCGGCGTAGGCCGACAGGCTCGTGCGCTCCTCGCCCCGCACCGACACCAGCATCACGACCCCGAACGCGCCCAGCACCATGGTGGCGTAGGTGATGAGGTAGAACATCGCCGCGGCGATGCCGTCCTGGTTGGCGGCCGTGAGCCCCGTGAGGATGAAGCCCGCGTGGGCCACGCTCGAGTACGCGAGCATCCGCTTCATGTCCGTCTGCGCGATCGCCAGGACGCTGCCGACCACGATCGACACGGCCGCCAGCACCCAGATCACCGGCGTCCAATCCCACGTCAGCGGCTGGAACGCGACGTCCAGGACGCGGATCAGCGCCAGGAACGCGGCCGTCTTCGTGGCGGCGCCCATGTACGCGGTCACGGGGGTCGGGGCACCCTGGTACACGTCCGGCGTCCACATGTGGAACGGCACCGCGCCGACCTTGAAGGCGAACCCGACGGCGAGGAACACGAAGCCGAGCAGCGCGAGTGCCGTGCTGCCGGTCTCTCCCGCCAGCGCGTGAGCGATCGCTCCGATGCGGGTGGTGCCCGTGGCGCCGTACGCCATGGCGATGCCGTACAGGAAGAACGCGCTGGAGAACGCGCCCAGCAGGAAGTACTTCATGGCGGCCTCGCTGGACTCGACGCGGCTCGAGAAGCCGGTGAGCACGTACAGCGAGAGTGAGAGGATCTCCAGGGCAAGGAACATCACGATCAGATCCGCGGACGAGGCGATCAGGGTCATGCCCGAGGTCGCGAACAGCACCAGCGGATAGAACTCCCCGCGCTCGTGCTCGGGCGTTCGCGCGAAGTAGTGCGTGCCGAAGAGCAGGCCGATCGCGGCGATCCCCAGGAGCAGCAGGCGCGCCACGACCGCGTAGCGATCGGCCGCCACCGCGCCGGCCAGGACCGTGGGCTCGCCGGTCCAGTCCCACAGCAGGAACGCCGCGTACGCCGCGCCCGCGACGCCGGCCAGCGAGAGCGTCAGGTGTACCGCCCGCTCGGAGCGCGGCGCGAACGCCTCGTACAGCATCGTGACGAGCCCGGTGCCGACCAGGATCAGCTCGGGCAGGATCGGGAGCCACTCGATGTGCGGCGCCGGGATCTGGTTCACGACCTGCGCGATCACGGGGCCTCCCCCGCCGGCTGCGCCGCGACGAACGGCGGCGGGCCCGCCTCGACCGGATGGTCGGGCTCGACACGGCGCACGACGGCCTCGGTGGTCGGCTCGATCCGATCGGTCAGCACCTTGGGATACACGCCGAAGACCAACAGCAGCGCCAGGACGGGCGCCAGCACCGCGACCTCGCGGACGCTCACGTCCGGGAGCGACCGGTGCTCCTCGCGCACCGGTCCGTACGCCATGCGCTGGTAGGACCACAGGAGGTAGATCGCGGCCAGGACGACGGCGATCGACGCGACCGAGCCGAACGCCGTGTTCGCGCTGAACGCGCCGACGATCACCAGGAACTCCCCGACGAAGTTGTTGAGGCCGGGCAGCCCCGCCGAGGCGAACACGGCGAACAGGAAGGCCCCGGTCAGCCACGGCATCACGCTCGCCAGGCCACCCATCCGGTCCAGGTCGCGCGTGTGCGTCCGCTCGTACACCATCCCGACCAGCAGGAAGAGCGCGCCGGTCGACAGACCGTGGTTCACCATCTGCAGCACCCCGCCGGTCACGCCCTGATCCGTGAACGCGAAGATGCCCAGCACCACGAAGCCGAGGTGCGAGACGGACGAGTAGGCCACCAGCCGCTTGATGTCGGTCTGGATCAGCGCGACGAGCGCACCGTAGACGATGCCGATCACCGCGAGCACCGACAGCAGCCCGCTGAAGTGCCTCGACGCCTCGGGGAACAGCGCCAGGTTGAAGCGGATCAGGCCGTACGCGCCGACCTTCAGCATCACACCGGCCAGGATCACCGAGCCGGCGGTCGGCGCCTCGGTATGGGCGTCCGGGAGCCAGGTGTGCAGCGGGAAGATCGGGACCTTCACCGCGAACGCCACCAGGAACGCCAGGAAGAGCCAGCGGGCCGTGGCGACCGGCAGCTCGAGCTGCATCAGGTCGGGGAGGTAGAAGCTGGCGCCGCCCGGCAGGGCGTCCGACCGGGAGAACATGAACAGGATCGCCGCCAGCAGGAACGCGGAGCCCGCCATGGTGTACAGGAAGAACTTCACGGCCGCGTAGACGCGCCGCTCGCCTCCCCAGCCGCCGATGATGAGGTACATCGGCACGAGGATCGCCTCGAAGAACAGGAAGAACAGCAGCAGATCCAGCGCCACGAACGTGCCCAGGACGCCGCACTCCAGCACCAGCATCGCCGTCATGTAGAGACGGACGTCCCGGTCGACCCGCCACGAGGCCAGGATCGCGACCGGGAACAGGAACGTCGTGAGCAGGATCATCCACAGGCTGACGCCGTCCACCCCGAGCGCGTAGCCGACGCCGAGCGAGCGGATCCATTCGGCGCGCTCCACCATCTGGAAGCCGGCGTCCGCGGCCTCGAACCTGCCGAGGATGCCGAGCGACACCACGAACGTGGCGAGCGAGACGAGCAGCGCGATGCCGCGCGCGAGGTCGTCGCGCATGCCGCGGCCCGCCAGCAGGACCGGCACGGCGACCAGGGGCAGGAACGTGGTGATCGTGAGCCACCGCATCAGAGCCGGAACCCCACGTAGACCAGGACGCCCACGACGCCCACCAGGAACGCGAGGGCGTAGCTGCGGACGAAGCCGGTCTGGATCCGCCGGCCGACGTTCGCCAGGCCGTGCACCACGCCGCCGGTGCCGTTCACGATGCCGTCCAGGAACCGCGCGTCGAACACGTATGCCGTGAACGCCGCGAGGGCCTTGCCCGGTCCGACCAGGATCGCGCCGTAGTAGGTGTCCAGGTACCACCCGTTCGCGAAGAGCCGCTGCAGCGGAGCGAGCCGCACGCGGAGGGCCATCCAGTCGATCCGCCCCGACGCGTACACGAACCAGCCCAGCAGCAGTCCGAGCGCGGCGATCGACACGGCGATCGCGATGAGCAGGGTCGCGCCGATCCCGGCGGTTCCCTCAGTCAGCGGGCCCACGGCCGGCTCCAGGAACGTGCCGATCAGGCCCTCCGGGTTCGTGTTCAGCAGGCCCGCGCCCCCCGCCCCGACCGCGAGCAGCGCCAGCGGGAACGTCATGATCGGCGGGGATTCGTGCGCGTGCTCGGCCGCCTCACTGCGGGGGGCGCCGAAGAACGTCAGGAAGATCAGCCGGCCGATGTAGAGCGCCGACAGCAGTGCGCCGACGGACCCCAGCACGTATACCCACGGACGTCCGCCGGCGTTCGCGATCTCCAGGATCTCGTCCTTGGCGTAGAACCCCGCCAGGAACGGCGCTCCCGCCAGGGAGAACGCGCCGATCACGAAGGTCCACCCCGTGAGCGGCATGCGGCGGATCAGGCCGCCCATCTCCTTCATGTCGGTCTGCTGGTGCATGCCGTGCATCACGGAGCCGGCGCCCAGGAACATCAGGGCCTTGTAGAACGCGTGGGCGACCAGCATGAAGATCGCGACGCCGTAGGCGCGCAGGCCGGCGGCCACGAACATGAAGCCGAGCTGGCTCACGGTGGAGTACGCCAACACCCGCTTGATGTCGTCCTGCCCCAGCGCGCACGTCCCCGCGAACAGCATCGTGACCAGGCCCACGATCAGGACCACCGTGAGCGCCACGCCGCTGATCTCGAAGATCACGTGCATGCGCACGACCAGGTACACGCCGGCCGTCACCATCGTCGCCGCGTGGATCAGGGCGGACACCGGGGTGGGGCCGGCCATGGCGTCGGGCAGCCAGACGTGCAGCGGCACCTGGGCGGACTTGCCGACCGCGCCTGCGAACAGCAGGAGCGCGATCGCCGTGGCCGCGCTCTTCGTGAGCACGTCCCCGGCGCTGCCGAAGATCGCGGTGAAGTCCAGCGTGCCGAACTTCACCACCACGAGCGCGAGTCCCACGAGCATCGCGGTGTCGCCGATCCGCGTGGTGACGAAGGCCTTCTTCGCCGCGTTCGCGTTCTCCGTCGCGTCGAACCAGAACCCGATCAGCAGGTAGGAGCAGAGCCCCACGCCCTCCCAGCCCAGGTACATCAGCAGGAGGTTGTCCGCAAGGACCAGCATGAGCATGAAGAAGACGAACAGATTGAGGTAGGCGAAGAACCGGCCGTATCGGGGGTCGCCGTCCATGTACCCGATCGCGTAGACGTGGATCAGCGTGCCGATCCCGGTCACGACCAGGATCATCACGGCGGAGAGCGCGTCCAGGCGCAGGTCCGCCCCGATCCGCAGGTCCCCCACGGCGATCCAGTCGAAGAGATGGACCGTGCCGACACGGGCCTCCGGGTCCACGCCGAGAAGCCGCATCACCAGCACGGCGGAGACGGCGAACGCGGTCGCCACCGCGACCGAGGCCAGGATGCCTGCCGCCCGGCCGAGCCGGCGGCCGACGAAAAGGTTCACGATCGACGCCGCCAGCGGCAGCGCCGGCACGAGCCACAGCAGGTCGACCTGGAGCGGTGTGAACGCCTCTCCTACCACTTCAGCAGCCTCGCGTCGTCCACGTTCACGCTGTGGCGTCGCCGGTACACGCTCACGATGATGGCGAGGCCCACCACGACCTCGGCCGCGGCGACCACCATCGAGAAGAACGCCAGCACCTGGCCGTCCAGGTCGCCGTGCATGCGGCTGAACGCGATCAGCGCCAGGTTCACCGCGTTCAGCTGCAGCTCGACCGACATGAACACGATCAGCGCGTTGCGGCGGGTCAGCACCCCCACCGTGCCGACCGCGAAGAGCATCCCGGACAGGACCAGGAAGTAGGCGATCGGTGTCCTCATCCAGCGACCTCGGGCTCGGGAGCCTCCTCGTGCGCGGTGATCTCGTCGAGCTCGGCCTGGGTCACGGCCCGGGCCCGCCGCTGCGCCAGCACCATCGCCGCGATCGCCGCGACGATCAGCAGGACCGAGGTGACCTCGAACGGGAAGAAGTACCTCGTGAACAGGACCCTCGCCAGCGCCTGGGTGTTGCCGTCGGTGTTGGCGGCGTCGAACCCGGCCGGCGCCTTCGTGGCGAACCCCACCCCGGCCCGCACGGCCACGGCGATCTCCACAACCACCGCGATGCCGAGCGCGATCGCCACCGGCCGCTGCGCGATCAGCCGCTCGGTGAGATCCTCGCCGCGGTCGACCCCCAGCAGCATGATCACGAAGAGGAACAGGACCATGATCGCGCCGGCGTAGACGATGATCTGGACCGCGAACAGGAAGGGCGCGTCCAGCAGCAGGTACATCACGGCCAGGCAGAAGAAGTTCACGATCAGCAGCAGCGCGGCGTGCACGGCGTTGCGCATCAGCAGCATCGCGATCGCGCTGCCGAGCGCGATCGGCGCGAACACCCAGAAGACGACGTTGTCGAGCGGCATCCGCTAGCCCTCCAGCTTCCGGCCCTCGACACCGAGCTCCGGCGGCGGCTCCAGGAGCTGCTCCTTCGTCCAGATCGCCTCCTCGCGCGAGGTGAAGGACAGCTCGAAGTAGTTCGTGAGCGTCAGCGCGCGCGTGGGGCAGGCCTCGACGCACAGACCGCACATGATGCAGCGCAGGTAGTTGATCTGGTAGTCCTTCGCGAACCGCTCCCCCGGGCTCGTGGGCGCCTCCGGGTCGTTGTCCTCCCCCTCCACCCAGATCGCGTCGGCCGGACAGGCGAACGCGCACAGCTCGCACCCGATGCACTTCTCCAGGCCGTTCTCGTGGCGGTTCAGCAGGTGCCGGCCCACGTGCGAGCGCTCCGGGACCGGCGCGACCTCCTGCGGGTACCGCTCCGTGTTGTCGCGGCGGAAGGTCTGCTTCCAGACCGTGCCCATGCCCTTGGCGATCGACCAGGCGTCCTCGAGCAGCCCGCGAGGCTGCTCCTCGGCAGACGCAGGCGTCGCGGTGTCCTCTGGCCGGTGCTCCGGCCGGTCCTCTGGCCGGTCCTCCGGCCGGTCCTCTGGCCGGTCCGTCGGCGCCGGCGTGGTGTCGTCGCTCATGATCGCACCCCCTGGATGGCCTTCCTGGTGAACAGCGGCGCCAGCATCGATCCGATCGTGAGCACGCCCAGCACGCCGGCGGCGATCAGGATGACGGCGCGGCTGCCGTACAGGTCCGGCAGCACCACGACGGCGCCGGTCACCATGACCCAGACGAGGCCGAACGGGATCAGCACCTTCCATCCGAACTGCATCAGTCGGTCGTAGCGCATGCGCGGCAGCGTGCCCCGCACCCAGATGTAGACGTAGATGATCAGCGTGACCTTCCCGATGAACCAGAGCACCGGCCACAGCCACGACAGGAAGTCCGGCGCGGGCCCGCGCCACCCGCCGAGGAAGAGCGTGACGGCGACCGCCGCGACCGTCACCGTGCTCACGTACTCGCCCAGGTAGAACAGCGCGAACTTGATGCCGGAGTACTCGGTGTGGAAACCGGCGACGAGCTCGGACTCGGCCTCGGCGAGGTCGAACGGCGGCCGGTTCGTCTCGGCGAGGCCGCAGATCAGGTAGATCACGAACGCCGGGAACATCGGGATCACGTTCCAGACGCGGTCCTGCGCCGACACGATCTGGCTCATCTGCAGCGAGCCGGTGTACATCACCACCGCGACCAGGGCGAGGCTCATGCCCACCTCGTAGCTGATCATCTGCGCGCTGGAGCGCACGGCGCCCAGCAGCGGGTAGTTCGAGCCGCTCGCCCAGCCCGCCAGCACGACCCCGTAGACGGTGAGCGACGACATGGCGAGGATCCACAGCAGCCCGATGTTGAGGTCGGCGAGCTGCAGGGGCACGTCGCGCCCGAACACGTGCACCGAGGTGCCGAACGGGATCACCGCGAAGGCCAGGAAGGCCGGGAACATCGCCATCAGCGGCGCGATCGAGTACACGGTGCGGTCCGCCTGCGTGGGCGTGATGCCCTCCTTGAAGAACAGCTTGATGCCGTCGGCGAGCGTCACGAGCACGCCCCGCGGCCCGGCGCGCATGGGGCCCAGCCGGGTCTGCATGTCGGCGATCACCTTGCGCTCCATCCAGATGTAGAGCAGTACCGCGATCAGCAGCGCGAAGAAGACGACCACGACCCTGGCCACCAGCAGGATCCAGTCGAGCCAGTCCATCAGACCTCGATCCCTGCTTCCGTTCCTGCACGGGCGGACCCGGATCCGGTCTCGGACCCCACGTCGGTGCTGACGAAGGCCGGCCCCGGTTCGTTCGCATCGCCGGCCGCGTCGACGCGCTCGATCCGCGCGGTGGTGTGGAAGGCTCCCGACAGCAGCGTGTTGGCCGCGAACCCGGCCTGGTTGTAGGGCACGAAGGCCGAGCCGCGCGCCACCGTGGGCGTCATGCGGACCGGGAGCTCCGCCCGGCCGGCGGGCGTCGTCACCAGCGCCGGCGATCCGTCCTGCAGCCCGAGGCTGCGGGCGTCCTCCGGGTGGACCTCCACGAACGGCTCCTCCGCCAGGGCGGCCTTCAGCTCGGACGCGCCCTCGAGCAGGCGGCCCTCGTCCACGAGCAGCGGGTAGCTGAACAACACGAGCTCGCCGTCGCCCACCGCCACCGGCCCGGCGCCGGCCACCGGGGCGGGGGGGCCGGGCTCGTGGGGCGCCAGCAGGCCGCCCAGCTCGGACTGGAGCTCTTCGAGGGTCTCCCAGCCGAGGTCGCCGCCCATCACCAGGGCGAGCCCGGTGAAGATCTCCCAGTCGGACTGGGCGATGCCCGGCGCGCCCCGGACGGGTCCGAGCCGCTGACCGCGGCCCTCCCAGGTGGTGACGTGCCCCCGCTTCTCCAGATAGGCCGCGGCGGGCAGGAACACGTCCGCGTACGGCTCCAGCTCGGCGAGCTCGAGGCCCTGCACCACCACGTGGGCCACGTTCTGCAGCGCGCGACGGGCCAGCGCGGCGTCCGGGGCGTCGCGCAGCGGATCCACGCCGATGCAGAACAGGACGTCGATCTCGCGGGCCGCGCAGGCCTCGAGGATCGCCATGGTCCCGCGTCCCTCGGTCGCGGACATGACCGGACCCCAGACCGTCTCGACCTGCGCGCGCTCCTCGTCCACGGTGAACCGCCGCCCGCCCGGCAGCAGCCCCGGGTGCACCCCCGCCTGCAGCGCGCCACGGTCGTTCGCGCGACGCGTGACGTAGGCGAACCGCGCCCCGGCGCGGCCGGCGAGCGCCCGCGCCTCGTCCACCGCGCCCGGCCGGTCGGCGAGGCGCGGCCCCGCGATGACCACGGCGGCGTCGCCAGCCTCCGCCAGCGCGTCGGCGACACCGGCGCCGTCGCGGAGTGCGGCGGCCTCGCCGCCCGGGAGGACGAGCACGTGCTCCGCGACGTCGTGCAGGCGCGTCGTCCGCGGGTGGAGCACCACGATGCGGGCTCCCCGCGACGCGGCCTTGCGCAGGCGAAGGTGCAGGATCGGCACCTCCTGCTCGGCGTCGAGGCCCGCCACCAGGATCACCTTCGCGCGCTCCACGTCGCGATACGTGACGGCGCCGGGCGCGGATGCGACGGACGCCTCCGCGTCGCCGCCGCCGGCGTCGCGCCGGTGATCGAGGTCGTTGGTGCCGAACACCGTGCGCGCGAGCTTCGACAGCGCGTAGTAGTCCTCGTCCATCAGCCGGCCGCCCGTGAGGAACGCGACCCGCGCCCCCTGCGCCCAGCCGGCGATCCGGGCGAACGCCTCGCCGAACGAGGCGGGCTCCAGGCCGTGGTCGCGCACGAGCGGCGTGGTCAGTCGCCGCGGATCATCGGGGAACCGGAACGCGTACCTGCCCTTGTCGCACAGCCACGCGTCGTTGACCTCGAGCTCGTCCCGGGCGAGGTGGCGGACGACCTCCCCGCGACGGACGTCGACGCGGAGGTTGCAGCCGCTGCTGCAGTGTGGGCAGACGCCGTCGGCGGTGGTGAGGTCGAACGGCCGGGCCGCGAAGCGGTACGGCGTGGACGTGAGCGCGCCGACGGGGCAGATCTGGACGGTGTTGCCGCTGAACGGCGACGCGAAATCCTCGCCGGCCGCGATCGCGACCTGCTCGGCGGCGCCCCGCGCATACAGCTCGATGAACCGGTCCCCGCTGATCTGGTCGCAGAAGCGCGTGCAGCGCGCACACAGCACGCAGCGCTCGCGGTCGAGGCTCACCAGCGGCGACAGCGGCATGGGCTTGGGGTAGGTGCGCTTGGCCTCGACGTAGCGGCTCTCGCCCGGACCGAACGCCATGGCCTGATCCTGCAGCGGGCACTCCCCGCCGCGGTCGCAGATCGGACAGTCCAGCGGGTGGTTCAGCAGCAGGAACTCGAGGTTCGCCACCTGCGCTTGATGCACCGACTCGGAGGTGTTCTGGGTTCGCACCACCATGTCCGGAGCGACCGCGGTCGTGCAGGAGGTGAACAGCTTGCGCTGGCCCTCGACCTCCACGTAGCACTGCCGGCACGCCCCGACCGGCTCCAGCAGCGGATGGTCGCAGAAGCGCGGGATCTCCACCCCCACCTGCTCGGCGGCGCGGATGATCAGCGTGCCCTTCGGCACGGTCACCTCCGTGCCGTCGATCGTGAGCGTGACGAGATCCGGCACTAGGAGCCCACCTCCAGCATGTCGAAGGGACCGGCCGTGGTGAACGTCACGGCGCCCGGCTGCGGCTCCTCCGGCCGTCCCGGCCCCACGCCCGTCACCGGACAGCGGCCCTCGCGGACGTGCGCCTCGTACTCGTCGCGGAAGTACTGCAGCGAGCTGGCGATCGGGCTCACGGCGCCGTCCGCCAGGGCGCAGAACGCCTTGAACAAGATGTTCTGGCCGACCTCCCCCACCAACGGGATGTCCTGCTCGCGCCCGTAGCCATCCTCGATCCGGCCGAGCGTCCTGGTGACCCACCACGTGCCCTCACGGCACGGGGTGCACTTGCCGCAGGACTCGTGCGCGTAGAACTGGAGGAGCCGGCGGGCGGCCTCGACCATGCAGTCCGTCTCGTCGAGGACGATCACGGCGCCGGTGCCCAGCAGCGATCCGGCCTCGGCGATCGACTCGAAGTCCAGGCCCACGTCGAGGTGTTCGGCCGTGAGGAACGGCGTCGAGGAGCCGCCCGGCGTCCAGGCCTTCAGGGCTCTGCCGCCGAGCACGCCACCCGCGTGCTCCTCCAGCAGGACGCGCAGCGGCGTGCCGAGCGCCACCTCGTAGTTGCCGGGCCGCTCGACCTTGCCGCTGACCGTGAACAGCTTCGTGCCCGGCGCTTTCTCGGTCCCGACCGCCTTGAACCAGTCGGGCCCGTTGGCGACGATGTGCGGCACGTTCATGAGGGTCTCGACGTTGTTCACGACGGTCGGCGAGGCGTACAGGCCCTCCACCGCCGGGAACGGCGGTCGCAGGCGCGGCTGGCCGCGGAAGCCCTCGAGCGAGCTCAGCAGCGCCGTCTCCTCTCCGCAGATGTACGCGCCGGCGCCCCGGTGCAGCACGATGTCCAGGGGGTAGCCGCTGCCGAACGGGTCGGCGCCCAGGAGCCCGGCCGCGTAGGCCTCGTCCAGGGCAGCCTGCAGGACCTGTGCCTGCCACAGGTACTCGCCGCGTACGTAGATGAACGCCGTGTGGCACTCGATCGCCCGCGCGGCGATCGCGGTGCCCTCGAGCAGCGCGTGCGGCTCCCGCTCCACGAGCTCGCGGTTGTTGCACGTACCCGGCTCGGACTCGTCGAAGTTCACGACGACGTACGTGGGCTTGCCGGTGTCCTGCGGGACGAACGACCACTTCATGCCCGTCGGGAAGCCCGCTCCGCCCCGTCCCCGCAACCCCGAGTCCTTGACGAGCTGGATCACGTCGCCACCGGCCATGCCCAGGGCGGTCCGGAACGCCTCGTAGCCGCCAGCTCGCCGGTATCCGTCCAGTCCGACCACCCCTGGGTCGCCCCAGTGCGCGGTGAGGACCTTCCTGTCCTCGCTCACGCGCCCGCCTCGGCGTGCTCGACGCCCGCGAGGATCCGCGAGGCCTCCCGGAAGCTGCCGACGGCCCGGCCCCGGCTCGGCGCGGGCACCTCGCCGTCGCGCAGGCTGCCGATCAGCTCGGCGACGCGCTCGGGCGTGACGTCGTCGTGGTTCGCGGCGTTGATCTGCGCGACCGGCGCGAACTCGCAGACCCCGAGGCACTCCTCCTCGTGGATCGTGATGAGACCGTCCTCCGAGAGCTCCCCGCCGGCGGGAACGCCGGCCGCGGTGCGGGCCGCCTGCAGGACGTCCTTCGCACCGCGCAGCGCGCACGACAGGTTCGTGCACACGCTCAGGACGTGCGTGCCGGTCGGGCGCAGGCGCAGCATGGTGTAGAAGCTCGCGACGGCCTCGACCTCCGCGGTGCGCAGGCCGAGGAGGTCGGCGACCTCGCGCAGGGCCTCGCGCGTGACGTACCCCTCGACGGACTGGGTGAGATAGAGCAGCGGCATGACGGCGGAGCGCTGGCGCCCGGCCGGGTAGCGCGCCACGATCGCCTCCGCCTCCTGGCGGAGCTCCGGCGTGAGCACCGCCATCAGCGGTCCACCCCGCCCATCACCGGATCGACGCTCGCGATCGCCGCGATCGCATCGGCGACGAGCGATCCCTCCACCATGGTGGCGGTCGCACCGAGGTTGGTGAACGAGGGATCGCGGATCTTGACGCGGTACGGCTTGTGCTCGCCCGTCGAAACCACGTAGAAGCCGAGCTCGCCGCGGGGCGACTCCACGGGTTGATACACCTCGCCGGCGGGGACGCTCACCCCTTCGGTGACCATCTTGAAGTGATGGATCAGCGCCTCCATCGACTCCTCCATGATGTGGCGGATGTACTCGGGGTCGTTGCCGATGCCGTCGGGACCGACCTTGAGCTTCGCCGGCCACGCCACCTTCGGATCCTGCACCATGACGGGGCCCGGCTCCTCCAGCCGGTCGAGGCACTGTTCGATGATCCGGAGCGACTGGCGCATCTCGTCGAGGCGGATCCGGTACCGCGCGTAGGCGTCCGCCTCGGTTCGGGTCACGACGTCGAAGTCGTACGTCTCGTAGCCGCTGTACGGTTCGTCCTTGCGGATGTCCGTGGCCACGCCGGCCGAGCGCAGCATCGGGCCGGTGACACCGAGCCGCCGGCAGTCCTCGGCCGAGAGCACCCCGACGCCCTGGTTGCGCTCACGCCAGATCGGGTTGTCGTCCAGGATCGACTCGTACTCGTCGATCCGCCGGGGCATCTCGTCCAGGAACGCCCGGATCTTCGCGTCGCCGTCCTCGGGCATGTCCATCTTCACGCCGCCGATCCGGATGTACGCGTGGTTCATGCGCAGGCCCGTGAGCGCCTCGAAGATGTCGAGGAGGATCTCGCGCTCGCGGAAGCCGTACAGCATCACGCTCACCGCGCCGAGCTCCAGGCTGCCGGTCGCCAGCCACACCAGGTGCGACGAGATCCGGTTCATCTCGTTGCACAGGACCCGGATCACCTGGGCCCGCGGCGGCGCCTCGATGCCCAGGAGTCGCTCGACCGCCAGGCAGTACCCCAACTCGTTGAAGAACGGCGACAGGTAGTCCGCCCGCGTGACGAACGTGATGCCCTGCATCCACGTGCGGTACTCCGTGTTCTTCTCGATCCCGGTGTGGAGGTAGCCGATCACGGGCTTGCACCGCACCACGTACTCGCCGTCGAGCTCCAGCAGGAGTCGCAGCACGCCGTGGGTCGACGGGTGCTGCGGGCCCATGTTGATGATCATGGTCTCCTGGCGGATCTCGCCGGAGGGGTCGACGACCCTGGACGGCCGGGGTTCCTCGCGCACGCTCATGTCGTCCGTTGATCCACCGGTGGGATGAACGCGCCGCCGTGGTATCGCGTGGACACTCCGCCGAGCTCCTCGGTCTTCAACAGCGGGTGGCCGACCCACTCGTCGGGCATCAGGATCCGGGTCAGGTTCGGATGGCCGTCGAAGACGACGCCGTAGAAGTCGAAGACCTCCCGCTCGTGCCAGTCGGCCGTGGGGAACAGGTCGGCGACGCTCGGGACGTGGGGGGCATCGCCGCGGGCACCGGCCTTGACCCGGACGCGGTGGTGGTGCGCCGTCGACCGCAGCTCGTAGACGAGCCATAGCTCCGGATCGGCGTCCGGGTGGTGGGTGGCGGTGACGAAGACCAGGAAGTCGAATGCGAGCTCGGGATCGTCCCGCAGCGACGACAGCGTGTCCCGGACCTCGTCGACCTCCACGAGCACGACCACCTCGCCGCGCGCCAGCAGCACGTCGGCGAGGCGGGTGCGCAGCCGTTCGGCGATCTCCGCGGGCCTCACCGGAACGTCTCCCGGGTCCGCACCTTCTCCTGCAGCTTGAGGATGCCGAACATCAGCATCTCGGGCTTGGGGGGACAGCCCGGAACGTACACGTCCACCGGCACGATCGTGTCCACACCCTGCACGACGGCGTAGTTCGTGAACATGCCGCCGGCCGAGGCGCACACGCCCATGGAGATCACCCAGCGGGGCTCGGGCATCTGGTCGTAGATGCGGCGGAGCACCGGCGCCATCTTCTGGCTGACGCGACCCGCCACGATCATGAGGTCGGCCTGGCGGGGCGAGGCGCGGAACAGCTCCATCCCCCAGCGCGACAGATCGTAGCGGCCGGCGCCGGTCGACATCATCTCGATCGCGCAACAGGCCAGGCCGAACGTGGCGGGCCACATCGACTGCGTGCGCGCCCACCCCACCGCGCGGTCGAGCTTCGTCAGCAGGAGGCCGCGCTCGACCTCCTCCTCGACCTCCTCGGGCGTCCTGCCGAGGTGCACGCCCTCGACGCGCTCAACGGGCATGCGGCGCTCCGATCGTCGGCCCCTGCGCCGGCACGGGCTGCGACATGGGCTGCGTTTGGGGCTGCGTTTGGGGCTGCGAGATGGGCTGGGTTCTGGGCTGGTCTTTGGGCCCGGCCACCGGCCCGGGCACGTCGGTGGCGCTGAGGTCGCCGGGCGGGCGCTCGGCTCGCTGCTCCTCCCACTCCAGCCCGCCCTTGCGCCAGATGTACGCGTACGCGATGAAGACGAGGCCCAGGAAGATCGCCATCTCCACGAGCCCGAAGAGCCCGAGCTGACGGAAGGTCACCGCCCACGGATAGAGGAAGATCGTCTCGATGTCGAAGATGATGAACAGCATCGCCACCACGTAGAACTTCACGCTGAACCGCTCGCCGCGCGGCAGCCGGATCGGGTCGTTCCCGCACTCGTACGGCGAGAGCTTCACGGGATTGGGCCGATTGGGGCGCAGGAGGTGCGAGACGGCCCGGGAGGCCACGGCGAACACGATCGCGAGGATGGCCAGCACCACCATGGGCAGGTAGTCCCTCAGCACGGTGCGCATCCTAGCCTCATGAGGCCTTCGCCAATCGCTCCAGGACGTACATCAGCTTGTCCCTGGCGTCCCCGTCGCGGCCGTCGGTGAGGTTCGCCATGAGCCGCATCGCGAAGCTCATCACCCGCGGCCGGGGCAGCAGGTACTTCGTGGCGGCGCCCATGATCGCGGGCTTGCCGATCACCCGGGCGAAGCCCCGGCCGATCGAGAAGTACCGGCCGTACCGCTCCCGCAGGATCAGCGGGTAGCTCTGGGCGATCCCGGGACGGTCCAGGACCAGGGACTCGTGGAGCAGGTCGGCCGCCAGCTCGCCGCACTCCATCGCGTAGGCGATGCCCTCGCCGTTGAACGGGTTCACGGCGCCGCCCGCATCGCCGACCAGCAGCATCCCCGGCACGGCCTGCGGGATCCGGTTCAGGCTCATCGGCAGCGGGCCGGAGAGCACGCGTCCCTCCGCGGTCTCCTCGGAGATCCCCCACTCCTCGGGCAGCATCGTCGCGAACGCGTTGAACAGGCGCTGTGCCGAGATGTCCCGGAAGCCCTTGAACGTGTTGAGCAGCCCACCCCCGAGGTTGATGCGACCCCCGGGGAGCGGGAACAGCCATCCGTAGCCGGGCAGCAGGAGGTCGCCCTCCCACAGGTCGAGCCAGGACTCGAACCAGGGACCCGGGGAGTACGAGGTTCGGTAGTAGCGGCGCGCCGCGATCCCCAACGGCCTGGTGTCGTCGCGCCGGACGCCGGCGTGCGTGGCGAAGCGACTGGCGGCGCCGTCGGCGGCCACCACGTACCGTGCGCGGACCGTCGTCGGCTCGGCGTCGTGCTCGCCCGCCGGGCGGATCGTGCCTCCGGTCACCCATCCGTCGCGGAGCGTCGGCTCCAGTGCCTCGGTGCCCTCCAACAGACGGGCGCCGGCCTTCGTCGCACGGTCGATCAGGAGCTGGTCGAAGTCGTGTCGCGTCCGCACCAGCCCGTAGTTCGGCCAGTTCGTGAGCTCGGGCCAGGGGAGCTCGATCGTGGCGCTGCGCGAGTGGACCCGGAGGCCCCGCACGCGCTCGAACCCGGGGTCGTCCGTGTCCACGCCCATCCGCAGGACGGCCGCGACGCCGCGCGGCGTGATGCCGTCGCCGCAGACCTTCTCGCGGGGGAACCGCGCCTTGTCGACGACCGTGACGTCGATGCCGTGGCGGGCCAGATGGTAGGCCGTCGCCGCGCCTCCGGGGCCGCCGCCCACCACCAGGACGTCGGTCTCGATCGTGGACGTCGTCACGGTCTCGGGTCCCCCTCCGAGCTCATGAGGAGCAGCTTGTGAAAACTTTCACAAGGCGAGCCTACCGGCTCGTGAATCGTTTCACAAGGCTACGACCGACCTCCCGAGCCCGCAATCCCCCGCTCGTGCCAGGCGTGGTCCCAGGCGCGAACCTCCGAGGGCTCCACCCGCAGGAACCCCAGCAGCGGGACGGCGTCGGTGAATCGCTCGAAGCCGTCGCCGGCGAGCATCGAGCGGTACTTCTCGTGCCAGGCGGACATCGGCGCGCGCATCTGCGGGTGCTCGGCCGGCAGGAGCTCCGCGACGCCCTCGATCCCGACGCCGGCCAGCTCCGTCCATTCCCGGCCGCGGTCGATCACGATCGACACGCGTGGGTCCCGCTCGGCGTGCTCCCACGTGCGGCTGCCGCGACGCACCGACAGATAGAGGCCGTCCTCCTGCCAGACGAACCACAGCGCTGCGACGTGGGGCGCGCCGCGGGCGTCGACCGTGGCCAGCCGCGCCGTGGGCAGATCGCGGAAGGCGCGACGGACCAGCTCGTCGACGATCACCGCAGGCGGAGGAGCTCCGCCATGGCGCGGAGCGCGTCGACGGCGGCCGGGTCCAGGACTTCGCGATCGAGAGCGGCCACCGCCGCCGCGACGAGCGCGTTCACGTCATCGGCCGTGGCGCCGTGCTGCCCGTCACCGTCGAGCAGGTCGTCACGGAGCTGGAACGCCTCGCCGAGCGGCGCCCCGAAGCGGCGGAGCCGCGTCTCCACGAGCGGCGTCCCGCCGGCGAGGGCCGAGCCCACGAGCAGCGGCCCTTCGACCGTGTACGAGCCGCCCTTCATCGTGGCGATGCGGCGCGCGGCCGAGGGGTCCACGGGCGTGACGGCGAGGTCCAGGAACTGCCCGACCGCCATATCCGTGCGCATCTCGTGATAAGGGGCGAGCCCGCGGACGAGCGCGGGCGCGGGGAAGCCGGACTCGAGCAGGAGCCGGTCGGCCAGCACGGCCGCGAGGTCCCCGACGAGGATCGCGCCGGACCCCGCGAAGGCCTCGGGGTCTCCGCCGCCCAGTCCCCGCTCCCGTGCCTCGTCGCTCAGGCGGGGCATCGTCGTGGCGACCCCCCGGCGCACGGGCGTGCCGTCGATCAGGTCGTCGTGCACCAGCGCCATGGTGTGCAACAGCTCCAGGGCCGCCGCTGCCCGCACGATCGGATCCCCGTCCGCGCCGCCGGCGGCGCGGAACCCCCAGTAGCAGAACGCGGGCCGCAGGCGCTTGCCCCCCGAGCGCACCAGGCGCTGGATCTCGTCGATCAGCAGGGCGGCCTGCGGGTCCCGCCACGCGATCTTCTGGCGGCGCACCTCCAGGAACGTGCCGAGCGCCTCGTCCACCCGATCGACGACCGTGAGCAGGTCGGCGGTGGGCACCTGCAGCTCGGCGGCGGTCATGGCGGGAAGACTACGGGATGCCACGGCGCGACCGCCATGCGGAACCGTCGCCTCTATCATGGGTATCATCCCGATGACCCGCCTCCGGAAGCTCGCCCTCGGTTCCGCCGTCACCACCGTGGTGCTGTTCTCCGTCGGCGGTCTGGTCCGCGGCACGGGGTCGGGTCTTGGATGTTCCACGTGGCCGGCCTGCGAGCCCGGGCGACTCTTCCCCACCGGCGCCGTGCACTCGCTGATCGAGTTCTCCCACCGGGCCCTCGCGTTCCTGGCGATCGTGCTGATCGGGCTCACCGCCGTCGTTGCCTGGCGGTGGCGGGGATCGGACGAGCGGTGGCGCGGATCGGACGAGCGGTGGCGGGGATCAGACGAGCGGCGGCGGGTGCTGATCCCGGCCCTCATCGCCTTCCCGCTGGTGGTGGCCCAGGCCGGGCTCGGCGGGATCGTGGTCCTCACCGAGAACGACCCGTGGTGGGTGACCGCCCACTTCGTGACCGCGCTCGCGCTGATCGCCGATGTCGTGATCGCGGCGGTCCTCGCGCTGCGGAGCGGTGAGGTGACGCCGGGACGGGGGCGGGAAGAGGCGAACTCCTTCGCCCGGCTGGCGACGTGGACCGCGTCCGTGACGGGCCTGCTGCTCCTGGTGGGGACCTACGTGCGGGCCTCGGACGCGCAGCTCGTGTTCACGGATTGGCCCCTCATGGACGGCCGGCTCGTGCCGGCGCTGGGCGGAGCGGCCACGGCGATGTTCGCGCACCGCGTGCTGGCCGCCGCCACGTTCCTGTTGGTGATCTGGACCGCGATCCGCGCCCGCACGTCCGGCCAGGATCGTGACCGGGTGCGCCTGTCGACGGCGGCCCTGCTGCTGTTCCTGGCGCAGATCCTGTCGGGAGCCGCGAACGTCTGGACGCGCCTGCGTCCCTGGGCCGTGGTCCTGCACGTGGCCCTGTCGGTGTTGATCTGGTCCACGCTGGTGGCGCTGGCGACGATCTCACGAGCGACCTCGCCGGGGAGGATCGAGGCCGACGCCGAATCCGACGAGGAACCCGAGGCGCGACCGGGCTCGATCCGCGAGGCCGTCCAGGCCTACGTGCGGCTCACGAAGCCACGCATCGTGGTGCTGCTCCTCATCACCACCGTGCCGGCCATGATCCTCGCGGACGGCGGGGTCCCCTCCGTGTGGCTGATCCTGGCCACCCTGGTCGGCGGATCGGTGGCGGCCGGCTCGGCGAACGCGATCAACATGTACCTCGACCGCGACATCGACAAGATCATGCGGCGGACGCGGAGCCGCCCGCTGCCCGCCCACGCCGTGTCGGCCGACCGCGCGCTCGCGTTCGGGTTCGTGTTGGGCGCGGTCTCCTTCTTCTTCCTGTCGATCACGGTGAACGTGCTGGCCGCGACCCTGGCGCTGTCGGCGATCGCGTTCTACGTCTTCGTCTACACCATGTGGCTCAAGCGCAGCAGCACGCAGAACATCGTGATCGGCGGCGCGGCCGGGGCCGCGCCCGCGCTGGTGGGATGGGCCGCGGTGACCGGCACCGTGGCCGCGCCGGCCTGGGTCCTGTTCGCGATCATCTTCGTGTGGACGCCGCCGCACTTCTGGGCGCTGGCCATGCGGTACCAGCAGGACTACGCGGCGGCCGGCGTGCCCATGCTGCCCGTGGTGCGGGGCGAGGACGAGACCCGGCGGCAGATCTTCCTGTACTCACTGGTGCTGTTCGGGACCACGCTCCTGCTGGTCCCGATCGGCGGGATGGGCCCGGTCTACCTGGCGACGGCGGTGGTGCTGGGCGGCGCCTTCGTCTGGCGCGCGCTGCGCTTGTGGCGCGAGCCGGCGCCAGCGCTCGCCTGGGGCCTGTTCAAGTACTCGATCGTGTACCTCGCGGCGCTGTTCGGATCCGTGGCGGTGGACGCGCTCACGCCGCTCGGGCGCCACGCCGGCTGACGCTCCGGCCCAGGCGACGCGGTGCTCAGGCCGCCGGCTCCGCGAGGAGCTCGTCCAGGAGCTCCGAGAGCTGGTCGGCACTCACGGCTCCCGTGATCAGGTAGCGGATCCGGCCGCCGGCGTCGGCGACGTACGTGGACGGCGCGCCCGCCAGTGAGAAGTCGTCCGCCCATCCGCCGGCGGCGTCCTCGACGCTCGGATACGTGACGCCGAACTCGTCGATCCACGCCCCAGCGGCCGCGGCGTCGTCCCGGTAGTTCACCCCGACGAACTCCACCCCGCGGTCCCGGTACGTATCCCAGACGTCCTGCAGCGCCGGCTGTTCGGAGCGGCACGGCCCGCACCACGTGGCCCAGAAGTTCACGACCAGCACGGAGCTCGCGTAGTCGGCGGGCTCGATCCTCCCGCCCTGCACCGTGTCACCGGCGACGGGGGGCAGCGGCCGGTCCACGGCCACCAGGCCGAGGTCGTCGCCCGCGCGCGTACAAGACCCCGCCAGCAGCAGGACGCTCAGCGGGACGACCAGGATCGGCAGGAGGCGCCGGGACACGCCGTCCATCCTCGCAGGAACGAACGGCTACGTGACGCCGACCGTGCCGGCCATGGTGGGATGGACGTCGCACTTGAAGTAGTACGTGGCGGCGGCCAGCGGCGGCACGTCGTACGTGACGGTGGTGGGCCCGGTCACCGTCTCGCCCTGGAAGACCGGATCCGCGTACGCCTCGTCCCGGTAGATCGCCACGTTGTGCAGCACGCCCGCCTCCTGATTGTCGAAGGCGAGCGCCACGGGCGTGTCGGCCGGGAAGGAGAGACTTGCGGTGTTGAACGCCAGGGCCGCCGCCGAGATCGACGCGGAGGCGGGCGCTCCGCCGCCGCCGTCCGGCGGCGGGGGACTTCCGGTCTCGGGAGGAGGCGGGCTGGGCTCGGGCGACCCGCTGTCACCGCCACCACCACCACCACCACCGCCGCCGCCGCCTTCACCGTCCCCAGGTCCCTCGGCCACCTTCACCGAGCCGTTCATCGTGGGGTGCGTGTCGCAGTGGAAGTAGTAGGTGCCGGCGTCCAGCGCGCGGAACGGCGTACGGCTGCGTCGCCGGCCCCACCACGTCCTCCCCGTCGAACAGCACGTCCTGCAACGAGTCGTCCGTGAAGATCGAGATGTTGTGCGGCACGCCCTGATCCTCGTTGTCCAGCGTGACGGTCGTCGGCGCTCCCGCCGGCAGGTCGAGCTCCTTCGTGTCGAACTGCAGGTCCTTCGCCACGACGGTCGGACCGGGGGCCGCACCGCCGGCCGCGGCCGTGATCGTGCCGGTCATCGTGGTCGGGTGGATCTCGCAGTGGAAGAAGTACGACCCCTCCGGCACGGGCGGCACCGGGTCGGTCGCCGTCGCCGGGCCGGTGACGACCGTCCCGGTGAACAGCGGCGTCTCGCCGGGGGCGTCCGCCGGGTCCTCCTGGAAGATCACCACGTTGTGCCGGGCGCCGGTCTCCTGGTTGTCGAACTCGAGCTCGACCGGCACGTCCGCGGGGAAGGGCACCTCCGTCTGCTCGAAGCCGTCCACGGACGCGGTCGGCCCCGCCGCGATCGTCACCAGCTCCGGCTCGATCTCCTCCGGCTGCGGGCCGACGATCAGGAACGCCAACGATCCGGTCATCAGCGTCACGCCGGTCACGACACCCAGGAGGGAGCCGATCGCCGCCGGCCCCACGCGGCGCTGCCCGGCCGCCACGCCCGCGACCGCGAGGATCACGATCGCCACCACGCAGGCCGTCACGGTGGCTGCGTTGTGGCTGATGCCCAGGAGGATCCGGGAGAAGCCGAACAACGCCAGGCCGATCACGGCGAGCGCTCCGATCGGGATCAGGATCGGCAGCAGCGCGCTCTGACGGTGCGGTCCTCCCGTCGTCATCGGGTCATCTCCGCGCGGATCTCCCGTTCAACGTCCGTGTACCGCAGAGCATCCCATCCGTCGCGCTGCTCACGGTTGCCCCAGCGGAAGAAGACGGCGGCGATCACGCCCCACAGGATCAGCCCGCCCACGATCTTCATGATGAGCCCGGCGACGAGCTGGTCGGTGACGGCGCCCATGCCCCAGATCCGCGGGAACGACGCGTAGACGGGGTAGAGGGCGTGCGTGCCGAACGTGAGGAACGACGCCGGGATCGTGGGCGTCAGCGACTGCAGGAACAGGTAGAGCATCTGGCCGGGAGCCGGCAACGCCGGCATCTCCGGGAGCGACGACACGACCGGCCACCACATCACCACCGCCGAGCCCACCAGGAGGGCGTGCAGCGCGAAGTGCGTGAGCTCGTCGGTGACCGCCGCCTCCACGACGGCCGGCCAGTGCGTGAAGAAGAGCACGCCGTTGAAGAACACCAGCGCCGGCACCGGCCGGGTGAGGAACGCCCACACCCGCCGCACCGCCGGCGGCCGCAGCAGCCGGCGGAGCATCCACGCCGGCGTGCCCGCGATCAGGATCGGCGCCGCGACGAGCGTGAACAGCGTGTGCTGCACCATGTGCATGCTGAACAGGTACCGCTCGGCCAGGTCGTGGATCGGCCAGTCGGCGCCCAGCCAGAGGACCCCCATGCCCAGCAGGAAGAGCCGCACCTTGCGGGGCTCGGTGGCCTCCTCCCCCGCCGGGCGTTCGCGGTCGTGGCGGCGCACCGCCAGCAGGTACGCGACGACCACGGACCCCAGGACGAGCCAGACGTCCAGGTGCAGGTGCCAGGGAGGGAGGTTCATCCCACTACCTCAGGAACACCTTGCTGAGCATCAGCACGACCAGGTAGAGGGTGGCGGCCAGCGCCACCCCCATCACGAAGAACCGCGCGTAGCGCCGGTCGTCGAACTTCAGGTGCATGAACCACATCACGACGATCGTGAACTTGATCACCGCCAGGCCGAGGAGCGTGACGATCAACAGCGCGCCCTCGATCGTGTACGAGGCCGCCACCTCGATCGCGGTCAGCGCCGCGAGGATCACCCCGATCCGGATGTACTCCTTGGGACTGGGGTGGGCGTGCGCCGCCGAGTCCTGGTGGGCGCCCGAGACGCCCTCGGGGGTGAGCTCCGTGGTGTGGGAGTCGGTCATCCGCCGGCGCTCCTCACGACGCCACTCTCTGCGGTGGGGATCAGGTACACGACGGTGAAGATGACGATCCACACGATGTCCACGAAGTGCCAGTACAACCCAACCATCTCCACCCCGAAGGCCGGATCGTCGGGCAGCCGGTCGGCCCAGGACATGCCCACGAGGGACAGCAGCATCATGATGCCGACGGTGACGTGCACGCCGTGGAACCCGGTCAGCACGTAGAACGTGGTGCCGAACAGGTTGGTCTCGAGCCGCAGGCCCTCGGAGTAGAACGTCGTGAACTCGTAGACCTGACCGCCCACGAACGACATCCCCAGCAGCGCCGTGGTGAGCAGCCACAGCCGCATGCGGCCGGTGTCGCGACGCTGCGCCGCCGAGAGGGCCAGCACCATGGTGAGCGAGCTCGCCAGCAGCACGAACGACGACACGGAGGTGTAGGGGATGTCGAACACGTCGGCCGGGAACGGGGGCTCCGTGCTCGCGCCCCGGTAGAGCAGGTACGTGGAGATCAGCGCGCCGAAGAGCAGGCACTCCGACGCCAGGAACAGCCACATCGCGAGCTTCGTGTTCGGCAGGCCCGTCGACGTCTCGTGTCCGCCGTCGCCCCCGTGGGACCCCTGCTCGACCGCCGCCTGCGCCACCGGCTCCCCTACTCCGCCGAGGGCTCGAGGGCCCACCCGTAGAAGCCGACGAGGGCCACGACCGCGCCGAGCGCCACCATCCACCAATGGAAGATGGCGCCGTATCCCAGCAGCGGCAGCCCCGCCGCCGCCACGATCGGCCAGAACGACGGGTTGGGCAGATGGATGCCGTGTCCGGCGTCCGCGGGGGTGTGGTCGGAGGCCCCCGCCTGCACCGGCACCAGCCGCCCGCTCTTGTCCTCCGCGTACTTGCGGTGCCAGAAGTCGTCCAGCGCGTGGACCTGCGGCACCTCCTCGAAGTTGTACTCGGGAGGCGGCGACGACGTCATCCATTCGATCGTCCGGCCGTCCCACGGGTCGGCCTCGTTGGTCTTCGGCCGGCGCGATGCGACGACGACGTTGACGATGAATATGAGCACGGCCAGGGCGATCATGAACGCGCCCACGGACGACACCTCGTTCCAGAACGTCAGGCCGAGGGACTCCGGGTACGTGAACTCGCGGCGGATCATGCCCTGGAGCCCCAGGACGTGCATGGGTCCGAACGTGAGGTTGAACCCCACGAGCATGATCCAGAAGTGCGCCTTGCCCAGCCCCTCGCCGAGCCGCCGTCCGAACACCTTGGGCCACCAGAAGTACATGCCGCCGAACAGTCCGAAGACGGCGCCGCCGAAGATCACGTAGTGGAAGTGGGCCACGATGTAGTACGTGTCGGTCTGCTGGTAGTCAGAGGGCACGATCGAGTGCGTGACGCCGGAGAGCCCCCCGATGATGAACATCGTGACGGTGCCGATCGAGAACAGCATGGGGGTGTCGAAGTGGAGGTCCCCCCGCCACATCGTCGCCATCCAGTTGAAGATCTTGACGCCGGTGGGGATCGCGATGATCGCCGTGGAGATCCCGAACGCCGTGTTGGCCACCGGTCCCAGGCCCGTCGCGAACATGTGGTGCGCCCAGACGCCGAAGCCGATGAACCCGATCGCGATCCCACTGAACACCACGAACTGGTAGCCGAAGAGCGGCTTGCGTGAGAACACCGGGATGATCTCGCTGATGATGCCGAAGGCCGGCAGGACCAGGATGTACACCTCGGGGTGCCCGAAGAGCCAGAACAGGTGCTGCCACAGCAGCGGGTTGCCGCCCTTCGCGACGTTGAAGAAGTTCGTGCTGAGCTCCCGGTCGAACAGCAGCTCGAAGAGCGCCACGGTGATGATCGGCAGGCTGAACGCCAGCAGGAACTGCACCACGAGGCCCATCCACACGAACACCGGCATCCGGAACAGCGACATCCCCGGCGCGCGCATGTTGATGACGGTCACCGCGAGGTTGATCGCACCGGCGCTGGACGCGACGCCGGTGATCAGCAGGCCGGCCGCGTAGAACGACATGCCGATCGACGGATCGGTCACGGAGTTCGGCGCGTAGCCGAACCAGCCGCCGTTCGGGGCGCCGCCCAGGAACCAGCTCGTGTAGATGAACAGCCCGCCGAACAGGAACGCCCAGTAGCTGTAGGCGTTCAGCCGCGGGAACGCCACGTCGCGCGCTCCGATCATCAACGGGATCAGGTAGTTGAAGAACGCCGCGGACATCGGCATCACGAACAGGAAGATCATGGTGATGCCGTGCATCGTGAAGAGCTGGTTGTACTGATCAGCCGAGAGCAGCGTGCTGTCGGGCTGCGCGAGCTGCGCGCGGATCAGCAACGCCTCCAGCCCGCCGACGATGAAGAACAGGAATGCGGTGACGCCGTACATGATGCCGATCTTCTTGTGGTCCACCGTGGTGAACCAGCTCCAGAAGCCACGCGTCGACGCCGGGCGACGGAGCATCCCGCGGGCCGGGGAGCCCTGCACGGTCACGCTCGACATCTCGGGAGACCCTCCGTCATCGTCATTCCAGCGTCTGCAGATAGGCCGTGAGCGACTCGATGTCGCTCTCGGAGAGATCGTAGTCGGGCATGAACGAACCGGGCTTCACGGCCGGCGGATCGCGCAGCCACGTCCGGATGTTCTCGGCGTCGTTCTCCAGCAGGCAGCCGACCATGCATCCGCGCGAGGCGAAGTGCGTCAGGTTCGGGCCGGAGATGCCCTGGGCGTCGGTGCCCTGCACCGCGTGGCACTCGATGCACCTGCCGTCCATGAAGGCGGCGAAGCCGCTGGCGGCCAGGCCGGATGACGGCTCGATCGCGTCCTGCTTTTGACCGGCGGCCCACGTCTCGAACTCCTCCGGCGTCACGGCGCGGACCTGCACCTTCATGATGCCGTGCGACAGCCCGCAGAACTCCTTGCACTGTCCCTCGTACACGCCCGGCTCGTCGGCCTGCATCAGGATGTGGTTCTCCTGGTTCGGGATCGCGTCCTGCGCGCCGGCGAGCTCCGGGACCCAGAACGAGTGGATCACGTTGGCGTCGGGGGCGCCGTCGGCCTCCCGCGTGATGCCCCCGGCCGCGGTGGTCAGCGTCAGGTACACGACGCGATCGGTCGGGATCACCAGCTCGTTCGCGGTGGTGATCGGCCCCGGCTGCTCGGCCGTGGTCTGCATGTCGGGGTCGGTGTACTCGAACTTCCACCACCACTGCTGGCCCACCACCGTGACGTTGAGGGCGTCGGCGGGAGGCTGGCGCGCAAGGTCCCAGATCGTGGCGACGGTCGGCACCATCACCGCGGCCAGCACGACGGCCGGCAGGATCGTCCAGCCGACCTCGAGCCGCGTGTTGCCGTGGATCTGCGGCGGCATCCGGTCCTGGCCCTTGCGGTGCCGGTACTTGATCAGGATCAGCACGATCCCGCCCTCGACCAGGATGAAGACCGGCACGGCGCCGAGCCAGAACACCCACTCGAACAGCGTCTTCGTCTTCTCGGCGTACGGCCCGGCCGGGTCGAGCGAGTCCTGCGTGGCGTTGGGGGCGCAGGCGGCGAAGGCGAGGGCCAGGGCCACCAGACCCAGGACCAGCAGCACCTTCTTGCGCACGTTCTCAGGCCTCCGACGGACGGGTGTGGGGGCTCCGCACGCGAGCCGGCGGCACTGTACCACCGTGCAGCTGCGTGCCTGTGAGCCGCGACATCCTCACTTCGCGTACGAATGCAACGACACGACGAACAGGTTCACGACGTAGTACGTCACCAGCAGCGAGGCGAAGCCGACGAGCGCCACGACCGCCGCGCGCGTCCCCTTCCACCCCGAGGTCGCGCGCGCATGCAGGTAGCCGGCGAAGACCACCCACGTGATGAAGGCCCACGTCTCCTTGGGGTCCCACCCCCAGTATCGGCCCCACGCCTCCTGCGCCCAGACGGCGCCCGCGATCACGGCGAAGGTCCAGATCGGGAAGCCGAACGCGATCGTTCGATACGCCATGCGGTCCAGCACGGCCGAGGGCGGCAGGATCCCGCGCCGGCGCGGCGAGGCGACTCGCCCACCGGCTCGTCCGCGCCGGCCACGAAGTGGGGCGGATCGGCGAGGTCCTGGGAGGCCCCCATGACCGGCGGGAGCGGCCGCGGCAGCCGAGCGCCGCGGCCTGCCGGCGCTCGGCGGCGTGCTTGACCAGGTACAGGAGTCGTGAGCACGCCGGCGCCGAGGGCGAACAGCGCCGAGCCCGCGATGGCGGCGAAGACGTGGATCTTCAGCCAGTACGAGTTCAGCGCCGGCACCAGCGGCCCCGGCTCCACGTAGAAGCCGGAGAGCCGCGCCACGCCCATCGTCGCCGCCGCGAACATCAGCGGGAAGGCCCCCAGGGTCCGGATCTTGGAGACGCCCTCCACGAAAACCAGATAGGCCACGACCACCAGGAAGGCCAGCAGGGAGGAGTACTCCCACATGTTCCCCCACGGGACCCGGCCGGCCGCCACCGAGCGGGCGACGATCGAGCCCAGGTGCATCCCCAGCCCCAGGATCGTCACGGTGCGCGCCGCGAGCCAGACCCGATCCGAGCGGAACCGCGAGGAAGAACGCGTAGCCGACCATGGCCACGAGGTACGTGATGACGGCGGCGTCGAACAGCCGATCCGAGATCCGCGCCCATTGCAGGGTGGTGATCGCGATCATCGTGCTCCCAACGGTTCGCGTTCGGGAGCCGGCTCGCCGCAGGCCCGCACCAGTTCGTCCACGAGCTTGGCGAACTCCTCCTCGAACTGCGCCTTGCGCTGCAGGGCGAGCCCGCCGATCCTCAGCAGTGCGCCCTCGCCGTCGGGCTCCGCGCGCACCCAGACCTTGCGCCGGGACGTGTAGAGGGCCGGGAGGAGCCCCAGCAGCACGAGGATAGCCGCGGCCAGCACGATCCACACGCCGCGGTCCCGGCTCATCTGGAACACGCTGTACTGGCGCAGCTCCGGGAAGGTCACGCTGAGCTCGCCGCCTCCGCCGTCGGGGCCCAGGACCTTCGTCTCGCCCCGCCCGACCAGCACGTGATTCCAGCGCTGCATCGTGGACGTCTCGAGGCCGCTCAGCGAAGGGTCCGTGAGCGGTCCGCGGTAGGCCTGCACCGTGACGAAGGGCGCGTTGAGCCTCGGTCATGGCCACGGGTGGGCCGCCGTTCAGCAACTGCAGGTACCCGCGAACGTCCGGCCAGAGCACCACCTGGAGCCCGACCTGCGGATCGAGCGACGCGAGCTTCACGATGCCGTGCCACGGCATCGCGAGCTGGCCGACGCCCTCCGGCGCCGGGTCCTGCGTGAAGATCACCGGCCCGTCGAACAGCGTCCGTTCCCCGTCGCGGATCGTGATCACCGGCGCCCACCCGTATCCGAACTGGAAGATCCGCAGGCCGTCGGCCTCGGCGGGGTGGTTCACCCGGACCTCGGCGGCGCCGAGCGACGCCCCCGCGGCGTCCTGCATCTCGATCCGTGACACGAAGTCCATGGGCTGCCCCGTCTCGCGGAACGTGTCCTCGAAGTCGACCAGGCGAACCTGCATGCCGGAGTAGTCCCCCGAGAAGAACCTGCCCGTGCGGATCTGGCCGTCGTAGTTCGCCTCGGCGTCGGTCCACGACTGACCCTCCACGATGGCCGCGCGCCCGGAGAAGCCGGTCCCCTTGCCGTAGACGACGCCGATCAGGATCAGCAGGAACGCCCAGTGGAACACCAGGCTGCCCAGCTCGCGCGCCATCCCCTTCTCGGCGGCCAGCGACGGCGACGAGGTCCGGCTCACCCGGAACAACCTGCGTCGCAGGACCTTCCGTCCGAGCTCCGCCGCGCGCTCCGGCGGCGCGCCCACGCGACGCTCCGCGAACTGCGGGAACGAATCCAGCTCGCGGGCCTGCACCGGCGGCTGGCGCATGGCCCGCACGTGCCCGCGCGTGCGGGGGATCAGGCACGCCACCAGCGAGACGAACAGCAGCGTCGCGATCAGGGCGAACCACCACGACCCGAAGACGTCGAACAGGCCCGCGCGCCGGAAGAACGCCCCCAGCACGCGGTGCTCGATCTGGTAGCTCGCGGCCCGCTCGGGCGAGTTGGGGATCTGCGGGATCAGGGATCCCACCACCGACGCCAGCGCCAGCAGGAGCAGCAGGATCAGCGCCGTGCGCATCGAGCGCAGGGTGCGCCAGACCATGGCCACCGACTGACGCAGGGTGACGCTCGGAGGTGCCGGAGCCGAGGCCGGAGCGGAGGTGGACATGCGGTGGCTCAGAGTCTAGAGGCGTTATCCCGATCGGGAGGACGCGCTACAACCCCGGCGCGAACCTCGCGAGCGGCGCGAACAGCCTGGTGAACTGCCCGCTCACCAACAGCACGCCGACGACCACGAGCAGCGCGCCCGACGCGGCAGTGATCGCGGCGTGGTGACGCTTCACCCACCCCACGGTTCCCATGAACCGGCCGACCCCGAGGCCCACCAGGAGGAACGGCAGGCCGAGCCCGGCCGAGTAGCACAGCAGCAGGAAGGACCCCCGGGCGGTGCTCCCCTGCGACGCGAGGGCCAGGATGCCGCCCAGCACCGGCCCGATGCACGGCGTCCAGCCCGCCGCGAAGGCCATGCCCAGCGGGGCGGCCCACGCCGGCCCGGGTCGGACACGCTGCAGGAACGGCCGGCGCTCGGCGTACAGGCGCACAGGCCCTCGGCCCAGGGCGGTGAGGACCATGAGCATCCCGAAGACCAGGACGATCGCACCCGCGACCCGCTGCCCGGTGACGCCACGGACCCTGGGCACCAGATACGAGGCGAACGCCCCCAGCAGCGTGAAGACCAGCGCGAACCCGGCGATGAACAGCAGGATCGGCAGCAGCGGCCTGGGCTCCCGCTCGGTCGCCCGCTCGCCCGTGACGAAGGAGACGTATCCCGGCACCAGCGGGAAGACGCAGGGGCTCGCGAACGAGACGACCCCGGCCGCGAACGCCAGCGCCGGCGCCCACCAGGTCGTGAGATCGGACTGGGTGATCGCGAGCGGCACGAGGCACTCCTTTGCTCCGAGCCGGCGACTGCGGCCGGGCGCCCGGATGCCGAAGTCTACGGAGCCGTCGCCGGACACCGGATGCGGGTGACCGGCCACCACCAGTTGAGTTGCGACCGGGCCCGCCCGGCCTCATGATATGAGCACGCTTGTGAAGCGATTCACAAGGGAACGGCACATCGGGTCCGCCGTCTGGGATCCGCCGTAGGAGCATCAGGGAGACGGCATCACCCGGTCACCGGCCGTGGGGGACGCTCGGCCGACCGGCGTCGCTATAATCCCCCACGCTCGACCACTCACGACATCGATGGCGCAGGCCCAGGGGCAACTCGACGGAGGTATCGCTCCCCCGCAGGGGCGGGCCACGGCCATGCAGCGGCGGCGCGCGAAGGTCGAGGACCTCCTGAAGCGGTTCGAGTGGACGTGGACCTCGGCCGTGATCTTCTCCGTCGGCCTGGTGTTCTTCATCCTCATCACGGTGGCCGTCATCCCGTCGTTCTGGCTCTACTACGCCGACCAGGTGTTGCAAGTGGGACGGAGGCGCTCCTCACCGGGTCCTGCCGTTCATCGACATCACGCTCGACGGCTTCTGGCTCTTGCTGCTGCGCGACGCCGTGGCGATGGGGCTGTCCACCGTCCCGCTCGTCGCGGTGCTGGTGGGGGCGGCCGTGATGCAGAACTGGCGCCGGAAGCTGCGCGGCGCCCAGAGCGACACGCGGCCGACCGGCGGGTACCGCTGATGCCGTTCACCAAGACCGAGGTCGACATCCACACCGACTACGTCGTGGAGTCGGTGGATCCCGCGTGGCTCGCGCAGGGCGTGAAGTCCCCGAAGCACCTGATGCTCGATCCCGACAACTGCATCCTCTGCCGCGCGTGCGAGGACGTGTGCCCGTGGAACTGCATCTACATGATGTCGCCCGGCATCGCGGAGGGCGCCGAATCCGAGTCCGTGGAGGCCGAGGTCGGTACGCCACGCGCGATCTTCATCGTCGACGACAACGCGTGCACCCGCTGCTCGGTGTGCGTGGACCGCTGCCCGACCGACACGCTGTACTATGCGCGACTGCCCGAGGGCGCCGGCGGCAAGCGCGCGATGGCCGCAGGTGCCGACGTCTCAGGCGGCCGCGGAATAGCCGCCGGGATCCGTTGCGAGGGAAGGTCAGGGAGGTGAGAGAGGCTTGAAGCTGAAGCCGCCGTCACCGAGCGAGCTCGGTGACCGGATCCGCGAGACCGAGGTCTGGAAGTCGATCTTCCGGCCGGGATCGATCTTCCGGAAGGGCTACAAGGACACCTCACGCGACCGCGCGCTCGCCACCATGAACAACGTCCTGTACCACCTCCACCCGGTGAAGATGAAGCGGCACGGGCTGAAGCTGACCTACACGTTCTGCCTGGGCGGCCTGTCGTTCTTCCTGTTCATCCTGCTCACGATCACCGGCATCTTCCTGATGTTCTTCTACCGGCCCATGGCCGAGCTCGGCTCGCGCGCAGGCCTTCACCGACATGCAGAACATCCGAACCTCGATCTTCTTCGGCGACCTCGTCCGCAACCTGCATCGGTGGGGCGCCCACCTCATGGTGTTCAGCGTGTCGCTGCACATGGCGCGGGTCTTCTACACCGGCGCGTACAAGCCGCCGCGCGAGTTCAACTGGGTGGTCGGCGTGATCCTGCTGTTCCTCACCCTCGGCCTGTCGTTCACCGGCTACCTGCTGCCCTGGGACCAGCTGGCGATCTGGGCCGTCACGGTCGGCACGAACCTCGCGGGCTACTCGCCGTTCATCGCGAATCAGGCGAACTTCCTGCTGCTGGGCGGCGCGGTGGTCGGGCCCGAGACGCTGCTGCGCTGGTACGTGCTGCACGTGCTCGCGCTGCCGTTCGTGCTCGTGATCTTCCTGGCGGTCCACTTCTGGCGGATCCGCAAGGACGGCGGCATCTCGGGACCGCTCTAGCCGGAGCCTCAAGGAGACGACGTGGCAGGACGCGAAGAGACACCGCTCGACCAGGGGGCGTACGACAAGACGCTCGAGGCCGAGCTGGCCAAGGGCACCGACCGGCGCGTCGCCGAGGGTCGCGCCAAGAGCGCCGGCGTCCGCGCCTACCGCGCCGCGCATCCGGAGGAGCAGACGGCCGCCGCAGCCGCGCCGGCGGCCGCGGCGGGAGCTCCCGCCGGCGGTGGCGCGGCGGCACCTGCTGCCGCCGCTGCGGCGCCCGCGGCAGCAGGCTCCGGCGGCCGCCGGCGTCGCGTCGGCGCCGGTCCGGCACCGCCCCCGCGCCCACCGGCAACGTGCCGGAGCCGAAGAAGGGCGCCACCGGAGAAGCACCGGCTGCTGGCACTGGTGCCGCCCGAGGGGATCCAGCGGGTGGAGCGCGAGCAGGGCGACCGCGTCAACGTCTGGCCGCACCTGCTGGTCGAGGAGTTCGTGGCCATGTTCGTGCTGCTCGCGGCCCTGGTCATCTTCTCCACGTTCGTGAACGCGCCACTGCGCGAGCTCGCCAACTCCAACCTCACGCCCAACCCGTCGAAGGCGCCGTGGTACTTCCTGGGCCTGCAGGAGCTGCTGCGCTACTTCCACCCCATGGTGGCGGGCATCACGATCCCCACCTTCATCCTGGTGGGCCTCGCGGCCGTGCCCTACGTGGACCGCAACCCCAGCACCAAGCCGGGTGACCGCAAGATCGCCATGACCATGTTCACCATGTTGTTCATGTTCGGCGCCACGCTCACGATCATCGGCTGTTTCTTCCGAGGTCCCGGCTACAACTGGGTCTGGCCGTGGACGCAGGGGGTGTTCTTCGAGCTATGAGGATGCTCGCGATCTCCGCCACGACCGTGGTCGTCATCGTCGCGCTCGTGGTGATCGACCTGTTCGCGATCGCGTTCGGCCTGTCGTTCCTGCGGGCGCGCAAGGCGCAGCTCGGCGCCACCACGCCGGGAGGCCTGCCGGCGGCCCCGCCCGTCAAGGGGCCCAGCGCCGTCTCGCGCCGGGAGTTCTTCCGCGGGTCGCTCCTGACCTCGCTCGCGATCTTCACCGCGCAGTTCGGCGGCGCCACGATCGCGATGCTGTGGCCGAACCTGAAGGGCGGGTTCGGCTCGGTGATCAACGCCGGCAACATCGCCGACATCCGGGCGGAGATCGATGATGCCAGCTACGCCTACAACGGCTCCGGCCGGTTCTACATCGTGTCCTACAAGGGGAAGCCGACCGAGGACGCGGACTACGCGCTCACCGGCGTCACGGCCGAAGGGATCATGCCGCTGTACCAGCGGTGCGTGCACCTCGGGTGCCGGGTGCCGTTCTGCGTACAGTCGAAGTGGTTCGAGTGCCCCTGCCACGGGTCGAAGTACAACGGCGCCGGCGAGTACCAGCTGGGCCCAGCCCCGCGCGGCATGGACCGGTTCGCCGTCAGCGTGGACGGCGGCGGCAACGTGCTGGTGGACACGTCCACCGTGATCCTCGGGCCGCCGCGCGGGACCGACACGATCAACGAGCCCCCGCAGGGCGCCTTCTGCGTGGCACCGGGCTAGGGGAGGCTGAGGACACAGGATGCTGGGTCTGTCGAGGGCGCTGAGCGTCGCGCTCCTGGTCTCGGGGGCGGTGCTCGCCGGGATCGCGCTCGCCGTCCTGTTCCTGCGTGGCCGCAACCGCGAGCGCGGCCCGGACATCCCCGCCACGATGCGGCCCGGACCGAGCGACGCGGCGCTCGAGACGCCGCTGCTCGTGAAGTTGCAGGGCTGGGGGGTCGTGCTGGTGGCGTTCTTCGTGGTGTGGATCCCGTTCGTGTGGCTGAGCGAGCCCTCGGACAACCTCGATCAGGAGCGGGACCTCCTGACGCAGTCGATCGAGCGCGGCGGCCGCAGCGTGCAGCTCTTCAGCGAGGAGAACCAGGCGGGCGTGGGTTGTGTCCGGTGCCACGGCCCCGAGTTGCGCGGCGGGGTCATCCTGGCGGGCGAGGACTACGTGTATCCGCCGGACCTCACCACGGTCTGCGGCGGCCCGAGCACGGGACACGGGGCGATCAAGTCCGTCGAGGACATCCGCACGACGATCGAGCAGGGGCGCGGCGCGATGCCCTCGTGGAGCATCAAGTACGAGGGCGCGCTGGACGACCAGCAGATCGGCGACATCGTGCAGTACCTGATCTCGATCAACACGGACAACGTCCCGCTCGAGGACAACGTGTGCCTGAACCAGGACGCCGCCGACCTGGCCGCCACGCCCAGCCCCGAGGCCACCGGTGAGGCGGCCGCCTCCGGCGCGGCATCGCCGAGCGAGGCCGCGAGCTCGGCCGCAGCGGAGAGTCCCAGCGCGGAGGCGTCCTCGTGAAGACCTGCCTCGGCTTCCACGTCGAGTGCGACGTCCTGCTCAAGGGCGCGGGCGTCACGATCATGTCGTTCATCCTGTTCGTGGGCAGCGTCTACATCCTGCTGGCCGCCATCTTCGGCCGGTGGATGGGCTACCTCGTGATGTCGGTCGCGTTCTACGGCTGGATGATCCTGCTGGCCGCCATGTGGTACTTCGGGTTCTGGGCGCAGGGCCCAACCACCAAGACGAACCTCGGGCCGCGCGGGCTGGAGCCCGCCTGGGTGCCGCTGGAGGGCGGCCTGGACGTGGCCGACCAGCGCTTCGAGACGTTCGCGAGCTATCCAGAGGCCCCTTGGAAGGAGCCCACGGATGCGCAGGAGCCCTCGGTGCTGTCCGTGTCGAGCGAGGTGACCACGTTCCTGGCCGAGCAGGCGAACGAGGAGCTGGGTCACGAGGAGGGCGAGCAGGACGCGATCCTCAACACGCAGTTCACGATCGACGACATGCGCTTCGCGCGCGGAGGGGGACACCTCCCTGTCGGTCGTCCAAGCCTTCTTCAACGGCGGTGGCCCCCTCGTGACGGTGACGCTGTATCACGACAGCGGCAGCGTCCCGCGGTACTCGCTGATGTTCCTGGGCGGATCGATCCTGCTGTTCGCCATCCATCTACCGCTGCTGGACCGGGCGGAGAAGAAGCGCAAGGAGTTCCTGACCGGCGGCAACGCGCCGCCCTGGTACGGCCCTGCCTAGGGCTCATGTAGCGTAGCGATAGCTCACCGAGTAGGGCTGAAGAAGCGAATAGAGAGGTCGAGATGATCGGTCAAGAGATCCCCCTCCTCGATCAGGGGAGCATCCAGTTCATCCTGCTGGGCGTGATGATCATCGCGGTCTGCATCCTGCTGTGGATCACGATCGCGAAGTAGATCTCGGCCTCAGGGTCGTGTGAGGTCCGCGACGGCGCGGCCGCGGCGCTTGACCTCCGCCAGCGTCGCCTTCCGCTGCTCGTAGAACGCCAGGATCTGCAGCTCGATCGCCAGGTCCACCTTCCGCACGGAGACCCCGGCGGGCACGGCGATCACCGCCGGCGCGAAGTTCAGGATCGACCGGATCCCCGACCGGACCATGAGGTCGGCCACCTCCTGGACCGCGGTCGCGGGTGTGGCGACGACGCCGATCGCCACGTCCTCGTCGGCGACGAGCGCGGGCAGGTCGTCCATGTGGCGGATCGGCAGGCCGCCGACCACCTCGCCGACCTTCGCCGGATCCGCGTCCACGAGCCCGGCGACCCGGAACCCGCGTTCGGCGAACCCCTTGTAGTTCGCGAGCGCGTGTCCCAGATTGCCGATGCCGACGATCACGATAGCCCAGTGCTGCGTGAGCCCGAGCTCCCGGCGGATCTGGTGGATCAGGTACGCGACGTCGTAGCCGACGCCGCGCGTTCCGTAGGAGCCCAGGTGCGACAGGTCCTTGCGGACCTTGGCCGAGTTGACGCCCGCCGCCTCGGCGAGCGCCTCCGACGAGACGGTCGTAGCACCCGACTCGGCGATGTCCACCAGCCCTCGCAGATACACGGGGAGCCGCCCCACGGTCGCCTCGGGGATCGAGCGCTCGCGGGAGCCGGTCCGCTTCGGGGGCTGCATGGCGGGCATGCTAGCGCGAGCGGAATCCCGGGCGCAAAGGCACAAGCGTGCCTGGCGGTCAGGCCCCGGGCCGGGTCGGCGACGAGGGCGGCCAGCTCGGCGGGATCGACCTCCACCTCGAAGCGCTCGCGCCCGTCCACCAGCACCACCGGGACGCGCAGCCCGAACTCCCGCTCGAGGTCGTCGCTCCCGCTGACGTCGATCTCCTGGAGGACGAAGGGCGTCCGGGCGCGTTGGGCCTCCAGGACCTCGCGGGCGCGGTCGCAGAGTCCGCAGGCGGGCCTGGAGTAGAGGACGACGTGCATCGGCGCGGCCATGAGCGCGGATGCTACCGGGCCGCGGTCGCATGCCGTCCCGGGCTGTTAGAACTCAGGACGTGGAGGATGACGGACGGGACGACCTGGCGTTGCACCGTGCGCTGACGGCCGGGGATCGCGGAGCCTTCGACGAGCTCTACCGCCGCTACGCCTCCGCCGCCTACGGCCTGGCGTACCGCCTGACCGGACAGCAGATCCTCGCGCAGGACGTGGTGCACGACAGCTTCCTCGCCCTGTGGCGGGCCCCCGAGGCCTACGATCCCGCACGGGGGCCGTTCCGGACGTTCTTCCTGGCGCTGGTGCACCATCGGGCCGTGGACACCATCCGGCGGGAGGAGCGGATGCGCCACCGCAACGAGCGCGCGTCGAACCTCGAGCCCCTGACCGAGCGAAGACGTTGCGGAGGACGTGGTGGACCGAGCCCACCTGGCGGTGCGCCGTCGGGAGGTCCGGGAGGCGCTCGCCACCCTCCCGCCGGATCAGCGGACGGTGCTGGAGATGGCCTACTTCGAGGGCCTGACCCAGGCCACGATCGCGGAGCGGCTGGGCATCCCGCTCGGTACGGTGAAGACGAGAACGCTCGCCGCGATGCAGAAGCTCCGGAGAGCGCTCGCTCAGGAGGTGTAGTGCAGACGGATCACGACAGGATCGAGGAGCTGCTCGCGGGCTACGTGCTGCGCAGCCTCTCGGGTGATGACGCACGCGACGCCGACCGGCTGCTCTCCGAGCACGTCCCGACATGCGTGCCGTGCCGCGCGACGCTTCGCGACCTCCAGGCCCTGATGGGCGAGCTCGCCCTCGCCGCCGAACCGATCGCCCCGCCCGAGATGCTGCTGCCCCGCGTGCACCGCGAGATGGGCCCGCCCGCCCGTCGCCGCCGCCCCGTCGCCGCCGCGGCCGCCGCGGCCTCGATCGTCGCGGTGGTGGGGATGGCCGGTCTGGCCGTCAGCCAGGGCATCCGGGCATCGAACGCCGACGAACGGACGAGGCTGATGAGCGAGGCACTGGCCTTCGCGAGCCGTCCGGACGCCAGCACCGTGCCGTTGGCGGGGCCCGACTCGTCGACCGGCGCCACGGGGCCGGTCACCGAGATCACGGCTCCCGGCGTTGAGGTGCTGTACCTGATCTGCCACGACATCGCGCCACCGGCCGCCGGCATGATCTACCGGATCTGGTTCGGTTCGGGCGGCTCGTTCAGCTACGTCGCTTCCTTCCATCCGGACCCGCAGCCCACGGTCCTCCGCCTGCAGTTCGACGCCGCCTCCGTCGACCAGATCCTCATCACGGAGGAGCCCGTGGACCTGGCGCCGACGGCGCCGGACATGGACGCGATCCGCTGGAGCGACGCCGCCTAGATCTGCGCGAGGCCGCGGAGGCTGAGGAAACAGCCGACCCCCACGATGGCGGCGGCCGACAGCACCGGCACCAGGCGGCCCCAGAAGCTCGACAGCCGGGGTGTCAGGGCCTCGCGCGCCCGCAGCGCCCCGAGCCCGATCACGATCAGGGCCGTCGCGAGTCCGGCGCTGAACGCCACGACGAGCGTCAGGCCGAACACCACGCGGTGCGCGTTGATGGCGCCGAGCATCACGATGAGGGCGCTGGGCGCCGGCAGGATGCCGCCGGCGAGCGCCAGGGCCACGAGGCCGCGGCGGGACAGCGCGCCCCCCTCCGGCGACAGGTGCGGATGGACGTGCCCCGGCGCTCCGTGCGCGTGGCCGTGCGTCCCCCTCGTCGTCGCGCGGCCGCGTGCTCGTGGTCGTGGTCGTGCACCCGGCCTGGCGCGCGGTTCGACTCCATCCATGCGCCGATGCGGGCGATCAACAGCGACACGCCCAGCGCCAGCGCCACGAGGCCGGAGACGAGCCCGAGCCACGGGTACAGCGTCTCGGGGCGGAACGCGCTCTCCAGCGCCAGGACCGCGAGTCCCAGGGCCAGGACCGAGGCGGTGTGCATCACCGCGACCGCGGTGCCGACGGCGACGGCCTGCCGCACCCTGGCGCCGGAGCTCACCATGTAGGCCGCCATCAACGTCTTGCCGTGGCCGGGCAGCAACGCGTGCCACGCGCCGAACCCGATCGCCAGCAGGAACGCGAGGGCGACGAGCGGCAGACCCTCCTTCGTCACCAGCCCGGCGAGGGGGCCGCCCTCGACACCCGGGCGGGCGCCGGGGGCCGCCGCGCCGGCGGCGCAGGTCGAGGTCGGTGCGGCGTCCGAGGGACCCGGCGCCACGTCGAAGCTCGCCGAGGTCACCCGCAGCGGGCTGGACAGCAGCCCCTGCGGGTAGCGGCGCAGCTCGTCGCTGGCGCTCGCGGCCGGCACCGAGGACGACGTGACCGCCCGGCCGTCCACACCCGCCGCGGTGATCTCACGCCAGCCAGAGCGGTCGGCGCCCGTGGTGTCCTCCATCTCCACGTGGCCACGGTCGGCCATCGGCGCGCCGAACAGCCCCTCGAAGCGGATGACGTCGAGGCCCGCCTGGCCGGGACGCAGCTCGGCGGACCCGCATCGGTACGAGAGCGGCATCGGCACCCCGTCCACCCGGACGTGGAGCCCGGCGACCACGTCGGCCCCCGTGGCGTCGGCCCACGCCTGGAGCTCCTGGGCGTCAAGGGCGCCGTCGCCGTCCGTGTCCTGCTCCGCCCGAAGCTGCTGCGTGGGGATCTCCGCGACGTCGATCGCGTACACCACCCGCAGCTCGCCGGGCGAGACCTCCACGCCGGCGTAGTGGTTCACGGTGAAGTTGCCCAGCGGATGGGCCAGCGCGACGGCGCATGGCACCACGACCGCGAGACCGGCCAGCCCCAGGACCGCGATCGCCCGGCGCAGGCCGCTCACGCGGCCGCTCCCAGCGACCGAAGGGTCCGTGCCGCCACCGGGGCGTAGCGGATCGAGAACGACGGGTTCGTCTCGATCGCCCGCTGCAGCAGCCGCCGCGCTCCGTCCCGGTCTCCGAGCCCGAGCCGGATCATCCCGGCATGGAAGAAGAACAGCGCGTTGCGCGTCCCCAGCGAGAGCGCCGTGGCGGCGTAGCGCGCGGCCTCGCGGTCCCGTCCGTTCGCGTGGAGCGCCCAGCCCATGGCGTCGGCCACGTGGATCGAGTGTCGCCGGTCCCACTCGGCGCGCGCCGTCGCCAGGGCCTCGGCCGCCCGCCCCTGGTCGGCCTGGAACAGCGAGAGCTCCAGGTCGACGTTCACCCCGTTCGCGGTCTGGAGCTGCTGGATCGTGGCGACCAGATCGAACTGTCGCTCCGCGAGCTCGGGCTCCCCCGCCTCCTCGTAGAGGTCTCCCAGCGCGATCACGTGCTCGGGGGCCGGATACCGCTGCGTGACCTCGACGTATCGATCGATGGCCTCCTGCAGATCGCCGCGCGCCCATGCGACCTTGGCGAGTCCCGCCGCCGGCGGCACGAACTCAGGCGCCAGCTCGGTGCCGCGGCGGTACTCGGCCGCCGCGCGCTCGAGCCTGCCGCTGTTGAAGTACAGCTCGCCGAGCTGGTACGCGGCCCACGCACGGTCGGCCTGCGTGCCGGCGAACCCCTCCGCGCCCCGCATGGCCCGGATCGCGCCGTCCACGTCGCCCTGGAGCTCGCGAACGTAGGAGACGCGGGCGTAGGAGGCCAGGTCGGGCCGCGTGTCCACCATCGTCTGGAACGTCTCGAACGCGGCGCCGTAGCGACCCAGCTCGATCTGCGCGTCGCCGATCACGCCGTACACGCTGCCGTTGTAGGGGTTGACGTCCCGCGCCCGCTCGCCCCAGTCCAGGGCAGCTGCGAAGTCATGGCGGGCGGCGGCCAGCGCGGCCATCCCCACCATCGCTTCGAAGTTGTCCGTGGGATGCCGGTCCAGCGACCGCCGGAGCACGCCCTCGGCCTTCGGGTAGTAGCTCGGATCGGCGGTGATGCGGGCCTCCTGGACGTAGGCGAGCCCGAGCGAGGCGAGGGACCGCCAGTCGCCGGGGACGACCCGAAGGCGCTCCTGGAGCGCCGCGATCGTGCCATCGAGCGAGCCTGATGCGCCGGGGGCCAGCAGGGAGGCCGTCTCGGGGATCGACCCGGCCGAGGAGGCCGGCGCCTCCGGTCCGCCGCGCGTCACGGCGAGCGCCGCCGCCAGGAACAGTCCCACGGCCAGGCCGGCCGCGATCCCGATCCGTCCCAGCCTGTGCATCGCCATCTCCTCTGTCGCCCCGCCTCCGTGGTGGCGACGGGGGCCGGCCGCGTCGCGGCCGGCCCCCGTCGGCGCCTCAGTGCGGGTCCGTGTCCGAACCCGAGTGGGGCTCGGCCACGTACGGGAAGGACTCGTCGAACGAGACGTCGTTCGCGTCCACCCCGTCGCCGATCGTGTCGGCGATCGCCTGGTGATCGGGCAGCAGCACCCCGAGGACCACGCGCAACGACACGTCGATGATGTCGTCGTCGAGACGACGACCGTTCGGGAATCCGGCGACGTCGCCGCCGATCACGCCGAGCGTCGAGCAGTCGCTCGAGCACGGCGGGATCGCCATGTTCAGCCGCAGCATCTCGCTGGCGACCACGTCCGTCCGGCTGGTTCAGCCCCGGCACACCGGTCAGGAAGACCTGGATCAGGTCGTCCCGCTGGATCCCCGGCGCCTTGTCGGAGTCCGGGACATCCGTGCCGTACACCGCGTTCAGCAGGTGCGGCAGCTCGGGGTCCTGGACGAGCCGGCAGGTACTGCGCGTCGTTCTTCGGCCTGGAGGCGTTGAAGTAGTCCTTCAGCGCCACCGGGACGACGACCTCGTTGACCAGCGGCATGCCCAGGCGTGACACCTGGACGTTGTCGCCCGAGAACGTCTGGCTGCCGTCGCCGTCTGGACGCGCGTGCTCTTGCGGCTGGCCGTGCTCCAGACGCCGATGACCTGGTCGTTCGGGCCGCGCAGCTGCGCCTTGGGGACCTGCAACGCGAACGTGTTCACGTTGAAGCCCTTCAGCGTGTCGTCGCCGATCTCGGACAGGTCTCCGCCGTACAGCAGGTCGAACACGCGGAGGTCCAGGAAGAACGGGTCGTCGGACTGACCGACCCAGCTGTACGCGCTGCCGCCGCCGAAGGCGGTCGTGGCCGCGTCGAACAGATCCTCGTCGTAGTTCGGGCATCGAGGCCTCGCCGACGTTGCTCGGGGCGACGAACTCGTTGTTCAGCAGTTGCCTGGTACCGCCGCCCGTGCGGATGCGGTTCAGAGTCGTAGGTCTGGTAGATGTTCAGATCGGTGTCGTCCAGCGACGTGACCGGACCCGTGTTGTACAGGAACGTGTTGCCGTTGCGGTAGTGGGTCTTGAACGTCCACCGGTACGTGAGGTCCGGCCGGGCGTCACCGTCGTTGTCGATCTTGATGTCGTAGTTCGTGTGCTCGGCCCACAGATAGAAGTTCGGGCCCGCCGGCCGGCTCCTCGAACGGGATCCAGGAGCTGATCAGCGTGACCGAGTCCGGGCTCGTCGGGGCTCATGAACGCGTAGACGTCGGTGTTGTCGATCTGCGGATCTGCGGCGGTGAGCGGCGCCTCACGGTGACTGGACGCGATGCCGGACGTGGATCCGAGCCCGGCGAACAGGCTCGCGCCCAATGCCGTCGTCGCCGCGGCCGCGACGAGCCGCCTGCGGATTCGTGTGGTTGCCAATGCATGACTCCTTCGGTCGATTGCAGCGTGGGTGACCGTTCGCCCCCGGACGCGGCGGTCGTTCCGCCCGCGTCCACGACATCCCTCCCTTCGGGCGAGGCGCCGGTACGAGGTGACTTCGCACAGCGATCCTAGCCGGATCACGGCCCGCTTCTTGCAATGAATTGCATCTGCACCGTGCAGAGAAGGGCCCGGCCGGTCCGGCCGGGCCCCACCTCATGGCTGGCCTCGACCTGCCGCTCAGTGCGGATCCGGATCGGAGCCCGAGTGCGGGTACCCCACGTAAGGGAACTCGCCCAGGAAGGGCACGTCGTTCGCGTCCACCCCGTCACCGATCGAGTCGGCGATCGGCTGGTGATCCGGTAGGAGCACGCCCAGCACCGCACGCAGTGAGATGTCCACCACGTCGTCCTCCAGACGGCGGCCGTTCGGATATCCCGCGAGGTCGCCGTCGATGACCCCCAGGCTCGAGCACTGATCCGAGCACGGGGGGATCGACGTGTTCAGCCGCAGCACCTCGGCGGGCTGCACGTCCGTGGGCTGGGTGAGGCCCGGCACACCGGTCAGGAAGACCTGGATCAGGTCTTCCCGCTGGATCCCCGGCGTGGCCGGATCCGAGTCCGGGACCTCGGTGCCGTACACCGCGTTCAGCAGGTGCGGGAGCTCCGGGTCCTGCACCTTCGGCAGGAACTGCGCGTCGTTGAACGGCTTCGAGGCGTTGAAATAGTCCTTGGCGCCGACCGGCACCACGACCTCGTTCACCAGCGGGCTGCCGAGCCGGGAGACCTGTACGTCCCCGCCCTGATAGTGCTGCTGGCCGTCGGGCGTCTGGATCCGCGTCGTGGGCCGCGACGCCGTGGTCCAGATCCCCAGCACGTCGCCGTCGTCGGGCATCCGCAGGAACCGCTTCGAGACCTGCAGGGCGATCGTGTTGACGTTGAATCCCTGCAGGGTGTCGTCGCCCACCTCCGAGAGATCGCCGCCGTACAGGAGATCGAAGACGCGGAGATCCAGGAAGAACGGATCGTCGGACTGCCCGACCCAGCTGTAGCCCTCCTTCATCACGGGCGTGGTGGCGGCGTCGAAGAGGTCGGCGTTGTAGTCCGGCATGGAGCCCGCGCCGACGTTGCTGGGCGCGACCGGCGCGTCGTTGAGGATCAGCCGCGTGTTGCCGCCCCTCGTCCGATACAGATCGTAGGTCTGGTAGACGTTGAGATCCGGGTCGTCCAGCGAGGTCACGACGCCGGTGTTGTAGAGGAACGTGTCCGGGTTGCGGTAGTGCGTCTCGAACGTCCAGCGGTAGACGATGTTGGGGCTGGCGTCGCCGTCGCTGTCGATCTTGATCTCGTAGTTCGTGTGCTCGGCCCAGAGGTAGAAGTTGGGACCGCCGGCCGGCTCCTCGAAGGGGATCCACGAACTGATGAGGTTGACCTTGTTCGGGGCGTCGGGACTGACGAACGCCCACAGGTCGGTGGCGTCGATCTGGGGGTCGGCGGCCGTCAGCGGCGCTTCGCGGTGGGACGACGCGAGGCCGCCGGTGGGTGCGAGCAGGAGCGCGGCGATCGTCACCAGGGCGAGGGAGAGCGTGCCCAAGGCGACCGTTCGATGGGTTCGGGACATGTGCGTAACCTCCTGAAGCTCAGGTGACGTGCGATGCCCTCCCCCATCCAGGGCGCTTCGTCCTGGCGCCTCCCCCTCCCTTCTCGTTCGGGCCCCGCCAGGTGTGCCCGCGGCGTACCCAGCAACGACGATTCAAACACGAGCCCCGTGCATCTGCCTAGCCCGCGCGGACGGCGGATCGCACGAACCTTCGGGCCGAGGCTCAGCGGACGGGCGCGGTATCCGGGACGCCGACGCGCACCGGCCGAGAGGCGCGACGGAACCCCCAGAACATCGCGGCGATCCCCACCAGCAGCGACACGGAGAAGAGCGGGGCGTTGCCCGTGGCTGCGAACGCGGAGCCGACGCCGGCGATCACGGTGGCGCCGATCGCGATCCACAGCGTCCCGGCGAAGCGATCCCGGAGGTCAGAGCGGCCACGCATCCGCCAGGCCGACCACGTGGCGCCGCCGACGAGGATCAGGTACGAGGGGATCGAGATCAGCTGCGGCAGCCGATGCGCGGTTGTGCCTGCACCCAGGACCTCACGGCCCGAGGGCAGGTCCTCCGCCAGCGCGGCGGCATGGATCGTGGCGGAGCGGGTCGCGGCGACCGCGTAGGCGCTGACGAAGATCAGGACCAGCCACATGACCGCGGTGACCGTCCGGTTCCGCGACAGCAGGTCGATCTCGCCCGCGGCCAGGAAGGGCACGTTCAGCACCGCGCCCAGCACCCAGAACACCTCGAACCCCACCGGGTCCCATCCCCGGGCGAGCCCGATGACGACCGCGAGGGATGCCGCACCGTACATCAGCATCGCGAGGGCCCAGAAAAGCTGGTAGGGACGGCGTCTGACCGCGAACTGGCGGACGAGCTGACCGGCGAACACCAGGGCGACTCCGCCCGCCGCGAGCGGAAAGACCCACATGTCGACAGCATAGTGGGCGTGGTTAGCTGGGTGCCGATGATCGCTGCCGCGCCCGCTCGGGTCCTCTTCTCCTCGGCCGCGTTCTTCGGCCGGCCGCTCGCGCAGACGATGCGCCTGGCCGCCGAGACCGGATACGCCGGCGTGGAGGTCATGGTGACGCGCGACCCGGCCAGCCAGGACCCGCGCCGGATCCGCGAGCTCGCGGCCGGGTACGGACTCGAGGTGGGCGCCCTGCACGCGCCGTGCCTGCTGATCACCCGCCGCATCTGGGGCACGGACCCGGTCGGCAAGATCTACCGCGCGATGGAGGTGGCGGAGGAGGCCGGGGCCGGGCTCGTGGTGATGCACCCGCCGTTCCGGTGGCAACGCGGGTACCGGGACTGGCTGGACGAGCGGCTGCGTGGTCTCGAGGAGCGCACCGGTGTCGTGGTGGCGTTCGAGAACATGTTCCCGGTGCACGTGGGCCGCCGGCCGGTCACGTTCCACTCGAACCAGGATCTGGACGACCTGGACCGGTTCGATGACCTCGTCCTCGACACGAGCCACGCGGCGGTGGCCGGGCACGATCTGCGGGAGGTTCGGCGCCGTTTCGGCGACCGCCTGCGACACGTGCACCTCTCCGACAACGCCGGCAAGGGATGGGACTCCCACCTGCCGCCGGGCGAGGGAGTCCTGGGCCTCGAGGACTTCCTGCTGGACCTCGGACGCGCCGGCTACGAGGGCGCCGTCGCCCTCGAGGTCGACCTCCGGCGCGAGTCGGCGGACCCGCGCCTCCTGCGGGACACCATGGTCGCGATGCGCGAGCGGGCCGAGACGATGCTCGCGGCGGCCGTGTGAGTCGCGGCTGCTAGCCTGCCAGCCGTGCGCCGGCCCACGCTGATCGTGATCATCGTGCTCTTCGCCCTGATCGCGGGCGCCGCGATCTACCAGCTGTCGATCGCGTCCGACGAGCGGGCGCCGCTGGACGGGCCGGTCAGCCCAGGAGAGCTCCCGAGCCTGCCCGCCGCTTCTCCCTAGGGCGGGCCGGTTACTTGCCCGACTTCAGACGCTGATGGCGCGTCCGCTTCAGCAGCTTCTTATGCTTCTTCTTCCGCATCTTCTTGCGGCGCTTCTTGATCAACGACGGCAAACGGTGAGCCCTCTCATTCCGTTCCGAACAGGTTCCGGAGGTCGACCCGCTTGGCGCGGTAGCTGTCCTCCAGACGGACGGACCCCAGTCTAAGCGCCTTGGGGGCATCTGCCACCGGCGAGATCAGGCGCAGGACGCCCTCCTGCGCAGCGTGCTCCAGGTAGCCGATGCCCGTGAACGAACCCGCTCCGTCGGACAGGCCGACCAGGAGCCGGTCCAGCTGCGCCAGGTCGAACAGGGGCGGGAGGGCGGGCATGAAGACGGTGGGCTTGATGCGGAACCGCTGGAGATGCCCGTCCAGGTACCGGCGCATCGCGGCCTCGCGGTGCGCGGCCCGCTGTTCCACGCTGGAGGCGACGACCTGAGGATGCACGCCCAGGGAGACCACCTCCGCGGCGAAGAACCGCTGGATGACCCCCAGGAGTGGATCGAGCTCCTCGCCCCGCTGGAGCCCCACCACGAGGTCGGGCTGCAGCATCTCCACCTTGTGGTACTTCACGAGCTGCCCGTAGATGCCCGAGACCATCCCGCTGGTGTCCACCACCACGAAGTCCGCCCCCTCCTCCCGGGCGCGCGTGTGCAGGCGGGTCAGGGACGTCACCAGCGGCAGGAGATGCCCCTGCGGCGAGGTCGAGCCGACGAATCCGAGGGCGTCGGCCGTCGCCAGCTGCTCGGCCTCCAGGTCCTCGGGCGTCCGGATGTGCCGGAGGCCGACCGTGGCGGGGGGGCCGACCGACTTCTGGCCAACGTCCGCATCCAGGAACGCGATGGCGCGCCCGGCGGCCAGCGCGGCCCGCAACATCGTGCGCGCCAGCGTGGATTTCCCGGAATCGAGGCCGCCGACGAGCAGCACCGTGCGGTGCTCCCGCACGGCGCGTTCGACGAGCACGTCATGCTCGTTCAATCACGCCCTCCTCCGATGGCCACGGAGGCTCGGGCGCCGTGAGACGCGCGAACGCTAGCCGGCTTCGGTGTAGCGCTCGGTCAGGTACCTGTGGACGTCCTCCTCGCGGAGGCGATAGTTGCGGCCCACCCGAAGGGCGGCCATGTCGCCCTGCCTGATCAGTCGATAGACGGTCATCCTGGATACGCGCAGGAGGTCAGCGACCTCGTTCACGGTCAACAGCCGAGCCTCGGTGAAGGGTTCTCTCCTCAAGGTGCCGGGATTGTACGGGAGGACCCCTGCCGCGCGATAGCCCCATCCGGCCATGGTCGCCGGGGCGAGGGAGCCGCTCGCCCCTAGGAGGGCTACCGCTTCGCTACTTGAGCCCCCAGGGGGCTCAGGGGGCCGGGAACCTGGTGGCCACCGCCTGGTAGCAGGGCCAGTAGTCGTCGGCGTCGACGTTGTCGTCCATCACGACGACGACGTGCGTGCGTCCCTGGGCCTTCGCCACGATGAGCGCGGGGTCGTTCACGTCGGCCACGCTGACGGTCTCGACGCCGGCCTCGATCGCGGCGCCGGCGAACCCGTGATCGGCCAGGACCAGATCCGGACGCTCGTCCGCCAGGATCCGCCGCATCGCGTCACCGGCGTGGGTGTGCTTCGGGGCCACCTCGTCGGTCACGAGCGCCACGTCCCCCAGGTAGCGGATGCGCCAGGGGGCGGGGCGGCCGGGCTCCTGGATCACCGCGCCGTCGGCCGGATGCAGGAGCTTCGCGCCCCGCTCCGCCATCAGCTCCGCCAGCTGCCGGTAGAGGACGTCCAGGCCGTTGGGATGGCCGGTCGCGACCACGACCCGCTCGCCGGCGGCCGCCGCATCCGCGAGCCGGTCGCCGAGCGCCTCGCACGCCGCCAGGATCGGCTCCGGCTCGATGTGCACGGGCCCGAATCGAGCCGCTCGGTCGATGGGCGCTCCGGCCTCGGCCTCGACGAGCCCGAGGATCTCGTCGAAGCCGAACCGCCCGGGCATATCCGACATCCCGAACAGCTTGTCGGGATCCTGCTCGACCAACAGGTGGATGTTCCGCCGGACGTTGTCCACGGGATGGGCGGCCACGCCCGCGGCCTTGCCGGCCAGCAGACCCTCCAGCAGCTCGTCACGGGTGTGCGGCCGGGCCGCCCAACGGTCGTCGACGGTCGGGATCCGGCGTGCATGGGCTTCGATGACGTCCATCCGGTTGGCCATCGTACCGAGGTCCCGCGCCACGGGTCCGCCGTGTCGGGGTCTCACCCTCGGACGCCGGACCGGATCCGCGCCCCGCCGCGATACGGTGACAGCATGCGATCGGACGCTGGCCTCGAGGGTCCGCGGGTGAGCACCGCCCCCGCCGAGGTGGAGCGCCCGGACGTCGCCGGCGGGGAGGACCCCGCCCCGGACGTGCCGTGGGTGGTGATCGTCTGGAACGACCCGGTGAACCTGATGACGTACGTGACCTGGGTGTTCCAGCGCCTCTTCGGGTTTCCGCGCGCCCATGCCACGAAGCTCATGCTCGACGTGCACCTCCGAGGCCGGGCCGTCGTGGCCAGCGGGCCTCGAGAGCGGTGCGAGAGCGACGTCGCTCGGCTGCACGCCTACGGACTGTGGGCCACGATGCAGCAGGACCGATGAGCTCGGCTCCGGGGCCGTTCACGCGGAACGAGGGCGACGGGATCGAGGTTCGTCTCCCTCCCGACCTGCGCCGGGCGCTCGCGGACCTCTGCGATCAGCTCGAGCACCTCCTCACCACCGAGCACCCCTCCAGCGACCCGGCGCTGGCCCGGCTCTCGCCCGCCGCCTATCCCGAGGACCCGATCCAGGAACTCGAGTTCGAGCGGCTGGTCGGCGACGAGCTCACCGAGGGGCGGCTCTCGTCGCTGCGAGCGATGCGCGAGAGCGTGGACAAGGCGGCCCTGGACGAGGAGCACAGCCTGGCCTGGCTCCGCACGCTGAACGACCTCCGCCTGGTGCTGGGCACGCGCCTCGGCGTCACCGAGGACGATACGTTCGACCACCTCGAGGACGATGGGCCTGCGGCGGCGGGGTTCGATCTGTACGTCCTGCTCGGCCACGTCCAACAGGAGCTCCTGCTCGCGATCGATCCGGACGCCCGGGAGCCGGAGGCCGTCGACCTCGAGTGAGATCCTCCGATCAGGGCTCCATGTCGATCGAGCGCCGGACAGCCTCGTCGTCGGGATCGCGATCGCCGGACACGGCGGGCAGCAGCGGGTGGCTCTCGATCACGGACTCGGCGATGTCGATCACCCGCCGGTTCGTCCGGCGTGCGGAATCTCGGATCTTGTCGAAGGCGGCGCGAGCGTCGAGCGAATGTCGCTCCATCAGGATGCCCTTGGCCTGCTCGATCACCGCCCTGCGCGCGAACGCCCCCTCCAGGTCGTGATACTCGGCGAAGCGATGCAGCACGATGTCGATCCGGCTCTGGATCTCCTCCTGCGAACCCTCGGTGACGTAGGCGAAGATCCCCCGCTTGGCCGCCTCGCGGATGAATCCCTGATCGTCGACGTCCAGATAGGCGATCACCGGGCAGTGGGCCTGGCGCACGATCCCGTCGATCAGGCCCAGAGCCCGCTCCGAGCTCTCTCCCACGATCACGATCGCGACGTCGGGCCGCTCGGCGGCCGTCACGGGCCCCACGTCGGCCAGGTCGGTCTCGCGGGGGATCACGTCGTGGCCGAGAGATGTCACCACCTGGGTGACCTGGTGCCGTCGTCCCGTGCGCCCATCGGCGACGAGGATGCGGAGACGATAAGGCGTCCCTGCTTCCATGGCGAGCTGTAGACAGGATACGGCCCCGCGATGGGGCCCATCAAATAGCGGCGGCCTCGTTGCCAGTCCACGTGCTCGGGCCTAGCATCATTGTAGAGACCCCAGCCACACGGTCTGCTCTGGTGTTCACGGTCTCAGCCACCCGGCCGCGCAGCTCGGCCCCGATGTCCCGGGGTCGATGACCTCGTCGGGAGGCACAGATGGCCCGCCGCTTCGGATCGCACGGCAACACGAGGTTCTCGGTCCGCACCAACCGCAGGAACGGGGTGATCCGGCTCTACCTCGCCGGCGAGCTCGACCTCATGTCGGCGCCGGCGCTGCAGGAGCGACTGGGCCGCGTGGAGCGGGACGGGTGCGCGAGCGTCGTCCTCGACCTGCAGCACCTGAACTTCTTCGATCGGTCCGGCCTCCGCGTCGTCCTGGACACCGCGCAGCGCCTGCGCGAGCGGGGCGGCCGCCTCGCCGTCGTCAACGCGAGCGGCATCGTGCGCACCGTCTTCGACCTCACCGGGAACGCCGACCTTCTGGATCAGCAGCAGGGCGCTCGAACGGATGCGTCCGTTGATGGGTGACAGACGCCGGGACGACGTGGCGACCCAGATCCACTCGAGGGATATCAACGAGTGGATCGAGGCGATGGTCGACCGGGTCGGCGACGGCAGGCCGCTGGACACCTACCGATGTGAATGTAGCGATGACCGGTGCAGGTTTGCGATCTCGCTCTCCCGCCTCGAGTACGAGGACGTCCGATCGGACGGGACCCACTTCGCGGTCGCCGTCCACCACGAGGACCCGCATCTGGACCACGTCCTGTTCGAGGGCGAACGGTTCGCGATCGTCGGCATGCTGCCGGGTCAACCCTCGAGCCGGGCCATGGCGGGCGATCCCCGCAGGCGCCCGGCCGCATAGGGCTCAAGTAGCGAAGCGATAGCCCATCGAAGGAGAGCTGACCGCCTTCAGCGCACCGGCTCGCCGATGCGATGCACCTTCAGCATGTTCGTGTGGCTACGGCCGGCTGGGGACGATGCGGCCATCACCACCGTGTCGCCGACGGCAACGCCATTGCCCCGCAGGCCCTCGTCCATGAGCGCGATCATCCCGTCGGTGTCGTCCGGGACGCCGGCCGGCAGCGTCGTGACACCCCACAGGAGCGCGTTGGCGCGGCGGACAGCAGGATCGGGGATGAACGCGACGATGGGCACGGGTGGCCGCTCCGCGGAGAGCAGGCGTGCCGTCCGGCCGGTCTCGGTGTAGCAGGCGATCGCCGCGAGCCCCGACTCACCTCCGGCGATCGCGGCTGCGGCGTGAGCGACGGCCGCGGCCTCGCCCTGGTGCACGCACGGGGGGAGCGCGGCACGGTACTCGTCGCCCCGCGACTCGACCGCCCTCGCGATCCGGATGGCCGCGGATGCGGCCTCGAACGGGAACTCGCCGATGGCGGTCTCGCCCGACAGCATGATCGCGTCCGCGCCGTCCAGCACCGCGTTCGCGACGTCCGTTGCCTCGGCCCGCGTCGGCCGGGGAGCCCGGATCATCGACTCCAGCATCTGCGTCGCGACCACGACGGGCCGGCCCGCGGCCCGCGACGCCCGCATCAGATCCTTCTGCAACAGCGGGATCTCCTCCATGGGCAGCTCCACCCCCAGATCGCCCCGGGCGACCATCAGCGCGTCGGTGACCTCCAAGATCCCGTCGATCGCCTCCACCGCCGGCTTCGTCTCGATCTTCGCCACGATAGGCACGGCGCGCGCACCCATCAGCGAGCGGAGCTCGGCGATGTCCGCCGCCTCCCGGACGAAGGACTGCGCCACCAGGTCGACCTCGAGATCGAGCATCCGTCCGAGCGCCTCCCGGTCCCGGTCGGTCACGGCGGGCAGGCCGAGGCGCTCGGCCGGCACGTTCACGCCCTGACGGGACCGGAGGGTCCCGCCGCGCACGCACTCGGTCACGACCTCCTCGCCGTCGATCGCGGTCACGGTCAGCTCCACGGCCCCGTCGGCCAGCAGCACCCGGTCGCCTGGGCGCAGGTCGCCGGCCAGGCCCGGATAGGTCGTGGCCGCGCCGCCCTCATCGCCCGGGCCGCCGGGCCGCAACCGGAACGGCCGACCGGGCCGGATCAGGAGCGGGTCCGGCGATACCGGGCCGAGCCGCACCTTGGGGCCGGGAAGGTCCGCCAGCACCGCCAGGACCCGGCCGGTCTCGGCCTCCGCCTCCCGCACGAGCCGCACGCTGCGCGCGTGCTGGGCGGGGGTGCCGTGCGACACGTTCACCCGGAACACGGTGGCCCCGGCCCCGGCCATCCCGCGGACCATCTTCGGCGAGGCGCTCGCAGGTCCGAGCGTGCAGACGAGCCGCGTGCTGGTGATCACGACGGTCCCTCGCTGAACGTCGCCGGAACCGGCTCGCCGGCGAGGCCGGAGGCGAGCTCGATCCACGAGGCGGGCAGCTCGTCGGCGACGGGGACGCCGATCATCTCGGCGGCGTAGATCGTCCAGGCGCGCGGCACCACCGAGGCCCACTGATATCCGCCGCCGCCGGTGGCCACCCAGCGCCCGCCCGCCGCTTCGTGCGCGAGCTCGTGGAGCTCGGTTGCGGCCTCGCGGTACGCCTGCGTGGTGAGGTTGAGGTGGGCGAGCGGATCCGTGCGATGGGTATCGCATCCCAGCTGGGTCACGAGCACGTCGGGGCCGAACGCGCGGACCGCCGGCGGCACTGTCTCCCGGAAGGCTCGAAGCCATCCGTCGTCGTCGGTGCCCGGCGCGAGCGGCACGTTGACGGCCGAGCCCTCCCCCGGCCCCGCTCCCCGCTCGGAGGCCGACCCCGTGCCGGGGAAGAACCCGAATCCAGGCGCGTACTCGTGGATCGAGACCGTGAGCACGCGAGGATCGCGCAGGAAGATCGACTGGACGCCGTCGCCGTGGTGCACGTCGACATCGACGTAGGCCACGCGTTCGACGCCCTCCCGTGCGAGCATCCACGCGATCGCCACCGCCGGGTCGTCGTACACGCAGAAGCCGGAGGCGCGGTCCGGCATCGCGTGGTGCAGGCCACCCGCCGCGTTGAACGCATGCGCGGCCCGGCCCTCCACGACCTCGCGCGCGGCCGCCACCGAGGCGCCGCAGACGACGGCGGCGGCCTCGTGCATGTCCGAGAAGATCGGGTTGTCCCCCGGGCCGTAGCCGAAGCGCCGCCAGTCGCCGTCCTCGCCGTGTCCCGCCCTGCGCGTCGCGTCGATGAACTCGGCGGTATGGACCAGCCCGATCGTGTCGTCACCGGCCGGATCCGCTCCAAGGACGGTCACGCCGGGGGCGGCGTCTAGGCCGCATGCGCGCAACAGCTCCCAGGTGAGCAGCACGCGCTCCGGGCGCAGCGGGTGCTGGGGGCCGTGGTCGTAGCGACCGGCCTTCGGCTCGACGATCAGCGCGACGGAGCCGCTCACACCACCGACCGGATCGCCGACGCCGTTCGCTCCACGAGGGTGACCACCTCATCGTCGGCGATGACGAAGGGCGGTCCCACCATCAGCAGATCGCCGTTGGTGCCGTCGGCGTGTCCGGTGCTGGAGTACAGCAGGAGCCCGGCCTCGCGTGCCGCGGCCAGCACCCGCTCGGTGATGCGCTCGGCACGCGGGATCGGCTCCTTCGTTCCACGATCGCGCACGAGCTCGATGCCGACCATCAGTCCGAGGCCGCGCACATCCCCCACCGCCGCACAGCCGTCGAGAGCCGCGGCCAGATCCGCGCGCACGCGCTCCCCCACGATCCGCGACCGATCCACCAGGTCGTCGTCGCGAAGCCGCCGGATCAGCGCGCTCCCCACCGCCGCCCCCAGGGCGTTGTGCGACCACGTGAAGCCGTGCGTGAAGCCGACGTCGGCAACGGCCTCGAACACGTCGTTCGTGGCCGCCGCGAACCCGAACGGCACGTAGCCCCCGGTGGTGCCCTTGCCGGCGGTCAGGATGTCGGGGCGCAGATCCCAGTGGTCGGCGCCGAACCACCGGCCGGTCCGGCCGAAGCCCGTCATCACCTCGTCGGCGATCACCAGCACGCCGTGACGCCGGCACACCTCCGAGATCGCCGGCCAGTACCCGTCACACGGCACCGCCGCGGCGAGCGTGGCGCCCGATACCGGCTCCGCGATGAACGCGGCCACGTGCTCGGGCCCCGTCTGCTGGATCATCCGTTCGAGCTCGCCTGCGTGCCACCGATCGCAGCCCTGCGGATGAGCCGGGTTCTCGCACCGATACTCGTAGGCCGGCGGGGCGTGCAGGAACCGGCCGAGCCACGGCGTGTACGGCCTGCGCAGCGGTTCCTTGCCGGACGCGTCCAGCGCTCCCAGCGTGTTGCCGTGGTACGAGGTGCGCCGCGCGATCACCGCCGTGCGGCTCCCCTCGCCCCGGGCGAGGTGGTAGGTCCGCGCCATCTTCAGCGCGGTCTCGACGGCCTCGGACCCGCCGGAGACCGGATAGATCCTGGCGCCGTCCATCGGCAGCAGCCCGGCGACCTCCTCGGCGTAGGACTCCAGGGCCTCGGTGGTGAACATCGTGCCGTGCACGTACTGCGTGCGCCGGAGCTGCCGCGTCGCCGCCTCGACGAGGGAGGTGTCGCCGTGGCCGACGTTGACGACGACGGCGCCCCCGGCCGCGTCCAGGTAGCGCTTCCCGTCCGCCGCAGTGATCCACACCCCTTCGGCCGCAACGGCGGTCGGCAACTCGCGGTCGAGGACCCGGGGGAAGACGTGGCTCACTCGGGATCGGCCTCGTCGTCGAGCGGCGTCGGCTCGTCGGCGAACGTGGCGTAGACCTCACGGAGCTTCGCGCCCCGGTTCCGCCGGGCGGACCGGATCTGTTCGGCCCACTCGGGCTCGGCTTCCTCGCCGTCGGGCTGGCTCGCCCAGGGGGTGTCGGTCTCCTCGCCCGGCGGCCGGTCGCGCTCATCCACGATGCCCGAGCCTACCTACTTCGTGTACGCGCCGCCCGGGTCGAGCTCCTCGCGGATCAGGCGGAGCTCCTCCGCCGTCGGCGGGGGCGTCGTGCCGACGTCGCCGGCCACCATCGGCTCCCACCCCATGCTCGCCCGCACGTCCTCGAGCGTGACGCCGGGGTGCAGGGTGGCGAGCATCATCTCGCCGGTGGCCTCGTCGAAGACGTAGGTCCCGAGGTCGGTGACGACGTTCGTCGGGCCGCTGCCGTGCCAGCCGCGGGCGGCGTCGTGCGCCGGGTCGCCGCTATGGCCCGGCGAGGTCCGGAAGTCGATCCGGTCGACGAACGAGCGGGAGGCCTGCCGCATGATCACCAGGATCTGCTTGGCGTGGATCGCGATCTCGCAGGCTCCTCCCGATCCGGGCAACCGGACCTTCGGGTGGTCGTAGTCGCCGATCACGGTCGTGTTGAGGTTCCCGTGCCGGTCGATCTGCGCACCTCCCAGGAACGCGACGTCGATCAGCCCAGCCTGCAGGTAGAGCGCGAACAGCTCGAACATGCTGGTGATGGCCGTCGCCCCCGTGGCGAGCGTGGGATCGCCGATCGACAGCGGGAGCCGCTCCGGGCGGGCGCCGAAGACGCCGGACTCGTAGACGAGCTGCAGCTGCGGCGCGACCGTGCGCTGCGCCAGGTTGCACACGATGTTCGGCAGCCCCACGCCGACGAAGCAGTTCGCCGCGCCGGCGAGCTGCCGCGCGCTCGCCGCGATCATGATCTCCGACTTCGAGTAGCCCGGCGTCGCATCGTCGCTCACGCGTACCGTCCGTAGTTCACCTGGCCGGAGAGCGCCTCCTCGGGTCGCAGCGAGTCCCAGTGCGCGTCACCCATCCGCTCCACGTACTCGGCGTGGTTGGCGGTGCCGTGCACCCACTCGCGCAGCCACGCGTCCAGCGACTCCGGATCTTTCGCGATCGCATCCCACGCCAGGTAGAACGCGTTGTCGCGGTCGTAGTACCCCTGCGCGAAGCTGGGATGGCAGCCGAAGGGCTCCTCCACGACGGCATCGACCACGAGGCCCGGGATCACGGTGCGGTTCGGATCGCCACGGATCACGGACTCGTCGACGACCTCCTCGACGACGACGATCGTTCGCTCGGCGGCGAAGGCGGCCTCCTTCTGGCACCCGAGCAGGCCCCAGATCTGTGCGTCGCCGCCCGCGTCGGCCCGCTGCGCGTGCACGATCGTCACGTCGGGCTTCAGGGGCGGCACCACGTACACCTGGTCGTGCTCGTCGTAGGGAGAGGTCATCGGCACGATCTTCGGATTCACGTTCGGGATGTCGGACTCGTAATAGCTGCGCAGGGGGAAGAAGGGCAGGTTCGCGGCGCCGGCCATGTAGCGCGAGACCATGCCGAAGTGCGAGTACTCCTCGATCTCGAGCGGCGCGGGATCCGCATGCTCGATCCTGCGCCGGACCGCATGGAGGTTGCCGACACCCGGATTGCCCATCCAGCTGAAGATCAGCTTGCGGGCGACGCCGGCGCCGATCATCTGGTCGTACACGACGTCGGGCGTCATGCGCGCGAGGGTCAGGTCCCTGCGGCCCTGCCGGATGATCTCGTGGCCCGCCGCGAAGCAGATCAGATGCGTGAAGCCCTCGATCGCGACCGTGTCGCCGTCGTGCACGAGCTCGCGCACCGCCTCCTGCATCGTCGTCACCTTGGACGCGGTCACGAAGGACGCGCCTTCGGGGGGTCGTCGCCGGGACCGCGCAGGACGCAGAACTCGTTGCCCTCCGGGTCGAGCATCACGGTCCAGAAGCTGCCGCCCTCGTCGACGCGACCCTGCACGGTGGCGCCGGCGGCGACCAGACGCTCGACCTCGGCCGCCATCGTCTCGGGCGGCGACAGGTCCAGGTGCAGGCGGTTCTTCACCGACTTGCCCTCCGGCACCACGAAGAACAGCATCGTCCAGCCGGTGGCGCCCTCGGCCGGGACGATCGAGGCGCTCTCCTCGTCGGCGTCCTCATCTGCGTCTTCTTGCCGGTAGCCGAGCACCGCCGACCAGAAGTCGGCGAGCAGCCGCGGATCGCGGCAGTCCACGTTGAGGGCGTCGACGAGCGAGCTCACGGCATCGCTACGAGCCGGCCGCCTCGACCTCGGCGACGGCCTCCTCGAAGACCTCGAGGGCGGCGCGCACCTGGTCCTCGCGGAAGATCAGGGGCGGCGAGATCCGGATCGCGTCGTCCCCGCATCCGAGCGCGAGCAGCCCCCGACGGAAGCAGGCCTGTTCGACGGCGACCGAGGTGTCGTGGTCGGCGAACGACAGGCCGATCCACAGCGCACGTCCTCTGACCTCGGTGAGGATCGGATGGCGCCCGGCGACGTCGCGCAGCCCGGCGAGGAAGATCTCGCCGACGGTGGACGCGTTGGCCATCAGCCCCTCGTCCTCGATCACATCGAAGGTGGCGAGCGCCGCCGCGCACGGTACCGGCGAGCCTCCGTACGTGGAGCCGTGCGCGCCGGGCTCCCAGCTCATCACGTCGTCACGGGCCATCATGGCGCCGAGCGGCAGGCCGCTCGCGATGCCCTTGCCGGCCGTGACGACGTCGGGCACCACGCCCTCCTGCTCGATCGCCCACATCGTGCCGCTGCGGCCCATGCCGGACTGCACCTCGTCGCAGACCAGCAGGATCCCGTGGCGATCGCACAGGTCCCGCAGGTACCGGAACCAACCCTCCGAGGGCAGCACGTACCCGCCCTCGCCGAGCCATGACTCCACGACGATCGCCGCGACCTCGTCGGGCGACACCATGCGCGTGAACAGGACCTCCTCCAGGTACTCGAAGTCCCCGTAGAACGAGTGGTACACGCTCGGCAGCATCGGGCCGAAGTTCGAGCGGTACTTCGCCTTGCTGGCGGTGAGCGTCACCGATCCCATCGAGCGCCCGTGGAACGACCCGTAGAACCCGATCAGGTACTGCCGTCCGGTGCTGAACCGCGCGAGCTTGATCGCCGCCTCGACCGCCTCCGTGCCGGAGTTCGACAGGAACACCCGCGCGGGCTCGCCGCCGAACGGCGCGACGGCGGCCAGGCGCTCTGCCACCTCCGCGTACACCGGGAGGTAGAAGTCGCTCGCCGAGTAGTGGAGCAGCTCGGCGGCCTGGCGCTGCACGGCCTCGACCACCTTCGGGTGGCAGTGGCCCGTGGACGTGACCGCGATGCCGGCGTTGATGTCCAGGAAGATGTTGCCGTCCACGTCCTCCACGATGGAGCCGGCGCCGCGCCGGGGAACGAACGGGTACGCGCGCGGCAGCGAGGGCGACGTCACGCGGCCGTCACGCTCGATCCGGGCGCGCGCCTCGGGCCCGGGCAGCTCGGTGATCAGCTTCGGGCCGCTGTGCGCCGCCAGCGCGTCGAAGGTGAGGTCGGTCTGCTGGACGCTCACTCCGAGATCACCGTCCGCGACTGCTCGCGCAGGTACTGCAGGACGTAGTAGGGACCGCCGCCGGCCTTGCCGGTGGTGCCCGAGCCCTTCCAGCCGCCGAAGGGCTGCACGCCGGGCCACGCGCCGGTGGTGGATCCGGCCCGGCGGTTCACGTACACCACGCCGGCCTGGATCCGGTCGAGCCACTCGTCGATCTCCGTCTGGTCCTCGCTGAAGAGCCCGGCGGTGAGCCCGTACTCGGTGTCGTTCGCCCGGTCGATCGCGTCGTCGAGCTCGTCGAAGGCGCCGACCGCGACGAAGGGCACGAACAGCTCCTTGCGCCACAGCCAGCTGTCCTCGGGCGCCTCCACGACCGTCGGCTCCACGAACAGGCCGCGCGCGAAGTCGCCCTCGGTGATGCGCTGGCCGCCGGTGACGATCGTGCCGTGCTTGCGCGCCTCCTCGGCGGCCTCCTCGTAGGTCTCCATCGCCGGCTCGTTGATGATGGGCCCCATGTACACGTCACGCTCGATCGGGTTGCCGACCTTGATCTTCTCGGTCTTCGACTTCAGCTGCGACAGGAAGTCGTCGTAGACCTCGCGCTCCACATAGACGCGGCTGCAGGCCGAGCACTTCTGCCCGCCGAATCCGAACGCGCTCCGCAGCACGCCGTCGGTGGCCTTGTCGAGGTCGGCGTTCTTCGTGACGATCGTGGGGTTCTTACCGCCCATCTCGCAGATCACGGGCTTCGGGACGTCGGTGGTGAAGTGCTTGTAGATGTCCATGCCCACGGGGTACGAGCCGGTGAACGTGACGCCGTTCACGTCGGGGTGATGCCACAGGTGGTCGCCGGCGGTGGCGCCGCGACCGATGACGAGGTGGAACGCGCCCGGTGGAACGCCGCCGTCGCGGTAGCACTCGTACAGCTTGTAGCCGAGCAGCGCGCCCTGGTTCGAGGGCTTCAGCACCACCGTGTTGCCGGCCACGAGCGCGCCGCTGGAGGGTCCGCCCGACAGCGCCATGGGGAAGTTGAACGGGCTGATGACGGCCCACACGCCATGCGGGCGCAGGACGTCGTAGTAGTCGCCGGCGGCACCCATGCCGCTCATGGGGACGCGGAAGCCGTCGTGCTTGTCGACCTCGTCGGCGTTCCAGCGGATCAGCTCGGCGGTCTCCTGGACGTCGCCGAGGGCCTCGAGCCGGTTCTTCCCCACCTCGTAGGCCATCAGGGCCGCGAGGTCGAAGACCCGCTCCTCCATGATGTCGGCGACGGCGCGCATGATGCGCACGCGCTCCTGCCACCCCATCCGGTCCCATTCGAGCTGAAACGCCTTCGCCGCCGCGACGGCGTCGTCGACGTCCTGGGTCGTGGCCTGCGAGAAGCGCCCGATGGTCAGGTCCTTGTCGATCGGCGACGGCTCCTCGTACTTCTCGTCGCGCCAGCGCTCCTCGCCGTTCACGATGACCGGGTACTCCTTGCCGAGCTCCGCCTTCGCGCGCTCGGCCGCCGCGTCGTAGGCGGCCTGCAGCTCCTCGTTGTCCGCGGACATGGTGGCGTAGGTGATGCGGAACTTCTGAGCCATGGGAGCCTCCTCGAGTCCGAGCAACGCGCGGGAACCCGCTGGTCGTGCACCGGGATGGTAGCCGAGCCTCCGGTGCCGCGCCCAGGGGGAGTCCTGACCCGGGGATCGGCCGCCCGAACTGGAGACTCGGCGGGTCCGGGGGCGTACGATTCGGCTCCCTGATGAGGCTCGTCACCTACGACCGGCGGGGGCACCGGCGACTGGGAGCGATCCTCGAGGGTGAGGTGGTCGACCTGCCCGACGTCGTCGGGCATCCGGCCTTCCCCACCACCCTGGAGGCATTGGTCGCGTCGAGCGGAGGCAGCGTGATGGACGCCGCCCGCGGTGCCCTGGAGCGCGACGACGCACACGCGTCCCGCGTGGCGCGACCACGCCTGCTGCCGCCCCTGTTCCCGCGGTCCCTGTTGATGCCCGACGGGCTCGGCGGCGAGCGGCGGATCGTCGCCCCCGAGGACGAGGTGGCGTGGCCCGCGGGCGCGGCCTGGCTGGCGTACCAGCCCAAGATCGCCGCGGTGCTGGGACGGGAGGGCCGCGCGTTCTCGCGGGAGGAGGCCACGGCGTCCGTGTTCGGCTACACGCTCGTGAACGACTGGGCGGCGCGCAGCGCCACCGGCGATCCCGTCGAGCACGACGACGGCCTGCCGCTCTCGCTGGGACCGTGCATCGTCACGGCCGACGAGCTGGACCCGCAGACCGTCTTCGTGGACGTGCGGATCGACGGCGCCTCGCTCGCGAAGGGCAATCTCAACGGAACGTCCCAGAGCCTGCTCGGCCTGATCGGCGCGTCGAGCCGCGAGGCCCTGCTGGAGCGCGGCGACGCGTTCGCGCTGGCCCCGTTCCCGAACGCGGCGCGCGACCTGTGGCCGGGCGCCGCGATCGAGCTCTCGGCCGAGGGGATCGGGACGCTCCGCAACCGCCTCGCCGCCCGCACGACGCCGGGCACCTGACCAGGGGCGAGCTACAGGGCGATCAGGCCGGCGTTGGTGGGTGCGAACCCGCAGGCGTCGAAGTAGAACGCGCGGAGATGGTCGTCGAAGTCGACGTGCAGCCATTCGCATCCCGCGCCGCGAGCCTCCGCCACCGCGAGGGCCACGAGCTGGGTGCCGACCCCCCGGTGCCGCGCCGCCCGTGCGACCATCGTGTCCTGGATCCACGCGTGCACCAGGCCGTCCCAGGGGACGTTCACGAATCCGACGAGCGCGGCGTCCTTCGTCCTCGCCACGACCCAGCCGAGGCTGTGCTCGCCGCACATGCGCGCCCAGTCCCACTCGGTCTCGGCGAACACGCGGGTCTCGAACGCCTCGGCGTGGAGCTCGTTCACCTCGGCGTTCGTGAAATCCGCGCGCCAGGCGTAGCCGATCGTCACCGCTTCTTCGCGGCCTTTCGCTCGGTCGCCCGCTCCTTGGCGGCGCGCTGCTGCCGCTCCTTCAGCTTGCGCTGCCGGTCGTGCGCCCAGCGCACCCTCGCCCGGTCTCCTCGTCCCATGTCGTCGGTCTCCTCGGTTCGTCTCGTTGCGCTCGTTCGTTCTCCGGGGGCGGCGGGACCGCCACCCTCAGTCGTCCTCGCCGCCCTGCGCGAGCTCCGCGCTGCGGTGTCGTGCCGCGTCGATCGCGTTGAGGAACGCGGCGCGCACGCCGGCCTCCTCCAGGTGGCGGATCGCCGCGATCGTGGTGCCGCCCGGGCGACGTCACCATCTCGCGGAGCTCCACCGGATGCTTGCCGGTGTCGCGCAGCATCTTCGCCGAACCCAGCATCGTCTGGATGATCAGCTCGGTCGCGACGTCGCGGGACAGGCCCAGCAGGATGCACGCCTCGATCATGGCCTCGGCCAGCAGGAAGAAGTACGCCGGGCCGCTGCCGCTGGTGGCGGTGACGGCGTCCAGGTGCACCTCCGGCAGTCGCAGGACCTTGCCCACGTAGCCGAGCAGCTCCTCGGCGATCGCGAGGTGCTTGTCCTCGGCGCGCGCGCCGGCCGCCACCACGCTCATCGCCTCGTCGACCATGACCGGCACGTTCGACATCACGCGCACGACCGGCACGTCGGCGGGCAGGTGCTTCTCCGCGAAGGAGGTCCGCATGCCCGCCGCGAAGCTGATCACCAGGTCGTCGGCGGTCACGTCCGCGCGGATCTGCTCCAGCAGCACCTCCATGTCCTGCGGCTTGGCCATCAGCACCAGCACGTTCGCCCACCGGGCGGCCTCGGCGTTGTCGAGCGACGCGGTGACGCCGTACTTGCCCGCCAGCTCGCGCGCGCGCTCCTCGCGGCGGCAGGTCACCATGATCTCGTCCACCGAGCGCCCGCCGGATCTGATCAGACCGGACATGAGCGCCTCGCCCATCTTGCCGCCCCCGAGCAGAGCGACCTTGCGATCGGTCATCCCGTACCTCTCATCCGGTGCTCCTCATCTGGCGCTCCTCAGCAGGTTCGACGCGAAGAACCACAGGTTCGCGGGACGCTCGGCGAGCCGCCGGGTGAGGTACGGGTACCACTCCGTGCCGTACGGGACGTACACGCGGACCGGATACCCCTCCCGCGCGAGCGAGGCCTGGAGGTCCCGGCGCACACCGTACAGCATCTGAAACTCCACCCGTGACCAGCCGTTCCCTGCCTCCTCCACGCGCCGGCGCACCCCGTCGATCAGCGCGGGATCGTGCGTCGCGGCGTCGATCGGGTGGCCCCGCGCGAGCAGCGTCGTGAACAGCCGCGGCGAAGCTTCGGTCGACCTCGCGCTTGTCGGGGAGGACGAGCGTCGCGCGGCTCGAGGTAGGAGCCCTTCACGAGCCGCACGCGCATCCCCGCCGGGCAGCCGGTCGAGATCGCCGGCGGTCCGGCGCAGGTACGCCTGCAGCGCCAGCCCGACCTTCGGATACCGGGCGTGGGCGACCGCGGCGACCTCGAGGGTGCGGTCGACGTAGCCGTGGCTCTCCATGTCGATCTCCACCCGCGTGCCGGCCCCGGCGGCCGCGTCCAGGATCGGCCCGAGGTTCGACAGCGACACGCCTCGGCGCCCTCGTCGAGACCGAGCTGCGTGAGCTTCACGGAGATCGCGCAGTCGAGCGTGTCCGCCTCGGCGATCGCTGCCAGCGCCGCGAGGTAGGCCTGCCGGGCCCGCAGCGCCTGGTCGGGCGAGCTGACGTTCTCGCCGAGGTGGTCGAGCATCGAGCTGATCCGGCCGCGATCGAGGTCCCGCGCGGCGGCCATGGCCTCCGCGAGGGTCTCCCCGGCGACGAACCGGGAGGCGACGGCGCGGCCCGGAGCCGTTCGCGTGGCGAGGTGGCGGAACCACGGATGGTGGGCGATCCGGAGGATGCCCGGCCGCAGGAGCCGGCGTCCCGACGTCGGTCACGGAGTGGCGATCCCCGTCCGCAGCACCTGCGTGAACTCCTTGATGCGCAGCGCCCGCCGCTCCGGAGCCTCGGGCTTGCGATGGATCAGCCCCGGATCGAGCTCCTCGGAGGCGAGCGCGTCCTGGAACCGCTCCGCCACCCAGTCGAGCATCGAGGCCATCATCTCGGCATCCACGTCGCCGCGAAGCTCTTCCCGCCGCACCCCGAACTCCACGAACTCGAGGGTGCCGTAGGGATCCTCGCTCCGCATGAAGCGGTCGATCGGACGCCGCAGCCCCAGCCCGGTGTCGTAGCGGCCGATCATCGCGACCCGGTTCGGCACCCAGTCCGCGTTCACGAACTCCTCGGTGCGGTCCAGCCACCACTCCAGGATCGCCCAGAATCCCTCTGCCACGATCTCCTCGGGGGCGTCCAACCACGCCGGCAGCGTGGAGACGGCGCGCTGATATGCCGCCAGGAACAGACCCTCCTTCGAGCCGAAGTCCAGGAAGACCGTGCCCTTGGCCACGCCGACCTCGGCCGCGATGTCCTCGACGCGACCACTGCGGTAGCCGTGCTCGGCGAAGTGTCGCATCGCGGCCTCGATGATGCGCTCGCGGCGCTCGGACGCGTCGCGAGCGGCCTCGGCACGGGTGCGGCGCGCCGGACGCTCGGACCCTTCCATGAGCCAGACCGTACCCCACGGGACCGCGACCGGAAGGCGGCCAGAAGGCGGGAGGAACGACAGAACCCGAGAGACCTCCGGCTCGCCGGGAACCGAAGCTCCCAGCCACCATCAGCCTCTCGGGCTCTGGCGCCCCAAGCAACCTCTGCCAGCGACCCGGATCGGCATCGGTTCGGGCGCCGACCGTCCGGCCAAGGGCCGTTCAGTGCGACTCGCTCGATCGGCCTTGCGGCTCTTCGAACGTCCGTTCCGACTCCCCGCGCCGACTCGCATCGACTGCTTGGAGCGAGGCGAACGATAGCGACGGGCTCGTTCGACGGTCAACCCGTCGTTCTCCCAGCACAGGGCATATACGTGCTGGTCGGAGCCCCAGGACAAAGAGTGACAAGAACACGCCCGTCCGGATCGCGACGGGCGGGCGGGGGGCAGGGAGGACGCCCGATCAGCCCGGCATCAACTCCCGGTACACGCCGAGGATCTCCTGCGCCGTCGCGTCCCAGGTGAAGCGCAGCGCCTGCTGGGCCCCGTCGCGCCCCATCCGAGCTGCCTCCATGGGATCGGCCAGGACGCTGAGCAGCCGCGTGGCGTGGTCCGCGGGATCGTGGCCTTCGACGAGAAGCCCACCGACGCCCTCCTCCACCACGAAGCGGAGTCCGCCCACGGCGGCAGCGATCACCGGCGTGCCGCAGGCCTGCGCCTCCAGCGCGACCAATCCGAATGACTCGGACCTCGACGGCACCAGCACCGCGTCGGCCGCGGCGTAGAAGTCTGCCAGTCGAGCCTGCGGCTGCGGCGGGAACAGCATGACGCGCTCCGCGACCCCGAGCGCGGTGGCGAGCTCCATCAGGCGCACGACCTCCTCGCCGTGACCGGAGCCGCTCGGGCCCCCGACGACCGCCAGAACGACGTCGAGCGTCCCCTCCGGATCCCGGGTCATGGCCTCGGCCAGCGTTCGGACCGCGACGTCCGGACCCTTGTGGGGCTGCAGCCGGCCGACGAACAGCACGAGGCGCACCCCCGTGAGGTGCAGGCGCTCGCGCGCCTGCGCCCGGTCGCGCGGGAAGAAGAGCGTGTGGTCGACGCCGGGCGGCACGATGCGGATGTGGTCGGGGGTCGCGTGATACAGCCCCACGAGCTGCGCCGCCTCGGTCGGCGTGGGCGCGAGGATGCGGTCGGCCTCGGCGATCACCCGCTCCTCCCCTGCGAGCCTGGCGGACGGCTCGGGTCGCTCGCCGCGGGCGAGCGAGTAGTTCTTCACCTTGCCCAGCGTGTGGAACGAGGCCACGAGCGGCACGTGCCACGTCTCCTTGGCGCTGCGGCCGATCCACCCGGACAACCAGTAGTGACTGTGCACGATGTCGTAGCCCCGGCCGCCCTCGTGCGCCACGCGCAGGACGCCGCCGAGGAACTCAGGCAGGTACCGGGGCAGGTCGGACTTGGGCACCGGCGTGCACGGACCCGCCTTCACCGCGAGCATCCTGACGCCATCGCCGAGCTCCGCGACCTCGGGTTCGTCGCCACCGCGCCGGCGCGTGAAGATGTCGACCTCCACGCCGCGGGCGGCGAGCCGCTCGGCCACCGCCCGGATGTAGACGTTCATCCCTCCCGAGTCGCCGGTGCCCGGCTGATCGGTGGGCGAAGTGTGCACGCTCATGACCGCCACGCGCGGGCTCGCGATGCTCATGGATCGATGGTACCGGGGACCCGGAGGTTCACCTGCGGCGCAGCGTGAATACCGGCTCCAGCCGACCGACCGGCTCGCCCCCGCCCATCACCGGTGGATGCAGGCGATCGGCGAGCGCGCCGAGGTGCGACGGCTCGAGGCCACCCATCTGCTCCAACGCGTGCACCAACGCGGGGCCGGCCGCCCGGTACCCACCGTCGGCGATCTTGACCGCGACGCCCAGACCCAAGGACAGCACCGCGGCGCAGTTCAGCGCCTCGGCGCCCTCCTTTGCGACGACGTCGCCGGTGACCTCCATGATCGCGGTGTCGTCCCGCTCACGCCCGCCGACGAGGTACGGCTCGGCCAGCATCGCCTCGATCGCGCGATCCGCGGTCTCCGCCAGCGGCCCCATCCGCTCCGTCTCGGCGAGCCGCGCGTACAGGGTGGCCATCGCCGCGAGGGCCACGCCGTGCACGGGTGCGCCGCAGCCGTCCACGCCGATCTCGACGTCGGTCTCGCCGGTCGCCTGCTGCACCGCCTTCGTCACCCGACGCTGCAGCGGAGAGGACCGGCGGAGGTACGTCGACGGGTCCCAGCCCGCGCGGACGCAGGCGAGCAGCATGCCGGCGTGCTTGCCGGAGCAATCGTGGAACTGCGGGTTGCGATGCTGGGCCCGGGCCATCTCCTGCTCGTCGAGCGGCCACGCCGGCGGCGTACGAAGCGCGGCGGGTCCCAGACCGGCCCGCTTGAGCAGCGCCCGAACCGCCCCCAGGTGGATCGGCTCGGCGTTGTGCGAGGAGCACATGACGGCGATCTCGCGGTCGGAGAGCCGCAGGTCGCCGATCGCGGCCAGCGACACGGCCGCCTGGATCGGCTTCATGCAGGAGCGGGCGAAGACCCGCCGGTGTGGGTCGCCGACCGAGGCGACCAGCCGGCCGTCGGCATCGCAGACGGCGACGTGCCCGAGATGCACCGACTCCTCCAGCCCGGAACGCACGACGCGGACGAGCGGGGCGGCGGCGGCCGTCATGTCGCCGAGCGTACCCGCGGCCGCGGTCAGTGCAGGACCCGGCTGGGGTCCTCCTTGTACCGCTGCTTCAGCTCGTCCTGCACGGCATCGAGCACGGAGATCACGGCGCCGCGGGACTCGGAGACCGTCTGCTCCTCGCGCGCCAAGATGTCGACCGCCTCGGCGAGCTGGTCGTCGTCCAGCGTCTGCGGGTCGGAGATGCCGGCGTCCGCGACGAGCCGCTCGATCCGGCGGCGCGCGAGCAGCATCTCCTCCTCGGGGACGCCGATCTTGAGCGCCTCGCCCCGGCTCGACCCGGCCTGCTCATCGCCGGCCAGGATCGCGGCGAGCCGGTCGACCAGCGGCCCCTGGTCCTCGTCCGCGCCTCGCTCGTCCAGCTCGGCCTTCAGGATCTCCGCCCGCCCCTGGACGAGGCGGCGGAGCAGGGAGAGGTACTCGCGCTCGGCCAGGCAGTCCTCGCGCATGACCCGGATGTCCTCGAGCGACCGCTCCGCGAGCCCCTCGAGATACGCGGGATCCCGGATCCGATCGATCCTTCGGTTGCCTTCGGTCACGGTCGTTCTCCTTGGGCTCTCCGGGGGGCTCGTCCGGGCGCTCTCCGGGACGCTCGTCGGGCTCTGGGGCGTGTCCGGTCCCGGGCATCCTAGCGCGGACCGATCCGCCACGAGCTCGGCGAGGGTCACGCCTCCTGGCCCTGCATGGCCTCGATCAGGATGTCGGCGACCTCGGGGCGGGAGAACTCGATCGGCGGACGCTCGCCGTTGCGGAGCATCTCGCGGACCTTGGTGCCGGACAGCGAGACCCGCGTCTCCTCGCCGTGCGGGCAGGTCTTCGGCGACGCCATACCCTCGCACGCGTTGCACCAGAACGAGTGCTCGAAGTTCAGGGTCTGGATGCCCAGCTCGCCCGGCTCGAAGCGCTCGAAGATCTTCTGTGCGTCGTAGGTCCCGTAGTAGCTGCCCACACCGGCGTGATCGCGACCCACGATGAAGTGGGTGCAGCCGTAGTTCTTCCGGCAGATCGCGTGCCAGATGGCCTCCTTGGGCCCGGCGTAGCGCATCGCCGCCGGGAACACGGACACCATCGCACGGTCCTGGGGGTAGTACCCCTCGAACAGTGCCTCGTAGCAGCGCATGCGAACGTCCGCCGGGACATCGTCACCCTTCGTGGCGCCGACGAGTGGGTGCACCAGGAGGCCGTCCACGATCTCGAGGGCGCACTTCTGGATGTACTCGTGTGCCCGGTGGATGGGGTTTCGGGTCTGGAAGCCGACCACCGTGCGCCAGCCACGGTCGGCGAAGGCGGCGCGCGTCTGCGCCGGTGTGAATCGGTAGCTCTGGAAGTCGTCGTGAGGCGGCAACGCGATGACGCGGAGCTCGCCGGCCACGCAGAACTCGCCCGCCGCCTGCATCGCGGCGACGCCTGGATGCTCGGACTCCTCCGTCCCGTAGACGCTCAGGGCCTCCTTGGAACGATCGCGCTTGAAGATCTCGGTGATCCGCAGGATCGCCAGCGGCTCGGCGCCCTCGGCCGCGGTCAGCGCGACCGCCTCGGCTCCGCCCAGGCGGTGCGCCGTCTCGTCGTCGACCGATAACGTGACCGGGATCGCCCACGGCAGCCCGTTCTCCAGGTGCATGGTGTCCAGGACCGAGTGGTAGTCCCCCTCGCCCTGGAAGCCGGTGAGCGGGGACAGCGCCCCCACGGCCAGCATCTCCAGGTCCGCGAGCTCGCGCGGGGAGACGACGTTCTTCGGCAGGTTGGCCGCCTCGGTGCGGAGCGCGTCGGCCTCGGCGTCGTCGGCCAGGAGGTTCACGAGCGTGCCACCGTGCGGCAGGATCTGGGTGATCTCGGACATGCGTGGTCAGCCTTTCTCCGGGGTACTGGGGACGACGAGCGTACCGGAAACCCCAGGTCGGCGGCCGTCTGCAGGTGCATTCGCGCGTTCGGGGGGGCCCGTGTACACTCGGCGACCTGCGGGAGGGGGGCTCGGGTGCAGACACTGTTTTCCGCCCACGAGTTGACGGCGCGCAACGACGCCTTCGAAGGAGCGCACCCGCAGGAGGTCGTCGAATGGGCGCTGGAGCGCTCGGGCCTCGACCGGATCGCGATCGCGTCGGCCTTCCAGGCCGAGGGCACCGTGGTGATGCACCTCGCCACGCAGATCCGCCCGGAGATCCCGATCCTGTTCCTGGAGACGGGGTTCCAGTTCGCCGAGACGCTCGCGTTCAAGGAGCAGCTCTCCGAACGGCTCGGGCTGAACGTGGTGGACCTCGTCGGCGAACGGACCGTCGCGCAGCAGGAGGCGATGGACGGCCCGCGCCTCTACGAGCGGGATCCGGAGCGATGCTGCGAGATGAACAAGGTGCGTCCCATGTTCGAGGCGCTCCGCGGCCTGGACGCGTGGATGACCGCCTTCCGCCGTGACTCCTCCCCCACCCGCGCGGCGGCGCCGTTCGTGGAGCAGTACGAGCTGGAGCCGGGCAGGATGATCGTGAAGATCAACCCGGTGGCGTCGTGGACGAGGGCCGACACCTGGGAGTACCTGCGCGAGAACGACCTTCCGCACAACCCGCTGTACGACCTCGGATACTCGTCGATCGGGTGCGCCCCCTGCACGCGCGACCCGGATCGAGGGCGAGCCGGAGCGCGCGGGACGGTGGGCGGGCAAGTCGAAGTGGGAGTGCGGGATCCACCAGCGCGAGGCCGGCCGGGAGACCATCATCAGCCTCGAGCCCTGAGGGGTCTCAGGCGACGACCCAGAGCGCCTCGCGCGCGAGCTCGATCTCCAGGCTTCGGTGGAGGCCGACCGAGTCGCCGTCGACCTGCACCGGGAACGGCTCGCCGGCGGTCACGAGGACGTGGGACGCGTCGTGTACGTAGTCGATGTCGCGCCCGTGCACGTGTCGGGCGGAGCCGAAGACCTGCCACGCGATCCTGGGAACGCTCCGGCGGGCGAGCTTGCGGACGGACAGGACGTCGAGGCCAGACTCGAGCGAGGCCTCCGGCGTCATCCGCAGCCCCATGCCCTTGTAGTACGTGTACGGGTCGGTGCGCCCGACCATCACCGACAGCGACGGCTCGGGCGGGCGGCCGTCGATCGTGAGCTCGAGGTCCGGCGATCGGCCCGCGTAGCCCACCAGCAGCTCCCAGGCCACGGCGCGGAAGGCCGCGCGGTCGAACTTCGACTTGGTCTTCGGGAACTTCTCGTCCAGGCGGGTCATGGCGGCGGCGTCCACGCCGGCGCCGCAGTTGACCGCGAAGTACCGGCCGTCGGCCCGGCCGAGGTTCAGCTTGAAGGCGTCATCGTCCAGGGCCTTGCCGATCAGGACGCCCGTGGCCTCGACCGGCTCGACCGGCAGGCCGAGCGCGCGGGCGAAGATGTTGGTGGCGCCGCCGGGCAGCACCCCGAGCGCGGTCTCCGAGCCGGCCAGCGCGTTCACGATCTCGTTGATCGTGCCGTCGCCGGAGAAGACGACCACCAGGTCGATCCCGTCGTGCACCGCCTGGGCGGCGAGCTCGTTCGCGTGGCCGCGCTCCTTCGTCTCGGTGACTTCCAGGCGGAAGTCGGCGGACAGCGCCTTCTCGATGACGGCGAGCGTGGGCTTGGAGACCGTCCGGGCGACGGGGTTCACGATCAGCAGGACACGCTGGAACCGCACCTGGCACCAGTATCGCAGTGAGGAGGGGGATGCGTGCGCGGGCCCGACCGCGGAGGGTTCACGCCGCACGCCCCGTCAGATACCTGACGCCTCCGCAGCGATCGTTGAAGTCGCGTGACGAAGCCCCGCGGTGCAGGTGACGTGACGCCGCGGGGGGACCGCGACGCGACTACGTCAGACGCGACGCTCGGCGGATCGCGCCGCGCCGGTGATCACCCGCTGCGCGCAGCGATGTCACCCGCCAGTGGTAGATGTCGCGCCGACGATGTCATCCGCACTGATCGGATCGACGCAGGCGTGGGCGGTCCTGATCGCCACGAAGCGAACGGCCGTCGCCCTCGAGCGCCGCGCCGACGCCCTCCTGCGGGCGCGGGCTCTGACCCTCACCCAGCTTCGGCTGCTTTTGGACGTCGACGAGCGCCGCACCACCTACCCCAGCCAGCTCGCGGCCGATCTCCTGATCTCGCGCCAGGCGACCCACCACCACCTCGCGGCCCTCGCGGCTCGCGGCGCCGTCGCGCTCGGCTCGGGCGGTCGCCCCGTTCGAACGGTGACGCTGACGCCCGAGGGCGGGCATCTCGCCTCCCGGGGCATCGCCGACCTGGCCCTCCTCTTCGACCGGGTCGCCCGCGGTTCCGACCTCCACCTGATCCTGCCGATGATCACCCGACTCGCCGACGCGGCGCGCGACCCACTCCCTCGCTGGGACCTCTGACGCTACGATCAAGGCCGGATGACCCACGGCACGTATCCCCGGCAACCGCGCGAGGGCAACCCTGAGAATCGCGCGCGCGTGGTCGAGCACTCCGGCCCCCGATACTTCGCCGTCGAATGCCTGCAGACGAACAGCTCCTGGTTCGAGGTCGCGCAGTTCGCCGGCGGAAGCAGGGCGCGCGCCATGCGGGACCGGCTGGCATCGGTCTTCGCCCAGCCGGGCGCCGACCTCGAATTCATCCACATGACCCGGCGGCCGAGGGGACCGTACGCGGTGGTCTGGCCCACGGTGCGGTGGGTTCGGGACGACTCGGTCACGACCGCGGTCGGCGGATGTCCCGCCGGCACGGAGTACACGACGTCGGAGGCGCTGTACCGAACCGGACCGCAGACCGTGGTCGCGACCGTCGGCGCCGACGACGTCGACCACTACGGCCTGGCCGCGCACGAGATCGCGTTCCTGTGGGCGAACAACATCCGCTACGCCGTCAATGGCTGGAACGCCACCAAGGACGCCATGCCCTCGCCCGTGGCGAGCGGCGTCGTCCCCGTCCTGCCGGCCGCCGAGGACTGGGATTTCGCGCCGGTCACGAAGGCCGGCACGTACTACGGCTACGGTGAGTGCCAGCCGAACTTCACCGTCGCCAACGGTGAGATCTTCCACACCATGGACCTGCTGGTGGCCGTGCCCTACTCCAGCCGCGAGCAGGCCCGGTGGCAGCGGAACCAGTGGGTGAAGGTCACCTACCTGCGGCGATCCTGCCGGGCCCGCCTCGTCGACGTCTGCGGATGCGAGCACCTGGATCTCTCGCGCGGCCTGGCGACCTACCTGGGGTTCCCCGGCGAGGGGATGATCACGGTGAGCCGACCATGACGGCGCCGCGGATCGATCGGCGGCGGTTCCTGGGCGGCACCGCGCTGCTCGGGCTCTCGGCCGTGTTGGGGCCCGCCGGGGTCTCAGTCCTGCGTCGCACCACCGCCCCGCCCGGATCGGCGGACCTCGCGCACGTCGGACAGGTGCCACACGACCACGCTCCGCGGCCGATCCTGCCGGCACCCCGGTACGTGACGGTGGTGGAGATGCGGCGGACGCCGGCCGGCGTGCCCTACCCGGCGGCCGTGGCGCGACCGGCTCCGAGCGGTGGCTAGCCCCCGCTCACGGGGGGCAGGATCGCCACCTCGTCCCCGTCGGCCACCGGCGTCGACCGCGAGGCCCGCTCGCCGTTGAGCACGAACGACGACACCCCGGCCACCGCGGCGAACCGCTCGCCGAACCGGGCCGAGAGCGCGTCGGCGAGCTCCCCGACGCTGCGGCCGGTGACGTCGGTGATCTCACCCGTCCCGGCCTGCTCGCGGAGCGCCGCGAAGAGCCGCACCCTCACCACGGCAGACCCAGGCTCTCGTGCACGATCCTGGCGAGCCGGCGGCCGAACGCGAGGGTCAGCCCGTCCTCGGCGTGCCCGAACCGGTCGCCCAGTAGGAGCCGCTTCGGATCGCCGGCGGCCTCGTACAGGCGGTGGGCGTGATCCTCGCTGAAGAGGTGGTCGTCGCGGCCGTGGACGATCACCAGGGGAACCGGGGCGATCTTGCCCGCGACCTCCTCGGGCGATTCCGGCTCGTCCCATCGCTCGGGCAGCCGGACGCCCCAGGCCCGCAGGGCCGCCCGGCCGGCCGGGGTCCCGACCCGCTGATGGAACTCCCGGCGGGCGTTCGGCTGAGCTCCGGCGTGCCAGTCCCAGTACGCGAGCGAGGAGATCGTCACCACCGCGTCCGGGGCCCCGAGCAACGCCGCGTGCCGGACCACGGCGATGCCGCCCATCGACGTCCCGATCGTCACGACCCGATCGTGGCCGTCCCGGCGTGCGAGACGCACCACCGCCTCCACGTCGGCGATCTCGGCCCCGCCGAAGTCGCTCACCCCACCGGACGCCCCGTGTCCCCGATGATCGAAGGCGTACACGGCGAACCACTCCGAGAGCTGTTCCGCGAGATGGGCGAACCGCGGCTTGCGGTGCCAGCCCATCAGCCCGTGCGCGAGCACCACCGCCGTCGAGGCCGCACCGTGGTCGCCCAGCCGCGTCCCGTGGATCGAGACGCCGTCCTCGGTCCGCAGGACGAAGGTCGCCGCGGGCACGCGCCAGTGGTGGGATGCGAGCAGCTGGACTGACGTCATCGCTGGTCAAGGGTACCGGCCGCGATGCCGACCCGATAGGCTGGGAACACCGTCATGGCCGTCGTCGCCCTGCTCTCGGATCGACTCCCCGGCGAGGCGCTCCCAGCGATCGAGGCCCTCCGCCTCGACCTCAAGACGGAGCCCCTCTCGGTGCGTTCGATCGCCCACGTCCTCGGGCTCGGGCCCGAGGCCGTCCTGGTCGACGCCGCCGAGAACCCCGGCCAGGGCCACGCCGTGCTCCGCGCGATCGCCGAGGCCGGGCCGGCCGTGGCGGTCATCGCGGTCGTGGAGCGCGCGGACCTCGAGCGGTTCCCCTGGGACGAGCTCGCGGAGGACGTGATCTACCCCGGGGCCCCCGAGGCGGAGATCCGGATCCGCCTCGCCATGCTGCGGCGGCGGCACGGCACCGGCGAGGGATCGGTGATCCGGCTGGGTCCCCTGGCCCTCGACGTCCACACTTACCGCGTGACGGCCGCCGGGCGCCCCCTCGATCTGACCTTCAAGGAGTTCGAGCTCCTGCGCTTCCTCGCGTCCCGGCCGGGACGGGTCTTCACGCGCCCGACCCTCCTGCGCGAGGTCTGGGGCTACGACTTCTACGGCGGGACGCGGACGGTCGACGTCCACGTCCGGCGCCTCCGGGCCAAGCTCGGCCCCGAGCACGAGTACCTGGTCGAGACGGTGCGCAGCGTCGGCTACCGGGCCGCCGACCTCGAGCCGTAGACGCCCACGCTCGGCCCGGTCTGTCGGCCGCGTTGGGTAGACCGCGCGGGCCATCGGGAAATGACTCGAACGGGGCCTGCGCCAACCACCGCTCCGGAGCCGAGAACGTCTATGTCCGAACACATAAAAGATGGGACCCAGGGCGGTCCCGGCCTCTCTCCCCCTCGACGCCGGGACCGCCCTTCGGGGCTCGGGACGGGACGGCACCACCCCCTCGGTCCCCCGGGAGCTCGCTCCCGGGGGACTCCTCTTTTCCCGGTCGCTTCCTTGGTCGCCTTCTGGGTCGCTTTCGCGGGTCGCTTTCTGGGCCCGTGTAACGCAGATGTAACCGGACGGAAACCTCGCCGTCCTCCCGCGGCCCTACGCTGTGCGTGTCGTCGAGTCCGCGAAGGGGGAAGCCGCGTTGGCCACACCGAAGGACGTCATCGCCATGGCGAAGGAGTCCGGTGCCGAGATCGTCGATCTGCGTTTCACCGATCTGCCCGGCACCGTGCAGCACCTGTCGATCCCCGTCCACGAACTGACCGACAGCAAGTTCGAGGACGGCCAGGGGTTCGACGGGTCGTCGATCCGCGGGTTCCAGGAGATCCAGGAGTCGGACATGCTGTTGGTGCCCGACCCAGACACGGCGTACATGGACCCGTTCACGAAGCGGCCGACGCTCAACATCCACTGCTTCGTCAAGGACCCGGTCACCGGTGAGATGTACTCGCGCGACCCCCGCGGCATCGCCAAGAAGGCGGAGCTGTACCTCAAGCAGAGCGGGATCGCCGACATCTCGTACTGGGGACCGGAGGCGGAGTTCTACATCTTCGACTCGATCCGGTTCGACCAGAACCAGTTCGAGGGCTACTACCACGTCGACGCGCTCGCCGGTGCGTGGAACTCGGGCGCGGTGGAGGACGGCAAGAACCTCGGATACAAGCCCCGGTACAAGGAGGGCTACTTCGCGCTGCCGCCGATCGACAAGTACCAGGACCTGCGCAGCGACATGGTCGCGAACCTCGAGCAGGTCGGCATCACGATCGAGGTCCACCACCACGAGGTCGGGACGGCGGGGCAGGCCGAGATCGACATGCGGTACGACTCGCTGCTGAAGACCGCCGACAACGTGCTGAAGTACAAGTACGTCGTCAAGAACACGGCGTACCACGCCGGCAAGACCGTCACGTTCATGCCGAAGCCGCTGTACATGGACAACGGGTCCGGCATGCACACGCACCAGAGCCTCTGGCGCGACGACGAGAACCTCTTCTGGGACGAGGTCGGTTACGCCGGCATCAGCGACATGGGCCGCTGGTACATCGGCGGGCTGTTGGCGCACGCGCCGAGCCTGCTGGCCTTCACGAACCCCACGACGAACTCGTACCGCCGGCTCGTGCCGGGTTACGAGGCGCCGATCAACCTCGTGTACAGCCAGCGGAACCGCAGCGCCTGCATCCGGATCCCGTTGTTCTCGAAGAGCCCCGCGTCCAAGCGCCTCGAGTTCCGCACACCCGACCCGACCTGCAACCCGTACCTCGCGTTCAGCGCGATGCTGATGGCCGGCCTCGATGGCATCAAGAACAAGATCGAGCCGCCCGAGCCCATGGACAAGGACCTGTACGACCTGCCGCCGGAGGACAAGGCGATGGTCAAGCAGGTGCCCGGCTCGCTCGAACAGGTCTTGGACACGCTCGAGGGCGACCACCAGTGGCTGCTGGAGGGCGGCGTCTTCACCCAGGACGTGATCGACACCTGGATCGAGTACAAGCGGATCAACGAGGTGGACGCGATCCGTCTGCGTCCCCACCCGCACGAGTTCGCGATGTACTACGACATTTAGGTGGGGCTACCGCTTCGCCACTTGGAGCCCCGATGAGGGGGCTACCGATTCGCTCGTTGAGCCTCTGGCCTTGTGTTGACCTCATCGGGAGCGGCCACACCCGCCCGTAGCATGGAGCCGTGCCCTCGCTGAATCCGCGTGCTCGCCGCGTGCTCGTTGCCGTCGTTCTGCCCGCCCTGGTCGGCCTCGCCGGAGCGTGGCTCGGGCTGGTGGCCCTGGCGCGGATCACCGTGCCGATGGGCCCGTTCCAGGTGGAGCTGGACGTCGTGCCGGGACGGGGACAGACCGACATCGCGCTCCCGCCGCTCGGGAGGCTGAGCGCGGACACGCACGCCGCGCCGCTGCACCTCTCGGCCACCCTCACGGAGGTCGACGTGAAGCAGCTGCAGACGCTGATCGCGGACCAGGGGCTCGACGGCGTGGCGCAGGGGCTGGAGAGCGAGGCCCAGCGCCGGGTCTGGCCGTTCCTCCTGCGGGCGCTGGGCGTGTCGCTGGCGGGCGCCATGGCGATCGCCCTGCTCGTCTACCGCAGCCGGCGGCGGGAGGTTCGGATCGCCCTGCTGGCCGCCCTCGTCGCAGTGGGTGGCTCCGGCACACTGGCGGTCGCGACCTTCCACCCCGACGCGTTCCTGCAGCCCACCTACTCCGGGACCCTGGCGCTCGCCCCGCAGCTCTTCGGCCCCCTCGACTCCACCGTGGAACGCGTGGACTACTTCCGGGACCAGCTCCGCGCGATCGTGGGCGGCGCGTCCAGCGCCTATGCCGCGATCTCGGACAACCTGCTGGGCCGAGGGGACGAGATCCGGGTCCTGCACATCTCCGACATCCACCTGTCGCCGCTCGGCTTCGACTTCGCCCAGGAGCTCGCTCGCGGCTTCGACGTGGACGCGGTGTTGGACACGGGAGACATCACGAGCTTCGGCACCCCCGCGGAGAACGTGGTGACGAGCTTCATCCCGGCCTTCCAGGTTCCCTACGTCTTCGTCCGGGGCAGCCACGACTCCATCGGGCTGCAACACGCGATCGCCGGCGTGCCGAACGCCCACGTGGTGGACGGGAGCACGATCTCGGTGGCCGGCCTCACGATCTACGGACTCGGCGACCCCTACTTCGTCGAGGAGCGCGGCGCCCCGCAATCCGACGAGGCGATCGAGGAGCTGGTCCGAAGCGTCGGCCCCCGCATCGTTCGCGACGTCACGGCACTGCCGCAGCCTCCCGACATCGTCGCCGTCCACGACGATCGCATGGCCGAGGACGCCGCGGGGTTCGTTCCGTTGATCGCCGGCGGTCATTTCCACGAGAACAGCGCCACGGTGCGCGACGGCACACTGTTCCTGCGCGTGGGGACGACCGGAGGCGCGGGGCCCACCGGAGGGTTCCAGGCCAACGGACAGCAGGTCCCCCTATCCGCGGAGATCCTCTACTTCCGTCCCGCGACCGTCGACGCGCCGCCGACGCTGGTCGCATGGGACGTGATCCAGCAGGACACCGGCAGCGGGGATCTCACGGTGGCGAGGCACGTCGTGACGAGCGAGTTCGGCGAGCTTTCGCCGTCCCCGGCGGCGACCCCGAGCGTCTCCTCGACCGCGACCCCCGTCACCGAGAGCCCGACCGACGGCGTGCCGACGACCCCCGCCCCGGCGACGGCCGGACCCTGAGCCGATGGCGATCCTCGGCTCCCGGCATGCGCTCGCACCCTCCGGGCGCCGATGATATGGCTGTGGTGACGACCTGCTCACGCTCGATCCGGGTCGGTGAGATCCGCGTCACGTCGTTGTGCGACGCACAGGTGGACCTGTCCGTCTGGCACGACCTGCCTGCGCCGGCCGAAGGCTGGCGGTCCCTGTTCGACCGAACACCGTGGGCCTTCGGCGGACCGACCATGTGGCGCATCCACTGCCACGCGTTCCTCGTTCGCACGCCCGACGCGATCGTGCTCGTGGACACTGGACCGGGTCCGCAGGTCCGGTTGGATCGGTGGGTGCGATGGGGGTTCCCCTCCCAGTGGGCGGGGGCGGTCGTGCAGCGTGCGGCGGGGATGCCCGCCTCGCTCGGAGCCGCCGGCCAGGGTGCAGAATCGCTCGATCACGTCGTCACCACGCACCTCCACCTGGATCACGTGGGCTGGGCGCTCGCCGACGACGGCTCGGGCCCCACGTTCCCTCGAGCGCGCCATCACGTGAGCGCGGCAGACTGGGCGTGGATGCGCTCCAGCGACGACGAGGAGGTCCGCCGCCACTTCCAGTCGTTCCTGCGTCCGCTGACCGACCACGGGGTGGTGGAGCCCTCAGAGGGTGCGGTCGAGATCGTTCCCGGGGTTCACATGCTGCCGATCCCCGGCCACACGCCCGGACATCGTGCGGTGCTGGTGCAGTCGCAGGACCGCCACCTGGTGCTGGCCGGCGACCTCGTGCATCACGTCGTGCAGTTCGAACAGCCTGACTGGGCCGGCTTCGACGGCGACGAGATGCTCTCACGCGGCGGGCGGCGGAACCTGCTCGCGCGCGTGGCAGGTGAGGGATGGATCCTCGCCACGTCGCATCTCGGCGACCCGTTCGGCACCCTGACGGCCGAGGGCGCCGGATACGGGTGGCGGAGCTACCCGGACGGCGACGGTTAGGGTCGTTGCGCCAGGTGGTCGCGGATCTCCGTGAGCAGCCGGACCTCCTCGCTCAGCTCGGCGGGCGCCTCCTGCTTGCGCTGGAACCGGTTGTAGGCCTTGACGACCAGGAACAGGATGAACGCGACGATCACGAAGTTCAGGAGCGCCGTCAGGAAGCTCCCGTACGGGATCACGATCTCGTCACCGCGCTTGACGCCCAGCTGGTCGAAGGACACATCGCCCCCGAAGATGTAGCTCACGAAGCCGAGCACGACGGCAGTGAACGCCGTCACGACCGAGGCGAACGCCAAGCCCAGGATGAACGCCACTGCGAGCGTGACGAGATTCCCCTTCGCGATGAACTCCTTGAACTCCTGCAGCATCGCGTCCCTCCCTCGTCGACCCGCGAGTCAGCCTAGCCCGCGCACCCTAACCACGCGCATCGTCCCTGAACAGTCGGTCCATCGTCCTGCGTGTTCGGCGGGTGATGCGCAGGTAGTCGTCCAGCAGGCTCTGGCGGGGGTACTCCTCGTAACCGAGCCGCCGCGCGAGCGCCGCCTGCTCCTCCGCGGACGCCGGCAGGGCCTCGGCGTGCAGGCGGCGGTCGACCTCGAGGGCGTTCTTCACGTCGGAGAGGAACACGAACGCCTCCCCCAGCGCGTGGGCGGCCGCGTCGGGGATCAGGCTCGCGGCGGCGAGCCGCTCGATCGCGTCCAGCGTGCTCCGGCTGCGAACCTCCGGGTGCGCGCCGCCGAAGCGCATCAGCGACAGCTCCACGGCGAACTGCACGTCGGCGAGCGAGCCGTAGCCGAGCTTGAAGTGGAACTTCCCGGCCTCGGGCGGCCGCACGCGCTCCCGTTCGATCCGCTCTCGCATGTGCCGGATCTCTGCGACCCGGTCATGGGTCAACCCGTCCGGCGGATAGGCGAAGTCCGCCGCGTTGAGCTCGAACCGCCGGCCCAGGGCGGGGTCGCCCGCGGCTGCCCGGGCCCGCAGCAGCGCCTGGAACTCCCAGGTCTCCGCGTAGCGGCCCCAGTACTCGAGGTAGCCGGCGATCGACCGAGCGAGCGGACCGTTCCGCCCCTCCGGTCGCAGGTCGGCGTCGGGCTCCCACCCCGCGTCACGGACGTGCCGCAGGACGCGCTCCGCGGACTCGCCGGCGCGGCGCAGGTCGTCCGACCCCTCTCCGTCGTAGACGAACAGCACGTCGAGGTCCGAGGCGAAGTTCAGCTCCCGGGCTCCGAGCTTGCCCATCCCGATCACCGCGAACGGCAGGTCCGGCGCGGCGGCGTCGACCGCCTCCCGCAGCACGCGATCGGCGACGGCGGCGATCGCGTCGCCGGTGGCCGAGGCCTCGAGCTCGCGCCCGGCCGACCTGGCGATCACGGCGACGAGGTCCGCCGCCGCGTCCGACGCATGGACGACGCCGTCGGCCAGCGCCCTGACCCGCTCCGGCTCGCCCACGAGCAGGTCGGTGGCGAACGAGCTCGCCCCCACCGCGTGCGCGAGCCGGCGAGCGGCCCCCGGATCGGTCGCGAGGGCGTCCGCCGGCCCGCCGCGGTCACCCACGGCCTCGGCCACGCGCTCGAGACGCACCAGCGCCGCGTCGGGGTCGGCCGCGAGCGCGAGCGCAGGCGCCATGACCGGGAAGACGTGCGCCATGACCTTGCCCAGGCGCGTCCCCGGGTCCATCACGCGGGCCAGCACGTCATAGGAGCGCGCGGGCGAGGCGAACCCCAGCCCGCCGAGCAGCTCCTCGGTCGCGGCCCGATCGCGCGCCGGCAGCCCGCGGCCCGCGAACGCCTCGAGCAGCGGCCGGTAGAAGAGGCGCTCGTGCAGGGTCCGGACCAGCCCGGTCTGCCGCTCGACCTCGCGCTGGAGGCCCTCGGCCCCGTCGAGGCCGAGTGACCGTCCGATCGTGCGGCGCGCGTGGCGGTCGGCCGGGAGGTCGTGGGTCTGGAGGTCGCGGACGATCTGCAGCCGGTGCTCGAGCCGGCGGAGGAACCGGTACGCATCGGCCAACTCGGCCCCGTCGGCCTCGGCGACGTATCCCTCCGCCGCTAGCGCGGCGAGCGCAGTCAGGGTGTTGGGGCTGCGCAGACCCGCGTCGCGGCGGCCGTGGACGATCTGCAGGAGCTGGACGGCGAACTCCACGTCGCGGATGCCGCCCCGGCCCCGCTTCACCTCCGTGAGCTCCTTGCCGCGCCGTCGGATGTACTCCTCCAGCCGGACCTTCGTGCGACGGACCTCGTCGATCGCGCCGGGAGGCAGCTCGGCCGGGTACACCAGCGGGGCCAGGCCCTCCACGAACTGCGCGCCGAGCCACGGGTCGCCGGCCACGTGCCGCGCCTTGATCATGGCCTGTCGCTCCCAGACCGCGGACTCCCGCTCGTAGTAGACGAGCGTCGCCTCGAGCGATCGCACGAGGAGGCCGGACCGGCCGCCGGGGCGGAGCGTAGGATCGACGCGGAGCGCGATGCCCTCGGCCGTCGCGTCCGACAGGAGTGCGATCAACCGGGCGGCGGCGGGTTCGGCGAGGGCCGCGTCGCCCTCGTGCAGGAACAGCAGGTCGACGTCGCTCGAGTAGTTCAGCTCCGCACCGCCGAGCTTCCCCAGCCCGATCACCGCCAGCCGCAGGTCCGGGGCGACCTCGCGCACGGCGGCCTCCAGGCACGCCTCCGCCACGGAGGAGATCTCGGCGACGACGTCCTCCAGTCCCGCCCCCGCCAGGTCGCGCGCCGCGATCCGCATCATCGCTCGGCGGCGGAAACGCCGGAGCCCGTCCGCCGTTCCCTGTGCGTGGACGTCCGCCGCCAGCTCCGCATCGAGATCGCCTCGCGGCCGGGTCCGGACGTCCGCGAACGCGGCGGTCTCCTCGGGATGCCGCACGAGCAGATCGGCGACCGCGGAGGACAGCCCCAGGAGCGGCAGCGCCGTCGCGAGGATCTCGGGCGAGGCCAGCCGCTCGCGGGCGCCGGCGTCCTCGCCTACGCGGGAGAGCGCGACGCGGGCGAGTTCCGGGTCGGGCGCCGCCGCGAGGGAATGTCCCAGCTCTTCGGGGCTCAGCACGCCGCGATTATCCGACGCGCCCGAGACCGCGTCCGTGTGGCAACCGCGCCTTGACCCAGGGTTGCGTCTTCACATAACCTCTCCCCGATGTCTCACGCGGTTCGAACGCTCGTCGCCCTCGCTCTCGTCGCCGCCGTCGCGGCACCCGTCGCGGCCGGCGCCGTCGTTGCAACCCCTCCCCGGAGCGGCCACGGCGCGACGGCGATGGGTCGGGCGTCGGCCGACGACGACGATCGCATCGACTTCGACGGCGACGGCTACGAGGACCTCGCGATCGGCGCCCCCACCGAGTCCGTCGACGGGCTCACCAACGCCGGAGCCGTCCACATCTTGTTCGGCACCGCCGCCGGCCTGAGTGCCGAGGGCAACCGCGTCATCACCCGGTCGTCGCCGCACGTCGCCTCGCGGCCCCGGGAGCAGGACCACTTCGGCATCGCGCTCGCGACCGGCGACTTCGACGGGGACGGCCGCGACGATCTCGCCGCCTCCGGTCCCGGGTACGCCAACTCGAGCTTCGCGAACAAGCGCGGCAGCGTGAGCGTCCTCTACGGATCACCCCGCGGGCTGACGGGCCGGGGCGACCAGATCTGGACGCAGGAGACGCCGGGGATACCGGGGACCGGCCAGCACGTTGACGCCTTCGGATGGGCGCTCACGGCGGGAGACTTCGACGCCGACGGATACGAGGACCTCGCGATCGGCGTCCCGATGGACTCCGAATCGGACCACCTGTTCGCCGGCGGCGTGCACGTGCTGCACGGCTCGCCGGACGGGCTGTCCACGGATCGCACCCAGTACTGGTCCCAGGCGGATCCCGCGATCGTGGGCGAGGCCGACTTCCACGACCACTTCGGCCTCAGTCTGGCGGTTGGCAACCTCGGGTACGGGCCGTGGGACGACCTCGTCGTCGGCGTGGCCGGCGAGCTCCGCGACGGCCGGGGAGCGGTTGCGATCCTGTTCGGATCGGACCACGGCCTCACCGCCGACCAGGATCAACTCTGGTCGCCGGACGACCCCGGCGTCCGCGGCGAGGGGGACTCGAGCGACGGGTTCGGTCGGGTCGTCGCCGTGGGGGATCTGGGCGGCGGGCCGCAGGACGACCTCGCGGTCGCCTCCCCCCATGACGGATCCCGACCGCGGTTCGGGGAGCCCGGCTACGTCTCCTGGGTCGGATCCGTGAACGTGATGTTCGCGACGAAGACCGGGCTGACGGCCGCCGGCGACCAGCGCTGGACCACCGCGAGCCCGGGGATGCCGGACACCCAGGACCGTGGCGACCGGCTCGGGCAGACCCTCCTCGTGGACGACCTCGACGGCGATGGATGGTCGGAACTGCTGGCGACCGCGTCCTACGGCCGCAGCGTTCCCACCGATCCGGACCTCGGGCCGGCACACGTGGTGTACGTGCTCACCGGAACGGCGGACGGACCGACGACGGCCGGGGTTCGGAGCTTCGAGCCCGGCTTCGACGGGATCCCCGAGGATCCGCCCTCCACGTTCGGCTCCGGCTTCGGCGCGGCGCTCACCACGATCCCGGGGGCGCCGGCCACCACCCCGGCGCTCGTGATCGGCGCCCCGGGGATCGACCGCGTCTACCTGCTGCCGGCCGCGCCCGACGGGCCAACCACCTCAGGTCTCCAGACGTGGCAGCCGGGCGTCGGTGGCGTCGCCGACGTGGATCCCGGCCCCGGCTCGTTCGGCGACGCCTTCGCCCGGCGACGTGGCGGTCCGGGTCGTGCCTCGCCGTGAGGAGTGAACGGCCCCGTAACCGCCCGCCTGCCGGGATCAGGGCGCTTCGCAGCCCCTGAGGACGTCGTCGCCCGGTCCGCCGATGCAGGTATCCCGCCCCCGGCCACCCCCGATCACGTCGTCCTCCGCTCCGCCGACCAACAGGTCGTCGCCTCCTAGGCCCGTCACTCGATCGCGACCACCCATCGAGCTGATCACGTTCCGCGCTTCATCGCCGGTGATCGCGTCGCCGAACGGCGAACCGTTGATCTCCTCGAAGCCGACGACGTGCCACATCAAGACGTTGGAGTACCCGGCGGTCCCCGCGACCAGATCGAGGGCGTTCACCCCTCGCATCCGGGCGAGGTCCACACCGTCGCCGCCGTCGAGCGTTCCCGGCTCCGAGACGTCGCCGCGCGGGATCTCAACGACGTCCGACCCGGGCCCTCCCGACACCAGATCGCTGCCGCCCCCGCCGTCGAGGAGGTCCGACCCTGCCGCTCCGCTCAGCATGTTCGGTCCTGCGTCGCCGACGAGGTCGTCGGCGAAGCTCGAGCCGAGCACGCCCTCCACCGAGACCACGGCGTCCAGCCCGTCGCCGGCGGCGCGCATCTGGGTGAGCTGCACGTCCGCGCCGAACGGCGACCCGGAGAGGTCGACCGTGTCCGTTCCCGTCCCCCCGACGATCGTGTCGTCGCCACCCAGCCCCGCGATGGTGTCGTCGCCCCCCGCTCCGCAGATGACGTCGTCCGCCGCCGTGCCGGTCAGCGCGTCGTTCCCCTCGGTGCCGACGATCTCGCACGGTACCGCCTGCCAATCCGGCTCCGAGCCGAGCAGGCCGATCAGCCGCCAGGTCCCCGGGACCGGATCCCCCCTCCGACCGGGATGACGCCGAGCTCGGAGTGCGACTCGTAGTCGCACGACGGGAGTGGCTCGTCGATGATGAGGAGCGAGGCCAGGATCGTGGAGCCGTCCGGCGAGAACTGGGGATCGCCGATGCCGATGCTCATCGAGCCGACCCGTCGCCGTCCGGACCCGTCACGGTCGACCACCTCGAGCTGGTTGACGCCGAAGCAGTCGCCGTCGGTGACCGCCACGAAGGCGAGGACGGACGAGTCGGGGGACCACGCGAGCTCCCTGAGTGCGAACTCGCCGGCCTGGGCGGCGATCCGCATGGGCTCCGAGCCGTCGGGCGCCACGACGTAGAGCCCCCCGTCGGGAGCGGCCGTCGATCGGAGATAGGCGATCTGGGCACCGTCGGGCGACCAGGACACGGCGCCCACGTCCCCCTGCTGGGATCCGGGCGGCGCGGTCTCCGTGATCTGCTCCGGATCGGAGCCGTCGGCGTCCGCCGTCCACACCTCGAATCCGCGGAGGAACGCGAGCTGCGTCCCGTCCGGCGACCAGCTCGGATCGCTGCCCTCCCCGAGTGAGAGGACGGAGCGCCCGTCGGGCCGCATCCGGAGTAGCTGGGTGGGCGAGATCGGCGACCGTCGCACGAACGCCAGGTACCTCCCGTCGGGAGACCAGACGGGCGCGGTGCCCCGTCGGATCACGAGATCCGAGCCGTCCGGCTTCACCACCGCCACGTAGGTCGTGGCCGCGGCGGTGAGCTCGAACGCCAGGCGCTCTCCGTCCGGAGACCAGGTGGGGCTCGTCCCGTTCGCCACGAACCGCTGGTCGGCCCCGTTGGGCCGCGCGGTCCAGATCGCGGTCCCGCCGTCGCGGAGGTAGGCGATCCGCCCGGGAGCCTTCATGAGCGGAGCGCCGTCCGACGCCGCGGGAGCAAGCAAGAGCGACGAGGCGGCGAGCGCGACGACGACGCCGAGTCGAACGATCGAGCCGGACCGTTCCCCGTGCACCGCCGCATGGTCGGCGGTATTGCGCTTCGTGTCAACCCATCCCGGCGACCAGCGAGCGAGGCGGGCCGTGCGGAGTTAACGACCGCGTAACCGGACCGGCGTTGCGCCCGCCTACGCTCGATCCATGGCGCTCACCGACGAGGCCGAGTACGTCTTGCACGCGGTCGAGGAGCGCGGCATCCGCTTCGTGCGCCTGTGGTTCACCGACGTCCTGGGCTTCCTGAAGTCGTTCACGATCACGTCGCAGGAGCTCGAGGGCGCCTTCACCGAAGGCATGGGCTTCGACGGGTCGTCGATCGAGGGCTTCAGCAGGATCCAGGAGTCGGACATGGTCGCCTTCCCCGACCCCGCGACGTTCCAGATCATCCCCTGGCGGTCCGAGGCGCCGGTGGCCCGCATGTTCTGCGACGTCCGCAACCCCGACGGCACGCCGTTCGACGGCGACCCAAGGGGCGTGCTGAAGCGTCAGCTGGCCCGGGCCGCCGAGCTCGGGTACACGTTCTACGTGGGACCGGAGCTCGAGTACTTCTACTTCCGCAGCGCGGACGACCCGAGCTTCCTGGACCGGGCCGGGTACTTCGACGAGACGCCGCTGGACGTGGCCACCGACTACCGCAAGCGAACGGTGCAGTACCTCGAGGCGATGGGCATCCCGGTCGAGTACGTCCACCACGAGGTCGCGCCGAGCCAGCATGAGATCGACCTCCGCTATACCGACGCGCTCACGATGGCCGACAACGTCATGACCTACCGTCTCACCGTCAAGGAGGTCGCCCAGGAGTTCGGGATCTACGCGACGTTCATGCCGAAGCCCGTCGCCGGGGTCAACGGCAGCGGCATGCACACCCATCAGTCGCTGTTCGAGGGCGACCGCAACGCGTTCTTCGACGCCACGGACCAGTACCACCTGTCGAAGACCGCGAAGGGCTACATCGCGGGGCTGCTGCGCCATGCGCCGGAGATCACCCTCGTGGCGAACCAGTGGGTAAACAGCTACAAGCGCCTGGTGCCCGGCTTCGAGGCGCCGGTCTACGTGTGCTGGGCACGCCGGAACCGCAGCGCGCTGGTGCGGGTGCCGATGTACGCGCCGGGCAAGGAGGGTGCCACCCGCGTCGAGTTCCGCTCGCCCGACCCGGCCTGCAACCCCTACCTGGCATTCGCGGCGATGCTCGCGGCCGGTCTCGCGGGGATCGAGGGCGAGTACGACCTTCCGCCCGAGGCCAGCAACAACATCTACGAGATGTCCGAGGCCGAGCGGGAGGTGGCGGGCATCCGATCCCTCCCCGAGGACCTGGTGGAGGCTATCCGGCTCGCCGAGGGCAGCGACGTGCTGCGAGAGGCCCTCGGCGCCCACGTCCACGAGTATCTGATCCGCAACAAGCGCGAGGAGTGGGACGCCTATAGGGCCTACGTGACGCCCTACGAGCTCGAGCGCTACCTCCCTATCCTCTAGGCCGATCCTCTGGGCCCATCCTCTCGGTCCGGGCCGTGAGCCGGATCCGTGGCAGGTAGCCGCTACCTCACGACCACGCGGCCGCACATGCCGGAGCATTGCCCGCCCGACACGTCGCCGTGGATCGTGCAGACGAACTTGTAGGTCCCGGTGTTGTTGAACGTCTTGCGCGTGGCCTCGCCGGCGTTGATGCGGGTGTCCTTCGACCACCCGCCCCCGTAGGAGGTGACGGTGTGGGTGCTGCCGACCGCCTTCCACCGAACGGTCTGCCCGGCGTTGATCGTGGTCCGGGTGGGGTTCCAGCTGGTCCCGCTGCCGCGGATCGTGGCGTTCACGCCCGCGATGGCGGCGCCGGAGGCGGACAGCGCCAGCCCGGCGGCGAACCCCACGGCGGCGATCTTCGTGCGTGCCCTCATGTGCGTGCTCCCTTCCCCATCTCGGTTCGGCGTTCCCGGCACTGTGAGGTGTACGGGGGTCCCGCGGGGCGGGATTGTCTCACCGGGCCACCGCCAGCGATTGCAGCCGGGCGAGGGTCGCCGCGTCGGCGGCCGACGCGCTGGACGTGTGGCCCGTCACCGCGGCCAGGAACTCGTCGCGCTCGAGGGCGTACAGCGTCGCCTCGCCGAGCGCCGTCACCGTCGCGGTGCGAGGAACGTCGCGGAGCAGGGCGATCTCGCCCACGAAGCCACCGGGGCCAACCACGGCGACGTCCCGCCCCCCGGCGGTCACCCGGAGCTCACCGGTCCGCACCACGTAGAAGCGGTCGCCGGCCTCCCCCTCCCGCATCACGCAGGCGCCGGGCGCGAACGTCACCTCCAGGAGCTCGGCGGCGAGGTGCTCGAGGGTCGGGAGCGGGAGCGGCGCCAGGAACGGCACACCGCGCAGGAGACCGAAGGTCTCGCCGGGCGCCGACGCCCTGGCGTCCAGGGAGCGCAGGCCGCGGAGTGATGCCAGCACCACCACGGGGAGCAGGAGACCGGTCGCCACCAGCGCCGTGTCGATGCCGAAGCTGTCCGTGAGCAGCGGGGCCACCAGCGAGCCCAGGCCGACCGCGCCCATGATCAGGCCCTCCAGGACGCCCAACACGCGGGCCAGGACGTGCTCGGGCACCGTGCGCTGGAGCAAGGTGAGCCCCGCCACATCGACGATCGAGTTCCCGATGCCGAGGACCACGAGGGCGAGGACCGCCACGACCGGCTCGGGCACCAGGCCGATCACGGCGATCGGCAGGCCCCAGATCACGATGCCCAGGCCGAACGGGACGGCCAGGCGGGAGCGACCCACCAGCGACAGCGTGATCACCGAGCCCACGAGCCCGCCGATGCCGATCGCCGAGGTCAGGTAGCCGACGCCGGGGGCTCCGATCTCGAGGAGGTTGATGGCGGCCACCACGATCAGGACGTTGAGGGACCCGCGGACCAGGGTCTGCGCCGCGAACATCACGACGAGCAGCCGGGGATGGGGCTCGTCACGGAGCGCGCGGAATCCCGCCATCGCCTGCTCCTCCTCTCGGATCGGTTCCGTCGACGCGAGCGGCGGATCCGTCCGGATCCTGCGAACCACGAGGGCCCCGGCGAGGTACACGAACGCCGTGACCAGGAACACGGTGGCGTCGTCGGCGACCGCGAGCAGCAGCCCCGCTGCCGCAGGCCCCAGGAGCGTGCCGAACGCCTCGATCGTGCTGGTGGAGACGTTCGCGGCGGTGAGCGCCTCGAGGCTCGTCGCCAGCGACGGCAGCACCGCGGCGTGGGCGGGCCGATAGACCGTCGAGACCACCGCGACGAGGCTGGCCAGTGCGAAGACGATGGCGGCGGGGAGGTCGAGCCACACGGAGGCCGCGATGAGCGCCATCAGCCCGGCTCGGATGAGCTCCACCGTCGCCAGCACGAGCTCGCGGCGCACGCGGTCCGCGACGCCGGCTACGAAGGGCGCGGCCACGGCGGCCGGGATCATGCGCACCACGGCCACGAGGCCGACCGCGGCGGTCCCGCCGACGTCGTAGGCGTAGACGGCGAGGGCGATCAGGAACAGCCACTCCGCCGTGATGGACGCCGCCCAGGCGGACTGGAGGCGCCGCAGCGAGGGGTCCCGGCCGACCTCCCGGAGGGCCTCGAGCGAGGCGTGCAGGCGGACGCGCAGTCGGTTCATTCCGGCGCGAGTATGACCCCAGGGGGCCTCGCGCGGCCAGGATGCGGCGCTGTCCCCCATCCGGGGGTTTCGCCCGGCAGCACCCTGAGGAGCGTTTCCCCAGCAAATGGACGTTGACATCGGCCCTCAGGGAGGTGGAATGTAGGCCGTTCGCCGTAGCCCTGCCGAGCGTCATTCACAGAGGGATCTCACGAGATGATGAACCGCTCCCCGCGCGCCGTGCGCTCCGTCCTGCTCGCCCTGCTTCTCGGCAACCTCCTCCCCGCCCTCGCGGTCACGCCGGCGTTGGCGGATGACTTCGTCGTCACATCGAGCGCCGACAGCGGCGCAGGCACATTGCGCGATGCCATCACGAGTTCCAACGCCACGAGCGGCGCGGACACGATCACCTTCGAGATCGGAACGGGTCCGCAGACGATCAGCCTCAGCTCCCCGCTCCCGGTGATCGGCGACGGCGGCCTCACGATCGACGGCACGACACAGGACGGCTTCGCCGCTGCCCCGATCATCCGCATCGACGGCGCGACCCTGACGGGCGCGGGCCAGGTCGGTCTCGACATCCAGACACAGCTCGGCGCGGTGGTGGTGAAGGGGCTCGTGATCACGAACTTCCCCTCCCACGGCATCGACGTCTCGAACGGCGGCACGCTCCCGCCCGGCGTGACGATCCAGGGCAACTACATCGGTACCGACGGCACGGCCGATCTCGGGAACGCGCGGCTCCAAGCCGCCGACGGCATCCACGTCCAGGGTCGATCGGCGACGATCGGCGGGACGAGCGCTGCCGACCGCAACGTGATCTCCGGCAACGGCGACGCGCTCAATCAGAGCAGCGGCATCCAGCTCGCCGGCGGCATCGGCGGCTCGGTGGTGCAGGGCAACTACATCGGCCTCACATCCGACGGCGTGTCGGCGCTCGGGCAGACGTTCGGCGTCACGATCCAGCAGAACGGCGCGACGATCGGCGGCACGGCGGCCGGGGCGGGCAACGTCATCTCCGGCAACGAGCACTCGGGCATCAACCTGACCGGGCCGAACTCGACGAACGCGGTGATCGAGGGCAACTACATCGGCACCAACGCCAACGGCATCGGCGCGGTCGAGAACACGCAGAACGCCGTCCTCCTCAACCTCGCCGGGACGGGCACAACCATCGGCGGCGCCTCGGCCGGAAGCGGCAACGTGATCACCGGCGGCAACAACGGAGACATCCTCGTCACCGGGACGTCCGGAACGACGATCCAAGGCAACTCGATCGGCGTGAATGCCACCGAGAGCTCTCCGCTCGGCCTCACCGTGACGGGTATCTGGCTCGCCGCAGGCGACAGCTCCGGGATGGCGGTCGCGAACACGACCATCGAAGACAACGTGATCGGTGGGTCCACCGACAGCGGCATCCTGATCGACTCCTCGACGTCGGTCGGCGGAAGCGAATCGAGCAACAACGACATCGTCGGCAATTTCATCGGCACCGACCGCGCGGGTACCGCCGACCTCGGTAACGGCGGGGCGGGCATCGACGTGACCGGCCCCATGACGGACGTCAACCGGATCGGTGCCCTCGCGAACGGCAACGTGATCGCCAACAACGGTGGGGACGGGGTTGCCGTCGCCGCCACGTCGCGGCTCGTCCGGATCCGCGGCAACGAGATCCGGGACAACGGCGGGCTGGGGATCGACCTCGCCGACGCGGGCGATCCGTCGGACGGCGTCACACCGAACGACGCCACAGACGCGGACGCGGGTGCGAACGACCTGCTCAACACTCCGACACTTGCGGACGTGGTGCAGAACGGCGCCGACGTCGACTATTCGGGTTCGCTCGACACGGCCCCGAACACCGACGTGGACGTGGACGTCTACGAGAGCTCTGACTGTGACCTGAGCGGCTCCGGCGAGGGCGCCACACATGTCGCGTCCGACACCGTCAACTCGGGCGCCGGCGGCACCGACCCGTTCGTCATCAGCGCGCCCGGAACCGTCACGGACGGCGCCTCCTACACGGCGACCGCGACGGACACGAGCGGCAACACCTCCGAGTTCTCGACCTGCTTCACGGCATCGAGCGGCGGCGGTTCCGCGGACCTCGGGGTCTCGATCGTCGAGATCGACTCGCCCGTGACAGCTGGGCAGTCCTCCGGCTTCTTCGCCGAGTACTCGAACGACGGCCCCGACACCGCGACGGGCGCCCAACTCGTGATCGACTTCGCGAACGACGTCGACCAGATCACCACCGACCCGAGCGTGGTCGGCGTGACCTGCGACGCGCCCACCGCCGGCAACGATGTGACCTGCCACTTGGGCGACCTCGCGAACACGGAAGGCGGCGTCGTCACGGTGGGCTTCCGGACGCCGACGACGCCCGGCACGACCCCGGTGTCCGTCTCCGTGAGCTCCTCGACCACCGACGGGAACCCGGCCAACGACAGCGACACCGCACAAGTCGACCTGACCGATGCGAGTCCCGGCTTCGCACCGTCCACCTCCTATCCGTTGGCCGGCACCGGGGCCCACAGCATCCTCACCGGGCTGTTCAACGGCGACGCGCATCGCGACGTCGTCGTGACGAGTCCCGATGACGCCTCCGCCTCGATCCTCCTGGGCTCCGCGAGCGGTGCCCTCGCCGACGGGACGGCGATCCCGCTGGCCGGATCGCCGCGGTGGATCGCAGCCGGATCGCTGGACGCCGGCAACTCCCTGGATCTCCTGGTGAACACGGAGGTCTGCACCGGGGGGAGCCCGGTCGGGTGCGGCTCGCTTCGGTTCGTGCCCGGCAACGGCGACGGCACGTTCGGATCACCGGTCACCGTCGACGTGTCGAACGGGCCCAGAGAGCTGGCGTTGCGAGACGTGGACGGCGACGGCGAGCTCGACCTCCTGACCGCCGACGATCTCGGCGCCAAGTTCTCGGTGGCGTTGGGCAACGGTGACGGCTCGTTCGCACCGGCCACGACGTATGGCGCCGGTGGAGGCCAGTACGGGATCGACGTGGCGGACCTCGACGGCGACGGCGAGCTCGACGCCGTCACGGCCGGCGGCACGAGCCTCACGGTGTTCATCGGGAACGGCGACGGCACGTTCGGCTCGGCCACGGTGTTCCCCACCGACTCGACCTCGTCGACGCCGACCGTCTCCCTGACCGATCTGGACGGCGACGGATCGCCGGACGCCGTGATCGGTGGGAATGTGCGCGTGCTCGTGGGCGCGGGCGACGGCACCTTCCTCGCGCCCTCCGAGGAGCTCGCGACCGACGCCGCCTCGATCGTCACCGGCGACTTCAACGGCGACGGCGAGGTCGACGTCGAGGCGGCCGCCGACGGCGCCACGCCTCCCGACCCCGACCTGCTGCAGCTCCGCGGCCTGGGCGACGCGACGTTCGTGTCCGGCCCGACGGCGCTGCTGCAGTACCGCGTCGCCGGCAGCCTGGCCGCGGCGGACCTCGACGGCGACGGCACCAGCGACCTCATCGCGCCCAACGGCGACGACGACCGGGTCACCGTGCTGCTGTCCACCACGGAGCCCGCGATCAGCGGCGTGACCATCTCGCACGGCCCCAATGACACCGTGCAGGCCGGCTTCGCCTCGATCGCCACCGGCACGCTGGACTTCGCCGGGCTCGATCTCACCGAGGGGACCGTAGAGACCTCGGCCGGCCCACTGTCGGCGCCGATCCCGTCGAAGCCGATCCCGAGCAAGCCGATCCCGTCGAAGCCGATCCCGAGCAAGCCGATCCCGTCGAAGCCGATCCCGAGCAAGGGCGTCGGCGCCGCCGCGCCGCTCTCCCAGGCGCCGCTCTCGTCGTTGATCGCGCACGACATCCCGAACCCGCCGCTGCTGACGCAGATCGGCGTCGACCTGGACGGTGGCTGGCCCGTCCTGCTGGAGGGCACGTCGTTCGAGGGCGTGCCGCTGCAGAACGTGAACTTCAACCAGGTGAGCCGGCTCCCCGCGGTCGCCGTGATCAAGCTCAGCCACTTCGACTTCTCACAGACGGCGATCGGCAGCCTGCCGCCAGCCGCGTTCCTCTACGGCGAGACGCCGCTGTCGGATATCGGGCTGCCGACGGGCACCTGGGAGGGGCTCCTGACGCAGATCTGGGGAACGACTGAAGCCACCCAGTTCTGCGCCGACCCGATCTCCCGGACGGACCTGAGCCAGACACTCGTGGACCTCGCCCTCGCGCGATGCCCGATCGCGATCGCGCCGTGGTCCACGATGCCGTTGACCGACGTGGACCTGACCGCCGCCAAGGCGCCGCTCCACTCGTTCCTGTTCACCGGCATCGATGTCACGAAGGTTCACTACACGCTGGGTGGGAACGAGGTCGCGCTCGGCGACCTCACGCTCGACCAGGTGCCCGCTGGCGTCGTCAACTGCAGCGAACTCCCCTGCACCGCGGCGAACACACTCGCCGACGCGCAGGATCAGGACACGTTCCAGCCCACCGCAAGCTTCGGGGATCTGTTCGCCGGCGGGGCCGCCGTCCTCGGCGACATGACGCTCGGCGACCTTCTGCTCGGCATCGTGCAGAAGGACGGCTTCCCGTACGAGAACGTCTCGCTCCAGAACCTGCTGGCGGCGGCGGAGCCGGGCAACGCCGGCGCCGTTCCGTACACGGTGGCATTCGACATCACGTGCCCCGCGCCGGTCGACACGGAGATCCGGATCCAGCTGCCCACCGCCGGGTTCGGCTACGTCCGCGGGACATCGGAGTTCTCCTTCGACGGCGGACCGGCCGTCGACGCCGGCGACCCCGACGAGACCGCATCCGGCGTGCTGTCGTGGACGCTCCCCTCCAGTGGCGTCTGCACCGGCGCCGCCGCGCACGTGCAGCTGACCTTCCGGGCGCAGCCCGCGCCGACCGTCGGCAGCTTCATCGGATCCGCTCGGATCGTCACGTCCGCAGGTGACTCCACGAAGGTGGACGACGACCCGCTGACGCTGACGCCGGCGAACGAGCCGAACGACAGCGTGGCCACGGCCATGCCGGTCACGCCCGACACGCTGTACACGGGCGGGTTCTCGACGCCCAGCGACGTGGACTACTTCGAGGTCCCCGTCGGCCCCGGCGACATCGGATCGCTCGTCACCGTGTACCTGTCCCACATGACGACCGACGACGACCTGGTGCTCTACGGGTCGGCCGCGGACGACCTGTCGTCCAAGCCGATCCCGTCGAAGCCGATCCCGTCCAAGAGCGTCGGCGACCAGGAGGGGTGCCTCCCGACCGGCTACGTCCTGCAGCCCCAGACGCTGGACAACGTCCCGCAGGTCAGCACGTCGTCGGTGGCGGTGCGCGGGTTCTCGACGAACCGCTCGGATCAGGAGGAGGTCGTCTGCACGAGCGTCACCGTGGCGGACATCGCCGCCGGCCACCTCACGTTCCAGGTGAGCCACAACTCCGGCCCCGTGGACGGCGACACCTACGTGGTCCGCTACATCAAGGAGCAGGACGAGAACGACGCGTCGTGTGCCGGCCCGGACTTCACGTTCGACGGCGAGGGCCAGACCTATGGCCCGGGCACCTACTCCAAGACGGTCCTCGCGGGTAGCACGGTGCCGGCGAACACGAAGACCCTCTTCCTCATCAACGAGGACCGCTTCGGCGACCTCTACGGCAGCTTCGAGCTGCAGGCGACGCTCGCGAAGCTGCAGGCGCTCGCCCTCGACCAACAGGGTGCGATCATCCCCGTGGAGAGCAACTCGACGGGTGCCGGGAACGTGGCCGCCGCGTACGCGACCCTCAACGTGCCCGCGAACCAGTGCTCCCCCGAGGCCGCCAACGCGGTCGTCAAGTCGATCAACAAGCTGGTGGGCACCATGACGGTCGGCGCCTCGCCCCAGTACGTGGTGATCGTGGGCTCCGACGACGTGATCCCGTTCGCCCGGCTGCAGGACCTGACCACGCTGGGCAACCAGGTCGCCTACTCGGACAACCTCCGCTTCGACAACCAGGGGAACCCGGAGTCCCGGGCCTTCGCCCGCGGGATGTTCCTCTCCGATGACCCGTACGGCACCTTGAGCCCGGCGCCGTGGGTCGGGAACCTCGTCTACCTCCCGGACATGTCCGTGGGCCGCCTGGTCGAGACGCCGACGGAGATCCAGGACCAGATCCAGGGCTTCCTGGACCGCGGCGGGGTGATCGATCCGAAGACGGCGATGGTGACGGGCACGGACTTCTCGCAGGACGTCGCGGGCCAGATCCTCACCACCCTGAACGGTCGGGCCGGGGATCTGAACGGCCAGCCGGGACCTGACGACTACGGCTCGACGAGCCTCATCAACAACACCTGGTCGCGTGCCCAGGCGATCTGCCGCCTCAACGGCAGCAACCTCAACACGGGCTGCGACACCGTGCTGCCGCCCCAGACCTTCATCCCGCCGGGGTTGATCTCGGTGAACGGCCACTTCGACCACTTCCGGACGCTGCCGGGACAGGCCAACACCAGCGACCTGCTGTCGACGACGGACTTCCTGGCCACGCGGGCCAAGGACGGCACGCTGTTGTTCACGATCGGCTGCAATTCGGGCGTCAGCGTTCCCGACGGCTACGTGACCGGAGGCGGCCCGGCGGCCACCGACTGGGCCCAGGCCCTGGCGCAGAAGCACGGCTCGCTCGTGGCCAACAACGGCTACGGATACGGCGACACGACGCGCATCGCGTACTCCGAGCGCCTGATGAGGCTGTTCGCCGACAACCTCGACGGCGGCTTCACGATCGGCGACGCGCTGCGCGAGGCCAAGGTGAGCTACTGGCTCGAACTGGCCACGTACAGCCCGTACGACGTGAAGTCGCTGGAGCAGAGCACGTTCTACGGGCTGCCGATGTACGAGATCACCGGGACCGGCACGCCGGGCGGCTCCGCCGCCCCCCAGATCCGCCACGACCCGGCCACCAACCTGCAGTCCGCCGACGTCAAGTTGCCCACGGGCTCCGACACGCACTTCGTCCACCCCGTCGACGACCTGCGCACCGTCCCGGGAGTCGGACAGTTCTACGTCGGCCCCCGCACCCAGGTGACCACCGGCTATCCGATCGAGCCGATCTCGAACCCGATCCCCATGACCGCCCCGCCCAGCCAGAACCTGCGGCTGCACGGCGCGATCGTGACGGAGCTCAGGAAGCAGGACTTCGACGGCTTCGATCCCGTCGTGGGGTCGACGCAGTTGAACGGCGCCGCGGCGGGCACGGAGCCCAAGATCGCCGTGGGCATCTCCCCCACCGACTTCCTCACGACCTCCTTCGCGGGTGGACGCGACTCGCTGGTGATGTACGGCGGCCAGTTCACGGCGAACCTCGCGACCCCGGGTCTGGGCCGGCAGCGGATCTACACGGAGATGGCGGCGCGCGGCTTCTACGCGCCGTCCTCGTCCACGGACTTCACGCCGCCGGACGTGGCGACGAACTCGGGACAGCTGCTCCCGGGCGGGTTCGCGACGTTCTCGACCACCACGAACGCCGACGACGCGGTGGCCGCCTACGCCCTGTACCTGCCGACCGGCTCGAACACCTTCAAGCTCCTGCAGCTGAGCCCGCAAGGGTCGACGCCGTTCAAGACGTTCCAGGGCACCGTCTCGGCTCCTGCCGGAGTGAGTCAGTTCGCGGTGCAGATCGTGGACGACGACGGCAATGTGGCGATCGACACATTCAAGGGCGCGTCGCTGCCGGTACAGACCGCGCCGACGCCCCCGGCGAACATCGTTCCCTCGATCATCGTGCCCCCGGGGACCGCGAAGCATGGCCAGTGGTACGACGGACCGGTCACGGTGCGCATCACCACCACGTCGTTCAATGCCATCGCCGCACGCCTCGACGGAGGAACGCCCAGCTTCACCTACAACGTCGTGAACGTCCCGGTGCCCGGCACCGACGGTGTGCACCGGGTCGACTACACCGTCGGCACCTTCTCCAGCACTGTCTTCGTCCCGATCGACAAGGGCCCGCCGGTGGTCTCGCACATCATCGGTGACACCAAGTACGAGGCCGGCAGCGACCTGCCCTACGTCTCCGCCGGAGCAACCCTCACGATCAACGTCGCGGACCCCAGTGGCCTCGCGTCGTGCACGATCCGGGTCACCGGACCGAACTCCTACGACGACTCGACCCCGTGTCTCGAGGGCGACACGTCCATCACGCTGCCTTCGACGGACGGCACGTACACGATCCGTACCACGGCGACCGACAACGCCAGCAACACCGTGGTGGACTCGGACCAGTTCACCGCGACGCGCGACGGCACCCCGCCGACGATCACGCCCGGGGTCGTCGGCCCGCAGTTCCCGACGTTCACCGGGACGAACGACAACATCTACGTCCGGTCCGACACGTCGCTCACCATGAAGGTCGAGGACGTCCCCGGTGCCGGCGCCAACAGCAGCGCCAGCGGCGTCCGCGACTGCAGCACGACGCTCACCGACGTGCTCTCGCCCGGGTGCTTCGCCGGCCTGAACACGTACTTCGCCGTGGGTGACGACGGACCCAAGACGCTCAGCACCACGGCGACCGACAACGTCTCCAACCAGGCCACGCGGAACCTGCACGTGATCCTGGACAACACGCCGCCCACGATCGTGCGCGGCTTCCCGGGCACCGCGGGAGCCGGGGACGACGGCGTCTACACTTCCGGTGGTACGACCTGGGTCCGATCCGACGCGAACCTGGACGTCTCCGTCACGGACAACGGGAGTGGCATCGCCACGTGCTCCGTCGCGACGTCGGCGGGCGCGATCGAGAACGCGCCGCCCGCGGCCCCAGGGGCGGGCTGCTCCGCAGGCGACACGCACTACCGGCTCAAGGGGGCGGACAGCGCGCGGACGGTCACGATCCAGGCGAGGGATCGCGTGACGAACGAGAGCCAGAGCACGATCGACGCCACGGTGGACAACACCGCGCCGATCTTCGCCTCGTGCCCCACGCCCAACCCGGGCGTGTCGGGCCGCCTTGCGACGGGGATCACGCTCAGCCAGACCGCGTTCACCGTGAACGAGATCGCGACACCGCCGCACGTGCAGTTCATCGCGACGGTCGACCCGGGCACCGCGACCGAGGAGACGATGCTCGTGACGAAGCGGAAGCTCGTGGGATCGTCGGTCTCGCAGGCGTCCTACACGGTCACGCGCGGGTACGCAGGTACGTCGAAGTTCACGCACCCGGCCAACGCGCCGATCGCCTGGAGCCTGCTCGCGCGGCAGGACCTCCTCGGCACGCCGACCGTGACCCTCGCTAACGCCGCAACGGCCACGACGCTGAAGCTCACCGGCCAGCGCTTCGGCCTGCCGACGGCGCCCTTCCTCGTGATGGTCGATCACGAGCAGATGCTCGTGACGAGCGTCGTGACGACCGGGACCGGTGCGTACGACCTCACGGTGGTGCGCAAGTACAACGGAACGGTGCTCGCATCGCACGCGACGACAGCCCGCGTGATGTGGAGCGGCGAATCGTACGGCGTCGTCGTCGGCAGCGTCAGCGCGACAGCGCAGACGTTCACGGTGAAGGAGGGGCGGTTCGGTCCTCCGGTCACCACGCCGTTCAGGCCGTTCGAGATCAACGTCGGTGCCGAGCGTCTGACGGTCGTGAAGCGCGTCGCCTCGGGCACGAACTTCACGTACACCGTGGCGCGCGCGGTGGACGGCACGAAGGCGGTGTCGCACAGCGCGAACGACGCGGTCTGGACCACACCGACGACGGCGGTCTACCTCCACAGCCCCTCGCAGGTGCTCTCGGTGCCGGTCACCGACGATGTCGTCACCGGCGTCACGGGCTCGGGTATCCACCTGCCCAGCTTCTCCCTCTCGAGCGGATCGCCCGCCGTCACGGCGGGGACGTTCGCGGGCGGGAAGTACTCGTTCACGCTGAACCCGAACGGCTCCTCGGTCGGGGTTGCCACCTTCCCGGTGTCGATCTCCGTCCGGGACAACGTCGGGAACGCGTCGACGCCGCTCTTGAGTGTCACCGGTGCGACGACCAACCCGCCGGCACTCCGGTGCTGGTACGAGATCACGTACGCCTTCTCCGGATTCGCCTCGCCGGTGGACAACGACTCCCTGAACAGCGAGAACAGCGGCTCGTCCACGCCGCTCAAGTGGCGCATCACCGACTACGGCGGCGCGGGCGTGACGGATCCGGCCACCTTCGTGGCGGTGACCGCCAGCGCCTCGAAGACGTGCGACACCACACCGGAGTTCACGGTCACGGACCAGCAGTTCAAGGGCGGATCGAACCTCCAGAACCAGGGCAACGGCCTCTGGCAGTTCAACTGGAGCCTCCCGTCGTCCTACAAGAACTCCTGTCGAACCGTGGCGGTCCGGCTCGCGTCGAGCGGGCTCACGAATCCGCTCCCGATCCCGGGCACGTCGACGATCCCTGCACCGTCGCGACGGTACGAGTACACGAACGTGAAGGTGAAGTAGCGGACCACCTTCCGATCCAGGTCCACGGCCGCGATCGATGATCGGGGCCGTGGACGTATTCCGCGGCCGCTCAGTCGGACGGAGCCGGGATCTCCGGCGTCCGCACCACTCCGAGGCGCTGCAGGATCTCGGCTGACCGGGCGGCGCGCTCGCTCGCGGCCGTGACGTCGCCACGCAGACCCGCCAACTCGGCGAGGGCGCGGAGGGTGAGGCCGACCTCGAAGTCCGCCTTGCCCTCTTCGCCGATCGCGAGGCTCTCGTCGAGCGCGAGCTGGGCCGCCTCGAGGTCACCGAACCGCATCAACGCGATCCCGCGCAGTCGGTGAAGGAAGGTCTGCACGGTCGTGAAGCCGCCCCCGGAGGTGGCCTTCAGGCACTGCATCACGAGCGCCAGCGCCGCCGCGGTGTCCCCCCGGAACAGCAGGCTCTCGGCGCGCCACGCCTCGGCCTCGACCGACGGCCGTTCCTCGCCGATGTCGCGGAAGAGCTCCACCGCCCGGGCGAAGTGCTCGTCGGCGTCGCTCCAGCGCCCCGCGCGCGAGGCCACCCGGCCCAGTCCCATCGTGGCGTAGGAAACGAACTCCCGGTGGTCCGCGGCCCGGAAGATGCGGAGCGCCTGCCGCATCCCCTCCTCGGCCTCGTCGAGCCGGCCCTGATCGGATTGGATCTCGGCGATGTTGTAGGTGCCGATCGCGGCGTGCACGGTGTCCCCGATGCGTTCGCGAGCCCGCATCCCCTTGGTGTAGAACTCGACGGCGTCGTCCCACCGCCCCTCGTAGTACGCGAAGACGCCCAGGTTCGAGTACTCACGGCCGAGGCCGGGAAGGTCTTGGAGCTCCTCGTAGATCGCGAGGGCGAGGCCGGGGTACGGCGAATCCTGGGGCCGGCCCATGGCGGTGTGGATCCAATCCAGCGTGTGCGCGGCGTGCGCGACCACATCCCGCGCGCCGCACCGCTCGGCCATCCTGATGGCCTGCTCGCACCACTCGATCGCCTCGCGATTGTGGGTCTGTCCCTGGCGGATCGTCGCGTAACCGACCGACAGCCTCGCGCGCATCCGCAACAGCTCGTCCGAGCGCCCGTCGGTCAGGGGCTCCCGTTCGATCGCCGTGAGTCCCCGGCGGTACCAGCGCAGCGCCTGCGAGTACTTGCCCAGGCGCTCGCGGATCTCGGCCTCCTTGAGGAGCAGCTCCGCCTCCAGGACCGGATCCTGAGGTATGAGTCGCCGGGCCGCCGTGTAGTCCGCGGTTGCCTCTGCGTACTTGCCCACGCGCTCGTGGACGTCGCCGAGGGCCTCGTTCACGCGCGCGAGGTCCACATCAGGGATCTGGAGGCGCTTCGAGGCGTCGAGGGCCCGGCGGTAGAACTCCGCCGCGTCGACGTTCGCGTACATCGATCGGGCACGCTCCGCCGCGACCAACGAGAATCGCCAAGCCCGCTGTGCGTCCGAGGAATGGAAGTAGTGCATCGATAGGACCTCCGCGACATCGTCGGGGTCCTCCGCCTCGCTCTCGATGATCGACCCAACTGCGCGGTGCAGCGTCCGTCGGCGCCGGAACGACAGCCCCTCGTACGCCGCGTCCCGGACCAACGCATGGGTGAAGCGCACCGTGCCCGCCTCGTCTCGGGTCAGAAAGTCACCGAGGTACCGCCACGACTGCGGACCGATGTCGGGCACCTCGGTGGACAGCACCGCATACGCGATGCGATCCGGGAACTCCGCCCCGATGACGGATGCGTAGCGCAGCAGGGTCCGGTCGCGCGGGCGGAGGCGGTCGATCTGCGCGGTGATCACCTCGTCGATCGACTCCGGGAGGTCCTCGATGTTGCCGACGGCCTTCGCCGCGGCGATGAGCTCCTTGAGGAACAGCGGGTTCCCGCCCGCCCGTTGGGTTAGGATCGTCATCTCGTGCGGCGCGAGAGGCGCCTCCTCCGTCGCCTCTCGGAGCATCGCCTCGGTGGCCCGGACGTCCAGCGGTTCGGGGACGATCCTCGTCAGCGAGTCCGCCTCCTCTCCGATGAACCCCGTCGGGAGGTCGCGCCTGGTGACCACGACGAGCCAGGGCCCGGTGCCGATGTTCCGACCGAGACGGTGGAGAAGCTCCGTGGAGGCCTCGTCCATCCAGTGCACGTCCTCGATGGTCAACAACGTCGGCGTCGGGAGGAGGACGGACAGGAACCGGGCGATCGCCTCCTCCATCCGCTGCTTGCGGAACCGCTCGTCCGTCAACCTGGCGGTCTCCTCGGTGTCCGGAAGGTCGAGCCCCAGGGGCACGGCCAGGAGCGGCAGCATCGGCCGGAGCTCGGGGATCCGCTCGGCCACCGCCGAGCCGAGCGCCTCGGCCTGCGTCGTCTCGGGCTCATCACCGCTGACGCCGACGAGTTGCCGGAGCGGGCGCCGGAACGCGAAGTACGGGGTCGACGTCTGATACACGTCCGATGCGGTGGCGAACGATGCGAAGCCCGAGGCGCGGCTCCGCACCTCCTCCAGGAGGCGCGACTTGCCGATGCCGGCCTCGCCCACGATCTCCACGATCGCGCCGGATCCCGTTCGAGCTCGCTCCAGATGATCGGCCAGGATCGCCAGCTCCCGGTCGCGCCCCACCAGCGGCGACTGCGCATCCTCGACGACCGCCGGCAGGTCGCGACCAACTCCCTCGACCTCGCCCAGCTCGAAGGCCTGGACCGGCTTCGCCTTCCCCTTCACCATGAACGGTTCCAGCGCAACCGTTCCGAAGGTCACCTTCGAGCGTTCCAGCACCTCCGTCGTGACCAGGACCTGGCCGGGCTGCGCCTTGGCCATCACGCGAGCTGCCAGATTCACGGCGTCGCCCATGACCGTGTACGTCCGGCGGTACGCGGGACCGATGTCTCCGGCGAAGACGTGACCCCGATTGACGCCGATCCTGACGGGGATCCTGCGGTCGCCCTCGATGATGGTGCGCGCAGCGATCAGCATCCGCTCCTCATCGTTCTCGGTGCTGATCGGCGCCCCGGCGGTCAGGATGATCTTGCCGCCGTCCTTGTCCACATCGGTCCCCAGGAAGCAGACACCCTGATCGTCCACGGCACCCTGCACGGCGCGCACGAGCTCGTCCAGCGCGTCCGCGAACGCGGCGGAGCCGTCCCGCTCGATCAGGGCGTCGGTGCCGTCGAAGTGCAGGAACCCGACCACGACCCGGCGGTGTTCGGGCTCCCCGGTTCCGAACAACAGGTGCTCCCGCATGGCCCCCGAGACGCACCGCTCGATCAACTCGCCCGAGACCGGGATGTCCGGTTGAGCCGGCTCGGTCGTGAGCCCGCCGGGGTCGCCGCGCAGCAGGAACCCGGGTCCTTTCGGATTGCCGATCGCGCGTGGGGGCAGCAGCGCCGCCGTCGACGGACTCACGAGGATCTCACCCGCCTCGGCCGTGCCCTCCATCGCAGCCGTCTGCGTGGCTCCCGGTCCGGTGATCATGAACTCGCGGTGTGACCCGCCGACCAGGAACAGATGGAATACCCCCGAGTGCAGCCCGACGGACATCCGCAGCTGCACCTTGCCGCCCGAGGTCTCCAACCGGCCGATCTCGCGGAGCTCACGACGCATCCCCGCCGCCGCCCGCGCGCCCTTCAGCGCGTGGTCCGTCCCGGTGAACAGGAGCAGGAGCGCGTCGCCGCCGAACTTCAGCAGGCCACCGCCGTTGCCGTAGGCGACCGCCAGGAGCCTCGCGAAGCAGGAGCCGATCGCCTCAGCGAGCTCCTCCGCGCCCATCCTGCCCGACTTCGCGAGCTTCTCCGAGAGCTTCGTGAACCCGGAGATGTCGACGAAGACCACCGTCCCGTCCAGCTCGCGCCAGGTCGATTCCGGATCGTCGGCGAGCCAGTGCACGAGCAGCCGCGGCAGGTACGGCAGCAACACGGATCGGTCGAAGGCCTGCGGTGCCATCGGTGCCGGACACCTCCGGGAGTGGGGCGGGGGCCGAGTCTAACCCCGCCGCTCCGTCGCCCAGAAGGCACGCGATCGACGGTTTGCGTTCGGGCGCGACGCCCCCGTAAAGTGCGTCGATGGACGAACCGCGTGAGCTGACGCCGGCGCTCGAGGCCGCACGACGACGGCGTCAGACGCTGCACGACGCGCTGGTGCACCTGGAGCAGGCGATCTCCAGCCCGGCTGCGGGGCGGATCCCCAACTGGTCCGGCACGGTGACCAAGGAGATGGTGTCGTTGCGCGACGCCTTCGACCAGCACGTGATCGTGACCGAGAAGCCCGGGGGCCTCTACGAGGAGATCATGGAGCGGGCGCCGCGCCTGGCCGGCAAGCTCCGCCGCCTCCAGGACGAACATCCCTCCATCACCCAGCGGATCGGTGCCGCGCTCGCGAGGCTGGAGAGCGGGGAGGTCGGCGAGGAGGGCGCGCCGTGGCCGCTGGATCGGGCGCGCGACGACCTCCAACGGCTGCTGGGAAGCATCGTCCGCCACCGGCAGGCCGGCGCCGACCTGGTCTGGGAGGCGTACAACGTCGACATCGGCGGACCGGAGTAGCGTCGCCGGGCGGCTAGTCTTCCGGTCGTGGTGCGGATCGCGCTCGGCCAGCTGAACGTCACCGTCGGCGACCTCGACGGCAACGTCGAACGGATGGCCGACTGGACCCAACGGGCGACGCTGGCCGGCGCCGACCTGATCTGCTTCCCGGAGCTCGCGGTCACGGGATACCCGCCGGAGGATCTGATCCTCCGCAGCGAGTTCCGTCGCGACACGATGGCCGCGCTCGATCGCCTCGCCACGGACGCCGCGACCGGGTGTGCGGTGCTCGTCGGGTTCGTCGATGACACGCCGCAGGGTGCCCGCAACGCGGCGGCGGTGCTGCAGGGAGGCCACGTCGCGTCCCGCTACCACAAGATCAAGCTGCCGAACTACGGCGTCTTCGACGAGAAGCGGTACTTCACGCCCGGCGGCGCCGGGTGCATCGCGAGGATCGGCACCGCCTCGGTGGGCGTCTCGATCTGCGAGGACGCGTGGACGCCGGGCCCGCCCTTCGACGCATACTCGGCCGCCGGGATCCAGGTGCTCGTCAACATCAACGCGTCTCCGTACCACCGGCACAAGACCAGCGAACGGCTCGACATCTGCCGAGCCCGTGCCCGTGAGACGGGCGCATGGGTCGTGTACGTCAACGCCGTCGGAGGGCAGGACGAACTGGTCTTCGACGGCGGATCCATGGTGGTCTCCCCCGACGGCGAGGTGGCGGCCCACGCGGCGATGTTCCGGGAGGACCTGCTGATCGTGGAGATCGAGGGGCACGCCCTCACCGCAGAGGACCGCGATCCCTGGCCCACCGGAGTGGAGGAGGTGTACGGCGCGCTCGCGCTGGGCCTCGGAGACTACGTGCGCAAGAACGGGTTCCGCGAGGTCGTGCTCGGCCTCTCCGGTGGGGTCGATTCCGCGCTGGTCGCCACGCTGGCGGTCGACGCGCTCGGAGGCGATGCCGTTCGAGCGCTCTCGATGCCCTCCCCTTTCTCCTCCCGCGGGAGCGTGGACGACGCGGCGGAGTGCGCCCGGCGCCTCGGCATCCGCATGGAGGAGGTCCGGATCGACGGCATCTTCGCCGCGTATCTCGACGGGCTCGCGGATCTGTTCGCCGGAACGAGGCAGGACGTGACGGAGGAGAACATCCAGGCGAGGATCCGCGGCAACCTGCTGATGGCGCTGTCGAACAAGTTCGGATCGATCGTCCTGGCCACCGGCAACAAGAGCGAGTACGCGGTCGGCTACGCCACGCTCTACGGGGACATGGCGGGTGGGCTCGCGCCGATCAAGGACGTACCCAAGACCCTGGTGTACGAGCTCGTGCGGTGGCGCAACGCCCAAGGGCCGGGCGACGGACCGATCCCCGCGGCGATCGTGGACAAACCCCCCTCGGCGGAGCTCCGACCGGACCAGCGGGACTCCGACTCGCTGCCGCCCTACGACATCCTCGACCCGATCGTGGAGGCCTACGTGGAGGACGATCTCGGGGTGGACGACATCGCGGCGACGGGCGTCGATCGCGCGCTCGTGGAGCGGGTCACCGCCCTGATCGACCGCGCCGAGTACAAGCGGCGGCAGGCCGCTCCCGGCGTCAAGATCACGCCGAAGGCCTTCGGGCGCGACCGCCGGCTGCCCATCACGAACCGGTACGGCCGGGGCTGAGCGCCGCGCGCCGGCGCATCGGCCCCGACCGGTCTCGGCGCTAGACGATCGCCCAGATCACGGTGACCGTGACCTGGGTGGAGACCGTCTGCGGCGCGACGATCGCGGGCGCCGCCTGCTCCAGGGCGAACCCCGCGAGCGCGTCTGCGCGATACAGGTACGGTCGGGAGGACGAGGCCTCCTCGCGGACCTGCACCACACCCGACACCGAGGTGCCGGCGGCGGCCGCGATGGCGTCCGCCTTGCGCCTGGCACCCGCGACCGCGGCCGCGAGCGCGTCCTGGCGAGCGGCCGTCTGGTCGCCGACCTGGAACCGGAGTCCTCGCACCGAGTCCACACCCGCGTTCACGGCGGCGGAGATCACGTTCGTGACGGCATCCAGGTCGTGCACCGTGACGGAGATCTGCGTGGAGGCGACGTACACGGTGCGCTCCTGCGGCGTGTTCCGATCGTGGACGTCGCGTTCCACGTTCACGCTCTCCGTCTCGACGTCGTTCTGGACGACGCCGGCATCGCGGAGCGCCGCCAGCACGGCGTCGGACGTCGCGCCGTTGTCCTCGTACGCGGTGGCGCTGTCGGCGGCCTCCGAGCGCATCCCGAGGTCGACCACGGCCTCGTCGGGAGCCGTGCCCACCGATGCCGTGGAGGACACGGTGATCGTTCGGGCCGGCGTCGGCGCCGACGCCGTCCGTCCTCCGTCGTCACCTGCCATCGCCGTGGCGCCGAGCCCTACCACGACGGCGACCACCACGGTCAGGGCGATCCAGGCGGACGTGTGTCTGGGCGTTCTCATGCGAAAGCCTCCTTCCGCCCCGCCGTTCGGCGGCGCGCGTCTGATCGGCCCATGCCGCGGGGGAGTCTCTGCGTGACACGCGGGGACGCGGGGACGCTGCGTGCCGGCGCCGCTACGTCCCGACGGCGGCCGGCTCGCGCTCCAGCGATCCGTCCCGCTCGGGAGCCCGGGCTCCGGGGATCACCGCGGCCGCCAGCACCACGACCGCCGCGCCGACGGCGCCCGCCACGACCAGCGTGGCCTGTGCCCCCAGGACCGCGGAGACCGGCCCGGTCAAGGCGTAGGAGGCGGGCGTGCCGGCGGTCGAAAGCATCCAGTCGAGGCTCGAGACCCGGCCGAGGAACCTCGAGGGCACCATGCGCTGCACCAGCGTGTGCCACACGATCAGCAGGATCGTCATGCACGCGGACGAGGCGGCGCTGACCAGATACATGGGCCACAGCGACGTCGCCAGGCCGAACCCGATCAGCGCCCCGGTGGCAACGGCCCACGCGCCGTACATCACGGTGAGCGGGCGCCGCGGCAGCGGGCGCTGACCCATGACGACCGCCGTGATCACCGACGCGGCGCCGCCGGCGGCGAAGATCAACCCGAGCTCCCCACCGCCGCCACCCAGCACGTTCTTCACCACGAACGGCACGAGCACCTCGAACGGACCCCAGAAGAAGAGGAGGTTCACGGTGGCGGCCAGCATCGCCACCAGCAGCCACGTGGTCCGGCGGACGTACCGGATGCCCTCCACCAGGTCGTGCGTCGCGGACGTCGCCTCGCCGCCGTGCGCGGTCCGTCCTCGAGCGCGGATCAGGGACACCATCACGCCGGAGAACGCGAACGTGCCGGCGTCGGCCAGGAATGCTGCGCCGGCGCCGAGGCCCTCGAACAGGAACCCGCCGACCGCCGGCCCGAGCATCGTCTGGGCGAACGGCCGCATGAACTGCGCGAGCGAGTTCGCCTGGATCCGGTGCTCCTCCGGGACCAGGTCCGGCACCAGCGAGGAGAACGCGGGATAGAAGATCGCCTCGCCGACCCCGTACACGGCCGCGAGGGCGACCAGATGCCAGAGGCGAACCGAGCCGACGAGCGTGAGCACGCCCATCGAGCCGATGGCGACGCACCGCACCGCGTCCGCGACGATCAGCAGCCGGCGGCGCTCGAGCCGGTCGCTGAGGACGCCGGACAGGAGCAGGACGACCACCATCGGTGCGGTCCACGCGAGGCCCACCAACGCGAGGGCCGACGGACTGTCGGACATGCTGTACACCTGGAGCGCGATCGTGACCAGGTAGATGCCGTCGCCGATCAACGAGACCGACATGCCGGCCCACAGCAGCCGGAAGTCACGGATCCGCAGCGGCCGCAGGATCCCGATCCGCGTCCAGGCGGGCTCGAGCGCGGGTCCGGGCGGCGGCTCCATGGAACAGGCAGCCTATCGGGAGCGGGGACGGCTCGGGGGCGCATCCGCTGTCGGTAGCATGCAGCGGTGGGGCCCGTAGCTCAGTCAGGTCAGAGCAGGGGGCTTTTAACCCTCGTGTCGCAGGTTCGAGTCCTGCCGGGCCCACCGACCTCGGAGGTAGGTGCCCTTCAGCGCGACGACCACGGTTGCCGATAGGGTGGGGAGATGACACGACGCCTGCTTCCCCTGATGGTGCTCCTGCTGGCCGCCACCGCGCTTCCCGCTACCGCGGGACCGGTCACTCATACGCTCACGGTCACGAAGGGCGGCTCCGGCGGTGGCTCCATCGTCAGCGACGTGCCCGGCATCACGTGCGGCCCCACGTGCTCGGCGGAGTTCGACGAGGGGACGTCCGTGACGCTCACGGCCACGGCGAACGACGGCAGCACGTTCACGGGCTGGACGGGCGACTGCTCGGGCGACGGGACCTGCTCCGTGACGATGAACAACCCACACGACGTGCGCGCCGTCTTCGCGCGCTCGTACCGTCCCGATGCGTGGATCAAGCTCTGCGGCCTCAGCACCGGCTGCACGATCAACCCTCTTCCGCACCCGTGGCTCGGCAACAACGTCTACAACAGCACGGGCCGCCGGCAGAAGATCGGCGTCCGCATGGAGGACGGCGAGGGTGTGCGCTTCTGGATCCTGCTGCAGAACGACGGCGCGGAGGCGGACACGCTGGTCGTCCAGGGCTGTCAGGGGACGCGGCAGTTCGTGGTGAACAAGGTGCTGTTGGGCAAGCAGAAGCGCCCGCACGCGGGAACGGTCGACGTGACCAGGAAGTTCAAGAACGGCACGCTCTCGTTCGATCTGCCTCCGAGAACGGTGGACAAGCGGCCGGTGTTCACCCTCAACATCATCGCCCCGACCACGGCGGAGGGCGTGTCCTACCGCTGTCCCATCACGATCCACTCGGAGAACGATCCCGGGCTCACGGACACGGTCGTCACGAAGATGACGACGTACTGACCCCGCTCCCCTCCGCCGGCGGGATGTTCTGGTTCAGGCGGAACAGGTTCGTCGGGTCGTACCGGGCCTTGATCGCCGCCAGGCGGTCCCACGTGGGACCGGGATACGCAGCGCGGATGCGCTCGGTGCCCTCGTCCGTGAGGAAGTTCACGTACACCCCGGCGTCGTCCTGTCGCAGGGCGTCGGCGAATCCTTCGACCCAGGCCTCGTGCATGGGGGCGTCCTGCGGGCTCTCGTACAACGCGGCGAGGTTGACCATGACCCGGCTGGATCGGTGCGCGAATGCCGTCGCGTCCGCGGGCACGCGCGCCATGGCGCCGCCGAGCACACGCAGCTGGGCCACCCGCATCATCGCCGTCGACGCCTCGAGATGATCCAGGATCGTGTTGGCGACCCCTCGGTCGATCCGGTCGACGAACATCGAATACCCGGCGGCGATCGGGTGATAGCCCTCCTCGAGAGGCTGGTACATCTCGGGGTATGGCATGGCTCGGAGCATGTCCGCCAGGGGGGTCGCCAGCGCCCGGAACGGTGCGACGGCGCGCTCGCCCTCCTCGACCGGACCGGCGTGCACCATCATCGCCATGATGACGAGCCGGCCGTGATCCTCCTCGGGCAGGAACGGCATCGGCGGTGCCGTCATCACGTTCGCGATCGCCGACAGCTCCTCCGGCGCTGCCTCCGCCTCGGCGATGAACCCGGCGATCGTCTCGGGCGTGGCCGGCAGGAAGAGCATGCCGCCCATCACCGTGTCGAGCGGATGCATCCGGAACCGGAACCGGGTCGCGACCCCGAAGTTGCCGCCACCTCCGCGGATCGCCCAGAACAGATCCGGCTCCGTCTCGTGGTCCACGCGGCGCAGCGCGCCGTCCGCCGTCACGATGTCGGCGGCCAGCAGGTCGTCGATCGTGAGGCCGTACTTCCGTACGAGGAAGCCGACGCCTCCGCCGAGCGTGATGCCGCCGACGCCGACCGAGCCGGTGTCGCCGAAGCCGGTGGCCAGACCGTGCGCCCCGGCCGCCACCGAGTACTCCGCCGCGGTCAGGCCCGATCCGGCCCACGCCGTGCGGCCGTCCACGTCGATGTCGAGCGCCTTCATGCGCGACAGATCCAGGACGATGCCTCCCTCGGAGACGCAGTGCCCGGCGCCGCTGTGCCCGCCGCTGCGGACCGCGAGCTCCATGTCCGCCTCGGCCGTCGTCCGGACCACGTGAGAGACGTCGGCCTCGTTCGCCGCCCGCACGATCACGGCCGGCCGACGATCGATCCCGCCGGTGAAGACCGTCCGTGCGTCGTCGTATCCGGGATCTCCGGGGACGATCACCTCCCCCTCGAGGTGCTCGGCGAGACGTTGGGACGACAGGGCGCCCATGGTTAGTCGTGCCTCGTCTTGAGCGTGGTCGTGACGACGCCCTTGAGCGTGTCCAGGTACGTGGGCCACCCGCCCAGGAACCCGTCACGGTCCTCCTCGCGTTCGAAGCCGGTCTGCACCATCGTCAGGAGCGTCTTGCCGTCCTGCTCCTCGAACGTGATCGTCATCTCGGTGTCGACGGTGCGGCCCCCCCACTCGGTCACCGCCA
>CAWHTI010000015.1:0-199524 GCA_963832225.1 uncultured Actinomycetes bacterium
ACCATTTCACTATTAAAATTCCTTCAAATATCGATTTGCAGTATGCGGCGCCTTTGCTTTGTGCAGGCATTACCACCTATTCCCCATTAATGCGAGCTAATTTTAAGAAAGGTGATAAAGTAGGAGTTGCTGGAATTGGCGGCTTGGGTCACCTTGCTATAAAACTGGCCGTTTCAAAAGGAGCTGATGTGTATGCATCCACCACTTCGCCATCGAAAATAAACCTCATAAAAGGTTTTGGAGCAAAAGAAGTAATTATAGTTGATACAATTGATAAACTTCAACCCTGGTATGGCAAATTAGATTACATGATCTCTACTATTCCTTACGACTTTGATGTGGCGGCCTATGCAATGGTTTTAAAACCTTATAAAGAGTTTACACAGGTAGGAATGCCAATCAAAAGCAACCTGTCAATTAATAATTTTATGATGATACGCAACCGCGTAAATTTCAACGGTTCTCTTATTGGGGCATTCCTGAAACACAAGAAGTGATGGACTATTGTGCGGAAAACAAAATCTATCCGCAAATACAAATTATAAAAGCTGATGAAATTAATGGCACATGGGATAAAGTTGTGAATAAGGAAGCTCGTTACAGATACGTGATAGATGCCTCGACGATTTAAATAAAATTGAAAAACCAAGTAAGTATCCAATTTTTTGTTGTTCATCATTTCAATATAAAATCAATGACATACATACCACGAACAACTTTGCCCATTTTTGCGGGTGTAATTGCGTCATTATTTCTTGCAGGATGTCAGAGCAGTGAGAACAATGAAAGAACCTGGAGTGTTTAAGGCCAACACCAATAGTTCGAACTATTCACCATTGGACCAGATCAACGCGGGAAATGTGAACCAACTAACCCATGCCTGGACATTTGCCATGCAGGATAGTAAGGGAGCCATACCAAGACCAAGCCAATGCAACCCCATTATTGTGGATGGAGTATTGTTCGCTACATCGGCCAGCCAATGGGCGTATGCTATTGAGGCGGCGACCGGGAAACAAATCTGGTAATTCAATCCCTTTAATGGCGACGAGGGTGGTGAGGTGAATCGCGGATTGACTTATTGGGAAAATGGTGACGACAAACGGATATTATTCTCAGCGAACAATTTCCTGTTTGCACTCGATGTCCGCACAGGTAAACCCATGCAGGGTTTTGGAGAAAATGGTAAGATTGATCTCAAAATTGGCTTGCGGGATTCCGGGAATGATTTTTTCGTGTCATCGACATCACCGGGGATGATTTATAAAAATTTGATCATCATGGGTTGCAGGGTGCCCGATGTGTATGGAGCACAACCTGGATATATCAGAGCCTACAATTGTGAAAGCGGAAAACTGGAGTGGAATTTCACAAGATCGCTTCCGGGCGAACCGGGATATGAAACCTGGCCCAAAGATGCGTACAAATTAGTAGGCGGTGTAAATAATTGGGCCGGGATGAGCCTGGACACCCGCCGCGGTATGGTGTTCCTGGCAATCGGCTCACCTTCCTACGATTTTTACGGAAAAGACAGAAAGGGAACAAATCTCTATGGAAATTGTGTACTGGCGCTCGATGCGTCAACGGGAAAACATATCTGGCATTTTCAATCGGTGCATCATGATTTATGGGACGCCGATTTACCGGCCCCGCCTGCTTTGGTGACAATCCAAAGAGATGGAAAAAAAATCGACGCCGTGGCACAGATCACCAAACAGGGATTTGTATTTGTATTTAACCGGGAAACTGGGGAGTCCTTGTTTCCGATTGAAGAACGCAAAGTTCCTGCTTCCAATCTTCCTGGTGAAGAAGCCTGGCCTACACAGCCTTTTCCTCTTAAACCAAAGCCGTTCGGTCGTCAATGGATAACGGAAGAGGACCTTTCAAATTATTCGGCTGCGATCGCACTCGCTGGTAAAACAATTCCGATCTCTTCGCTATGAAGGTCTATATACACCACCTGATTTGAAAGGTACCCTTCAACTGCCCGGAACTCGTGGTGGAGGAGAATGGGGTGGAGCGGCTTTTGACCCTGCTACTAATTTTTTATACATTAAATCAAACGATGCCCCGGATATTCAAACCATCGTGCGAGGCACACAACAGGCATCCACCGAGCATTCTGTTCCGACCAGTCAATTGGAAACTGTAGACAGGTATGCCCGGCCCGATCAATATGTCAATAGTACCGGTTACAAAACATGGAAAGACCCCAGCGGTAATCCTGCTATCCGCCCACCTTGGGGAACATTGCATGCATTGAACCTTTCAACTGGTGAATATGAGTGGCAGATCCCACTTGGCAATGATAGTTTACGACAGGAAAAAGGTGCGTCCGAAACAGGCCAGGAAGGTAAGGCAGGTCCTATTATTACTGCAGGTGGCGTACTCTTTATCAGTGGCACGGAGGATAGAAAATTAAGGGCTTTTGACAAAGCAACAGGTAAATTACTTTGGCAAACAACTTTGCCTGCGCTTGCCAATGCCACTGCATGCACTTTATAAAGTAAACGGAAAACAATATGTGGCTTTGTCCGTAGGAGGAACCACCGAAAATCCGTCCGGATCAATTATGGCTTTTGTATTGCCTTAAATGATAACCAGACCCTTTTGTGCGACGGTATCAGCTACGTGATACAGGATATCAAAAAATGTCAAATGGCACTTATATTTTTTAACTGTCATCGTTAAGTTGTATAAAAACAGGTAATGTTTATAGTAGCATGCGGACTATCAAAAATTGTTGAAGTATAGCTGTTTCAGACTTATGAACGTTGACGGCCATGATTAAATCACTGGCGTTCCTGGTAGAATTCATTGGTGTCCAAAAAGATCTTCGCGCTTTATGGAGATGAAATCCAGACATACTTGGCCTTATTTCTTCGATTAGCCTGTTACCGGTAATAGAACCAGTAGAGTTTTGCAAGTCAACAACTCAGAATGCGCTAATCTTTATATATCACGTATTTCCTGCGCATCTTTTTGTAATTGCTCAGTCCCGGTTCCCATGTTTTACGGATCTCCGCTTCGGAAACGCCGTCGATGATCTGTTGCCTGAATAAGCCCGAGCCTATCTGTATTTCGATGTTATTCATTTCCCGGCTTTGCTTTGAATCGAAGAATTTTTCTTTTTGCGGCGATGCTTTATACAGCTCCATGATCCATTGCAGGTTTATCTTTTTGCTTTTCAGCAGCAGGTTTATATCATAGTTTCTCAGGTCGAGGCCATAACAAACCTGGTCCGCAAACAATGGCGTTTCAGCCATACCTTTTATGCCGGTAGGAGTAAAGGAGAATGAAAATTTGTCTTTGAAATAGGGAGCCCCAATAACTGTAAACGGATAATAAGTGCCGCGCCCATGATTTACATACACTCCTTCAAACATGCAGGTGGATGGATACAGCATGATCGACTGTTGTGTGTTAAGATTGGGCGATGGCTTTACCGGCAGCGTATAATACATACTATGATTGTAATTGGCAACCGGTATAATTTTCAGCGGACATTTTACCTTGTTCGTCAGCCATCCTTCGCCATTCGCCATCTTTGCAAACTCTGCTACAGTTAATCCATGCGACATGGGAATAGGAAACATACCTATCCCTGATTTATATTTCATATCCAGTATCGGCCCGTCTATCAAATAAGCGTTGGGATTGGGACGGTCGAGGATCATCAGTTCTTTTTTACTTTCCGCACAGGCTTCCATCAGTCTCGAGAGCGCATTGATATTGGTATAAAAGCGAACACCAACATCCTGCACATCGTAAATCAAAATATCTACATCTGCCAGGTCTTCTTTGGTTGGCTTATTCTTTTTTCCATATAAAGAAATGATGGGTATGCCTGTTTTTTGGCACCCGATCGCTGATCTTGATCTCCTCGGCCGACTTCTCCCCCACCGCCACCTGATGGGTGGAGCGGATGTGCTCCGCGATCGCGACGTCGAGGTCGAAGCCGCCCAGGCGGACGGACCGTCCCGAGACGACGCCGCCCATGGAGACCACGGCGATCTCCGAGGTGCCGCCGCCGATGTCCACGATGAGGTTCCCGACGGGCTCATGGATCGGGAGCCCGGCGCCGATCGCCGCCGCGAGCGGCTCCTCCACGAGGGTCACGCTCTTCGCGCCGGCGAAGCGCACCGCCTCCTCGATCGCCCGGCGCTCGACCTCCGAGCTGTGAGACGAGACGCAGACGAGGACCCGGGGACGCGGGAACCTGGAGGCCGAGGCGCGGCGGACGACCACCTCGATCATCCGCTGGGTGATGTCGTACTCGGTCATCACGCCGCCGCGCAGCGGCCGGACCGCGATGACGTTGCCGGAGTCGCCGCCGATCATCTGCCAGGCGGCGTCGCCCATCCCGAGCACCTCGCCGGTGGTCCCGTGCAGCGCCACCACCGTCGGCTCCTGGAACACGATGCCGTCCCCGGGTCGGGCGACGAGGGTGTTCGCGGTTCCGAGGTCGATCGCCAGGTCGCGTCCCACGTCAGCTCCCCATGACCCAGTGAGCCTCCCCGGAACGGAGGCCCTCCTTCTTCCAGATCGGGACGTCCTGCTTGAGGCGCTCGATCGCCTGACGGCAGGCCTCGAACGCCTCGGCGCGATGCGCGGCGCTCACGGCGATCACTACGCTGGCGGCGCCGACCCCGAGCGAGCCCGTGCGGTGCAGGATCGCGACCCGGCACAGGGGCCATGTATCCAGCAGCTCCTCGCCGATCTCCGTCAGACGGCGGACCGCGAGGTCGTCCCACGCCTCGTACGTGAGACCCGTGACGTCGCCGGCGGCGGAGACCTCGCGAACGGTGCCGACGAAGACGCACGTGCCGCCCGCCCCGGGGTCGGCGACGGCCGCGAGCGCCTCGTCCACGGACAGCGGGTCGGACGTAAGGGAGACCAGAAGGGCGTCGGACACGGGCACATCGTAGGCGCTCGCGTGCGTCGCGGCGGCGGCGGGCGGTCGGACGGCCGCCGACGCGCGGCCGGCCGTATCCGCGACCGCACCTACAATGGGCTCCATGGCCACCTTCCCGGGCATGCCGGAGGGCTTCGACCCCGAGGCGCTCGCCGACACCCCGCTCTTCCGTGAGATCCAGCGCGTGCTCTCCTCGTCTTCGGGCCCGGTGAACTGGGAGCTCGCCCGGCAGGTCGCCGTCGCGGGCGCGCAGGAAGGCAGGGAGGACCCGACCCCCTCGGACGAGGACCGGCACGGCGTGGAGGAGGCGGTGCGCGTCGCCGAACTCCAGGTGGCGCGGTTCACCGGCCTCGAGCCGCCGGCGGACCTCCCAGTGGTCCGGCCGGTGCGGCGGGCCGAATGGGTGAGCGCCGCGATCGAGGGGCTGGGATCCCTGATCGAGCCCGCCGCGGCGCGCGCCGGCCGCGCGATGGAGCAGATGGCGCAGGCTGGAACGGCGGACGTCCCCGAGGAGGCGGCCATGCTGGGCGGCGGGGCGATGATGGGTGGCGGGGCGATGCTGGGACAGCTGGCCCCGTTGCTCATGGGCGCGCAGGTGGGATCCGTGCTCGGCCACCTCGGCGGGCGGGCGTTCGGGCAGTTCGACGTCCCGCTGCCCCGCTCGGGACCCGCCACGTTGCTGTTCGTGACGGACACGATGGAGCGCTTCGCCGCGGACTGGAGCCTGGATCGCACCGAGTTCCGAACGGCGGTAGCACTGCACGAGGTCGCCCACCGGTTCGAGTTCAGCCGCCCCTGGGCCGCGGACCGTCTGCGCGACCTCCTGGACGACTTCCTCTCCACGCTCCACGTGGACGTGGAGGCGCTCCGAGCCAAGATCGAGCACCTCGACGCCGCCGATCCGCAGGCGGTGCAGGGCATCATCGAGGGCGAGGAGGGCCTGTTCGGCGCGGTCCTCGACGACGAGCAGCGCATCAAGCTCGCGCGCATCCGCTCGTTCATGGCCGCCTCCGAGGGCTGGGCCGACCACGTCGCGACCGGCGTGGGCGCCGAGCTGTTGCCCAGCCAGGACATGATCGAGGAGGCGGTCCGGCGCCACCGGGAGGCAGATCTCGCGGACCCGGTCTTCGAGCGGCTGCTCGGCGTGGAGATGAAGCGCGAGGACTACCTCGCGGGACGCGTCTTCGCCGACCGGGTGGCCGAGCTGACGGACGAGGCCACGCTCGCACGGATGTGGCAGGACGCCGAGTCCATGCCGTCGGCGCCGGAGATCGACGAGCCGCGCCTCTGGCTCGCCCGCATCGTCTAGGCCTCAGGTAGCGAAGCGATAGGCCAAGGCCGTCTGGGCCCGGCTTCGGTATCCTGCCGCGCGATGGAGCTCGTCGCAGGGATCGCCGCCGACCAGCGCGTGTGGGACGCGTACGGCACGGACGCCGCCGGCGGCATCTACCTGTCGGGACGGCCGGGCCGCGCGCTCCCGTTCGTGGTGATGCGGGCGTGGAAGGTCCCGAACGGGCTGGTCAGCGAGGAGATCCGCTTCATCGGCCCATCGGGCCGGACCATCCACCGATGGGGCCCCCAGGCACGTCACATGCGGGGCATGATGGACCTCACGGTCGAGGTCGACCTGATCGATGACGCCGTCTTCGACGAGACCGGAACGTTCGTCGTGTCGTGCATCATCGACGGCGAGATCGTCGGCGAGCTCGAGGTTCCCGTCTATGTCCAGGACGCGCCCGCGAAGCTTCCCAAGGAGTTCGAAGAGGGCCTGAAGAAGTCCGACGTCGTCTGGGTCGGGGTCCACCGCGCCGGCCGCGACTACACGGTCCCCGCATGGTTCGTCTACCGCAACGGGAAGATCTACGTGCTCTCGCAGCGCGAGCGGGGTCCCGAGGAGCAGACGATCCCCGGGATCGGCGACCCGGACATGCTGGTCGTCACCCGCCGCAAGCTCCGCGACACCGCGTTGGATCGCTTCTCCGCCACACCGCGCAAGCTCGAGGGGGCGGAGTGGGAGGAGATGGCGAAGGTCCTGGTGGACCGCCGGCGAAGCCGCGCCGGGCCGCCGGCCGAGTCGCTGGCCCGTTGGCGGAAGACCTGCGACATCTACGAGCTGACGCCGAACGTCGCCGTGGCGGTCTAGGGAACCTCGGCCCGGTTCATCGGGCGGCCCAGCGCCGCCGCCAGGTCCGTCAGCTGGCGACCCAGATCGTTCATCTCGTCCGGCGTCAGCGCCTGCGGTCCGTCGCAGAGGGCGGCCTCCGGATCGTGATGGACGTCGATCATCACGGCGTCGGCGCCGGCGGCGATCGCCGCGCGGGCCATGGGCCCCACCAGATGCCGCACGCCGACGGCATGCGAGGGATCGACGATCACCGGGAGATGGGACTCGTGCTGGGCCACGGCCATCCCCGCGAGGTCCAGAGTGTTGCGGGTGGCCGGCTCGAACGTCCGGATGCCTCGCTCGCACAGGATGATCTCCGAGTTGCCCCGCTGTGCGATGTACTCCGCCGCCTGGAGCCACTCCTCGACCGTCATGGCGAGTCCGCGCTTGAGCATCACCGGCTTGTTCGTGAGCCCGACCTCCTTGAGCAGCTCGAAGTTCTGCGCGTTGCGCGTCCCAACCCGGATGCAGTCCGCGATCTCCGCCACGGCCTGGACGTGGGAGACGTCGACGACCTCGACCACGAAGGGCAGTCCGGTCTCGCGGCGGCACTCGGCCAGGATCTCCAGTCCCTGCTCCCCGAGGCCCTGGAACGAGTACGGCGACGTGCGCGGCTTGTACACGTCGCCCCGCAGGATCGTGGCCCCGGCCACCTTGGCGGCCCGAGTGTTGATCAGCGCCTGTTCGTGGGACTCGACGGCACACGGACCGGCGATGATCGTGAAAGAGTCGCGCCCGAGCGGCGTCGTGCCGACCTTCACCGTGGTGGTCTCCGGATGCAGGTCGCGCGCGACCATCTTGTAGGGCTTGCCGATGCGGATCACGTGATCCACGCCGGCCATCTGCTTGAACGGGATCGCCTCGAACCGCCCGGTGTCCCCGACCAGACCGATGATCGTATGCACGGTCCCGCGGGAGACGAAGGCCTCACCGCCGTTGGCGCGCACGCGTTCGGCAACGGCCTCGATATCGGCCTCGGTGGCCTCCGCCGTCATCACCACGACCATCTGCTGAACCTCCCATCCCTTTCCTCGGGCCCACCCGCCCCCGGGGAAGGAAGAACCCCGGGTCGGGCCCGGGGTCGTCGTCTGCTCGAAAGGCTACAGGCGACTACGCCGGGGCGACCCCGTCGTAGCGAAACCAGTAGCCGAAGAAGGGCTGCATGAGGCCGCCATGATGCCTGCCGAGAGCCCCGGATGACAAGCCAACGGTCGGGGACCTCCGGCGAGCCTGGCTAGGATGGGCGCCACATGGCCGCCTTCACCGTGCTCGACCACCCGCTCGCAGGCGACCTGTTGACACGACTGCGGGACCGAGCCACCGGCCCGGCCGAGTACCGAGCCCTGGCGAGGCGCCTGGGGACGCTCCTGGTCGCGGAGGCGACCCGGGACATGGCGGTCGGGCCGGTCCAGGTCGAGACCCCGCTCGAACGCGCCGAGGGGACCCACCTCGTCCAGGGCCTGGTCGCGATCCCGGTGCTCCGCGCCGGGCTCGGCCTGCTCGACGCCGTCGTGGACCTCTATCCGGACGCCGTCGTCGGCTACCTCGGTATGGAGCGCGACGAGATCACCCACGAGCCACGCGACTACTACGCGAAACTGCCGCCGCTCGCCGGCCGGCGGGCGCTGGTCGTCGATCCGATGCTCGCGACCGGAGGGTCGGGCACGGCCGCCGTGCGCTACGTGAAGGAGGCCGGCGCCGACGACATCGTGTTCGTGTGCGTGGTGGCCGCCCCCGAAGGACTGGCGCGCCTGCAGGGCGACCATCCCGACGTCCCGATCGTCGCGGCGGCGTTGGACCGGCAACTCAACGACGACGCCTACATCCTGCCCGGCCTCGGGGACTTCGGCGACCGGCTGTACGGAACGATCTAAGTCGTCCCGCCCTCGTACGCGCGGCCGGCCGCCGCGGGCGGCCGCACCTTGCCCACGAACCCCGCGAGCACGACGATCGTCACGACGTACGGCGTCATCCGCACGAACTCGGGCGGGATCAGGTTGATCAGCGGCGCGTCGGCCAGACGCAGGGGCACGGCCTGCGCGAAGCCGAAGATGAAGGCCGCGAACATCAACCGCACCGGATTCCAGTTCGACAGGATCAGGGCCGCCAGCGCGATGAACCCGAGGCCGAGCGTCTGCCCCTCGCTCCAGCTGTAGGCCACCTCGACGGACAGGAAGGCTCCCGAGAGCCCGGCGAGGGCACCTGACAGGAGCACGCCCTGGTACCGCAGGGGCGCGACCCGCACGCCGAGGGACCGGGCCGCCTCGGGGTTCTCGCCGCACGAACGCAGCCGCAGCCCCCACCGCGTCCGGTTCAGCGCATAGGTCGCCGGAACCACGAGCAGGGCGGCCACGATCACCATGGGCGGCAGGTTCTGGAACGCCCGCCCGAGCCCCCAGGGCAGGTGCGACAGGAGCGGGATGTCGATCGGCTCGAGGTGCGGCTGTCCGGCCTGGGACTGCGTGGCCTGACCGAAGAAGATCGTGGACAGGAACCGCGCGAGACCGATCGCCACGAGGTTGATCACGACACCCGACACGATGTGGTCGACCCGGAACGTCACCGTGGCCAGCGCGTGGATCGACGCGAACAGCGCCCCGGCCACCAGCCCGATCAGCAGGCCCATGATCGGCCCCCACGGCAGACCCCAGCCCACCCCCTCGGGCGCCGGCAGCGTGAAGTGATGGGCGCCCCACGAGCCCGTGACCGTCCCGATGATCATCATGCCCTCGAGGCCGATGTTCACGATGCCCGATCGCTCGCTGAACAGGCCGCCGAGTCCCGCGAGGTACAGGATCGCGAAGTACGTCAGCGCGATCGCGATCGCCGCGCCGAGATCGCCGAGCGCCATCAGGCACCGCTCGCGATCGGAGGTGCGACCTGGCGCGGCGCCGGGGGCGGCCCCTCGTCCTCCACCGTCGCTGCGCGGCGGAGCTGCCGGGCGAGCAGGCGCCGGCGCGCGATCTGGTAGGTCACGACGACCGACATGATGAAGATGCCCTGCAGGATGATCACGAACTCGCGCGGGACGTCGGTGTCGATCTGCAGGGCCGTCTCGCCGCGCGCAAGCGTGCCCCACAGGATCGCGGCGAACACGATGCCGATGGGGTTGTTCTGTCCCAGGAACGCGACCGCGATGCCGGTGAACCCGAGGCCGGCCTCGAACCCCAGCGGCAGGAGGTTCTTGTCGCCGATCATCTGCTGGAGGCCGACGAGGCCGGCGAGCGCCCCGGAGAGCAGGAACAGCTTCAACTGCACGCCGCCGATCGAGATCCCGCCGGCGCGAGCCGACCCCGCGGAGGCGCCGACGGCGCGGGCCTCGTAGCCCAGGCGCGTCCGGCGCAGCACGAACCAGATCACGCCGGCGGTCAGCACGGCGGCCGGGAACAGCCAGGTGAGATGCACCGAGAGCTTGATCCCCAGAAGATGACCGAGGTCGGGCACCTTCGCGTTCGGCGGGAACGGGTCCGTACGGGAGTTGATATTGAACCCGACGCCCACCCCGGTGCCGGTGACCTGCTCGAACTTCAGCGGGCCGTTGATCGCCCATGCCGCGAGACTGCCCGAGATCCCGTTCATCATGATCGTCGTCACGACCTCGTGCGCGCCCGTGCGAACCTTCAGGACCGCCGGCACGGCCGCCCACAGCATCCCGCCGAACATGGAGAAGGCGATGACGGTGAACATCAGCAGCGGCCCGGGCATGAAGTCGAGCGTGACGGCCGACCACGCGCCCACGACCATCCCGACGATGTACTGGCCCTCGACCCCGATGTTGAACATGCCGGCCTTGAAGCAGACGGCGACCGCGAGCGCGGAGAAGATCAACGGCGTCGCGTTGGCCAGCACGTAGCCCACCCCCTCCGTGCTGCCGAACGAGAAGCGCAGGATCGAGGAGTAGACGACGGACGGGCTCTCGCCGTAGCCGATGATGATGATGCAACCCAGCAGCAGGGCGATCGCGAGGGCAGCGATCAGCGCCAGGAGCTGCCCGCCGATCTGCTCGATCCACTCGGGTCGTCGCGGCTCGGCCGCCGGGCGGACCCTGCCCGTGTCGGTCGCCATCAGCCGGCCCCCGCCGACGCACGATCCCCCAACATGCCGCGCCCGATCTCCTCCGGCGGTGCGTCCGATCCGAACTCGCCGGTCACGCGGCCCTCGTAGATCGTCACGATCCGGTCGGACAGCGCATAGATCTCATCGAGCTCGGCCGAGATCAGCAGGACCCCGCGCCCCGCCGCCTTCTGCTCGAGGATCTCCCGCCACACGAACTCGATGGCGCCGACGTCGAGGCCTCGGGTCGGCTGTGCGGCGATCATCAGGTCGGGATCCGGCTCGAGCTCACGCGCGAGGATCAGCTTCTGCTGGTTGCCGCCGGAGAGCGTGCGGGCCGTCACCTCGATGCTGCGGGCCCGGACGTCGAACTGCTTCAGCAGCCGCTCCGCAAGCTGCTTCATCGTCCGGATGAACAGGACGCCGCCTCGAGAGAACTCGGGATCGTCGTGGCGGCCGAGGACGGCGTTCTCCCAGAGCGACATGTCGAGGACCAAGCCCTGACCGTGACGGTCTTCGGGCACGAACCCGACGCCGGCGTCGCGGATCTCCTCGGGGTTCAATCCGGCGAGATCGCGGCCGCGCAGGCTGATCCGACCCGACTCGAGCGGCCGCAGCCCCATGATCGCGTCGGCGAGCTCTCGCTGCCCGTTGCCCTCCACGCCGGCGATCCCGACGATCTCCCCCGCGCGGACCTGCACCGACAGGCCCTGCAGCCGGCCTGTACGCACGTCGTCGACCTCCAGGATCGCGCCGCCGACCTCGACCTGGGGCTTGTCGAGCCGGAACAGGACGGGCCGTCCCACCATCATCTCCGCGAGCGCGCTCTTGGAGGTCTCCAACGGTCGCGTCTGCCCGACCACGGCACCGCGCCGCATCACCGTGATGCGATCGGCGATGCTCAGCACCTCGTCCAGCTTGTGGCTGATGAAGACGATCGCCTTGCCGTCATCTCGAAGTCGTCGCAGGTTCGCGAACAGATCCTTCGTCTCCTCGGGCGTCAGCACCGCCGTCGGCTCGTCGAGGATCAGGATCTCCACCCCTCGGAAGAGTGCCTTGAGGATCTCCACGCGCTGCTGCTCGCCCACCGAGAGCGTCTCCACGACGGCGCCGGGCGCCACGCGGAACCCGTACGTGTCGGCGATCTCGGCCACCCGCCGCTCGGATGGTTCCGGGTGCAGGACCAGGCCGCCCTCCTGTCCCAGGATCACGTTCTCCGCGACGGTGAACGGATCCACGAGGGAGAAGTGCTGGTGGACCATCCCGATGCCCATGGCGATCGCCGCACGCGGCGACGAGATCCGGGCCTCCTTGCCGCGAAGGAGGATCCGTCCCTCGTTCGCCCCGTACTCGCCGTAGAGGACGTGCATCAGGGTGGACTTGCCCGCCCCGTTCTCGCCGATCAGCGCGTGGATCTCACCCGCGAGGATCTCGAGCGACACGTCGTCGTTCGCGACGACGCCGGGGAAGCGCTTCGTGATGTGATCCAGGACGACCAGGGGCGGGACGCCCTCGCGCCCCGCCCCCTCGGGTCTCCATCGGGTCGTGCCCTTCCTCTCAGAGCTTCGTCGGATCGGTCGGCGGCACGATGTCGCCGTCCAGGATCCGCTGCTTGTACTCTTCGACCTGATCGATGATGTCCTCGCTCATCTCCTTGGTGTTCGAGGTGGAATAGGAGATGCCGTCGCTCGCGAGGTCGAACACCTGGGTCGTCCCGCCCTCGAACGTCCCGTCCGCCACCGCCGCGATCGTGTCGTAAACCGCGGTATCCACCCGCTTGATCATGGACGTGAGGATGAACGGCGCCTGGTCCGGCGTGACGGTCAAATACTGGTCGGCGTCGACCCCGATCGCCAGCTTGTCCTCGGCCGCGGCCGCTTTGAACAGGCCGTTCCCCGAGTCGCCCGCGGCGTGGTAGATGATGCAGGCTCCGTCGTCGTACATCTTGTTCGACAGCGCCTCTCCGGCCGTGGAATCGTAGAAGGCCTGTGTCGTGTCGCCGATGTACTCCACCTGCACGGTCATGCTCGGATCGATCTCGGCGACCCCGGCGCGGAACCCCGCCTCGAACTTCCCGATCAGGAAGCCCGTCTGACCCCGAGGAAGCCGAGGTTGTCACACTTCAGTTCCTGCGCCTTGAGGGCACCGGCCACCCCCACGAGGTACGACCCCTGCTCCTCTGTGAACGCGAGATCCAACACGTTGGGGATCGCGCTGGCCGGGTTCACCAGGCCGCAGTCCTCCGGCTTCTCGCCGCACGCCGTGGCGTATCCATCCACGATCGCGAACGTCGTGTCGGGGTAGTCGGGCGCGAGCTCATTGACCTTGCCGTCGGCCGTGAACGCGAAGCCGGTGCCGACGATCAGGTCGTACTCCGCGTCGGCGAGCGACTGCACGTTTTCGTCGAGGTTCGTGCCCTCGGAGTTGGACTCGATCAGCTTCGTGTTCTCCTTGCAGACGACCCCGTCGGCGATCGCCTTGTCCAGCGCCGCCTTAGCGAGGTCGTTGAACCCGTTATCGCCGAGACCACCGACGTCCAGGGCCAGCCCCACCGTGATGTCGCTGGAGCAGGCCCCTCCGCCGGAGGCGTCGCTACTCCCCGGTGTCGTGCTGCTGTCGTCGCTGCACGCCGCGCCAATGAGCGCGAGGGCGGCGAGCAGGGCGGCAAGGCACTGCCAGAGTCGTGAGCGCATCCCTTCCCCTTCCCCTCGGTGCTGCTCGGTCGGCCCCCGGAGGCGGACCGGTTTCGCATGTTTCCCTCCCGGTCGGAACGACCGTCAAACGGAGCTCCGGCGGGCCGGGAGCCTCGTGACAAACTACGCCAGCAAGGGGGTCACGGGATGGGCGATCACGACATCGAGGCCGATCTGCGCGATCGCATCGCGCGGTCGGCGTTCCACTCCTGGGTCGGCATGGAGCTCGTCGCGGCCGAGCCCGGACGAGTGGAGATCGGGCTGGACGCGGCGGAGCACCACCTCAACCTGCAGGGCATGCTGCACGGCGGCGTGATCGCCACGCTCGCGGACACGGCGACGGGATTGGCGGTGCGATCGATGGTCCCCGCGGACCGCCGCCACGTGACGGTGCAGCTCGACGTGCACTATCTGTCGCCGGGCCGGCCGGGGCGGGTGACGGCGGTAGGCACCACCGTGCGCGTGGGAGCCACGATCGCCTACGCGGAGGCGGACGTGACGGACGGGCGGGGCCGGCTGCTCGCCCGGGCCACCGCGACCGTGGCGGTGACGGCGGACCGCGGCTGATCGGGACCGCGGCTGATCGGGACCGCGGATTCGGGTCAGTACTCGGTCTGGATCGAGCTCATGGCGTCCGGCAGGCGCGTGAGCGCGCCCTGCAGGGACAGCAGGAGCCCCATGTTGCCCGCCACCTTGATCTTGCCCGTCATGAACGCCGTCACCGCGTTCACCTCCCCGCGGCTGAGCGCGGCGGCGGTCTCGTAGCTCTGCGTGATGGTGGCGTCCACCGGATCCAGATCGCCGATCCCCATGTCGATCGCGCCGTCCGCGATCACGATCCAGTACCGCGTCTCGTCACCGCCGGCGTCGATGACCTGCTGGATCCTGGCGGAGACCTGGCCGGCGGCGGTCCGGAAGGCCTCGTCCTCGTTCAGCGCCCCCTTGAGGGCCTCGGCCCACTCCTCGGACAGGAACTTCACGGACATCGGGGTCTCCTCTCGGCAACGGTCGCGGGGAGTATAGGCGCCGCACGTCCGCCGGAGGTCCGGTCAGGTCACTCTTCGGGCTACCGCTTCGCTACTTGAGCCCGGGTCAGGCGTCCGGCTCGAAGAAGTGCGGTTCGTTCAGATGACGGACGTCGGAGAGGAAGCGGATGCCGCGGCGGTCGCCCTCGACCTCGACCGTGTTCACCGACGTGTTGTCGGGCAGGAAGAACATCTCGCGGTGATGGAGTCCCAGGATCGGGGCGAGATAGGCGTTGATGATGCCGCCGTGCGCCACCACGATCACGTTGCCCTCCGGATGGCGCGTCAGGATCGACTCGATCGTGCCGGTCGCCCGCTCCTGAAGGTGCGCCAGCGGCTCGGCCCCCGGCGCTCGGCGCCACATCGCCTCCTGGTCGCGGAAGAGCTGCAGCATCTCGGCGTCGTCCCGCACGATCTCCTCGAACGACATCCCCTCCCAACTCCCGACGAAGGCCTCGCCGAGCTCCTCGAGGTAGCTCACCTCGCACCCGGTGGCGTCGGCGAAGGGCGCCACCGTCTCGCGTGCGCGCCGGAACGTGGAGCAGTACACGGCCGAAGGCGGCGGCATCAGCGCGAGCCGTCGTCCCAGCAGCTCCGCCTGCAGCCGCCCCTCCTCGCCCAGTGGCGGGTCCCACTGCCGGCCGCGACTCGTCCGGGTCATCTCGGATGAGTCGAAGTCGGAGCGACCGTGCCGGATCAGGAACAGGAACCGGGGCTCCCCACTCACCGGCCGGCGCCTCCGCCGCGCCGGGCCGTGCCACGCACGCGCGTACGCCTCGACCTCCTCACGGCGCCAGATCCTGCCGGACGCCAGCGCCGTGAGCGGCTCGGGGAACGAGCCGCGGTTGAGGTACGTGATCACGCGCCGCTTGTCCCAGCCCATGATCTCGGCGCACTCGGCGACCCCGGCCAGGGACGGGACGACCTCGACCGTGAGCGTCACGTCGTCCCCGGTGACCTTCCGTAGCTCCTCGAGGCAGCGCTCCCGCGTGACGCCGGTCACCTCGATGAACGCCGGCGCGTCCAGCCGGGCGTACCAACGCCCGCCGAACTCCCACATCCTCGCGAAAGCCGGCTCGTCCACGCGGCGCAGGGTACCGCGAGGTGTATGACGCCGTCCACAGCTGGGTCACCAGCCGCAGCAGGGCAGGATGTAGTGGCAGGACGGGCACCGGTAGTGCGCGTGCTCCGGCTCCATGGGGTGCCCGCACAGGTCGCACGGCAGCCGTTTCGATTCGACGACCGGGATGCAGGCGGCGGTCTCAGCGCCGGGCGGGTCCACGGCGCCATCGTAGTCCTCGATCGGGACACGGTTCGGCGTCCGGGCCACCGACCGGTGGGCGTCAGCGGAGATGATGGCCGAGGCGGCGGATCTCTCGGCGCCAGCACTCCGTGTGCCAGTGGCGACGCGAGTCCGGGTCGCGCTGCGGCACCACGACCAGATGCCAGACGCCGGCGCGGATGTCGTGGTCGCACCCGGGGCACCGGTACGGCTTCTCCCCCGCGACCTGGCGGACATCGAAGCCAGGGAGCACGGCCCAGGCCGGCGGGTCCGAGCGTCTCGGCGGTCGCTCGGGCGCCTCGAAGGAGCCCGGGTCCCGCCGGTTCCGGCGCGGCATCAGGCCGTGAGCTTCCGAAGGAACTCGGCGGCCGCGGGGGCCAGCGAGGCGCCGACCTCGCCGGGTGGCATCTTGCGGCCGCGAACGTTGAACGAATGGTCGCCGCCCTCGACCTCGTGCAGAGTCGCCGGGCGCCCGAGCTTCTTCACCACGCCCGACAGCAGGTCTGGCTGTGCGAACGGGTCGCCGGTGCCGTGGAGGAACAGCATCGGCACCTTGATCCCGTACAAGTGTTCGTCACGGATCCGCTCGGGCTTGCCGGGTGGATGCAGCGGATAGCCCAGGAACACGAGGCCGGCGGCCGGCATCCCCTCGGCCACCGCCACGCTCGCCATCCGGCCGCCGTAGGATTTGCCACCGGCCGCCACCTGAACGGTTCCCGCTCGTGAGGATGCGGCCTCCATCGCGGCACGCCAGGCGGTGACGGCTGCGGCGGGCGGGTCGGGTGAGCGCCGGCCGGCCTCCATGTAGGGGAAGTTGAAGCGCATCGTGGCGATCCCGAGCCCGTTCGCGGCTGCGGTGAACCCCACGAGGAACGGGTGGTCCATGCCGGACCCCGCCCCGTGCGCGACGACCAGGACGGGAGCGCCCGAGCCGGCGGCGGCGTACGCTGCGGAGACCTCGCCCCTGCCGGCGTCGAAGGTGAACCGTTCCTCGGATGTGGCCATGCGTGGCATCATCCCAGCCATGACCGGTCGCTTCTACCTGGGAACCTCGGGCTTTTCCTTCGACGGCTGGAAGCACGGCGTCTTCTACCCCGAGGGCCTGAAGAACCGGGAGATGCTGACGTACTACTCCTCCCAACTCTCCTCGGTGGAGATCAACTACACGTTCCGCCGGTGGCCGACGGAGAAGGCCCTGACGGCGTGGCGCGAGCTGGCGACCGACGGCTTCGTGTTCACCCTGAAGGCGAACCAGCGCATCACGCACTTCAAGCGCCTGCAGGACACCGACGAGGACGTGCGGAGCTTCCTGGAGATCGCGAAGGTGCTCGGAGACCGGCTGGGGTGTGTGCTCTTCCAGTGCCCGCCGACCCTGCAGTACGACCGCTCGACGATCGAGGCGTTCGTGGGCTATCTGCCGCCGGGCCCACCGCGGTTCGCCATGGAGTTCCGGCATCCGTCGTGGTCGGCCGCGCGCGACCTGCTCCTGGACCAGGGCGTGGCGTGGTGCGTCGCCGAGACCGACGACAAGGACCCCACGCCTGAGGACCTGTCCTGGGAGCCGGCGGGATACCTCCGTCTGCGCAAGACCGAGTACCCCGACGAGGAGCTGACGATGTGGGCCAACCGCATCCGCAGCGCCCTGGACGCCGGCTCCGACGTGTTCACGTACTTCAAGCACGAGGACGACGCGTTCGGTCCGAACATGGCGAAGCGGCTGGCCGGCATCGTCCACACCGCTGATCGACGGGGCAGTGGCGACGGCGGCGGGGACCCACGCCTGAGCTAGCAGCTGCCCTCATCACCTCGTTCGCCGGTTCTGCCATCCTCTTGTGGATGGGCACGACGCTCTACTACACCGCGACCAGCGTCGACGGGTTCATCGCCGACGAACGGAACTCGCTCGACTGGCTCTTCCAGGTGCCTGCCGGCGACGACGACGAGGGACACGAAGCCCGATTCGGCCGCTTCCTCTCCGGCGTCGGTTCGATGGCGATGGGATCGACGACCTACGAGTGGGTCCTCGAGCACGACCAGCTGCTCGAGCATCCCGAGGCGTGGCATGGGTATTACGGCGACACCCCATGTTGGGTGTTCACGCACCGGGAACTCCCGGTGATCCCCGGAGTCGATCTGCGATTCGTCGGGGGGAGGGTGGGGCCGGTCCACCGGGCGATGGTCGAGGCGGCCGACGGCAGGAACGTGTGGCTGGTCGGGGGTGGTGATCTGGTCGGGCAGTTCGCCGACGAGGGACTCCTCGACGAGATCCGGCTCAGCATCGCACCAGTGACGCTGGGCGACGGTGCACCGCTGCTGCCTCGACGTCTTTTTCCCTCAGACCTGTCGCTGACGAGTGTCGAGCGCCACGGGCAGTTCGTGTTCGCGATCTACCGGGTCGGGCGAGCGGCAGACTGACCCCTGTCCGGGATCACCGAGACGTCGCCGGCTGATATCGCGGGAAGCGCGTGGGATCACATGCTCTCGTTCGGACGGTCGGGGCGGCGCGCGGCGTGCAGGTGGACGGGATCCAGGAGACCCTTGAGCTCGATCGGCCCGATCGGGCTGAACACGACGTCCGTCAGCTCCGACGCCTCCACCACCTCCTGCGTCACGAGGAGCTCACCGGGCCGTGCGTACTCGGCGATCCTGGCGGCGATGTTCACCGTGCGCCCGTAGTAGTCGCCCCCCTGGAAGACGACCGATCCGGCGTGGATGCCCACGTGAGCCGGCGGGAGACCCGCACCGACGATCTCCTCGATCATCTCGAGCGCGGCCTCGACGGCCGGCCCGGGCTCCCGGAAGTAGAGCATCACGCCGTCGCCGACCCACCTCACGACCCTGCCGCCGTGGCGCTCGGATGCCTGTTGCACGAGCCCGGTGAGTCGCGTGGCCAGGTCCGCGGCGGCCTCGTCGCCGTGCTCCTCCGTCAGCCGGGTGTACCCCGTGATGTCCAGGAAGCACATCGCCGGGGGTCGAGGCATCCGGCGTCGCAGCCCGGCCCGATCGAGGGCGCTCTCGACGTTCCTGATGAGGTTGTCGGTCCAGGCGTGCTCCTGGTGCCCGCGGTACAGGGCCAGGTGCGCCTGCTCCATGAGGGGGGTCAGCTGGGAACCGAAGTCGGCCTGAGCCTCCAGCATCTCGCGCTCGCTCAGGCCCCGCTCGAGGAGGGGCACCTCGATCTCGGTATGCCACCAATCCGCCTCGGTGTCGGCGATCCGGCGCAGGCTCTCCCCGTAGACGCGGAGCCACCGCTCGATGACGGTTGGCCTGACGCCCCTCGACAGCTGCAGCTCGATCAGCGGCACGACGAGCAGCTCGTCCTCCCGGACCTGATCCTCGTCGCCCGGTCGCGCGAAGCCGATCGCCTCGCGGACGACCTTCAGGAGCTCGAGTGGGATGCCGCCGTCGTCGCTCACGCCGCGGAACGTCCGGTCGCTGAGCTGGGAGAAGCGCTCGTACACCGAGAGGTCGAGGAAGGCGAACGACAGGTCGCCCCGCTCGACGGCCGTGGCCAGGGCGTCGAGCGGGACGCCACTGCGTTCCAGGCCGTGCACGAGCCGAGCCCGGCGGACATCGCCCGCGCTGAAGGAACCGTCGCCGTCGGGGTGCAGGAAGCCGAGATCGACGAGACGGGCGACCTGCGCCGACTCGACCCCTGCTCGATCGCCCACCTCGTGGATCGAGAAGCTGATCACCATCGCACGGTAGCGCCTCCTTCGTCCGGAGGGCAGGACGACGCGGGGACGTGCTTCCGTTCGAGCCGGTCCGGCGGCGGCGATCGTGGGTAGGGCTTCCCCATCATGCCTGAGAGGAGATCGATCGTGAACGACGAGATCTGGGATCTGTGGTTTCCGAACGCGGGGGCGACCGGCGTCTCCTTCGCGCGCGCGAGGGTGGACGGGGCCGTCGCCGGCGACATCGTGCTGGTGCATGCGGCGCCTCCACGGCTCGGCGTCGAGGTCCGCGGCGCCGACGGTTCGACGGTCTCGCGCGGGGACGACCTCGAGCGGGGCGCGCCGGGCCCGATCAGCTTCCTGGTCCGGGAGGGCGACCGGATCAGGCTCGAGGACGGCTGGCCGACGGACGACGATCTCGGCAGGGTGGTGATCCTGCCCGGCGGCGAGGCCGGGATCCTCCGAGCCTGGGAGCACGCCGAGGATCGACGCTCGTGGCGGTGGCAGGTGGAGTTCTCGAACAGCCTGGACTGACGCGAGGCGTCGTTCAGTCCGGGGAGCGATCGAGGCGCGAGCGGAACGCCGACTCGATCTCGGCCACCTGGTCGGGATCCCGGACCTTCCGGCCCAGCTCGTCGCGCACATAGAACGCGTCGACGACCCGGTCGGTGTACGTGGCGACCTTCGCGAGGTGGACATCGAGGTGCAGGTCCGCGAGCGTCCGGGTGATGTCGTACAGGAGCCCGATGCGGTCCGGCGCGCCGACCTCGATCACCGTGAAGAAGTCGCTCGCATCCTGATCCACCCTCACCGTCACGGCGCTCGGGCGGCGGGGTGGCGGGTAGTGACGGCGCTTCTCCTCCACCCGGTGCTCGAGCGAGATGCGTCCCTCGAGGACCTTGCGCAGCACGGTTCGGAACTCGCGCCAGCGCTCCTCGTGGATCTCCGGCTCGAACGCGCCCTCGACCTCGAAGAGGTCCACGGCGACGCCGTCGTCGGTCGTGAAGGCCTGTGCGGTGAGGATCGAGAGCCCGGCCAGCGACAGCGACCCCGCGATCCACGACAGCAGGCCGGGGCGGTCCACCGCGACGACCAGGAGCTCGTATCCGCCGGGCCGGTCGCCGCCGACGGCCGCGCTCCGCACCTCGTTCGCCCCGACCGTCGGCGCGATCAGGGAGAAGTGCCGCGCCGCCTGCACAGGGTCCACGGACAGGAAGTAGCTGCGCGGCATGCGCAGGACGTGCCGTTCGACCTCGCCGGAGGGCTCGGCCGTCAGCAGGTCGCGCAGCCGGTCGATCCGGTCCGTGAGCCGCTCGGCCACCTCGCGGCCCATGTCGCCCCGCTCGAACACGCGCTGCACCTTCGCGACGAGCTCCCGCACGAGGCTCCGCCGCCACGGCGTCCAGGCCGCGGGACCGGTGGCGCCGGCATCGGCCACGACGAGCAGGTACAGCGCCGCCAGGCGCTCGGGCGTGGCGATCGTGGCGGCGACGTCCATGATCAGCTCGTCGTCGGTGAGGTCGCGCCGCGTGGCCATGTCCGGCAGGAGCAGATGGTGCGCGACCATGAACAGCGCCAGGTCGCGCGTGGTTCCCTCGACGCCCATCCGGCCCAGGGCCGAGCCCGCCACCCGCTCCCCCACCGCCACGTGGCCGCCCTCGCCGTTCTTGCCGATGTCGTGCAGCATCGCTCCCAGCAGCACCGCGTCCGGATCTCCGATCTGCTTCACGGCCTCGGCGGCGACCGGATCGTCCGCGGGCTCGTCGCCGGCGAGCATCCGGCCGATCCGTGCCAGGGCGTCGAGCAGATGCACGTCGACGGTGAACCGGTGGTACGGATCGCGCTGCGGACGGCACCGGACGTCCGCCCACTCCGGGAGCAGACGGGTGAGCAACCCGAGACGGTCGAGCGCCTCCAGCGCCGTCACGCCCGGGTCGCCGCAGCGCAGGATGCGCAGGAACGCCGCCCGCGTCCCCGAGTCCCACGCGATCGGGTCAGGGAGGTCGGCCGAGGAGGCGCCGGCCAGCTCGCCCGGCGTCGGCGGACGACCCTGCTCGGCCGCGTCCGCCATCAGCTGCAGCACCGCCGCGGCGGAGTCGGGCCGAAGACCGGCGGGCCGACCGACGGGCCGGCCGTCGGTCGGCGGGTCGCCGGCCGCCCGGTCGAAGGCGGCCTGCGTGAGATAGGCAACCTGACGTGCGTGCTCGAAGAGCCTCCGCATGAGCCCGTCCACCGCCTGCAGCCGGGGCTCGTCCGAGAATCCCATCGCCCGTGCGATGGCCGGTTGCTGCTCGGCCACCAGGCGATCGATGCGCCGGCCCGCCTCCAGATGCAGCGCGCTGCGGACCCGGGTCAGGAACTCGTGTGCGGCCTCGAGCGCCTCCCGCTCCGCCGGTCGCAGAAGATCCCGGCCCGTGACCGTGGTGAGCCATCCCACCGTGGCGACGTCGCGCAGACCGCCGGCGCCCTCCTTCACCTCGGGTTCGAGCAGGTGCGCTGCCGATCCGAACCGTTGATGGCGCTCGTGCGCGGCCGTTCGCAGAGCCGCGACGAAGGCACCCGGGTCGAGCCCCGCCTGATCACGCACCGCGACCCCGAGCCGATCGACGACCCCGGCGTCGCCCGCGAGCGGCCGGACGTCGAACATGGCGGTGGCGACGTCGAGGCGTGCGGCGGCGGCCTCACGGGCCTCGGCCGCCGTGCGGACGGCGTGCCCCACCTCGAACCCTGCGTCCCACAGGGGGTACAGGAATCGCTCAGCGAACGCGGCGACCTCCCCGTCGCCGGGGTCGTCGTGTGCCAGCAGCAGGTCGACGTCGGAGGCCGGGAGCTGTTCGCGGCGGCCGTACCCACCGATCGCGGCCAGACCGACCCTCGCCGGAGGCTCCGACGACCCGAAGAGCTCCGCCAGGCCCACGTCCAGGAGCTCGGCGCGCCGGTGCGCCGACCAGAGCCCGTGATGGCCGGGCGAGTAGGCGCGGTCCAGCGCTCTCAGCTCGTCGAGGAGGCGAGCCACCGGGTCGGTCTGCGCGGTCACGCGTGGGAGGGTACTTCGACCTGGGGGCCGGCCCTACACGGCGTCGGGACCGCGCTCACCGGTGCGGATCCTGATCACCTGCTCGGCCTCCGTGATCCACAGCTTGCCGTCGCCGATCTTGCCCGTCCGCGCCGCCTTCACGATCGCGTCGACGACGCCCTGGACCTCGTCGTCGGCGACGAGCACCTCCACCCGCACCTTGGGGACGAAGTCCACCTGATACTCGGCGCCCCGGTACACCTCGGTGTGGCCGCGTTGACGCCCGAACCCCTCGACGTCGGTGGTGGTGAGCCCGTTCACCCCGATCTCGCGGAGCGCCTCCTTCACCTCGTCGAGGCGGTGCGGCTTCACGATCGCGGTCACGAGCTTCACGCGGCCATCCTAATCCTCGTCCATGGGCGGCTCGTCCGTGCCCAGGTCGTAGGTCCGGAACTCGAACCGCACGCGCATCCCCAGCTTCTCGTACAGAGCGACCGCGCCCGTGGGGCTCGAGGCATCCACACCGAGGGTGACCTCCGGGTGTCCACGGGCCGCCAGGTCCGTGAAGACCCGATGCAGCAGCGCCTGCGCGATGCCGCGGCCCCGCCACGCTCGCAGGACCCCGAGCGAGCCGACGTAGCCCCTGGCGGCGAACTCGAGCGCGGCCGCGTGTCCGACGGCCTCCTCGCCGGCCCACGCGAGGTACGTGAGCTCCGACACCCAGTCGCTGGACTCGTACCACTCACCGACGAACGACTCGTAGCTCTCCGGCAGGAAGCCCCAGTGATCCGCGAACGTCGCCTCGTGGTTCTCGTACAGCGCGCGCTCGTCACGGCCGGTCTCGAACGGGCGGATCTCGATGCCGTCGGGACGGACCGGGGGCCGGTCCGAAGGAAGGGCGAGCGCCATCGTGTAGAAGTTCCGGACGTGTGCGAAGCCGTTCGCCTCGAGGAATGCGCGCGCAGTCAGATCGCCCACGTGGACGCCGGGGTGGCGGAGGGCGGTCACGCCTCGCGTCCTCGCGATCTCCTGGTGCCATCGCAGGATCGCCGTGCCGATGCCATTGCCACGGTGCGACGGTCGCACGACACCGCCCACCGACATGGGGCCCGGGCTCGACGGATCCCAGAGGGCCTCGCCGTAGCCCACGAGGTCCGCTCCGGCGCTCACGAGCCTCGTATCGCGGGCGAGATCCACGTACGGGACGTGCCAGACCCACGTCAGGTAATCACGGACGTCCTCGGTGTCGCCCATGACGTCGAGCTGCACCGTCTCGACGAGCTCCACGACTCCGTCGAGGTCGGCCTCGGTGACCGGGCGGGAGGAGTACCCGGCCGGAAGGATCACTCCCCGACGGCCTTCTTGCGGGTCGACGTGGTCTTCTTCGCGGCGGTCTTCTTGACCGAAGCTGTCTTCTTCTTCGTCGCCGTGGTCTTCTTCTGGGACTGCTGCTCGGTCTTCTGGGCCGCGGTCTTCTTCGCGGACGCGGGCTTCTTGGCCGCCGGCTCGTCCGCCTCCTTCTTGGCCGCGGCCACGCTGGCCTTCAGCGCCTCCATCAGGTCGACGACCTTGGCGGTGGGCTCGGGCGCCACCGACTCGATCTCCTGGCCGTTGATCTTCGCCTCGACGATCTGCAGCATGGCCTCGCGGTACTCGTCGGTGAACTCCTCGGGATTCCACTCGGACGTGAGGTTCTCGATCAGCTGGCGAGCCATCTGGAGCTCCTGGTCGCGGACCTTGGTGTCGAGGTTCACGTCGGTCTCGAACGCGCGGATCTCGTCCGGCCAGTACATGGTCTCCAGGACGAACGCCTCGTCCTTGAAGCGCAGCGCCGCGAGGTGCTCCTTGTCGCGGAAGCTCACCTTCGCGATCCCGACCCGGCTGTCCTGGCTCATGGCCTCGCGCAGGAGCGCGTAGGCCTTGGCGCCCGTCTCGTCCGGGACGAGGTAATAGGACTTCTTGTAGAGGGTCGGGTCGATCTCGTCGACGTCGACGAACTGCTGGATGTCGATGGCGCGGCTGGACTCCACCGGCACGGCGTCGAAGTCCTCGTCCGTCAGGACGACGTACTTGTCCTTCTCGTACTCGTAGCCCTTCGCGATCTCCTCGTAGGGGACCTCTTCGCCGTCGATCGAGCAGGTTCGCTTCATCCGGATCCGGCCGCCGTCCTCGGCGTGGAGCTGGTTGAAGCGCAGGGTCTTCTCCTCGGTGGCCGGGTAGACGGCGACCGGGATCGTGACGAGGCCGAAGCTGATGGCCCCCTTCCACATCGTCCTGGGCATGGCACACCTCCGGGAAGGCCGGTCCCGCCGGGAGCAGCGGGAACCGCGATTCTAGCCGCAGGAGCCGACAGCCCGGGTTCAGCCCAGCAGGACCTGGCTGAACGGGTAGGGATCTGCACCCGGCAGCCCTCGGCCGTCACCTCGACCTGGTCCTCGAGCTTGACGCCCTCCGGCTCGTCCGGCGCGCCGAAGTAGGCCTCGAGGCAGAGCACCATGCCCTCCCTGATCTCCCGGTCGGGGTTCGGCGGGTGCGGATCGTCCGGGAAGGCCGCGCTCGGCCCCTCGTCGTCGAGGCCCGCCGCGTGCGACAGCGCCTCGTACCGGCGCGCCCGGTACCGCTCCGGCAGCTCAGGCACCCGGGCAGCGTACTCACGGAACGTGATGCCGGGACGGAGCGCCTCGCGCGCCGCGGCGAGCCAGTCGTGCGCCGCCCGGTACGTCCCGCGCTGCGCCGGCGTGGGCTCGGCCTCGCCGCACAGGAAGGTCCGGGACAGATCCACGAAGTACCCCTCCCACCCGAACGCGTCGGTATCGACGAAGACGAGCTCGCCCGACTCCACCGCCCGATCGGTCGCCTCGAGGTTCCATGGGTTCGTGTTCGGCCCGGAGACCACGGCCCGGGTGATCAGGTACTCGCCACCGTTGCGGATCAGCGTGTCGGTCATCGTCGCCAGCACGTCGATCTCGCGGACCCCCGGCCGGACGGACGCCTCGACCGCCCCCATCAGGCGCATCCCGAGCTCCGCGTTGACGGCGAAGACCTTCAGCTCCTCGGGCGTCTTGACCTCGCGGGCGTCCATGCTCAGCGGGCCCGCGTCGGCGATCGCGACGCCGCGCGCGTGCAGCGCGAGGTAGGCCGGGGTCGCGAGCTTGTCCGCGAAGAGCACGGACGTGTCCGCGCCGAGCTCGCCCATGGCCCGCACGATGTCGTCGGCCCACCGTTCGGCACGGGCCTCGACGTCGTCGAAGTACTCCCAGGGCAGGAAGGGCCGGACGTCCGGCGCGATGCGGGCGCTGACGTGCGCCGACTCCGCGTGCTCGAAGAGGATCGGCGTGCCCTCCGCCGGGACCAGCGCGCACCGGACCGAGGCGCTCATGCTGTAGACGGTCATGATCGCGGTCCCGGTGGCGTACCGGATGTTGCCCGGCATGAAGAACAGGGCGGCGTCGGCGCCCGCGGCGCGCATCGAGGCCTGCATCGCTGGCGAGCCGTTCGGCGCGCAGCGTCGGCAGGTCCACGCTCGAGGTGTCCAGCGGCACGGCGGTCATCCGCTGAGCCTAGGGTGATGCCTCGGCCCCCGCCACGAGCAACTCGACCACGGGTCACGTTGGCGGAGGACCCGGCTACCATCCCCGCATGCCGCCGCGGAAGAAGGGCTCCGGTCCCGCGTTCACCGTCGAGTTCCCCACGCCGCTCGAGGCGCGCCGGGACGGCGACGCCTGGTGGCTCGAGGTGGACGGCCAGGAGCTGCGCCTGTCCAACCTCAACAAGGTCTTCTGGCCGGACGAGGGGTACACGAAGGGCGACCTGCTCGCGTACTACTACAACGTCGCCGATCTGATCGTTCCGCACCTCGCCGACCGGCCGCTGACGCTCAAGCGCATGCCGGACGGCATCGCGGGCGACTCCTTCTACGAGAAGTCGCGGCCCTCCCACGTCCCGGACTGGATCGGACGCTGCCCGGTCCGGTCCGACGACGCGAAGAAGGGCGTCATCGACTACATGACGATCGCCGACACGGCAGGGCTCCTGTTCATCGCGAACCTCGGGTGCATCGAGTTCCATCCGCTGCACTCGCGCTGCGAGGACGTGGAGCACCCCGACTATCTCTTCTTCGACCTCGACCCGTTCGAGCCGTACACGTACGAGGACGTGCTGCAGGTGGCCCGCCACATCAAGGTCCTGCTCGACCAGCTCGGCCTCGTCTCGTTCCCGAAGACGAGCGGCGCCACCGGCCTGCAGATCTACGTGCCGGTCGAGCGCGGGCGCTACACCTACGACCAGGTGCGCGCGTTCGTCGGCGCCTGCGGCCGGCTGATCCTGGCCGCCGACCCCGACCGGGTCACCATGGCGTGGAGGATCGCCGACCGCACCGGCAAGATCTTCATCGACCACAACATGAACCGGCAGGGCGCGAACATCGCCGCCGCGTACTGCCTGCGCCCCGAGCAACGGGCGCCCGTCAGCACCCCGCTCGCGTGGGACGAGGTGCGAGCAGGGCGGCTTCGTCCCCCAGGACTTCCGCATCGACAACGTGTGGGAGCGGTTCGCTCGGGTCGGCGACCTGTTCGCCGGCGTCCGCACGGAGGCGATGGACCTCACGAACGCCATGGAGGCGCTCGACGTGGTGGTCGAGGAGGAGCCGCCGCTCCCCCATTCCCGCGGACCGCCTCGCCGAGCGTCCGGCGCGAGGACCTCGGAGGAGATCACCGCGGCCTCGAAGGATCCGAGCCTCATGGAGTACGTGCGACGCAGGGACTTCGAGGGGACACCGGAGCCGGCTCCGGGCGACGCCGCCGAAGCGACCGGCAACTCCTTCGTGATCCACAAGCACCGCGCGACGCGCCTGCACTACGACGTGCGCCTGGAGCGCGACGGCGGGCTCCCGAGCTGGGCGGTGCCGAAGGGCCTGCCGACGAAGCGCGGCGACAAGCGCCTCGCGGTGCAGACCGAGGTCCATCCACTGGAGTACGGCGACGTTCCAGGGGACGATCCCCGAGGGCCACTACGGCGCCGGTGAGGTGCGGATCTTCGACGACGGCTGGTACGAGCCGATCGAGTGGGACGACAAGAAGGTGTCGTTCAAGCTGCACGGGCGGCGGTACCCGGGCCTCGAGTTCCACTTCGTGAAGACGCGGACGGACTGGCTCGCCTTCCTGGCGAGCGCGCAGACGGCGCCCCTGATCTCCGAGCCGCCGCGGCTCCAGCCGATGCTCGCCGAGGGCGGCTGGGAGGCGTTCGACGACCCCGACTGGTCGTTCGAGCCGAAGCTCGACGGCATCCGATGCCTCGCGACCTGTCCACCGGCGAGACGCGGCTCGGCACCCGCACGCGGCCGCGACGTCACCGCGCCAGTACCCGGAGATCCACATGATCCACGAGCTCGTCGACCAGGTGAACGCGGTGTCGACGGTGAGATCGTCGCCTTCGACGCCGACGGCAAGAACTCGTTCGAGGCCCTGCAGCAGCGCATGAACCTCTCGAACGAGCGGGAGATCAAGCGGATGGCCGCCCAGATCCCCGTCACGCTCGTCGCGTTCGACCTGCTGTGGCTGGACGGCCGCGACACGACCGGCCTCGCCCTGGAGGAACGCCGGGAGCTCCTCGACCTCGTCGTGGAGACCGACCACCGGCTCCAGCTCACGACCCACGTCGACGGTGACGGCACGGGCTTCACCCGCGCCGCACGGGAGCTCCAGCTCGAGGGCGTCATGGCGAAGCGCAAGGGCTCGAAGTACCTCCCCGGCCGGCGTTCGGCCGACTGGCGGAAGATCAAGCTGATGAACACGCCAGGACTGCGTGATCCTGGGGTGGACCCGCGGCGAACGGGGTCGGGCCGATACGTTCGGCGCGCTGCTGGTCGGCGCCCTGGACGGCGACCGCTGGGTCTGGGTCGGACAGGTCGGCACCGGCTTCACGGACGGGATGCTGAAGCGGCTCCTGGAGCAGCTCCGGCCGCTGGTGCGGGACACGCCTCCGATCGACGACCCGCAGCTCGCGGCCGTGAAAGGGGCGACGTTCCTCGAACCCGAGGTGGTCTGCGAGGTCTCCTACCTGGAGATCACGAAGAGCACGAAGAAGATGCGGGCTCCCAGCTTCAAGGGCCTGCGGCCCGACAAGGCGCCGGATGAGTGCGTGCTGGAGCCGATGGCCGGGAGCCGGACGCGCTGAGGGCGGGGCCGGAGCCCCACCCTCGAGCGAGCGACACGTGCAGCAGCTGCGCTACGTCCCGGGCGCGCGGTACCCGACCGACTTGTGGCTGGCGGCGTCGATCTCCTCGGCCGTCATGAGGACCGTGGTCCTCGTGCTCGGCGCCGCCGGCGGCGCCGACCGTCATCCCGATCGCCGCGGCCGAGGCGTTGTCCGGCAGGTCGGCGATCACGACGATGTCGCTCCTCACCGAAGGCGAAGTAGAACGACTCGAGCGATCCACCCATGTCGGCCAGCATCTTGCCGATCGCGTCCTTGCGGCCGGAGCCGCCCTCCTTGAGGACCCCCTGGATGCCCTCCCGGGTGTAGGAGCCCTGGATCATGTACCTCGGCATCGGCACCACCCTCCTCCGCGGGCGTCGTCGGAGCCGCCATCGTGGACCCGCGCCGCCGGAACGCGCAACCGGCAGGACGTCAGAACGGTTCGTAGCCGGCGCGGACCAGCAGCGCGCGGGCCTCGCGCTCGGGGATGCCGCGGTCGAGCAGCTCCCGGTAGAGGCGCACGGCGCCGAGCGACCGGCCGCATCGCGGGCAGAACTGGAAGAACGGCTCGGCGGGGGTCTCGCACCACGGGCACTGCGTGACCTCGATCTGCCGGCCCGGCTCGCAGGCCGCTGTCCGTGAGCGCGTCCACGTATCCCTTGGCATAGTCCCACTCGATGTACTCGTCCTCGTTCACCTGGAACGCGGGCTCGTGCATCCGTGGCTCGCCGGTCTGCAGCATGTGGTCGAGGTTGTCGCGCAGCAGCTCCCATTCGTAGAAGTGGTTCGCGCCGCAGTCCTCGCACTCGATCACGACGCCCTTCACGCCCTGCGGGGAGAACACGGTCCGCATGGAGCCGAGGTCCAGGAGATCGGCCGAGATGTCGCGCGCGCTCGTGCGGCCCCAGGTCGATGGGCTCCTCGGGGTCGATCGGATCCGTGGCGTCGTCGTCCATGCTCACGTGCGATCTACTCCTCGTCGGGGGCTCGGTGGGATCTCGTCGTCGTCGGTGAACGAGAAGGCCAGGAACGACTCCGCGTACTCCATCGCTGACCCGGCTTCGCCGGCCTCTGCGGCCGTCTCCTTGGCGCGCACCGGACCCACGGCTCGGACTCGCCCGTGCCCTGGCTCTCGTGCCTGCGGAACGCCTCGAGCTTCACGTCCATCGTCTCCGTGATGTCCACGTACGTATCGGGCTCCAGGGTGACGAGCCAAAGCGCCGGGATCTCGAAGGGCTCGAGCCCCTCGTCCAGGAGCTCGGGGAACATCAGCCGCGTCGGCGAGTCGGGCATCACCGCCGACAGGGCCAGCGCGCCGGCGGCCTTGTGATCGGAGTGGTTGATGTACCCGTCCCAGACCAGAGCCGCTGCGGGTCGGGGGCCACGATCACGTCGGGGCGGAGCCGCCGGACCTCACGGCAGACCTTCCGCCGGGTGTCCAGATTGACCTCGAGGTGACCGTCCAGCTCGCCCAGGAACGTCAGGCTCGTCACGCCCAGGACCTCGGCCGCCGCCCGTTGCTCGCGTTCGCGGATCGGGCGCAGCCCCTCGCGCGTGACGCCGGGCTCGTTCGAGCCGGCCGAGCCGTCCGTCACCACGACGTAGTGGACCTCGGTCCCCTCGCGGGCCCAGCGGGCAACGGTGCCGCCGCACATGAACTCTGCATCGTCGGGGTGGGCGAAGAGCACCATGGCGCTGCCGAACCTGGGTGTGCCGCTCATTGGCCCTACGCTACCGCCGGCGCGGCGGAATGGTTGGATACGGCCATGGAGATCGCCGATTACGAGCGCCGGTTCCGCAGCGCGGGGCTTCCCAACCTGATCGAGGGCTACTCGGCCACCGAGGACGTCTTCACCCGGGCGCTGCCGTTCCTGGGGCTCGTCTTCGTCGTGGAGATGCTGGGTGCGGTCAATCTGGAGTGGCACTCGACGCTCGCCAACGTGGCGGCCGTCGGCGGAGGGGTGGTCCTGATGCTCGGCGCCTTCGGGGTCCTCAACGTGATCCGGGGGCGGCCGTTCGCCTCCATCCCCCGCAAGGTGGGCACCCCTGAGCTCGCCGCCTTCGTCGTGCTCCCCTCGGCCCTCCCGCTCGTCTTCGGAGGTCAGTGGCGGAGCGCGCTGGTCACGCTCGCCGGCCAACTGGTGCTGCTCGGTCTCGTGTACCTCGTGATCGCGTACGGCGTGTTCTCGATCGTCCGGTGGGCGGGCGCACGATTCGTGACGCAGCTGCGGGCCACGCTCACGCTGATGGTCCGTGCCCTGCCGCTGCTGCTGTTCTTCGCGCTGGTGACGTTCTTCACGAACGAGTACTGGCAGATGTTCGCCTCTACGAAGGGCGTTCGCTACGGCGTGGCGATCGGGCTGTTCGCGCTGCTCGCGGCCGCGTTCCTCATGGTCCGCATCCCGAGCGGTGTCGAGGACCTGGAGCGTGAGTCGCACCTGGAGGTCCCGCTCCGCCGCGCCCAGCGGGTGAACGTGGGCGTCGTGATCTTCGTGAGCCAGGCGCTGCAGGTGCTGTTCGTGACCGCGGCGGTGGGCCTGTTCTTCGTCGTGTTCGGAACCCTCCTGGTGAGCGTCCCGATCCAGCGCGACTGGATCGGGATGGCGCCCGACCTCTACGACCTGCCGCTGGTGGGGACGCGCCATGGGTTGACCCACCAGCTCTTGCGGGTCGCCGTGGGCACCGCGGCCTTCTCCGGGCTCTACTACGCGGTCGCGATGGTGGTGGACTCGAACTTCCGCGACGAGTTCGTGACCGGCATCACCGATGAGATGCGGGAGACCTTCGCGCTCCGGGGCGCCTACCTCAGATCGCTCGACGGCGCCGGCGGATCGACGACACCGGCTGCCGACGCGCCCGGCGTCCCGTCGCCTAATGAGCCGGCGCGTCCGTCCGGCGATCGCTGAGGACCCGGTCCAGGGCGTCGGCCTGCGCGCGCACCGATGCCGGCGACGGTCCGCCGGCGGCCGACCTCGCTCGCACCGCGCGGTCGGGATCGAGCAGGGCGGCCCCATCGGGCACGCCGAACGCCGCCCACTCCTCGGCCGTGAGGTCCCGCAACGCTCGCTTCGCGGTCGCGAGCTCCTTCAGGAGCGTCCCGGTGCGACGGTGGGCCTCCCGGAACGGCACGCCCGCGGACACGAGCGCCTCCGCGACGTCCGTCGCGTAGAGGCCCTCCACCTCGGCGGCGCGGCGCATCGCCTCGAGGTCGAAGCGCATCGTCGCGACGGCGCCGATCAAGGCGGGCAGGACGAGCTCCAGCGTGTCGGCCGCATCGAAGAGGGGCTCCTTGTCCTCCTGGAGGTCGCGGTGGTAGCCGAGCGGCAGTCCCTGCAGCAGCCCCGCGAGCCGAACGTGGGCCGCGGCGACGCGAGCGGCCTTGCCGCGCGCGAGCTCCGCGGTGTCGGGGTTCCGCTTCTGCGGCATCATGCTCGACCCGGTCGCGTACCCCTCGTTCAGCTCGGCCCAGCCGAGGGCCTCGTCGGTGAACCGCGCCAGGTCCGCGGCCAGCCGTGAACAATGCATCGCCAGGATCGTGGCGTGTCCCAGGAACTCCAGGGCGAAGTCGCGGTCGCTCACCGCGTCGATCGAGTTGACGAACACCTCCCGCATGCCGAGGCGGCCGGCCGTCGCCGCCGGGTCGAGCCCGAGTGTCGAGGTGCCGAGGGCGCCGGCCCCGAGTGCGCTCACGTCCGTGCGGGCCGACCACTCGCCGAGCCGCTCCAGGTCGCGCGCGAGCGCCCAGGCGTGCGCCAGCAGGTGGTGGCCGAGCGTGACCGGCTGCGCGAGCCTGGCGTGGGTGGTGCCGGGCACCACGGTCTCCGCGTGCTCGCGGGCGCGATCGACCAGCGTTCGAACCAGCATCGTCGTGAGGCCGTCGATCCGCCGGCCGGCGTCCAGCGCCCAGAGGCGGACGTCCGTCACCACCAGATCGTTGCGGCTCCGCCCCGCGTGCAGGCGCGCCCCGAGGTCCCCGACCAGGGCCGTGACCCCGCGCTCGATCGCGGAGTGGACATCCTCGTCGGCGTCGTCGAAGACGAACGTCCCGTCGGCGATCGCGGCGCCGACGGCGCGCAGCGCCTCGGCGAGGTGGACGGCGTCCTGCGCGTCGAGCAGGCTCGCCGCCTCGAGCGCCCCGACGTGGGCGATGCCCGCGCGCACGTCCTGGGCGGCGAGCCGGACGTCGTAGTGGAGCGACCGCCCCAGCGCGTGCGCCTCGGGGGCCGGCGGCGCCGCGAACCGGCCGGCCCAGAGCGCCTCGCCGGACGTGGCCCCGCCCGGCTCGCCGGGAGGCGCCTCGTCGCGGCGCTCGCCGGTCACGTTCCCTCGTGCCCCTGCACGGAGGACCACACCTTCAACGGCAGACCCCAGAGCTTCACGAAGCCCTCGGCGTGGGACTGGTCGAACGCGTCCTCGCTCCCGTAGGTGGCCAGTGACAGGTCGTACAGCGAGCGCTCGGCCCTGCGTCCGACGACCGTGCACGCGCCGGGCTCGAACCGCAGCCGGACGTCGCCGGTGACGTGGCGCTGCGTGGCGTCCACGTACGCGTCGAGCGCGGCGCGCAGCGGGCTGAACCAGTGGCCGTCGTAGACCAGATCGGTCCAGCGTTGCTCGATGAGCGGCTTGTGGTGCGCGACGTCGCGCTCGAGCGTCATGTCCTCGAGGGCACGGTGCGCGGTGATCAGGGCCAGCGCCCCCGGCACCTCGTACAGCTCGCGGGACTTGATGCCCACTCGCCGGTTCTCGATCATGTCGACCCGCCCGTAGCCGTAGCTGCCCCCGAGGGCATCGACCGATCGGATCAGGGCCGGCAGCGCGTGGGACTCGCCGTCCAGCGAGACGGGGACGCCGCGCTCGAACCGCACCACGATCTCGGTGGGCTCCTGCGGACGATCGCCGGGCGCGGCGGTGCGGTCGAAGGCATCCTCCGGAGGCGCGACCCACGGATCCTCGAGCGGCCCGCACTCAGCCGTCCGACCCCACAGGTTCTCGTCGATCGAGTAGCTGCTCACCACGTTCGCGATCGGGATCCCCCATTCCGCCGCGAGCGCGAGCGCCTTCTCCCGCGGGATGTTCGCGTCCCGGATCGGGGCGAGGACCCGCAGGTCGGGGGCGAGCACGCCGAACGTCACCTCGAACCGCACCTGGTCGTTCCCCTTGCCGGTGCATCCGTGCGCGACCACCTCGGCGCCGACCTCCCGGGCGACGCGCACGACCTCCTCCACGATGCACGGCCTGGCCAGACCGCTCACCATCGGGTACTTCCCCTCGTAGAGGGCGTTGGTCGCGATCGCTCGCGTGAGATAGTCGGCCGCGTAGCGGTCGGTGGCGTCCACCACGCGGACCTCCGCGGCGCCCGCGATCCGGCCGCGTTCGACGATCACGTCGAAGTCCTCCTGCTGGCCGACGTTCACCGCGACCGCGTGGACGGCGTATCCCTGCTCGGTGAGCCAGCGGATCGCGACGGACGTGTCGAGACCGCCGCTGTAGGCAAGCACTGCACGCTTCATGACGCCTCCATGATCTGAGTGAGTGAACGTTCGAGTCGTTGCGGGACCACGCCCTCGCGGCCGAGGACGAGGATCGTGTTGTCGCCGGCGATCGTGCCGGCCACATCGGCGAGCCCCACGCGGTCGATGCCCTCGGCGAGGGCCGCCGCCGCGCCGGGCGGGGTCCGGATCACCAGACCACTCTCCGCCAGGACGAAGGACAGTGCGAACTCGTCCAGCAGATGGCGGAGGAGGCGAAGCGGCGCCGGGGCGTCCGCCTCGCCGGGGACGACGTAGCGCACGCCGTCGTGGCCGTGCACGCGCGCGAGACCGAGCTCCTCGATGTCGCGGCTGATCGTGGACTGCGTTGCCTCCAGGCCCATGTACGCGAGGCGAGCGCGGATGTCCTCCTGCGTGCCGAGGCGCTCGCGGGAGACGAGGGACAGGATCGCGTGCTGGCGCTTCGCCTTGACGCGAGCCGTTCACGCGGGTCATGGCGTCCACCCCGTGGGCGTCGGCGACGGCGCCGAGCGCGGAGGCGAAGGCCTTCACGGCAACGTCGATCTGCTCGGGCGTGACGATCAGGGCCGGGGACATCCGGACCACGTCGGCGCCGGCCTCGCTGGCGAGGACTCCCTCGCCGATCATCGCGAGCACGACCTCGTGGGCGAGCGGGCGCCCGAGCTGCACGCCCAGCAGCAGCCCGCGACCTCGGACCTCGGTGACGAGGCCGGGCGGCGACAGCCGGGTGATCTCGTTGCGGAGCCGTCCACCCAGCTCCTGCGCACGGGTGAGCAGACCGCCCTCCTCGATCGCGTCCAGGACCGCGAGCGCCGCGGCGCAGGGGATCGGACCGCCGCCGAACGTGGAGCCGTGCTCACCCGGCCCGAAGGCGAGCTCCGCCCGCGTGACGCAGGCGCCGATCGGGAGGCCGCCGCCGAGCCCCTTCGCGAGGGTCACCACGTCGGGGACGACGCCGGCGTGGGAGACGGCCAGCCACTCGCCGCACCGCCCCAGTCCCGCCTGCACCTCGTCGACGATCAGGAGCGCGCCGTAGCGGTCGCACGCCTCCCGGACCGCACGCAGATACTCGGCGGTGAGCGGTCGCACGCCGCCCTCGCCCAGCACCGGTTCGAGCAGGACCGCGCCGACGTCGCCGGCGCCGAACTCGGCCTTCATCGCGGCCACGTCGTTCGGCGGCACGAACCGGAACCAGTCCAGGAGCGGCTCGAAGGGCGCCCGCTTCGCCGGCTGGCCGGTGGCGGCGAGCGTGGCGATCGTGCGGCCGTGGAAGGAGCCGTCGAGCGCCAGGATCGCCCGGCGTCCCGACGACACACCGTGACGGCGGACGAGCTTGATCGCGGCCTCGTTCGCCTCGGCGCCGGAGTTGCAGAAGAAGGAGCGGGCGTCGGGGATCGGCAACAGCTCGGCGAGCCGCCGGGCCAGCTCGGCCTGGGGCACGGTGGAGAACAGGTTGCTGGTGAGATCGAGCGCCTCCACCTGGTCGTGGACGGCTCGCTTCCAGGCGGGATGGCCGTGACCCAGCGGGTTCGCGCCGAGCGCGCCCGCGACGTCGAGGTAGGACGAGCCCTCGTCGTCCCAGACCGTCAGCCCCTCGCCCCGCACCAGCGTGAGGGGATACCGCGCGTAGGTCGGCATCACGAAGGCCTCGCCCGTCGGAACGGTCACGGCGACTCCTCCAGGTTCGCGTCGGGGGTGATCATGGTGCCGACGCCCTCGGGGGTGAAGAGCTCCAGGACCAGGGCGTGCTCGACCCGCCCGTCCACGAGGTGCACGCGACCGATCCCCGCCTTCAGCGCGTTCACGGCGGACTCGAGCTTGGGGATCATGCCGCCTTCCACCACGCCCTCGCGCCCCAGCACGTCGAGGCATTGCGCGGCGGACAGCTCGGAGATCAGCTCCCCGCCCGGACCGATCAGGCCGGGGACGTCGTTGATGTAGACGAGCTTCTCGGCGCCGAGCTCCGCGGCCAGCTCGCTCGCGACGACGTCGGCGTTGACGTTGTACGCCTGGCCGTGCTCGTCCATCGCGATCGAGGCCACCACGGGCACGAATCCACGGTCGATCAGGGTGCGCAACACGTCCGCGCGCACGTGGACGACCTCGCCGACGAACCCGAGGTCGGGAGCGGCCTGCCGTTGGGCCAGCAGCAGCCCGCCGTCCACGCCGGACAGACCGACCGCCGGCACGTCATGCGTGACGAGCGAGGACACCACGCCCGTGTTGAGCTTGCCGGCGAGCACCATCGTCGCGACGTCGAGCGTCTCCGCGTCCGTCACCCGCAGGCCGTCGACGAAGGTGGTCTCGATGCCCAGTCGCTGCGAGAGGTGCGTGACCTGCGGACCCCCGCCGTGCACGATCACGGGGCTGATCCCGGCGTGCAGCAGCAGCGCGACGTCCTCGGCGAAGGGCCTGGCGAGCGGCGCGTGCTCCATGGCTGCTCCGCCGTACTTGATCACGATGACCTTGCCGCGATGCTCGCGCATGAACGGCAGCGCCTCGATGAGGGTGTGGGCCTTCGCGACGGTCCGCTGACGGATCTGCGGCGGGAGGTCGGCGGCGGCCATCAGGTCGTGTACTCCCCGTTGATCCGCACGTAGTCGTGCGACAGGTCGCAGCCGACGGCCCGGCTGGCGGAGGAGCCGGCACCGAGCGAGACCGTGATCCGGATCTCCGGCTCCTTCATCGCCGCGCGGGCGGCGGTGTGCAGATCGCCGGTCTCGTCGAAGTACTCGGGCGGGATCACCCCGCCGGCGGTCACGATCACGTCGCCGATCCAGACATCGACCCGTGCGGGATCCACCGGTACGCCCGCCGCCCCGACCGCCTGGAGGATGCGCCCGGGATTCGGGTCCCCGCCGAAGGCCGCCGTCTTCACGAGGGGCGAGTCGGCCACGGCCTTCGCCGCCGCCCGCGCATCGTGCTCCGAGGCTGCACCTCGGACCTCGACCAGGAGCACGTGCGTCACGCCCTCCGCATCGGCGGCAAGCTGGCGCAGGAGCGATTCGCCCACCTCGCCGATGGCGGCGCCGAGGTCCTCCCACGGCTTCGTGCCGGGAACGACTGAGCCGCTCCCGGAGGCGCCGCTCGCGATCAGCAGCACCGTGTCGTTCGTGCTGGTGGAGGCGTCCACGGTGAGGGCGTGGAACCGGGGCGCGAGCTGCTCGGCGGCCAGACGCCGCAGATCGGAGGCGGCGACCTCCGCGTCCGTGGTGACGAACGCGAGCATGGTGGCCAGGTTCGGGCTGATCATGCCGACCCCCTTCGCGCAGCCGCCTACGCGAAGGTCGCCGGCGCCGGCCGTGGCCTGCTTGTCCACGGTGTCCGTGGTCATGATCGCCCGGGCGAAGGTGGGGCCACCCGCACGATCGAGCGCGCCCACGAGGCCCGGGAGCGCGGTGAGCATCTCGCCCATGTGCAGCGGCTCGCCGATCACGCCGGTGGAACTGGGCACGACCTCGGCGGGCTTCAGCCCCAGATGCGCGGCGGCGGCGGCGACCGAAGCCTCGGCGTCGGCGAGTCCGCGCTCGCCGGTCGCGGCGTTGGCCTGACCGGAGTTCACGAGGATCGCGCGCGGAGCGCCGGAAGCGATCCGATCGCGCCCGATGATCACGGGCGCCGCGGCGAGACGGTTCGTCGTGAACAGACCCGCCATGGTGCAGGGACCGTCGGCCACCAACAGCCCGAGGTCCGGCGCGCCGTTGCGCCGCAGGCCGGCCGCGACGCCTGCGGCCCGGAAGCCGAGCGGGTGCGTGACGCTCACGGGTACAGCCCCGTCGCCGTGAGCCCGGCCGACCGATCGAGGCCGAGCATCAGGTTCATGTTCTGGATCGCCTGGCCGGCAGCGCCCTTCACCAGGTTGTCGACGGCGCCCGCGACGACCGCCTGTCCGGTGCGAGGGTCGCCGACCACCTGCAGCTCCACCGTGTTCGAACCGCGCACGCGCTTCGAATCGATCATGCCGCCGGCCGGCAGGACGCGGACGAAGGGCGCGTCGCCGTACGCGGCCGCCAGGACCTCGGTGAGATCCGCGGTGGTGTCGTTGCCGGTCATCGGGGCGTAGCACGTGGTGAGCACGCCGCGGACGGTCGGGACGAGGTGCGGAACGAACAGCACGCTGGCCTCCTGCCCGGTCGCGAGCGAGAGAACATGTTCCATCTCCGGGGTGTGCTGATGGACCGGGACCCGGTACGGGCGGATCGACTCCTCGGTGGCGCTGAAGCCGGTGGCCTCGGTCGCCGCGCGCCCGGCGCCCGACAGCCCGGTCTTGCCGTCCACGAGGATCGGACCGGGGGCGACCAGTCCGGCGGCCAGCAGCGGCGCGAGGCCGATCGCCACCGGCGTGGGATAGCACCCGGGGTTCGCCACCAGCTCCGCCCCCGCGATCCGATCGGCGAAGAGCTCCGGCAGGCCGTACGCGGCCTTGTCCAGCCACTCCGGCGACGGATGCTCGAAGCCGTACCACTCGGGATAGGCGGCGGCGGGAAGCCGGAAGTCGCCGGCGAGATCGACGACCCGCATGCCGGCCTCCAGCAGCCGAGGCGCCAGCGCGCCGCTCGTCCCGTTCGGCAGGGCGCAGAACGCGAGCTCAGCGGCCGACGCGAACGCGGCGGCGTCCTCCAGCGGCAGCAGGACCGTGTCAGCGAGCCCCGAGGAGTCCAGGTGGGGCTGCACCTCACGGAGGGTCCGCCCCGCCGACTCGTTGCCGCCCACGGCGGTGACCTCGACGGCGTCGTGCCCATCCAGCAGGCGCAGCAGCTCGCCTCCGGCGTATCCGGAGGCCCCCAGCACCGCCACCGTGGTCCGTGTCCCCATCGCATAAGTATGCAAGAGCTGGGAGTCCATCGACAATACCGGAACTCGGGTATCAAGTTCGAGCGAAGCGGCGCACCGGCCCGGTCAGGGGCAGGGAGCGCGCCAGACGCGCAGACTGAGCTGCTTCTTCATGGAGTTGAAGCCCAGCTCCGCCGCCTCGGGGCAGAACTCGTCGAGCTCCAGCCGGTACTCGACCGTGAACACGGCCTTGCCGTCGGCGACGAACGGACGCAGACGGTTGCACTCGTTGTACTGGAAGCACTGTTCGTTCAGCGCCACGTCGAAGTACGGCAGCAGGTCGCGCACCTGCCCGAGGTCGTTCTTGAGGACGGCGCTCAGGCCCCGCCGATGGGCCTGGTTCGCCAGGTAGACGTTGTACCGGAGTTGATCGGCCGCCGTGAGCGGGAAGCCCGAGCGGTTCTGATACCCGTCGACGTTGTCGAACTCCACGCCGTCGAAGCCCTTGTCCGCACAGATATCGAGCCGCGCCTGCATGATCGGGCCCAGCACGCGGAGCCGGCGGATGTCGAGCCACCGCTCGCCCGGCCACCCGTTGCTCGCGCCCAGCACGGACCTCGGGAACTCGTCGGCATCGGGGCGGAAGCTCTCGTAGGAGCCGGCGCTCAGGTAGCACACCACCGCCCGCCCGTCGTCCTGCAGCTCCTCCACGGTGGCACCCGGGGTCTCGAACCCGTCCACGTCGTACATCTGGACGTCGATCGAGGTGTCGATCTCGCCCTGCAACTGCCACTGCCAGGTGGTGGCGAGATCGGGCGCCCAGCAGCCCTCGCACGGGACGGGGTCGGGCAGGGCTCGGGGGAAGGTCTGCCGGTGCTGAGCCGCCGACGCCGACGCCGAGGATCCGACGACGAGGGTCGCGACGACCGCGAGGCTCACGGCGATCGCGAGGCGGAACCGGCGTCTCATGCGCGAGGTATCGGCCCGACCGGTCCTTCGACTTGAACCGTCGGTGCGTTGGGCCGGAACTCCGCGGCGCTGCTGATAGCCTCCGCGTCGGGCGAGTGTGCACGACGCCGGAGCCGTTCGGAGGTCGAACCGTGGGAACGGAGCGAGGATTTCCCGACCTGCTGCAGGTGGTGCTGGACTGCACCGATGCGCGAGCGTTGGCCGAGTTCTACCGTGAGCTGCTCGACCTACGGTACCGGCCGGGGGACGAGCCGCCGGCGGTAGGCGAGCCGGACCCGACCGGGCGGGACTGGCTGGTGCTTCGTGACCCGGCCGGCACCAACCGTGTTGCCTTCCAGCAGGTGGCCGTGATGCCGGAGGCGACGTGGCCGGATGGCCCGATCCCCCAGCAGCTGCACCTGGATCTGACCGTCCGGACGGCGGCCGACCTCGACGTCCAGCACGAGCGCGCCCTGGCCCTCGGCGCGCGCATGCTCGACGACCGGTCGGACGATCCCGAGGAGCCGCTCCGCGTCTACGCCGATCCCGCCGGGCATCCCTTCTGCATCTTCGTGGTCAAGCCGGCCGGAGACTGAGGCGGCTGCGGGCGTGGACTTCGACGAGGCGCTGGAACGGCTCGGATTCGCACCGGAGACGGGCAGGGCACCTCGCGGCGTCCGGGTGTACAACGCGCATCCCAACCCCTTCCTCACCTACACGGTCCAGGCGTTCGAGGACGGATCGGCGCTCTTCTCGTTCGAGTTCGCGCTCGGTGAGTACCTCGCGACGAAGGGCATCCAGGTGGGCTCCGACGAGGCGTTGAATCAGTTCGCATACCCTCGGCAGGACAACCGCGGCCGCCAGGACGGTGCGTGGCTCATGTCGGCGGTCGAGCACGCCGAGGCGCTGCTCGCCGATGTCCGACTGGACCGCGCCGACTGAACGCTGGCTCCCGCTGGCCGCCGCGGTTGGCCGCAGGTCGGGGCCTCACCGGACGACCGTGAGGATCTCCGAGTCGTCGCCCGGGCTCGCCGCGTGCGCCCGCGCGATCGATCCCCTGGCCTTGCCCAGGTGCGATCGCATCTCGTCCGAGCCGTTGGCGAGCATGGTGGCGGCCCGCGCGAACTTGTTCTCGAGCACGCCCTCCATGGCACCGAGCAGCGTCGCCACCTCCGCCAGGCTCGCCGAGACGTCGGCGGTATCGCCGAAGCGCTGCACCAGCGCGTAGAGGAACAGGACGATCGGCAGCGCCGTGGAGTACGGCACCACCACGACCCCACGCGCGAACGCGTCGGCGTGGACGCGCTTCAGCACGTCGTAGGCCGCGTCGGGGATCGCGGCCACCGCGACCGGCGCCGTGAGCGCGGGGTCGAGGTACTGGGCGACCTCGCGCGCCCGCAACGCGACGGCCTTCTCCACCGCCCGGGCGCACGCCTCGCGTTCGAGCGAGGAGGTGGCGGCCTCGAGGGCCTCCAGCTCGGCGAGGCCGGTCCACTTGGAGTCGATCGGCAGACGGCGCCCGTCCGGCAGCACCAGGCCGAATTCGACGACCTTGCCTCCCACGCGGAAGTCGCACGCGAGCATGGACGGCGGCAGCTCCGAGAGGTGCTCGCGCAGCACGTTCTCCCCCGCCCTGCCCTTCCCGGCCCCGCCGGCGAGGACCGTGGCGAGCCGGCGGATCACCTCGCGCGACTCCCCGTCGGCCGAGCGCCGCTCCTCGTCCCGGATCTGCAGCGACTCCAGGGCTCGACGCGCAGCCGCGACCTCGGCACGGACCTGCTCGGCGCCGCCGTCGCGTACCGACGCGGCATCGGCCAGCCGCCGCATCTCGGCGGCCTGGACCTCCAGGCGAGCCTCCAGGCGCGCGGATCCGAACTGCGCGGAGGGGCGCCGAAGCGCGACGGCGGCGACGCCCGCGGCGAGCCCCACGCCCAGGGCGATCAGCGCGATCCCGACCTCGGTCATGTCCGGCTCCTCAGGTTGGGGAAGGTGACGCCGCTCACGCTAGCCCCCGCCTCCGACATGCCCTGACCGGCGGGTTCGGCTCGCCACTTCGGGCGCCGCGTCGGCATCCACGTATCATCCGCGCATGTCCGGCATCGCCGCAGGTGACATCGACCGCGGGAAGCTCCGCGAGATCAAGGCGCGCGAGGACGCCGCGTTCGTCGCCGCCCGGCCGCGCAGCGCCGAGCTGTGGGAGCGGGCGAAGGCATCCATGCCCAATGGCGTCCCCATGTCGTGGTTGCGGAACTCCTACGACCACCCGCCGCTGTTCGTCTCCGAGGGACGGGGCGCGCACATCCGCGACGTGGACGGCCACGACTACGCGGACTTCAACATCGCGGACGTCAGCATGTTCGGCGGCTACGCGCCCCCGCCGGTCGTCGAGGCCGTCGCACGCCGCGCCGGGCTGGGCACGCAGTTCCTGCTGCCGAACGAGGACGCTCTCTGGGTGGCGGAGGAGCTGGGTCGCCGCTACCGCCTGCCGAAGTGGCAGTTCACCCTGAGCGCCACCGCCGCCAACACCGAGGCGATCCGCACGGCGCGCGCCCTCACCGGCCGCGAGCGGGTGCTCTTCTTCGAGGGCAAGTATCACGGCCACTTCGACGACGTCCTGGTGGAGCCGGGGCCCGATGGCGCGCTGGTCCCCGAGGAGGCCGGCCTTCCCCGCACCGTCACCCAGCGGACGAAGGTGGTGCCGTTCAACGATCCCGCGGCCCTTCACGCGGCGTTGGAGCCCCGCGACGTCGCGATCGTCATCAGCGAGCCGGCCCTCACGAACAACGTGGGCCTGCTCATGCCGGTCGACGACTTCCACGGCCAGCTTCGCGCGATCACGCGCGAGACCGGGACGCTGCTTGCCTACGACGAGACCCACACGCAGGTCGTCGGGGCCGGCGGGCTCACGGCGACGTGGGATCTGCGCCCCGACCTCCTCACGATCGGCAAGTCGATCGCGGGCGGCATCCCTCTGGGCGCGTACGGCATGACCGACGAGGTCGCGGACGTGCTGGAGCGCCCGGCGGGGCGCTCCGACGAGGCGGAGCTGGTGGCGACCGGCGGCACGCTCTTCGGCAATCCGCTCTCCATGGCCGCCGCGCGGGCCACGATGGGTGAGGTCCTCACCTCCGACGCGTACGCGCACACGCAGACGCTCGGCGCTCGCCTCGCCGACGGCATCGAGAAGTCGATCGCGGAGACCGGCCTGCCCTGGACCACGCACCGATTCTGGCCCCGCTCGGGCGTCACGTTCGGCCCGCGCATGCCGCGCACCGCGGCCGAGGCCTCCGCCACGAAGGACGTCGAGCTGATCGTCACCGCCCGCGTGTACCTCGCGAACCGGGGCGTCTGGGAGGCCATCGTTGGTGCGGGACCGACCTGCTCGGTTCCCGCGTCGCCGGAGGACGTCGATCGGTACGTCGACGCGTACGCGTCGTTCCTGCGCGAACTCACGACGTAGCGCGTGCGCCGCATCCTCGGATAGCCTGCGAACGACCGTCGGAAGGAGACCCGCACGATGCGACCGATCCGAGCCCTGCTCGTCGCCCTCGCCGCCGCCGGCACGGTGCTGCTCCAGGCCGGCCCGCTCGCCGCGCAGACGACCGACACGTTGTCGGATCGCTCGTCCTTCGTCGTGTTCACCGGGAAGCTCGACGTCGCGGTCGGCGAGGTCTACCAGGACGCCGTGATCTTCGACGGCGACGTGACGATGGACGGCTCGGTGGTCGAGAACGTGGTGGCGTTCAACGGCGACATCACGGTGTCGGGCACGGTGGGTGAGAGCGTCGTTGCGCTGAACGGTCGTGTGACGCTGGCCTCCGGCGCGAGCGTCGGCGGCGACGTGATCTCGAGCGACCCCGCCGACGTCGCAGAGGGCGCCACGGTCGGCGGACGGGTGACCTCCGAGGGCCTGCCAACCGACTTCGACTTCGGCGGATACCTGGCGGTCAGCCGCGTGGCGATCTGGTTCGCGACGTCGGTGTCGAGCCTGGTGCTGGGACTGCTCCTGCTGCTCTTCACACCTCGCGCCGGCGATTCGGTCGCCGCCACGGCGGCGCGCCGGTTCGGGCGCTCGATCGGCATCGGGTTCGCGGTCTTCTTCGGGTTGCCGATCGCGGCCGGCATCGCGGTGGTCACGCTGATCGGCATTCCGCTCGGGGTCGGCGTCCTGCTGGGGCTCGCGCTGCTCTTCTGGATGGGCTACGTGGCGGCGGCGCTCGCGATCGGACGGCGGCTGATCGGGCCGCCGACGTCGCGGTTGTTGGCCTTCCTGGCGGGGTGGGCGATCCTGCGGGTCGTCGCGATCGTGCCGGGCATCGGCGGCCTCGCATGGTTCCTCGCCACCGTCTTCGGCCTCGGAGTCCTCGCGGTGGCCGCCCGCGACGCCGGGCGGGAGGCGCGGGCCGTCGTCCCGGGCGGCGTCTCGACCGGCGGACCGATCCCCGTGCCCCCGCCGCCCCCGCCATTGCCGCCGGCCTGATGCCCCGCCCCGTCGCCCGCGCCGGATGTCCGACGCGCCGGTGACCGAGCCTCGGCACGGCGCCGACCCCGCGTGCCTGATCGGGCTCGTCGTGCTCCTGTCGGTGACGCTCATCTCGACGTACGCCGTCCACGGGTACGGGTTCCCCGTCGGCGCCGACGCGCCCGTCTACATCTGGTGGTCGCGGCTCGCGGGCCACGACGGGCTCGGAGCCGTCGCCGGGCGGCCGGGCGTACCCGGGCTCACGTTGCTCGTGTCGGGCGTCCTGGGAGCCGGTGCCGCCACGACCGTCGCGGTACTCGAGGTCGCCTGCACCTGCGCGATCTCGGCGGGGGCGGCCGCGCTCACGTTCGATCCCCATGGGTCGCGGGCGTCGTGGCTCCTCCCGGCCGCGCTCGCCGGCGCCTTCGCGGCCTTCCTGGCGATCGGGTACGTGGCGACGCTCGCGGCGGCGGCCGTCTTCCTCGGCGCATGCGTGGCGCTGTCGGTTCCCGCCCGGCCCGCGGTGGCCCTCGCCGCGGTGCTGATGGCCGCGATGGGCCTGGCGCAACCTCAGTTCCTGACGATCGGAGCCGCGGTGCTGCTCGGGGCCGCCGCCCTGTCCCTGCGGCGGGACCGCCGCGTGCGGCCGATCCTGTCGACCGAGCACGGACGCGTCCTCGTCGCGCTGGTCGCGGGGGCCGGGATGTTCGCCGCAGCCATGCTGTCGGTCGCCGCCGGCGCAACGCCGTTCCGCGCCGACACCTCGCGCGACGACGTCCTGCAACGGCTCGGCCTCGGTTCGAGGCTGCGGGGTGAGTTCCGAGCGCGTCTCGCACAGCACGCCGCGCCGTTCGTGCCCGCGATCTCGCTTCCACTCGCCGCCGTTGGCGCATGGTCAGCCGTCGGATGGCGCGGACGTCTCCTGCGGGCCTGGGCCGGCGTGCTGATCGCCGGAGTCGTGGGTGGCGTGGTGACCGGCGCCGTCCCGCCCGAGCGCTTCGTGACGTTCGGCTTCGTGCTGCCGATCGCCGCCGGCATCGCGCTCGCGGCGCTGCCCGGCCGGCTCGCCACCCGACCAAAACCTCGCGCCGCCGTACGTGCAGCCGTCGCGCTCGCGTCCGCCGCCCTGGTCGCGGGTCCGCTCCTCGTGTGGTTCCGCACACCGCCGCAGCTCTTCCTTACGGAGGTCCTCCGCGCCACGGAGGCCGGGAGGTACGCCTCGGCGGCACCGCCGGGGACGGCGCTCGTGTTCGTGGCCAAGAATCGCAAGCCCGTGGGAGCGTTCTTCGCGACGGAGGCGGCCAACGCGATCCGCGCCGCGGTGCCGCCCGACCGGATCCGGGACGTCCTGATCGTCACCCCGCCTGGTCCGCCGCTGGCCGCGACGGAGGAGAACGCGCGGCTCGTGGCGGCGTCGCGCTCGGCGGCGTCGCAGGAACCGCATGCGCTGTGGTTCGACCTGGCCCCGTTCGACCGAACGGGGTTCGGCGGACCCCTGCCCGGCGGGCCGCCGGCGCGTCTCGTCGGACAGGGCGTGGCGGTGGGAGGCGCCGTGCCGGCCGCGCCGGCACCGGTGGTGGACCCGCTGGCGCCGCTCACGACCGGCGGACTCCTGACCGCCACCGCCGCCACCTTGGCCATGTTCTGGATCGCCGGCTACGGCTGGGTCCGGGCGGCGACGTTCCGAGGCACACCGGCGTTCGCGCTCGCGCCGGCGGTCGGCGCGGCGATGGGGATGCTCGGCAGCGTCCTCGGCGACCGCCTGGGACTCGACCTGTCGGGGCGCGCCGGGCCGATCGCCGTCACCGGGGCGCTGACCCTTGCGGGGTACGCGGTCGCGGCCGCCGGCGGGCGGGCGCGCCGGGCGATACCATCTGAGCCATGACGCCACCCGAGATCCCCGTCCTCCGCGTCGCCGGATCCCGCCGCGAGGTGGGACGCCAGATCGGCGAGGCGTACGCCGAGCAGATCCGCCGCAGCGTCGCCAGCTCCTTCGAGGACCTGCCCACCGGGCGATCGCGAGAGCAACTGCTCACGCTCGCCGCCGAGTATCGCGCGGTCACCGAGCGAGAGCTGCCGTGGCTCGTCGAGGAGCTCGACGGCTGCGCCGAGGCCGCGGGTGTCGACCCCCTCCCGTTCTTCGCCGCATCCATCGAGGAGGTCTGGTATCTGCCGCGCGAGCGCGTGACGCAGGGCCGGTGCAGCGATCTCGTGGCGGGGCCGCGGGCGACGGCGAACGGTCACCTGCTGGTCGGGCACAACAACGACCTCTCGCCGTCGGCGGAGGACCACATCATCGCGATCGAGCGGAGCGTTCCGGGCGATCCCGTGACCTTCCAGCTCGGCGGCGCGCCGTGGCTCTCGGTGGGCTGGAACGACGCCGGCCTGTCGCTCACCGGCAACGAGCTCTCCCCCAACGACGAGCGCGTCGGCATCAGCCGCTCGTTGCAGGTCTTCGAGATGCTGCGCGCCCGCTCGCTGGACGAGATGGTCGCGGCCTCCCTGCGCTCCGACCGCGCCTCCAGCTACAACAACGTGCTGACGTCGTCGGACGGCCGCGCGGTCAACGTCGAGGGCTCCGCGACGGACGTGGAGCTCACCGGCTTCGACGACGCCGACCACCTCGCCCACACGAATCATTACGTGTGCGAGCGCATGGTCCCGTACGAGGGCGACCCGGGTTACGCGGAGCACTCGAACGTGCGCTACGAGCGTGGCCGCCGGCTCCTGACGGAGCAGCCGGCGGGCACCATCACCGGCGAGGGCATGCGGACCATGCTGTCTGACCACGAGACCAAGCCCGACTCCCTGTGCAGGCACCCGGAGTTCGGCACGCCCGATGTCAAGACCGTGTTCTGGTGCGTCGCGGACGTGACCGAGGGCGTCGTCACGTTCGGCCGGGGCAATCCCTGCGACTCGCGGGCCCAGGAGTACGCGTTCGCTGAGTACGGCGCCTGATCAGGTCTCCAGCGCCGCCAGCACGACCCCGATCGTCGCCGCATCCCCGCGCTCCCGCGCCAGGCTCAGCACCGAGGCTCCGTCCTCGTTGACGGCGGCGGGATCGGCACCGTTGGCCAGCAGCAGCTCCGCGGTGGCGGCGTCGCCGTTGTGGGCGGCTCCGTGGAGCGGGGTCCAGCCTCCGGACTGACGGGCGTTCGGGTCGGCGCCGGCCCCGAGCAGCAGCGCGGCGACCCGTGCGTGGCGACCGCTCGCCGCCGAGTGCAGCGGTGTGCCGGTCATCCATCCACGGCCCCGCGCATCGGGGTCGGCTCCCGCTTCGAGCAGGACCTCCGCGGCGGGGTCCTTGCCGAAGAACGCCGCGAAGTGCAGCGCGGAGAACCCGTCCGCGCTGATCGAGCGCACCAGCTCGGCGTCCGCGAGGAGGTCCACGAGCCGGGCCCGGTCGCCGACGGACGCCGCCTCGAAGACGTCGAGCTCCGCGCCGGCTTCGAGGATCGCGTCCATCACCGGCCGCACGGAGCGGTACCGGGCCCGCATCAGCGCCGAGACCCCGTCCGCGTCGCGGGCGGCCGCGAGGGAGGGGTCCGCGGCCAGCAGCTCGCGGACGCGCCCGGCGTCGTCGGCCTCGATCGAGGCGAACAATTCGCGCGGCGCGGTGCTTGTCATCCCCTCGCTCCTCGGGTATCTATATGCGTAGGCTACCTATATAGAGGCCCTCAGGTCAAGGCTAGGTCAAGGTCAGGGTCCAACGCGAACCACCTCAGCTCACCACATCGGATGGAGACGTCGGGCGGTGCTCCCCCATCGCAGGAGGCGCTGGATGTGGCCGATCGGCTCCACTCGGCCGCGATCCACCTCCTGCGGCGCGCCCGTGTCCGGGACGCGGAGCTGGGGCTCTCGGGGCCCCGGCTCTCCGCCCTGTCCGTCGTGGTCGTCGCCGGTCCCGTGAGCGTGCGGGATCTCGCCGCCGCCGAGCAGGTGCGCTCCCCCACCATGACCCGCCTCGTCGACGGGCTCCAGCGGGACGGCCTCGTCACCCGCGAGCCGAACCCGGCGGATGCCCGCTCGGTGCTGGTCCGGGCTACCGCCAGCGGCCGGCTCGTGCTGTCGCGGGGCCGGTCGCGACGGGTCGAGGATCTCGCGGCCCGCCTCGCCGGCCTCGACGCCGAGGACCTGGGGACGCTCGGCGATGCCGCCGCGCTGATGGAGCGGCTCGCCCGCGACCGTCCGTCGGCCCCCTAGGCCGGCGAGAGCTCGCCGGCCACCGCGTCGCCGCCACGCAGGACGAGCCGGGGCGTGAGGACCTGTTCGATGGCCTCGATCGGGTTGCCGTCGTACAGCACGAGATCCGCCCGCCGTCCGGCCTCGACCGTCCCGACGTCGTCCAGGCCGAGCATCGCCGCGCCGTTCGCGGTGGCGGCCTGCATGGCCTTCAGGGGGGTCATGCCCCACGCGACCATGTACATCAGCTCGCGCGGCGCGTTGCCGTGCGGGTTGAACGGCGTGCCGGCGTCCGTGCCGCACACGTGGGGGATGCCGGCACGGATCGCCCGGCGCTGTGCGTCGCGCGCGGCCAGCTCGACCTCGCGGGCCTTGGCGACCGCGTACTCCGGCACCTCGTCGGCGTGATCGATGATGCCGCGGAGCGCACAGATGGTGGGCGATCGATACGTGCCCCGCGCCCGCATCTCTGTTGCGATCTCCGGCGTCATGACGTTGCAATGCTCCACCGAGTCCACGCCGGCGCGGACGGCCGCCAGGATGCCCTCGGCGCCGATCGCGTGCGCCGCCACGCGGCGACCCCAGGAGTGCGCCTCGTCGACGCCGGCCTCGAGCTCCTCCGGCGTGAACGCCGTGAACGTGGCACTGATCCCGGGCGTGAGCACGCCACCGGTGGCGATCAGCTTGATCGCGTTGGCACCTGCGCGGATCTCCTCGCGGACGGCTCTGCGCACGGCGTCGGCGCCGTCGACCTCGCGCGCGAACCCGACGTTGTGGCCGTGACCACCCGTGATCGTGAGCGCGTGCCCGGCGGCCAGGACCCGTGGCCCCGGGATCGTGCCGCGCTCGACCTCCACCCCCACGTCGCAGCTCACCGCGGCCATGCCGCCCAGGTCCCGCACGGTGGTGACCCCGTGCTCCAGGTGGCGGCGCAGGTTGGCGGCCGCCTTCAGGGCCGCCGACGCCGGGGTGAGGGCGCGACCCTCCGTGGCGAAGTCGGCCAGTCCGTCGAACTGCAGATGCACGTGGACGTCGATGAGACCCGGGCTGAGCGTCCGGCCGCCCCCCGGTTCCTCGTGCGCCGCGCGCGCGATCTTCGGCGCACGCGCGTGCGCGCCCACCCATCCGATCGTGCCGTCCGCCACCAGGACGCCCTGCTTCGTCCGCACCGTGCGGCCGTCGAACAGGGTGACATCCGAGAAATAGACGGCCACCGCGTCACTCGCCCCAGGGCGGGACCGACTCCGTGCCGTCCTCGCGGATGAACTTCGTGCCGGCCAGCATCGTCACCACGATCGCGGCACCGTCGCCGCCGGCATCCAGGCGGTGCAGCGCGCCGGTCGGAACCACCACGGAGTCTCCGGGCCCGATCTCGTGCACCTCGTCGTCGATGTGCATCGTGCCGCCGCCGGCGGCGACGGTGAAGACGTCCTGATGGTCGTGCCGGTGGGCGGGCAGGCCGCCCCCGGGTGGCACCTCGACGCGATAGAGGATGCATTCGGTCGCTCCGCGTGACGGCGATGCGAATCCGGTGATCGTATTGCCACCGAGGTCGAAGCTCGGGTGGTCGTCGGCGCGTGCCACGGGCATGTGCGGCTCCTCAGGGACGGTGTCGGTGGCGGCATCATGCCATCAGCCGGCGGGGACGTCAGAGCGAGGTCCGCGGCGGGCACTAGGCTCCGACGATGGACGAGGGACGCGCTCCGATCCACCGCCTGGCCGCCGCATCGGTGATCTCGATCGTGGGCACCGAGGCGGCGGCGGTCGCATTCGGCTTCTACGTCTACGACCGGACGGGATCGGCGCTGTGGATCAGCGCCTGGTTCTTCCTCACGTTCGGCATCAACGGGCTGCTCGGCCCGGTGGGTGGAGCGATCGCCGACCGCTTCGATCGACGACGGGTCATGGTGCTCGCGAACCTCGGCGCCGCCCTCTGCTCGGTGGCGCTGGTCTTCGTGCGGGCGCCGGCCGCGATGATCGCGATCGCGTTCGTGGCCTCGGTCATCGGGCGAACCTACGGGCCGGCGGCGAACGCCTCGATCCCGAATCTGGCCGGCGCGGAGCAGCTCACGTGGGCCAACGGAACGATGAGCGTGGCGTGGAACACGGGCCGGCTGGTGGGACCGGTCCTCGGCGGCGCCCTGGTGGGGCCGCTCGGGATCGGGCCCGTCTTCGCGGCCGACGCGCTGACGTTCGTGGTCTCGGCCCTGTTGATCGGCACGTTGCGGGGCCGGTTCCGGGCGGAGGCGGACGCGGCGGACGTCGAGGCGAAGCACCGGGGGATCCTCGCCGGCTTCCGTCTGATCTGGAACGACCCCTCGCTCCGCGCGCTGATCGGGGTCTGGACGGCCCTGTACTTCGCGGTGGACATCGTGCTCGTCGGCGAGCTGCCGCTGGCGAGCGCGTTCGGTGTGGGAGCCCTCGCGTACGGGCTGCTGCAGGCCGCCTGGGGCGGCGGATCCGTGCTCGGGTCCCTCGCCGCGCGGCGGGTGCCGGACCGGCTGGAGCCGCTCACGATCCTGATCGGAGCCCTGGGCGTCGTGGTGGGGTACACGGCCATCGCCCTGGCCCCGTGGTGGGCGCTGGTGCTCGCGGGCATGGCGATCGTCGCGATCTGCGACGCGCTGGGAACCGTGGCGGGATTCGGGGTGATCCAGCGACGCTCACCCGACGCGGTGCGCGGCCGGGTCTTCGGCACGTTCAGCACGATGGGACTGCTGGCCAACGCGATCGCCTTCGCGATCGCCGGCTTCCTGGTCGAATGGATCGGCGCCCGGGGGATCTACGCCGTCGGCGCGCTCGTCGCCGCGGCCGCCGCGCCCTTCCTCGCACCGTTGTTCCGGGCCGGGGCGACCGCGCCGCCCGCCGTCGAGGCGGCGGGATAGGGCCTCGCGGGACGCGGTTGGCCTCCGGTAGGATGCCCCCGGTCACGCACCGGCCGAGGGGCCCGTGCCGGCGACGGTCGTTTCGAGGGGGTCTGCCCAGGTGCTGGACGTGGCGAGGTCGGCGGTCGAGGCCGCAATGAAGGCCGGAGCCGACTACGCGGATGCGCGCGTCGGCACGGATCTCACCGAGGCCATCACGGTGCGCAACCAGGAGATGGAGGGGATCGATCGCTCCGAGTCCACCGGGCTCGGCATCCGCGTCCTGGTGAACGGCCGATGGGGCTTCGCCGCGACCGCACGCCTGAACGAGGGTGAGATCGGCCACACGGCGGCTCTGGCCGTCCAGATCGCCAAGGCCGCGGCTCGGCTGCCCGGCGAGGCCGTTCGCCTCTCGCCGATCGAGCCCGTCACGGGCTCCTGGCGCAGTCCGATGACCGAGGATCCGTTCACCGTCCCGCTCGAGGAGAAGGTCGCGCTCCTGATGGAGGCGACGCGGCGGATGCAGGCGGTCCCGGGCGTGACCTTCGCGGAGGGCGGCCTCGACCTGTTCCGACGCAGCACGTGGTTCGCCTCCAGCGAGGGAGCCGCGATCGACCAGGTCACCACGCAGTCCGGTGGTGGCATCGAGGCCACCGCCATCGCCGACGGCGAGGTGCAGCGCCGGTCGTTCCCGAATTCGTTCCGCGGCCACGTGAAGGCCAGCGGCTACGAGCACATCCGCACCCTGGGGCTCGTCGAGGAGGCGGAGCGGACCGGCACCCAGGCGGCGGAGCTCCTCTCGGCGCCCGACTGCCCGAGCGAGATCACGACGCTGATCCTCGACAGCGGCCAGATGGAGCTGCAGGTGCACGAGTCGATCGGCCACGCGGTGGAGCTCGACCGCGTGCTGGGCATGGAGGAGGCCTACGCCGGCTCCTCGTTCGTTCGCACCGACGATCGAGGACGGCTCCGATACGCCAGCCCGCACGTCTCCATCACGGCCGACGCCGCCCTGTCCGGCGGGCTCGGCTCGTTCGGCTGGGACGACGAGGGCGTGCCGGCGCAACGCACGCCGATCATCGTGGACGGCGTGTTCCAGAACTTCATCTCGAGCCGCGAGACGGCCACGCGCATCGGCGAGGTGTCGCAGGGCGCCATGCGGGCGGACGGATGGCAGAACCTGCCGCTGATCAGGATGACGAACATCTCGATCGAGCCGGGAGAGGGCTCGCTCGCCGACATCATCGGCGACACGAAGGACGGCATCTACATGTGCACCAACCAGTCCTGGTCGATCGACGACAAGCGCGTGAACTTCCAGTTCGGCTGCGAGGTCGCCTGGCGGGTGCAGGACGGGAAGCTCACGACGATGTACCGCAACCCGAACTACGCCGGCATCACCACCGAGTTCTGGGGCTCGTGCGACGCGGTCGCCGGCAGGGAGGAATGGACGCTCTGGGGCACACCCAACTGCGGCAAGGGCCAGCCTCCGCAGACCGGGCGGGTCGGCCACGGCACGTCGCCGGCGCGCTTCCGCGACGTCCAGGTCGGGGTGCGCTGATGCCGGGCGTGATCGGGGCCGACGGCTTCCGCGACGTGGCCCAGGCCGCCCTCGACCTGCCCGGCGTCGACGGCGTGGAGGTCATGTTCCTGCACGAGTTCGGCGGGCTCACGCGCTTCGCGTCGTCGGAGATCCACCAGAGCACGTCCCGCGAGGACACGGCCCTGCACGTCCGGGTGGTCTCCGAGGGTCGGATCGGCGTCGCCTCGTCCAACGACTTCAGTGCGGCGGGCGCCCGCCGAGCCGCGGAGAGCGCGAAGGAGATGGCGACGGTCGTGGGCGCCGACCCGCTGTTCCCCGGCCTGGCCGGACCGGCGCAGCCGAAGGAGCGCGACGCGTTCGACGAGTCGACGGCGGCGGCCACGCCCGAGGAGCGCGCCGAGGGGGTCGCACAGCTCGTGGGCCGGTGTCCCAGCGGTTTCACGGCCGCGGGCGCGTACGAGACCACCGCGGTCGAGGTCGGCGTCGCGACCACGGAGGGACAGTTCGTCTGGGAGCCCACCACCCAGGCCTCGATCACGACCGTGGTCTCGGGCGGCGAGGGTGGCAACGGCTTCGCGGAGACGTTCGCCGGCGGCGTCGAGCAGATCGACCCGGAGGCGATCGGCGCGCGCGCCGCCGACAAGGCCGTGGCCTCACAACGGCCGGCGCCCCTGGATCCCGGGACGTACACCGTCGTGCTGGAGCCCGCCGCCGTGTCCACGCTCGTCGGGTTCCTCGCGTGGATCGGCCTCGGCGGCCGCTATCTGGCGGAGGGTCGCTCCTGCCTGTCCGGGAAGGAGGGACAGCAGGTCGCCGCTCCCTCCGTCTCGATCTGGGACGACGGCACGGATCCGCAGACGCTCGGCATCGCGTTCGACTTCGAGGGTGTCCCGAAGCAGCGCGTCGACATGATCACGCAGGGAGTCTTCCGCGACGGCGTGTACGACCTGCGTACCGCCAAGCAGACCGGCAAGGAGAGCACCGGGCACGCGCTGCCGGCGCCGAACCCGGACGGACCGTTCCCGCTCAACATGTTCATGGACACCGGCGACGCCACGGTGCAGGACATGGTCACGTCCACCGACCGCGGGGTGCTCGTGACGCGCTTCCACTACTCGAACGTCGTGAACCCGATCGAGTCGAGCATCACGGGTATGACGCGCGACGGGACGTTCCTGATCGAGAACGGCGAGGTCACCGGGCCGGTCATGAACTTCCGGTTCACGCAGTCGATCCTGGAGGCCCTCTCCGCCGTGTCCATGATCGGGCGCGACTCCGAGCTCGCGAGCGAGTTCTTCTTCAGCGCCTCGCGGGTGCCCGCGCTCAAGATCGACCGGTTCCACTTCAGCAGCCGCAGCGATCACTGAGCGCGACCCCCGCCATGCCCGGCGAGGTACCCTGTCGACCTTGAGCGCTCGCCCACCGAGGAGGCACGATGCAGGTCGGAGAGATCATGCACACGGACGTGAAGACGGCGGCGGCGGAGGACACGTTCGCCGATGTCGCGAAGGTGATGCGCACGAACGGGATCTCCTCGGTGGTCGTGCTGGACGGGTCGAAGCTGGCCGGGATCGTCACGGAGCGCGACATCGTGAACCTGGTGGCGGCCGGGGGCGACCCGCACTCGGTGAAGGTCGCGCACGGTATGACGCGGCGCGACATCGAGACGGTGGCCCCCAAGACCGACATCGCGCAGGCCGCCGATCACATGGCGAACCGCAACATCCGCCACCTGCCCGTCGTGGACAAGAGCAAGCTGGTTGGGATCATCTCGATCCGCGACCTCACGCGCTGGGCCGCGGAGGAGCTGGCGGGCGGGCACGAGATGCCCGACATCGCGCGCAGCCACCGGGCCCTTCAGGCCGCGAGCGAGCTGCAGCGCCAGCGCCGCAAGGGCTGAGCGGCCTACTCGCCGGCCGCGCGTTGGAACGGCTCGCGCGGGCGCTCCAGCGAGCCGAGCTGCGAGACGTCCCGACGGAAGAACAACGCCACGGTCCAGTCGAGCATGATCCGCACCTTGCGCCCCGCCGTCGGCATCTGCGCCAGGTGGTAGGTCCGGTGCAGGAACCATGCCGGGAAGCCGCGCAGCTTGATCCCCATCACCTTCGCCACCCCGCGGTAGCGTCCCAGGGCGCAGAGCCCGCCGAGGTTGCGCCAGGTGAATGCCCGGCCGGGACGGCCCTGCAGCGAGGCCTCCAGGTTACCGGCCAGCCGGCGTGCCTGACGCAGCGCGTACTGCGCGCTCGGCGGCGTGATCCCACCGGTGAACAGGTCCGGCACGGCGGCGACGTCGCCGCCGGCCCAGGCGTCGGGCACGCCGGCGACGCGCAGCTGCTCGTCAACGACCACGCGGCCGGCCTCGTCGGTGGGGAGTCCGGAGCGGCGCGCGAGGGGCGACGGCTTGACGCCGGCGGTCCACACCAGGACGTCGGCGCGGAAGCGTTCGCCGTCCGACAGCGCGATCCAGCCGTCGAGCGCGGACTCGAGCCGGGTCCGCAGACGCACCTCGATGCCGCGCTCCTCGAGCCGTTCGCGCGCGTAGTCGGCGAGGTCCTCGCCCAGCTCCGGCAGGATGCGATCCGATGCCTCCACCAGCACCCACCGAAGATCCGCCGGGCGGAGCATCGGATACAGCTCGAGCACGCCGCGCGCGAGGTCCTCCAGCTCGGCGAGGGCCTCGACGCCGGCGTAGCCACCACCGACGAAGACGAACGTGAGCAGCGATCGCCGAAGGTCCTCGTCCGGGGTCTCCGACGCCGTGTCGAGGTTCGACAGCACCCGGTTGCGAAGGGAGATCGCCTCGGCAACCGTCTTGAACCCGATGCCGTGCTCCGCGAGGCCCGGGATCGGCAGGGTCCGCGAGCGCGAGCCCGTGCCCAGGACCAGGATGTCGTAGGGCTCCTGGTGCACCGTCCCGTCGGGGAGCCGGACCGAGGCCAGCCTGGCATCGTGGTCGACACGCTCGACCTCGCCGATCACGAGCCGCGTCCGGCGCAGCGCCTGCCGCAGGGGCACCACGACCGCACGAGGGTCGATCGTGCCGGACGCCACCTCTGGCAGGAACGGCTGGTACTGCATGAAGTTCTCGGGGTTCACCAGCGTGATCCGATGCCCGTCCCGGGTGAGATGCTCCAGCCGGCGGGCCGCGTACATGCCGATGAACCCGCCGCCGACGATCAGGATCCGTTCCCCGCTCACAATCGTTCCAACGCCGCAGCGAGCTCGTCCAGTCCGTGGATCGCGACATCGGCCTCCGCCACCTGCTCGGGCGAGGGGTCGTCGGGGGCCTCCCCGCGCAGCACCCAGACGGTGTGCATGCCCGTGCGGCGCGCCGGCCGGACGTCGTAGTCGAGCCGGTCGCCCACCATCACCGCGTGCGGCGGCGCCTCGCCGGCCAGGTAGAGCACGTGGGCGAAGAACCGCGGGTCCGGCTTGGCCAGGCCGACGTCGTCGGAGATCCCCCACACCTCCATGAACCGGTCGATCCCGTCGCGTTCCAGCGCCGAGCGCACGAGGGCCGGCTGGTTGGCGAGGATGCCCAGGCGGTACCGCTCGGCCAGCGCCTGCAGGCAGGGCAGCACGTCGGGGTACAGCGTCTCGGGCGGATAGGTCCAGTTCGCGCTCGCGATCCGCTCTACCGGCTCGATGTCGGCTCCAGGTCCCAGGAACCGGGAGGTGAGCCGACGCCGGAACGAGCCGGCCTGCGCCGAGCGCGCGGCCGCGTACTCCGAGTCGAACTCCTCGTCCGTGAACGCTGCTCCGGACTCGCGCAGGGCCAGCGCCCACGATCGGGCGTACACAGTGTCGTCGTACATCACCCCGCCGATGTCGAGGAACACCACGTGGATGTCGGCGCCGCTCACTCCCCGAACCTCGAGAGCAGGTACCGCTTCGTCAGATCGGTGACCTCGAGGACGGGAGCGACGGCGGACACTGACGCCATCCTAGCGAGGCGCCGGAGCCGCCCGGGGCGCCAGCGCGTGGAACGCGACGGCGGCGGCCGCGGCGGCGTTCAGGGAGTCGATGCCACCGTGCATCGCGATGCGCACGCGGAGGTCGGCCGACCCGAGCCAGCGCTCCGACAGCCCGTCGCCCTCGGCGCCGATCGCGAGCGCGACCCTCGGATGCGCGGCCGGGGTCACGTCGCGGATGTCGGCTGCCTCGGCATCGGGCGTGAGGGCCAGCACCTCCAGCCCGGCCTCGTGCAGCAGGTCCGGGCCCTCGAACCAGGGGATCCTGGTCCACGGGACGGAGAAGACGGCGCCCATGGAGGTCCGCACGGCGCGCCGATACAGCGGGTCGGCCGCGCGGGGCGTCAGGACGACGGCGTCCACGCCGAGTGCGGCAGCACTGCGGAACACGGCTCCCAGGTTCGTGTGGTCGCTCACGTCCTCGAGGGCGGCGACCCGTTCGGCGCCGGCGAGGACGTCCGCGAGCGGCGGCAGCGGCCGCCGATTCATCGAGGCGAGCGCGCCGCGGTGCACGGGGAAGCCGGTCGTGGCGGTGAGGACCTCGTCGTCGACGACGAGCGCGGAGGCGCCCGTACCCGCCAGGAGGTCGTCCAGCACCGGCAGCCAGCGCCGGGTGAGCAGCACGGCGCGCACCTCGAACCCGGCGGCCACGGCGCGGCGGATCGTGCGCTCGCCCTCGGCGATGAAGCGGCCCTCCGACTCTTCGACCTTCGTCCGGAGCTCGACGTCACGCAGCGCGGTGAAGTCGCGCAGCCGTGCATCGGACGGGTCGGTGACGTGCTCGATCCCGGACATGCGCACAGCCTCTCACCGCCGGGAACGGGAGCGATGCGTGCCGGACTAGCGGCCGGCGCGGCGCTTCAGCTCGCCGAACCGCCCGGCGTCCGTGGTCTCCGACCCCAGGCGGAAGTCGTACCGGGCGCCGTGGCAGTCGCTGGCGCCGGTACGGACCAGATCGAGCCGCTCGGCCAGCGCGCCGTAGTACGCCCGCTGCTCGGGGTCGTGATCGGGATGGTCGACCTCGAGTCCGACCATGCCGCCCGCCGCCATCGACTCGATCAGTTCGTCCGGCACGGATCCGTTGCCCTTCCACATGCCGGGGTGCGCCAGGACGCAGACCCCGCCGGCCCCGCGGATCAGCGCGAGCGCGTCCTGCGGGTCCAGCGCGTGCTTCGGGACGTAGGCGACGCCGTCGTCGGAGATGAACCGGTCGAACGCGTCCTTCTCCTGCTCGACGATGCCGGCCTCCACCATGGCCTGCGCGATGTGGGGGCGGGCGATCAGGTCATCGCCGGCGATCTCGCGGACGCGCTCGAAGGAGATGTTGTAGCCCAGCTCCTGCAGCTTCTCCACCATCATCTCGCCACGCCGGAACCGCGTGTCGGTGAGCCGCTTCAGCTCGGCGCGAAGCTCGGGGTTCGACGGATCGATCCAGTACGCCAGGACGTGCAGACTCGCGCCGTCGTACTCGGCCGAGAACTCGATCCCGGGGACGATCTCCAGATCGGTGCCGGCAGCCGCCGCGGCGGCGGCGGCGAGACCCTCGGTCGTGTCGTGGTCGGTGACACCGAGGCCCGCGAGCCCCAGCTCGAGCGCTCGCGTCACGTTCGCCTGGACGGTCTCGGTGCCGTCCGAGTAGGTGCTGTGCGTGTGCAGGTCGTAGCCGGGCATGCGCCACAGGGTGCCAGACGAGGCCGGCGAGCGTCATCCGGACGTCGATGCCCCGCGACGGAACGGGCTCGCCGCGTTCAAGGAGCCGGGGCGACCAGACCCGCAGGCACGTCCCCGACCGACCGGCATCCGCTGAGGATCATGGCGTTCCGCAGCTCGGCGCGCAGCAGCTCGAGGACGTCGACGACGCCCTGCTCGCCACCGACCGCGAGGCCCCACGCCGTCGGCCGGCCGACCAGCACGGCCTTCGCGCCCAACGCGAGCGCCGTCAGCACGTGCACCCCCCGCCGAACGCCGCCGTCCACCAGGACCGGGATCCGGCCGGCCACGGCCTCGACCACCTCGGGCAGCACGGCGATGGTCGCCGCCACCCCGTCCAGCTGGCGCCCACCGTGGTTCGAGACCACGAGACCGTCGACGCCCGCGTCGACGGCCAGCGCGGCGTCCTCGCCCGTCAGGATCCCCTTGAGCAGCAGGGGCAGACCGGGCGCGGCCTCGCGGATCCAGCCGAGGTCGTCCCAGGAGAGCGCGGGGTCGTACTGGAGCTCGGAGGTGGAGAGTCCGATCGGCATGACGAAACCACTGCGCGTGTCGCGGTGGCGCAGGCCGTTGTCCTGGAAGTCCACCGTCATGACGATCGCGCCGTAGCCGGCGGCGGCGACCCGCCGGAGCATCTGCACGGTGAACCCGCGATCGGTGAAGACGTACAGCTGCCACCACTTCGGTCCGCGCGCGGCAGCGGCGACGTCCTCGAGGAAGGTCTCGGTCGTCGTGGAGACCACCATCACGGTGCCAGCTCGGGCCGCCGCCCTGGCCGTCGCGAGTTCGCCGTCGGGATGCACCCCGCCCTGATACGCCCAGGGCGCGATCATCACCGGCATCGACAGCGGCGTGCCGAGCACCTCCGTGGACAGCTCCAGGTCGTCGTCGCCGATCCCCCGGAGCATCCGCGGCCGCAGGGTCCACCGGTCGAAGGCGGCGGCGTTCTCGCGGAGGGTCCGCTCGTCGCCCGCGCCGCCAGCGATGTAGTCGTACACGTCGGCCGGGAGCCGGTCGCGGGCCGGGGCCTCGTAGTCGTCCACCGTGACGAACCGCTCGAGATCGCTCACGGCCCGGGAGACTAGTCCACGGGGGTCTGCAGCAGCGCGGGCCGCGATCGCGCCGCCGCGACGATCGCCACGTACACGCCTGCCAGGATCAGCGCGCCGCCGGCCAGGGTCGCGGCAGACGGCACCTCGCCGAGGATCGCGAGCGCCAGGAGCGTCGCGCCCACCGGCTCCGCCATGATCGCGACGGCCACCACCGACGCCTCGAGGTGGCCCAGCAGGTAGTTGAAGACCGTGTGGCCCAGGAACTGCGGGCCGATCGTGATCAGCGCGAAGAGCAGCCACACCTTGGGCTCGTATCCGGCGAACGGGATGCCGGACAGGACCAGCACGACCGCGAGGATCGCCGCGGCCGTCCCGTACACGACCGCCGTATACGGGACCACGGACATGTCGCGGCGGAGGTTGCGGCCCGACAGGACGTACGCGGCCCCGAAGATGGCGCCGGCGATCGCCAGCGCGTCGCCGATCAGCGCGCGCCCCGAGCCGCCGAGGTCGCCGCCGGCGATCACGACCGTGCCGGCCAGCGCCACCCAGATGCCGGCGAGTGCTCGCCGTGGCGGCCGCTCCCCGATCGTGCGTCCGAAGAGCGCCACCCACAGCGGCTGCGTCGTCACCAGCACCGAGCTCGCCGCCACCGTCGTGAAGGAGAGCGAGGGGATCCACGTGGCGAAGTGGGCCGCCAGGAACACCCCGGACAACAGGGCCAGCCGTCGCTGGCGGGACGTCAGCGATCGCAACTCCTCGCGATGTCGCAGCGCGGCGACCGGCACCAGGACGGCGGCGGCGAGGCCGCACCGATAGAAGGCGATCGCGAGCTTCGGAGTGTCGTCGGCCAGACGGACGAGCACGGCGGAGAACGAGACCGCCAGCACGCCGACCACCAGCAGCGAGCCGTGCCGCCGGTCGAGCCCGGTCGTCATGCGCCGCGCGCGGTCAACCGTCCGGCGCCCATGTCGCGCGACAGATTAGTACGTCCCGGCAGCCGCGATCGATGCCGACCGGGCATGACCCAGCGCCGGATTCCGGGCGCGGCGGGGCCCACTGCTAGGATTCGCCCCTCGTGAGCACGCCAGAGCGACGGGCCGCAGCCTTCCTGCAGGGCGTGACGTATCTCCGCATCGCCCTGGTGCCGGTGGTGATGGCATTGGTGCTGGTGGGCGATCGTGTGCGGTACGCGTACGTGAGCGCGGCGGCGCTGTTCGCGATCGCGGCGCTCACCGACTTCGTGGACGGACGGCTGGCGCGCCGGTGGCGACAGGTCACGGACCTCGGCTCGTTCCTGGACACGACCGCCGACAAGCTCCTCGTCGCCGGTGTCCTGATCGCGCTCGTCGAGGTCGGGCGGGCCTCGCCGTGGATCTCGTTCCTGATCATCGGGCGCGAGATCCTGATCCTGGGCCTTCGCGGGGCCATCGCGGCCGACGGCACGGTCATGAGACCGTCGATCTGGGGTCGGCTCAAGGCGGCGATCCAGTTCGTCGCGATCACCCTCGCGATCGTGCGGACCTCCACCACGCTCGGTCCGCTGTATCCGGATCAGTGGGCGATGCTCGTCGCGGCGATCTTCACGGTCGGGTCGGCGGTCGACTACCTCGCGAGGTTCTCGGGCATCTTCTCGAGTCCCCGCCGCCCCTCGTGAGTCGCGACACGGTCTTCGTCACCGGAGGCTCCGGCCTGGTGGGCGGCGCGCTGCTCGCCAAGCTCGCGACGGAGGATCGCGCCGTCCGCGCCCTCGCGCGCAGCGCGACCGCGGCGCGATCGGTGGAGGCCGCGGGGGCGCTGCCGGCAGCGGGGGACCTCGACGACGTCGATGCCCTCGTGCGCGGCATGCGTGGCTGCCGAACCGTCTTCCACGCCGCGGGGCTCAACGCGATGTGCCTGCGGGACCCGGCTCCGTTGTTCCGAGCCAACGTGGACGGCGCGGCCAACGTGATCCGGGCGGCGAGCGCCGCGGGCGTCGGACGCGTCGTCCACACATCGTCGGCGGCGGCGATCGGCGAGCCGCGCGGCACGATCGGCCGCGAGGACTCCCCGAACCGGGGCTGGTTCCTCTCCCGGTACGAGGAGTCGAAGGCCCTGGGCGAGCGCGAGGTGTTCGCGCTGGGCCGCGAGCTCGGCGTCGAGGTCGTGTGCGTGAACCCGTCGTCGGTCCAGGGACCCGGGCGCGCCGGGGGCTCGGCACGGCTGCTGCTCGATCTGCTTCGCGGGCGACTGCCGATCGTGGACACGTACGTGTCCATCGTCGACGTGCTCGATTGCGCCGACGGTCACCTGCGTGCGGCGGCGCGGGGGACCCCCGGCGAGCGGTACCTCCTGAACGGGGTCACGTTGCACACGCGGCACGCCGTGGCGCTCCTGCGGGCCGAGACGGGCAGGCCCCATCGGGTGCGACGGCTCCCGCGCCCGACGGCGACGGTAGCCGGCGCGCTCGGCGAGGCCGGGGGCGCCCTCGTGCGTCGGGACCCGCCCCTGTGCCGGGAGCTGTCCCGCACCCTCCTGCACGGGCACCGATACGACGGGTCCCGGGCGACCCGCGATCTCGGCCTCGTCTACACCCCGATCCGCGACACGATCCGCAGGACCGTGGCCTGGTTCGAGCAGGAGGGCCTCATCGAGCCGCTCGCGGAGACGGCAGCCGTCGCCGACTAGGATGACCCCGGTGCGGATCGCCCGACCGTCGGCCGACGCAGGACCCAGGGTTCCATCGACACCCGACCGCAGGAGGACGCCGTGAGCTCCCAGGAACGCCCCGACCGCAACCTCGCGATGGAGCTCGTCCGCGTGACGGAGGCCGCGGCCCTGGCGTCGGGACGATGGGTCGGGCGCGGGGACAAGATCGCCGCGGACGGTGCCGCGGTCGACGCGATGCGGTTGATGATCGACAGCGTCTCGATGCACGGCACCGTCGTGATCGGCGAGGGCGAGAAGGATGAGGCCCCCATGTTGTTCAACGGCGAGGAGGTGGGCAACGGTGACGGACCCGGCGTCGACGTCGCGGTCGACCCGATCGACGGCACGCGACTCACGGCCACGGGCCAGCCCAACGCCCTCTCGGTGCTGGCCCTCGCCGCCCGCGGCTCGATGTTCTTCCCCGGCGCCGCTGTGTACATGGAGAAGGTCGCGACCGGCGCCGAGGCCGCCGACGTCATCGACATCACGGCGCCTCCGGAGGAGAACGTCCGGGCGGTCGCGAAGGCCAAGGGCGTGCGACCGGAGGAGATCGCGGTGACGATCCTCGACCGCGATCGGCACGCCGGCATCGTCGCCGCCGTGCGCAGCGTTGGCGCCCGGGTGCATCTCATCACCGACGGCGACGTGGCCGGTGCCATCGCCGCCGCGACCACCCGGCGCAGCGGGATCGACCTCCTGTTCGGCATCGGGGGGACCCCCGAGGGCGTGATCGCCGCCGCGGCCCTGAAGTGCCTCGGCGGGGCGATCCAGGGCCGTCTGTTCCCCAGGACCGACGAGGAGCGCCAAGCGCTGGTCGAGGGCGGGTACGACGTCGAGCGGGTCCTCACCACCGATGATCTCGTCGCGGGCAACGACGTGTTCTTCGCGGCGACCGGCATCACGTCAGGTGACCTGCTGGAGGGCGTGAAGTACTGGCCCGACGGCGCCACCACCTACTCCATGGTGATGCGCTCCCGCTCGGGGACGGTCCGCTACGTGGAGGCGCACCACGAGTTCCGCAAGCTCGAGCGCTTCTCCCCGATCGAGTACCGGCGCTAGCCGGCCAGGACGTAGACCCCACGACCGTCCTTGCGGATCTGGCCGTCGCGGACGGCCGCGGCGAGCTCCGCCAGCACGCGTCCACGGACGTCGGACGTAACGAACGGATCCACGTAGCCGCGACGCAGGGCCAGGTCCTGGATCACGGTCCAGTGCAGCGGCACCGCCTCCTCCCGCAGCACAGCGAGGACGGCCTCGCGCACCTCCATCAGCGCAGCGGCGCGATCACGCGCTCGGCGACGACGCCGAGCATCTCGGGCTCCGGCAGTGCGAACGGCAGCGACCACGGACTGAGGATGACCTCCTCGACACCGAGCGCCTCGAACGCCGCCACGCGCTCCAGGACCTGCTCGGGCGTGCCCGACAGCGTGTCGGCTCGCCAGCCCTCCCACGACTCGGCGTCGAGCGCGCGCCCCGGCATGGAGCGCCTGGCCCGCTCCCAGAGCGCGGCGACCGAACGCTCGTCCTCGGCGATCAGCGCGTACAGCCCGATCGAGCGGCGGAACGTCGTGGGGTCGCGACCCTCGGCCTCGCACGCCCGGGCGACGTCGTCCACCTTGCCGGCGTAGTCGGCCGGCGTGATCCGCCACACCAGGTTCCAGCCGGCGGCGTGGCGCGCCGCCAGCCGCAGCAGCCGCGGCCCACCCTTGCCGCCGATCCACACGGGCGGCCCGGGACGCTGGACCGGCGGCGGCAGGAGCCGCGCCGACCGCAGGGTGACGCCTCCGTACGTTCCCGACGCCTCGCCGCCCTCGAACAGTGCGCCCAGCACCTGCAGGGTCTCCTCCAGGGACGCGAATCGCTCTCCCACGCTCCTGAAGGGATACCCGAACGCCTCGAACTCGTCGCGGAGCCAGCCCGCGCCGACCCCGAGGTCGATGCGCCCGGCGCTGATCGAGTCCAGCGTCGCCACCGCCTTCGCCAGCAGCGACGGATGGCGGAACGGAGCGCCCAGCACCAGCGTCCCCAGCCGGACGCGTTCGGTTCGCGCAGCCAGGCCGGCCAGCGTCGTGAGGGGCTCCAGCGAGCCGTACACCGGCTCGGGCTCGCCGGAACGCCCGAAGTGATAGAGGAAGTGGTCGGAGACCCACACGGAGTCGAAGCCCATCCGCTCGGCCGCCACGGCGACCTCCGCCGTCGCGCCGAACGTGATCGGGCGACGTTCGGGCGGCACGGAGAAGTCGTAGTGCGGCAGGGCGAGTCCGAAACGCATCAGAGGTACCGCAGCACGTCCGCGGGGCCGGCCACCTCCGTGTGGGGCGGGATCTGGATGTTGGCCGGGATCTTCAACCGGGGAAACACCGAGATGTCGTCGCTCATCGACACGCCCGCCTGGACGATCACCTCATCGCCGAGTGCCACGAGACGCTCGATCGTGGTCGGCGCGTCCAGCTCGGAACGGACCTCGCTCATGGACCCAACCACGACCTCCGAGAGCCGCGCACCGGCGCCGACGATCGCGCCGTCCCGGATCTGCGAACGCTCCACCCGGGCGCCCTGGCGGATCTCCACGTCGTCGTCGAGGTTCGACTCGGTGATCGTCACGCCCGGCTCGATCTCGCAGAATCGGCCGATGCGCACGGCGGGGCCGATCGTGACGGTGCCGGCGGCGATCTTCTCCTCGAGCGACATGCCGGACACCTCGTCCCGCAGCTGCAGCGACTCTGGCGCGATCCACACGTTGCGCTCCGGATCGAAGGGCGGTCCCAGGAGCCGGTCCACCGATTCGAAGCGGCCGTGCAGCACGTCGACCATCGTCTCCAGGAAATCCTCGACGTTGCCGAGGTCGCCGATCTTTCGCACCGGGTGCACGTAGACCGGATGTCCGTTGCCCACGAGCCACGGCAGCAGGTCCTTGCCGAAGTCGAGCCGTACCTCACGAAGCTTCTCGACGTCCGCGTGCCGGCAGATCTCCCGCAGCCGTTCGGTCTCGATCAGATAGAAGCCGGCGTTGGTCATGAGCGGGAGCCGCCGGAACTCCTCCTCCGACTCCACGTGGAAGTGCTCCCGCAGCTCCGCGAGGGTCGGCTTCTCCACGAAGTCGGTGATCCTTCCCTGCTCGTCGGCGAGCATCACCCCGTACTTCTCGGCCACCTCGTCGGGGGGCCTCGTCATGGCGGCGATCGTCACGATGGCCTCCCGCTCGCGATGCGCCGTCACCATGGGTTCGAGGTCGAAGTCGATGATGGAGTCCGTCGGGAAGACCAGCGCACGCTGCGTGATGTCCCAGTGATCGATGAGGCGGAGCGCGGAGTCTGCGCTGCCCGTGGACAGGACGTCGTACTTGACTGGGGAGTACTTGACGTCGACGCCGAAGCCTTCTCCGTAGCCGATCATGACCTTGATCTGATACCGGTTCTCCTTGCCGTGCGCGATGATGTAGTACTCCTTGATCCCCTCGCTCGACAGGATCTGCACCACCCAGCGGATCAGGCGGCGGCCCAGGAACGACATCGCGGCCTTCGAGCGGAGATATCCCGGCGCCTTCAGCGTCAGCGGACGCGCTCGAACGCCCTGGCCACCGGCGAGCCCGAGTCCAACGAGATCCGTGAGGTCCGCCATGGGACCCATGATATCCGGGCGCCGGAACGTCCACCTCGCGGGTCGGTCAGGGCGTCGGCACGGCGACGCTCGCCTCGGAACCGACCGTGCCACGCAGCACGATCCCGCCCTGCGCGTCGGTGACGATCACCGTGTGGAATCCGGTCAGGTCCGGGGCGTCCTGACTGACCATCGCTCCGCCGTCGACGTCCAGGTGCCGGATCTTGCCCACCGGGAGCCGCACCCCCGAGGTGTCCTCGATCCAGACCCGGTAGGGCAGCGCGTCGTGGTTCTCGGGCGGGAGACCGGCGACCGTCACGAAGGTGAAGTCGGTGATCGTGGGCGAGGTCCAGGTCAGCGCCGAGCCGCCGCCCGTCCGGCCCGCGGTGGGCGTGAGCGCCCCCAGGTACGCTCGGTTGCCGGCCGCCTCGAAGACCTGGCTGCCGACCACCTTCCTGAGCTGGTGGATCATGTCGTCGTTGCGCCGCTCGGCCTGTGCGAACGCGTCGCTGAACCGCTCCGCGCGCCCGGCCATCGCCACGCCCCATCCGAGCGCGGAGACCACGATCGCTGCGGCGATCGCCGCGACGGCGGCAGACCGGCTGCGGCGCGAGGGCCGGGGGGTCGAGCGTGTCTCGTGCACGTCGTGGACGGCCCGGACGACCCGGTCCTCCAGATCGGGATCGGGCAACACGGGCGCCAGCGTGAGGGCGAACGTCGCGGCCGCTCGGTCGAGCTCCTCCGCCTCCTTCCGGCAGGCGGCGCACCACGCCAGGTGGCGATCGACCTCCGTGACGTCCTCGAGGTGCAGGGCGCCGAGCGAGCGCTCCACCAGCCGGTCGCGGACCTCGAGACAGGTCACGACCGCTCCTTGTCCTCGTTCGCGCGGCGCACCTTGATCAGGGCGGCGCGCAGGCGCGTCTTCACGGTCCCCAACGGGATGCCGTCGGCCTCGGCGATCTCCCGAGCCGTGAGGCCCCGGAAGTAGGCGCGGGAGAGCAGCGTGCGCTCGGCGTCGGACAGCGAGGACAGGGCCCGGACGGCGGCGTCGCGCTCGAGCAGCAGATCCTCCTCGTCCATGCCCGGCGTATCGGGAACGTCGTCCATCAGGACGAGCGTCGGGCGGCTCACGCCCGTGTCGCGTCGCAGGCGGTCCACCGCGAGGTTGTGCGCGATCGTCATCAGCCACGTCGACAGCCGGCCCCGGGTGGCGTCGAACCGCGCGGCCTTGCGCCACGCCGTCACGAAGACGTCCTGGGTCAGCTCCTCGGCGGCCTCGCGCGATCCCAGCAGGCGCATGCCCATCGAATAGACAGGCCGCGAGAACCTCGCGTAGAGCGAGCGGATGGCGTCATCGTTGCCGGCGAGGAGTCCGTCCACGAGCTGCTGTTCCTCTCGAGGGAGCAGTGGGCCTGTTCGACCGTTCACGACGGTTCCCTCCGGTATACGGACCCCTGGCGGGGCAAAGCTTGCCGCGAGTGCGACCGCCTCACGTCGATTATGCCGCCACTCGCCGTCGTTCGGGACCGAAAGTTTCGCTCCCCGGCGGCTTCCGCTTCGGGGCCTCCGGTGGTAGGGTTGCTCACATGCGCAACTGCATCTCGGCACGCCGGGCCCGGGTCACCCTGGCGGTCTGCCTGATGATCGTCGGGCTCGCCGGGCCGGCCGCGGCGCAGGAGCCCGCTCCACCGACGATCGTGCACCTCTCGCTCGAGGGCGTGGTCGACCCCTTCGTGGCCGACTACGTGGAGGGCGCGATCGACCGCGCGCCCGACGACGGCGCCGCCGCGGTCCTGCTCACGATCGACACGCCGGGGGGCCTGGGGTCGTCGATGCGCCAGATCGACGAGGCGATCCTCAACGCCGAGGTGCCGGTGATCGGCTACGTGTCGCCCGCCGGCGCCCGTGCTGCGTCCGCCGGGGCGTTCATCCTGCTCGCCTGCCCCGTCGCCGCCATGGCGCCGGGTACCAACGTGGGAGCGGCCACACCGGTCGGCGTGTCGGGCGCCGTGCTCACCGAGAAGGTCACCGAGGACGCGGTGGCGTCGATCCGCGCGCTCGCCGAGCAGCATGGGCGCAACGCCGATCTGGCGGAGCGGTTCGTGCGGGACGCCACGAGCGTGAGCGCCGAGACCGCGCTCGAGGAGGGTGTCATCGACCTGATCAGCCCATCCGTCGCCGACCTCCTGTCGCAGATCGACGGAACCACCGTCGAGGTCGGCGCGGGCCGTTCCGTCACGCTGCACACCGCCGGCGCCGAGGTCGTCGACCGGAACCTCTCCCCCGGCGCCGCGTTCCTGCACGCCCTGTTCGATCCCAACCTCGCGTTCATCTTCTTCTGGGTCGGCCTGCTGCTGGTGATCATCGAGCTGATCGTGCCCCACCTCGGGGTGGCCGGCATCCTCGGCGGCTCGATGCTGGTCGTGGCCTTCGCCTCGTTCGGGATGCTGCCGGTGCGCCTCATCGGCATCCTGCTGTTGATCGGCTCCGTCGTCGCCTTCGTCCTGGAGCTCAAGGTGCCAGGCTTCGGGGTGTCGGCCGGGATCGGGGCCGCGCTGCTGATCGCGGGCGGCCTGTTCCTGTACGACGGGTCCGTCCCCGACGTGCACGTCTCCCCATGGGTGCTGGTGGCCATGACGGCGCTCGTCACCCTGTTCTTCACGTTCGTCGTGCGCGCCGCCATGCGACTGCGACACCGACCGCCCGTCACGGGGGGGATGGAGCAGTTGCTGGGCGCCCAGGGCACGGTCGTCGGCGACGGCCTCAACCCGGAGGGCGTGGTCCGCGTGGCCGCCGAGGAGTGGCGGGCCGTCGCCGACCACGGAGCGCGGATCCCCGCCGGGTCGCGCGTCCGGGTTCGGGCGATCGAGGGCCTCCAGCTCACGGTGGAGCCGGCGGGCGATGATGGGACCACCCCGGGCGGAACGACCGCGCCGGGGCTCGGAGAAAGGACGGCCACGTGAACCCTGCACTGATCGTCGCGGGCGTGCTGGCGCTGCTCGTGTTCCTGCTGCTCTTCAACGCCATCAAGATCGTCCGTGAGTACCAGCGCCTCGTGGTGTTCCGGCTGGGACGCGTGATCGGGACCAAGGGTCCCGGCCTGGTGTTCCTGATCCCGTTCATCGACAAGGCGACGACCGTCGACCTGCGCGAGTTCTTCCTGGAGATCCCCCGGCAGGACTCGATCACCAAGGACAACGCGCCGATCGCCGTGGACTTCATCACGTTCTACAAGGTGATGGACCCGACGATGACCGTGGTGCAGGTCGGCAACTTCGCCGGCGCCGCGCAGGCGCTGGCCTCGACGACGCTGCGCGCAGTGATCGGCGACATCCCGCTCGACGACGTCCTGGCAAAGCGCGATGAGATCAACCACCTCCTGCGGGCGAAGCTGGACGAGGTGACGGAGCGGTGGGGCGTCAAGGTCACGAACGTCGAGATCCGCGAGATCATCCCGCCGGCGAGCGTGCAGGAGGCGATGACGCGCCAGATGTCGGCCGAGCGCACCCGGCGCGCCGTGGTCACGGAGGCGGAGGGCGCGAAGTCGGCCTCCATCACGGTCGCCGAGGGGAACAAGGAGGCCGCGATCCTGAACGCGGAGGGCAACAAGCAGTCGGCGATCCTCAACGCGGAGGGTGAACGCGAGTCCGCCATCCTGCGGGCGGAGGGCTTCGCCCTGGCGCTGCAGAAGATCTTCGAGACCGCCCAGGGCGTCGACCAGAAGACCATGACGCTGCAGTACTTCGACGCGCTGAAGCAGATCGCGGGCTCCCCCAGCTCCAAGGTCGTGGTGCCCATGGAGCTCTCGGGGCTCGCGGCGGGTGTGACGGCGCTGGTCGATGGCAGCGGCGCCTGAGGGAACCCGCGGCCCGGCTCGGGTGTAGGAGGGGTGCAGGGTTCGAACCGACAGCTGCGCTCCGTGGAGGGCCGACCACTGGAGGACGACGAGCTCGTCGGACTGGCCAGGGATGGCGACGTCCGCGCATACGAGGAGCTGGTCGGGCGGTACCGGGACGTCGCGTTCCGCACCGCCTGGCTGATCACGCGCTCCTCGGCCGAGGCGGAGGACGCGGCCCAGGAGGCGTTCGTGAAGGCCTACTACGCGATGCCCCGGTTCCGCCCCGGCGCCCCGTTCAAGCCGTGGCTCCTTCGGATCGTTGCGAACGAGGCGAAGAACCGAGTTCGCTCGGTTCGCCGGCGCGAGGCGCTGGCGATCCGCGCCGCCGCGGCCGACCCGGGGGACGCGGTCCCGTCCCCCGAGGCCGCGGCGCTGCTCGGCGAGGAGCGACGGGCGCTGCTGGACGCGATCGCGCGCCTGCCGGTGCGCGATCGCATGGTGCTCGCGTACCGCTACTACTTCGATCTGTCCGAGGCGGAGATGGCCGAGGCGCTCGACTGCCGGCCCGGCACGGTGAAGTCCCGCCTCTCGCGGGCGACGGCGCATCTGCGCGACGAGCTGGGAGGGACGTCGTGACGGCCGACCGACTCCGCGCCCTGGATCCGGACGAGCTCGCGGCCGCGATCAGCGCGACGCCCCCCGAGTGGCCGGCCACGCCCCCGCTGGAGCGGATCGTGGCCGAGCGCATCCGCGAGTCCGAGCGGCAGCCGCTCGGTCGACCGCACCTGTCCCTGCCGTCACGGCGCCGGACGATCCTGATCCTGGCGGTGGCGCTCCTGCTGCTGGCGGCGGCCGCGGTGGCGGCCACCCTGGTGGTGCGGATCGGCGCGGAGTCGGTGCAGCTGCTGCCGGGCCCGCCCGGCGTGCTGCCCTCGAACGTCCTGAACCCCGAGATGCTCGGGGACCCGAGCTCGCTCGATGACGCCGCGTCCGAGGTCGGGTTCGAGCCGCTGCTGCCGGCTCGGCTCGGTGCGCCGGACGGGATCTGGGTCGGGTCGACGCCCTCGGACGTCTCCGACCCCGGCCGGTCCCGGCTCGTGCTGGCCTGGTCTTCGACGGCGGAGATGCCCGCCCTGGACCACCTGCCGTGGGGCGCCGTGCTGATCGAGTTCCACGGCCGGGCGGAGCTCGCGGCGAAGACCGTGTTCGAGGAGACAAGCGGCGGGATCCGGTGGCTGGACGTCGGGGGTCGACGGGGGCGTGTGGGTCACCGGCGAGCACGCGCTGGAGCTCGCCCCGCTGGCGGGCGACGAGCCGCTGAGCCTCCGAGTCACCGGCAACGTCCTGCTCTGGCAGCGGGGCGACGTCACCCTGCGACTGGAGACCGACCTGGACCTGCCGGCCGCACTCGAGATCGCGAACTCCGTCCCGTAGCCCGTGCGAGCCGGGAACCTGCCGGCGCGGGCCGGTGTAGGAGGGTCGACCGCTCGACACGGGAGGCTCCCATGCGCATCCGGACCGCGATCGTGACGACCCTGGCCGCCGGCGCGGCCGTGCTCTTCATCCCCGGGGCGGCCTCGGCCGGAGGCGGCTGCCTCCACAGCGTGCCCCCCTCCGACGGGGAGGGCAACCGGGTCGAGATGGTGGACGCCTGCTTCACGCCGACGGTGCTCCACGTCGAGCCGGGCGCCGAGGTCACGTTCGTGAACCGCGACGACACCCTGCACCAGGTGAGCGGCGTGGGCGACACGTGGGGCTCGTTCGCGGATCTCGGGGAGGGCGATAGCGTGTCGTACACGTTCGACGAGGACGGTGTGTACGTGTACTCGTGTTGGTTGCATCCGGGGATGGTCGGCGCGGTGGTGGCCGGGTCGGGAGCCGGCTCGGCCGGACTCGACGGCGCCTCCGTGACCGGTGGCGACGTCACCTCGGCGGCGGCCGTTGCGGCGGTGCCACCCGCCGCTCCGGCCGACGATGGCGACGCGATGGGCGCGCTGCTGGTCGGCGGGGCCGTCGGTCTGGTCGTGGGCGGTGGCGCGGCGGCGGCGACCATCCGGCGGCGCCGTGAAACGGAGCTCGGCCGCGCCTAGACCGGGATCGGGATGCCGGCCTGCTGCATCGCGAGCTGGAAGTCGTGCTGGTTCGAGACCGCCTTCATGGCGTCCTCGACCGTGATCTTCCCGTCCTGCAGCAGTTTCAGGAGCGACTGGTCGAACGTCACCATGCCGTAGTAGCCGCCCTCCATGATCACGTCCTTGAGCTCGTGCGTTTTGTCCGGGTCGGCGATCCGCTCGGCCACCCGGCCGTTGTTGATCATGATCTCGAGCCCGGGGGTCCGGCCGCCGTCCACGGTGGGGACGAGCCGCTGGCAGATGATGCCGCGGAGCGTCCCGGCCAGCGCCAGCCGAACCTGCTTCTGCTGGTACGGCGGGAAGAAGTCGATCACGCGGTTCACGGTCTCGGTGGCGTCCACCGTGTGCAGCGTGGACATCACGAGGTGGCCGGTCTCGGCGGCCTGGATCGCTGCGCGCACCGTCTCCGTGTCACGCATCTCCCCGATCAGGATCACGTCCGGGTCCTGGCGGAGCGCCGCGCGCAACGCGCTCAGGAAGTCCTGCGTGTCGTTGCCGATCTCGCGCTGGTTGATCGAGGCGGTGTGGTCCCGGTGCAGCACCTCGATCGGATCCTCGATCGTCACGATGTGCACGGCCTTCGTCTTGTTGATGTAGTCGATCATCGCGGCCAGCGTGGTGGTCTTTCCGGATCCCGTCGGCCCGGTCACCAGGACCAGCCCTCGATGCTCATCGGCGATGGAGCGGACGGCCTCGGGCAGACCGACCTCCTCGAACGAGGGGCCGCCGAACCGAAGCTTCCGCAGCACCATGCTGATCGAGCCGCGCTGGCGGAAGACGTTCACGCGGAACCGTCCGACCTCGTGCAGCGAGTACGCGAAGTCGATCTCGCCCGTGTCTGCGAAGCGTCCCTTGCGATCCTCGGGCACGATGCCGTCGGCGATCCCGTCCGTCTCCTCCTGGGTGAGCGGTTCGCGCTCGAGGCGATGGAGGCCCTGGGGCAGCCGGATCATGGGGGCCGATCCCACCTTGACGTGCAGGTCGGAACCCTCGCCGGCGACCAGCTGGGCGAGCCACGAGTTGAACTCATCGACGATGGGCGTGACGGTTCCGTCCATGTGCGCTCGGGCTCCTCCGCAGTCGGCGTTCGGGGGCGGGCCCCCGGTGGTCTCGCCCTTCCCCCATCGGCCGGTTCCCGCCGGGACTTCAGTCCGAGCACGATTCCCGGCGGATGCGATCAGCTCCGCGCGGTGAGACGGCAGGTGGTCCGATCCGCCAGGGGCTGGAACGAGGTGAGCGCCAGGGAGGGCCGGGAGGCGGCCAGGATCCCCTCCAGGAGCCCCTGGTGGACGGCGCACACGAGCTCACGGTGCTCGTCCAGCAGGTCCCGGAACGGGCAGTCCCGCATGCTGATGTCCACGCTCCTGGCGCTCCGGCGGCGGAACCTGGGGTCGAATCCAGCCTCCGCCAGCGCCTCCTGCAGCATCGCCAGGTTGGGCCCGGCCGCGCGCCTGGCGCCGGGCCTCGGGATGGTCCGCCCCGCCAGGAACGCTCCCCACTCCCTGGCCTGGGCCTGTGCGCGCTCACGGGCCCGGCGGCCCGTCAGCAGTCCCGCCAGGATGTCCGCGAGCAGTCGGTAGTCGCGCCCCTCCGCGTCGTCGCGATCGACCACCGTGTAGAGGGCCTGCGGCCGCCCGACCGTGGCGTCGCGGCTCGGCTCCGAGGTCACGAGGCCCGCCTCCTCGAGCCGCCGAAGGTGGGGGCGCAGGGTGTTCGGATGCAGCGAGAGCCGCAGCGCCATCTCGCGCACGCTGACCGCCCGGCCGGAGAGCCGCAGGTAGCGGTACAACCGGTGGCGGGTGTCGTCGGCGAGCGCCTTGTGGACGTCCAGCGGCTCGGGCATCAGACAGGCCCGGCCGTATGATGGAGGCGCACGATATCCACGGTGCAGAACAGCCTAATCCCCCACCGCGAGGAGTCCCGTGACGACCGAGGCCGAGGTCCGCCAGGCACTGCGAAGCGTGATGGATCCCGAGATCGGGCGACCGATCGAGGAGATCGGCATGCTTCGAGGCATCGCCATCGACGGCGGCGCCGTCGAGGTCCACGTCCTGATCACGATCGAGGGATGCCCGCTGAAGGATCGGATCACCCAGGACGTCACGGCCGCCGTGCGACCGCTGGAGGGCGTGAGCGACGTCTCGGTGAAGCTGACGCCGATGTCGCAGGAGGAGCGCCAGGCCCTGGTCACGAAGCTACGAGGATCGGCCGCTCCGTCCCCGTCCCAGCCGCAGCAGTCGAAGATCTCGTTCGATCCCAGCACCAGCATCATCGCGGTGGCCAGCGGCAAGGGCGGCGTCGGCAAGTCGAGCGTCACGGTGAACCTCGCGTGCGCCCTGGCCGCGGAGGGGCATCGCGTCGGTGTGCTCGACGCCGACGTCTGGGGCTTCAGCATCCCGCGGATGATCGGCGTGACCGGGAAGCCCGTGGGCTTCAACGACATGATCCTGCCGCTCGAATCCCACGGCGTGAAGGTGATCTCCATGGGCTTCTTCGTCCCGGAGGAGACACCGGTCATCTGGCGCGGGCCCATGCTGCACAAGGCGATCGAGCAGTTCCTCGGCGACGTGTACTGGGGCGATCTCGACTTCCTGCTGTGCGACCTCCCGCCCGGCACCGGCGACGTGAGCATCTCGCTCGCCTCGTTCCTGCCCGGCGCCTCGATGCTCGTCGTCACGACGCCGCAGGAGGCCGCGCGCAAGGTCGCGGAGCGGGCCGGCAAGATGGCCGAACGCACGAACCTGCGCCCGCTCGGCGTGATCGAGAACATGAGCTGGTACGTCTGCCCGCACTGCGGCGAGCGCGAGGCGATCTTCGGCACCGGCGGCGGCCGGGAGGCGGCCGAGACCCTCGGCGTGCCGCTGATGGCGCAGGTGCCGCTGATGCCGGCTCTGCGCGAGGGCGGCGACACGGGCATCCCGCTCGTGATCAGCGACCCGGACGCGCCGGCGGCCGAGGCCTTGCGCGAGGCCGCCCGCGCCGTCGTGCGCGCCACGAAGTCCAAGGTCGGCAAGCCGCTGAACCTGATGCCCGCTCCCGGCGCCCCGGTGGCCGCCGGCCACGGCCACGCCGGCCACTCGCACTAACCGTCGAGCGGGTCCGGCTCGTCACCGTCGGATGCCGGAACGTCCGCATCGACCCCGGCCTCGGGGTCGGCCTCCGGCGGTGCACCGAGCGCCGCGACCCGTTCGGTCTCGCCGGGCTGCAGCGGGTGGAACCGCCACCAGAGCAGGATCGCCGCGCTCAGCACCGCCACGACGAGCGCGGTCCACTGCGAACCGGTGAGCGGACCGAAGCGCTTGTCGATCCGCAGGGAGTCCTCGAACAGGCGGAAGCAGCCGTAGCACAGCCCGAACGTGAGCGTGAGCACGCCCTCGCGCCGGGGCCGCTTGTGCAGGTACCAGAGCAGACCGAAGAGCAGGCCGGCCAGGATCATGTCGTAGAGCGCGGTCTGGTGGACGCCAACGCCCTGCTCGACGAGCGTCGCGTCCCGAGGCCGCTGGTCGCCACCCGCTCGAGGGTCGCGCCGGTCCGCGTGATCGTCTCCTCCAGCTGGCCCGCCCGGAAGGGAGGCGATGCAGCTGCTGCCGTCCGGGGCACAGACGAACGGCGGCGCCAGCGTGCCGCCCGAGTACTTCCACGCCAGCAGCCAGCTCGTGGGCTTGCCCAGGTGGTCGCCGATGATGAGGTCGCCGATGCGTCCGATCGTGATGCCGAGCGCCACGGCTATCACACCCGGATCCACGACCTGGAAGAACCGGTACCCGTACCTCCGCATCCGCGGCACGTTGATCAGGATCGCGCCGGCGATCCCGCCCAGCAGGCTGATCCCGCCGCGCCAGATCGCGAGCATCTGGCCGAGGTTGTCGAACTCGCTGAAGTGGGCCAACACGTAGAACAGCCGCGAGCCGATGATCGCGCCGACCAGGCACCAGAAGATGATCGACTGGATGTGCTCCTCCGTGACGCCGCGGCGCGGCGCCAGCCTCGTCAGCAGCATCGCGCCGATGATGAAGCCGATCGCGATGAACAGCCCGTGCGGGGAGATCGCGAACGAATCCCCGACCCGGATCCGGTCGAGGACGGGCCAGCCGATCGAGGACACCAACGGGAGCATCGCCGCAGTGTATCCGGCGGCCGCGGCCGCTCAGACCCGACGACCTGGCCAGAGACCGGACAAGAGCGCGGCGACCGCGCGGCCCAGCAGCAACCCGCCCGCGACGTCGCTGGGGTAGTGCACGCCCAGGTACACCCGGCTCGTCGCGACCGTGAGATCGAGGCCGGTGAGTGCGGCGCGGGCCGGGCCTCCCAGGGCCAGCTCCAGCGCAGCGACCCGGGTGAACGCCGTGAGGACGGCCGGATGGCTGCTCGGCCAGGATGTGCCGGCGGGCTCCGCGATCATGCGGCGCGTGCCCTCGGAGTCGGCCAGGTACGGCCGAGGACGGTCGACCGCCTTCTTCAGCGCCTGGCCCGCCATCCAGGTGACGCCCGCCGCCCCGATGGCCCGAAGGCCGGCACGGCGGCGGCCGAGCAGCATGAGCGCGACGCCCGCCGCGCCGGCCGCGTACATCGAGCCGAGCTCCGTGACGGACGAGAAGAGGCGATCGGCGGCGGGCCCGTGCCCGGCGTTCACGTCGGCGAAGAGCGCGGCGTCGAACTCGCGGGCGGCCGGGCGGGCGGCCGCGACGCCCACGGCCGCGACCCCGCCGGCGAGCGCGATCCCCTTCATGACCCGTCCGGTCACGGTCACGGGCGCCCCGCCTTCACCACGACTCGATCTCCCGCTTCTGCGCCGTCAGGCCCCGGCGCAGCGCGAGCTGCGCCCCACCCACGGCGTTCAGGCTCTTCGCGCCGAACACGCCCAGCGGCCCACGGAAGCGGTACTCCACCTGATGCCGGAGCAGGCTCCGATCGAACGGCAGCGACGCGATACTGGTGGTGACCACGGCCTCCAGCAGGCCGGTGAGCCGCAGCACCGCGCGCCACGGTGGCTCCCACTCCAGGACCTCGACCCGGATCCTCGCCGTCACCGCCATGAACCGCATGGTGACTTCGTATTGCGAGCCGGGTCCGAGATCCGCGCGGTCCACGTGCGCGGCCTCGATGTGGCGGTCCCAGTGCGGCAGGTTCTGGGGATCGCTCGCCACCTCCCACACCACCTCGGGCGGCGCGCCGATCTCGATGGAGGCCTCGGCCGTGGTCGCGCCGCTCATCCGACCTCCGAGCTCCCGCTGGACCATCCCTTCCACCACACCAGCCGTTCGGGGGCGATGCGCACCAGGGCCCCGGCGTCCGGATCGATCGAGGTGGCCAGCGTTCGCGCCGACTTCGCCCCGCTCCCCAGGTGGTCAAGCACGTGGAACGAGCCGGTCCCCTGCACCATCGCCCCCACCATGTCGCGGGCCCGCCACGCCGACGGGGTATCGACCGTGAGCGCGACGGCGGCGTCCGGCCCGGCATCGACGAGGGACAGCGACTCCTCGGGCAGCGCCGCGTACAGGGTCCGCTCCTCCGCCCGCCATCGCACGGGCAGCGCGACGGGCCCGTGCGCGCCGATGACCGTGAGCGTGCCCGCGCCGACGCGTCCGAGCGGCCCGGCGACCTCGGGAGGCAGCAGCGCCAGCGGGTCCCCGCCACCCTTCACCGCCCGGAAGGTCGCGCGGGACTCGACGTCGCCGCCCCAGCGGCCCTTGCCCTCGTCGACCCCCCGCTCGTCCAGCAGTGCCGTGCGCTCGACGTCGATCGCCACGAAGACGCGCCCCGGTGGGGTCCACGCGAACGGGACCTGCCGGGCGTCCACCGCGTAGCCGGCGAAGAAGCGCGCGTTCTTCTTGCTGAAGCGGACGGAGGCTCGGGCGATGGCGGGGGCGCCCGCGACGGAGGCGCCCCACGTGCCGCGGTCGAGGAGGTCGTACGTGTGGACACGGCCGGTGAACGACACGGCGAGCTCGCCGTGCCGAACCAGTCCCGCCATGGTGGGGTCGGAGCGCCACGCCCTGGCCTTGACGGAGCCGCGGGACGTCGTGAGCCATATCCGGCCACCGGAGAACGCGTAGACGAGCGGTGTGCAGTGCGGTCCGCGAGGCGTCGAGGTGGCCACCGAACAGAAGACGCCCTCGTCCAGCACCTGGCGCACGGCGGTCGACAGGAAGCTCATCCCGGCGTCGCCTCCACGGGCACGCGCCCGCTCGACGGAGGCCGGACCAGCATCATCGTCGTCCAGACGCCGTGGCTGGCGAGGCTCGCCGCGATCCCGCCCGTCCACCACGCGAGGCCGCCCCACACGGCGCCGCCCACGATGGCGCCGGCCGCGAACGGCAGGCTGCCGCTCGCGATGTTGGCCGCCACATAGCCGAGCCATGCGGCGACGGCGCCGAGCGTCTCGCTCGAGACGCCGAACCGCCGCTGCGCGAGGTTCCGCCAGAACAGCTCCTCCCCCGGCACCGCGATCAGCAACGAGACGGCCACCGCGACGGGCAGCGAGACCTCCGCGGCGCGGGCGTACCGGTCAGCGACGGCCGTTCGGAACGGCGGCCAGCGGACCGCGACCGCCACGAACGCGAGGGTGGCCGCCCACAGCGCCACCCCCGACACGGCACCGACCCCCACGGCGGCGGACGAGCGGCTCGTCCCCGGAGGCGATCGGGGGCAGCGCGATCGCGGCCACGACTCCATGGAGCGCGAAGACGCCGACCATGAGACCCCACACCGACGCGCGGCCCGCCGCCACGATGCGCCACGCCGCCACCTCGAGGACGAACCCGGCGACGAGCACGGCGACCTGCATCATCTATCCCGGCAGGAAGCGGACCTTCACGGCGACCTCCGCCGTGAACGCGGTGACGACCGCGAGGTAGAAGAAGCCGGTTGCCGACTGCACCGCCGAGGCGCGTTCGCCTCGCAGCGTGAGCCGGACCATCACGGCGATCAGCCCGGTGGCGCCCACCATGCCGAGGGCGATCCACGATGCCAGCCCGCCGGCTCCCAGCAGGGGGTTGAACTGCTCGGCCGCCCCGACGCCACCGAACCCGGCGCTGATCACGGCCACGGCCTCGAGGATCACGGCGCCGATCAGGATGCTCGTGGATCGGTCGATCGGCCGCCTCGGCAGTCCGCGATCGGTGAGGTACCAGTGGCCGAGCAGCAGGCCGTCGAGCACGGCGCCCAGGAACGCCGCCCCTGCCAGCACCTGGAAGAGCGCGACGCCCTCCTCCTGGCGGGCCGTGCCCGCGAGCGCCACCAGCATCGCGATCGAGGCGGGCACCGACGCGAGGGCGACGACGCGGGCGGCGCTCCGGCGCTTGAGGAGCATCAGCGCGGCCCACGAGACCGCGAGCGCGGCGGTGAGCGCCGCGGCCCGGACCGCCCACAACCCGGCCCGGTCGCCAGGGACGAGTCCGACGTGCGCGGACCACCATGCCGGGATCGCCAGGGTGGCCACGACGACGCCGGTCAGCGTGAAGAACCCCGGTTTCACCTCGTTCCACAGCGGCGTCAACATCACGAGCGCAACGGATCCCGCCACGGTCTGGGCGAGCACGATGGCCATCACACCGGCCGAGCCCGTCACCGCATGCGCTCCATCGCGACAGCCTACCGGGGGCGGGGGTCCGAACTATGGTTTGACAGCGAACGATCGACTGACAGACGATCGTGGTCCACGCATCCACGAGAGAGGGGCCCCCGACATGCGCCAGCGCCTTCTGCTCGCCATCACCGTCCTCGTCCTCGCACTCGGCACCACCCTCACGGCCACGGGCGTCCCGATGGACAACGGGACCCGGGCCCCCCGCAGGGACGGCGCCAGATTGGAGCACTACGTCCCCGCGGTCGCGCGGACCTCGGCCTCGGGCCGCTACTTCGTCGTGATGCGGGCGCCCTCGGTCGGCGAGCGGATCCTCGCGGCCGGCCGGACGCTCTCCCGCGACGGCCAGATCGACGCGTCGCGGGCCGCCCTGCGCTCGCAGGAGGCCGCGATCACGCAGGTGCGCTCGGGCGGCGGCGACGTCGTCTTCCGGTACAGCCGTCTGGTGAACGGGTTCTCAGCGGCCATGACCGCCGGGGCCGCCCAGGAGATGGCGGACCGCAGCGACGTGTCGTCCGTGCAGCCGGTGAACGTCGTGGTGCGTGCGAACGAGTCGAGCGTTCCCTTCATCGGTGCCACCAAGGTCTGGGACCGGCTGGGCGTGCGAGGCCAGGGCATGCGGGTGGCCGTGGTGGACTCCGGCATCGACTACACCCATGCGGACTTCGGCGGCCCGGGCACCGTGGCCGCCTACGAGAGGAACGACCCGAACTTCGTGGAGCGCGGCACGTTCCCCACCGACAAGGTGATCGGCGGCTTCGACTTCGTCGGCAGCAACTACGACGTGCTGGACGAAGAGACGTCGAACGACATCCCGCGGCCCGACCTCGACCCCCTGGACCGTGACGGGCACGGGACCCACGTCGCCGGCACCTGCTGCGGCAGCGGTGTGCGCGGCTCGGTGGGAGCGGGTGTGGCTCCGCGGGCGAAGCTGTACGCGTTCAAGGTCTGGGACGTCGGCAACTCGACCGACGACGTGCTGGTTGCGGCGTACGAGCGCGCCGTCGACCCGAATCGTGACGGCGATACCGGCGACCAGGTCGACGTGCTGCAGTTCTCCGGCGGCGTCGACTACGGCACGCTGAACTCCGTGGAGGCGATCGCCGCGCAGCGGGTCGTCGACCTCGGCACGGTGTTCGTGGCATCCGCCGGGAACTCCGGCAACCAGGCCGTCGGCGCCTCCGCGTACATCGTGGGGACACCGGCAACGGCCCGGGGCGTGATCGCGGTCGCCGCCTCGATCGACGAGTTCCAGGCCCAGACGATCAGCGTGAACTCCCCCAGTGGCATCACGCTCCCCGACAACGGCCTCATGGTGACGCAGGACTGGGGCGCCGATCTGCCGCCCGACGGCCTGACGACGGACGTGGTGGACGCGAGCGAGTTCGATCCGCCCGCTACGCCGGGCGACGTCCAGCCGGCGGATCAGCAGTTCTGCTCGCCGCTGCCCGCCAACTCGCTCGCCGGACTCGTGCCCATCGTCTTCAAGGGCGACACGGCCAACGGCGATTGCTCCGGCTCGACGAAGGTGTTCAACGCGCAGGAGGCGGGGGCGGTCGCCGTGATCCTGCAGTCCGGCTTCGGCGGCGTCCCGTTCGTGCTGGGCTCCAACGGCGAGCCCGTCACGATCCCGGCCGTCATGATCTCCGGGCCCGACGGCGACGCGATCCTCGACGTCCTCAGTCCGAGTCCGCCGCCGTACAACACCGGGACGGTCAACGTGACGCTGAACTCGGAGACGTCGCTCGTGCCCGGCTTCGACGACGCCATGACGGACTTCACCTCGGAGGGGCCGGCTCGCGTCACGAACGACCTCAAGCCGGACATCAGCGCTCCGGGCTCGGACATCACCTCAGCCGCCGTGGGGACCGGCGACGGCGCGGCGGTGTTTTCGGGGACGTCGATGGCTGCCCCGCACATCTCCGGCGTCGCCACCCTCATGCGGCAGATCCATCCGTCCTGGCCGCCGGTGAAGATCAAGGCCGTGCTGATGAACCAGGCCACACCTCGGATGAAGAACAACGACCTGTCCACGCCGGTCTCGGCGACCGTGATGGGAGCGGGCCGCGTGCAGGCGTTCGCGTCCGCGAGGGCCACATCGATCGCCTACCCGTCGAGCCTGTCGTTCGGCCTCGCGCAGACGCCGGGCGTCTGGTCGGGGACGAAGGCGTTCTGGGTGGAGAACGAGGACTCGATGGCGCACCGCTACACCATGGGGGCCGCCACCAGGTATTCGGACCTCGATCCGGCGATCGCCGACACGGCCCTCTCGACGAACGGATCCACGTTCGCCAGATCGCTGGCGTTCACGCTCGCCGCCGGCGAACGCCAACGTGTGTGGCTGCGGCTGACCCTCGATCCGAGCGTCATCTCACCCGCCGAGCAGGAGTTCGGGTGGTACTACTTCCATCCGAACGTGGACGGAGCCGTTCGGATCATCCAGTCCCAGGGTCCGGTGGATCAGCTCCGCGTGCCCTGGCACGTCGCGCCGCTGGCGGCCTCGGACAACGGCGTATCCACCGAGGAGCTGGACCTCACGGACGGCAGGGACACGTTCGCGATCACCCGTGGCGGCGCCGCGGTCGACTACGCCGATCTCTACCTGCTCGGCGCGACGGACTCCGTGAACTCCACGGGTGAGGAGGACATCGTGGCCGTAGGCGCCCGGTCGTTCACGGGCGCGAAGATCAACGGGATCGCCGAGGGCCAGCCAAACGGCCTCGACCCGCTCGCCGGGATCAGCTGGCGGAGCTTCCTCACGCAGGGCGACTACCCGAAGGAGCCCGTCGAGATCGGCGTGCAGACGGCCGGTGTGCACAACACCACGGAGACCCTCGAGGTCGACGTGAAGATCGACGCCGGCGCCGACGGCGAGTTCGCGGACCCCGATCTGCAGGCCGACTACCTGGTGGTGAAGACGCCGGATGCGGGCGGCAACGTCTGCGTCTACGACCTGTCCATGGCTGATCCGTTCGCATCGTGCGCGGCGCTGTACTTCGCCGACTACACGAACTACAACGGCAACCTGGTCGGGTTGGTGGTGGACGCCGGCGACATCGGCCTGACCACCGAGGAGCCGACGTTCTCCTACCAGGTCACCGCGTGCACGGGCCGGTTCTCGGGCGACGTGCCGGCGCAGTTCTGCGACACCGCGGGCAGGCTCGATGCGACGAGCGGCACGTACTCGGCCGCGCTGAACACGGTCGACCCCGCCCTGGACATCTCGCCGCTCGTGTGCGGCGGATTCTGGGGCGGCGGCGCCTGCTCGAACGCGAACCCAGTGCAGGTCTCCACGGGCTCCGCAACACCGTCGGACGACCCCGCGATCCTCGTCCTGTTCCCGAACAATGCGCCGTCGCGGACCCCGGTGGTGGTCTCGACCGACACGTAGGAACGATCGACGAACGAGGGGCCGGCGACACCGGCCCCTCGTTCGCGACGGCGGCCGGTAGTCTGTCGAGCCCATGGATGATTGGCGTTCCTACGATGGCGTCGCGGCCGCCTACGAGCGGGCCAACGGCGTCCGCCTGTCCGAACCGGCACGCGACCTGATCGCGCTGGCCGGCGACCTGCCGGCCGGAGCCAGGGCGCTCGACGTGGGCACCGGCACCGGCCTCACGGCCAGCGAGACCTCGAGGGCCGGCGCCGCGCTCGTCGTGGGCCTGGACCCATCGGTCCCCATGCTCGCCACCGGCGCGTCGGTCCGCGACGGGTTCTGCCCGGTCGCCGGACGAGCGATCGACCTGCCCTTCCGAGACGCCTCCTTCGACCTGGTGACGGGCTCCTTCGTGTTGAACCACTTCGCGAAGTACGAGACGGCCCTGTTCGACATGGTTCGCGTCCTCCGCCACGGAGGGCGGATCGCGGTGTCGACCTGGGGTCCGGGAGTCGACGAGCTGCAGCGCAGCTGGCGCCAGCTCGTCTCGACCGTCGTGGGCGGCGACATGCTCCGGGACGTCCTCAAGCAGGCCGTGCCCTGGGAGGACCGCTTCGCGCAGCGAGGACCGCTGGAGGAGGCGCTGATCGACGCAGGGCTGCACCAGGTACGGACCGAGCCACGGCGCTACCGGTTCGTGTACTCGATCGAGGAGTTCCTGGACGGCCGCGAGGCCGCCGCCACCGGGCGTTTCGTGCGCTCCATGCTCGGCGAGGCGGGGTGGGTCTCGTTCCGGGAGCGCGCGCGGGTCACGTTCACCGAGCGGTTCTCGGATCCGCTGAACGACTTCCGCGACGTGATCCTCGCGGTCGCCACCAAGCCGGCGTACTAGGCGGGCGCCGGCCCGGGATCAGTCCTCGAGGTCGAGGACGCGGAAGGGCTCCGCGAACTCGACGCCAATCCGCTCCCCCGCCTCACGGGCGTCCCGCTGCAGGAACTCGTCGAAGAACGCGATGCCCTCCATGAGCTGGCTCGCGTGCGCCGCGAGCGCGTCGACCTTGGTGCGGAAGTGGCCGCTCACGTCCTCGCGGTGGTTCGGCTCGTTCGTCCAGCCGAGCCAGATGTCGTGCACGGCCGCGAGCTCGAGCCCCTCGGCGAGGTGCTCGGAGAAGAAGTGGGGGTTGCCGGCGCCCGGAAACGCCGCGTCCAGCGCGATCTCGCCCGCGCGACGGTGGTCGGAGTGGTTGTAGTACGTGTTCTCGAAGAACCACGCGGTGGGGTCGCAGGACAGCACGGTCTCGGCGCGCACCTCGCGGATGCGGCGGACCACGGCCTCACGGATCTCCTGCGTGTTCTCGAGATCGCCGTCGTGCACGCCGAGGATCCGCGCCCCCGCCAGTCCCATCACGTTCGCCGCGGCCTCGGTCTCCGTGAGCCGTGTCTTCGCGAGCTCCGCCCGGTCCATCCCGGGGTCGGCCGAGCCACGGTCGCCGTTCGTGAGGATCAACAGGTGCACCTCGCGGCCCGCGGCCGCCCACTTCGCCAGTGTGCCGCCGGCTCCGATCTCGGCGTCGTCGGGATGGGCGAACACACCCAGCACGGGACCGGTCTTCGGCGAGGGGGACTCGAGGTCGCTCACGGTGCCGTCAGCTCGTCGCGTGATCCAGGACGTAGCGCACGAGCGTCCGGACCGGCACGCCGGTGGCGCCACGGGGGCCCAGGTCGCCGGGGCGGTCGCGGAACGCGGGCCCGGCGATGTCCAGGTGCACCCACGGCACGTCGCCCACGAACTCCGCCAGGAACAGCGCCGCCGTGATCGCGCCGCCCCATCGATCCCCGATGTTCTTGACGTCGGCGATCGGGGATTCGATCTGGCGCTTGTAGCCGGCCCACAGCGGCAGCTCCCAGACCGGCTCGCCCACCGCCTCGCCGGCGGACAGCACGTCGCCGATCAACCCGGCGTCGTTGCCCATGGCGCCCGTGATGTCCTCGCCGAGCGCCACCATGCAGGCGCCCGTGAGGGTCGCGGTGTCGATGATCACCCGCGGCTTCTTCTCCGCCAGGTAGGCCAGGGAGTCCGCCAACACGAGGCGCCCCTCCGCATCGGTGTTCAGGACCTCGGAGGTCTTCCCGCCGCGGTGCACGAGCACGTCGCCCGGCTTGGTGGCCGAGCCGCTCGGCATGTTCTCGCTGCACGGGATCGCGGCGATCACGTTCACCTTCGGCTTGAGCCGGGCGATCACCCGCATCGCGGCGAGGATCGACGCGGCGCCGCCCATGTCGTCCTTCATCGACTCCATGTTCTTCGCGTCCTTGATCGACAGACCGCCGGAGTCGAACGCGATGCCCTTGCCGGTGAGCGCGATCGGTGTGGCGGCACCGTCGCCCTTGTAGGTGAGCTCGATCAGACGCGGCGGGTTCACGCTTCCGGCGCCGACGCCGAGGATGCCGCCGAACGCACCCTTCTTCAGCTCGGCCTCTCCAAACACCTTGCAGGGGAGCCCGACCTGCCGCGCCATCTTCTGCGCCTCCCGCGCGATCTGCGCCGGCGACATGTCCCCGGCCGGCGTGTTCACCAGGTCGCGGGCCCAGTTCACGGACTCGGCGACGACCCGGCCGCGCTCGAGGGCCGCTTTCGCCGCCTTCGCGTCCGCCTTGGCCGCTCCGAGCACGGTGATCTTGCGGATCGGCGAGGGCAGATCGGTGGCCGTGGTGCGGTAGCGGTCGAACCGGTAGCTCCCAAGGAGGAGGCCCTCGGCCGTGGCCTGGAGCGCCTCATCCGCTCCCCTGCCCTTGACCGCCTGCGGGAACGTCGTGGCCACCGTGCCGAACCGTGCCGCGGTCGGCGCCACCTTGGCGAGCGCCACGCGGAGCCGGTTGGCGTCGAACCCCTCCCGCTCACCCACGCCGACCAGGAGCACCGCGGCGGCGGCGGCCCGGTGGCCCTCCGTGACCAGCAGTTGCTCCTCCCGCTTGCCGGTGAGCTTCGCGGCCGCGAACGCGCCCTGCAGCCCGACCTCCTTCACACCCGGCCCGGGCTCGGGTCCCACGAAGACGGCCAGGATCAGCAGGTCCGCTCGCGCGGCGGCGGCGGATCCGGTGGAGAACGTGAGGTCGGACACAGCGGGGTTCCTTTCGCGTGTGCGTGCGCCTACGAGGATCGGCCAAGGATCGGCCAAGGATCAGACAGGACGGGTCAGTGTAGCCGCTGGCCGACGACGCCCGGTTTCGGTTGGACGCGCCGAACCGCACCGGCCGCTCCCGCTCCGCAGGTGGCCGGTACGCTGGTCCATGTGAAGACCCGGGACGTCCGCGACCTCGTGCACTTCGAGGAGGACGCCGCCCATCAGCAGACGCTCTACGAGACCGACCGGCTGTTCAGCCGGGTGATCTGCCTGCAGGAGGCCCAGGGGCTGGGACCGGTGGGCGACGCCCTCGCCGACGCCGTCTGCGTGATCCTCGCCGGCGAGATCTCCGCCCAGGTGGGTCGCGGGCGGAGCCGGATGCGGCAGTGGGAGACCGTCCTGGTGCCCGCGGGCTCGGAACTCACGCTCCGCAACGCCTCGGAGGAGCCCGCCGTGGTGCTCCTCGTGACCGCGCCGCCGCCCGGCGTGCCCGGCGAGGACGCCGGATCCTCCGGACCGGTGGCCGGCGGGCCGGCGGGTCAGCCGGCGGGTCCCGGCGCCGAGGGCTGAGCCCGCGGCAGCAGGAGGATCGCGGCCACGAAGGCCACCGCGAAGGCCGGGGCGCTGGCGCCGAGCTCCCCGCCGAACAGCGGGAACGGCAACCCGATCCACCCGTGCAGCACCCGCTCGACCGCGGCCGACCACCAGGCCGGGCCGGTGGGCACGCACCAGTGGAAGGCGACGAAGCCGGCGATCCACGGCACCAGTGCACGCCAGCGGACACCCGGCGTCACGGCCGTGAACAGGGCCGCCTCGCCGTACCGCCCCCGCGCCCGGACCAGGTAGTCGGCGGCGAAGACGGCGACGAGCGGCACGAACACCGAGCCCACCAGGTAGAGGAAGAACTCGAACGTCGGCACGGCGTCCTCGTGCAGCGCCGCCGCGATGCCGGCGCCCGCCGCGCCGATCACCACGACGCCGACCCGCCGGGGCAATCGCGGCACCACGTTCCGTACCGACAGCGCCGCCGAATAGATGTTCGCCATGGCCTGGTCCGACTCTCCCACGACGAGGGCCAGCAGGACCGTCGCGCCCCCGGCGGCCGCCGCGATCGTGGTCCCGATGTCCAGCACGTCCGGGCCCGATCCGGCCGCCACCACGAGCAGTGCCCCCAACAGGTAGAACCAGGTATTGCCGACGGCGTAGCTGGCGAACGTGGCGACCGCCGAGGTGCGGGGGCGGCGCGCGAACCGGTTGTAGTCGGCCACGAGCGGGAGCCACGACACCGGCATCGCGATCACCAGATCGACGGCGAGCCAGAACGGGAGCCCCCCGCGACCGGGCGTGCTCCACATCGCCGCGAGGTCCCCGCGCGCCGCGATCCGCACCGTGATCCACGCGGCCACCGCCACCATCACCCAGATGCCGAACCGCTCGAGCCACCTGCGCACCAGGAACACCGGCCCGGCCAGAGCGAGGCCGGTGCAGAGCACGGCGACGACCGCGAGCCACACCCCCGGTGCGTCGATGCCGATGAGGTCCCGGGTGACCGCTCCGGCCACCCGCGACATCGCCCAGAACTCGAAGGCCGTCCAGCCCACGAGCTGCACGAGGTTCATCGCGGAGGGCAGCCACGACCCTCGCAGGCCGAGCAGCGGCCGGAACAGCACCATGCCCGGGACGCCCTCGCGGGCGCCGGCGTAGGCCATCAGCGCGAGGGGCAGACATCCGGCCACCGACCCGGTCAGGATGGCGGCCACCGCCCGCGAGCGGGCCGAGGGCCGGCACCAACAGCGCGCCGGAGACGAGCACCAGGAGCCCGACCGACAGATCGCCCCACAGCACCGCCAGCTCGAGCCCGCCGAAGCGCCGCATCCCCGCCGGGACCGGGCGGAGCTCCCGATCCGACGCCGGCCGCTCGAGCGCCTCGCTCAGGTGTTCGGTGAGGCCGGCCATCGCGTCCCTCCGCCGGCATGACCCGGTTCAGGTTCGAAGGGTCGCCGGCTCGTCAGTCGGCCTCTCAGCCCGGTCGCACCGGGCACCCCCCGCGTCGATGTCCACTGTATGGGTGAGGCCGTTCGCCCGGCAAACCCCGCCCGAGCAGGCCGTTCGACCTCAAGAACCCCCGCGGAGACCCGATGTAGGCAGCAACGATGCTGGGACAACCATGACTCGGCGCCCGCCTTGGAGCGGACGCACACGCCTGCGTGGACGGGACATCCTCACCCCGTTCGTGCTGTTGGCCGCCCTGCTGTCGATGGGCATGGTGGGGTACGGGCAGTTCCAGACCTCGCGCGTGATCGAGCATCAGACGAGGGTCCTCCCCGTCGCCGGCGAGGTCGCCCAGCGCGTCGCCACCTCGCAGCTCTTCCTGGTCCGCGCGCTCGCGGGCGACGAGACCGTGAGCGTGCAGGAGCAGGTCTTCCAGCCGCTGCACGCGACGCAGGACCTCATCGACGACGCCCTGAAGGGCGACGCCGCCGACGGCGCCCTGGTGGCGGCGGCGCGAGACTCCGTGATCCGCGAGGATCTCAAGCACCTCCGCGCGCTCGTCAACAGCTTCACGGCCCTGAGCTCCAGCCGGTGGAACAATCGCCACGGCCCGGGCACGATCCTCACGGAGGCCGATGCGCAGTCCGACGACCTGTACGGGCAGATCCGCGACCAGATCGCGGAGCTCTCCGACGACGTCGGCGCCGACACCGACCGCGACCGGTCCCTGGTGCAGCGCCTGAACACGATCGTGCTCGGCATCATGCTGCTGCTGTTCGTGGGGGTCGGCGTGTTCGCCAAACGCACCCGGCGGCAGATCGTGCGCCGGAACGTCGATCTGGAGGCGGCCGTTCGGCAGCGGACGTCGGCGCTGGCCGCGAGCGAGGCCCGGACCGCCGCGATCGTGAACACGGCGGTGGACGCGATCATCACCGCGGACGAGGCCGGCACCATCGAGTCCGTCAACCCCGCGACCGAGAAGATCTTCGGGTTCACGGAGGCCGAGCTGATCGGACAGAGCGTGAGCCGGCTCATGCCGGACGGCGACGCCGGCGATCACGACGCGCACGTCCACCGGTTCGTGGAGAGCGGCCGGGAGCGGATCCTGGGGATGGGTCGCGAGACCCTCGCGAAGCGCAAGAACGGGGCCACCTTCCCGATCGACATCTCGGTGAGCAAGGCCGAGGTCGAGGACGGCCTCGTGTTCGTGGGACTGATCCGCGACATCACGGAGCGCAAGCGGGCCGAGACGGAGCTGCAGGCGGCGAAGGAGGCGGCCGAGGAGGCCGCGCGCCGCGACCCGCTGACCGGCCTGTGGAACCACAACCGGATCCTGGAGCACCTGATGGAGGAGCTGTCGCGATCCGATCGACTGGGGACGCCGGTGAGCGTCGCGATGGTCGACCTCGACCACTTCAAGCACATCAACGACACGCACGGACACATGGTCGGCGACGAGGTGCTGCGCGAGGTCTCACGCCGCCTCGCAGACGTGGTGCGGCTCTACGACCGGGTCGGCCGGTTCGGTGGCGAGGAGTTCGTCGTGGTGCTGCCGGGGACGAGCCAGGCGGAGGCCGAGGCCGCGGCCGAGCGGATCCGGGAGGAGCTCTCCCGGGAGCCGGTGCCCACGAGCGTCGGGCCGATCTCCGTGACCGCCAGCCTCGGCGTGGTGACCAGGGAGGGCGAGCTCGCGAACGACGCCACCACGCTGCTGGTCGCCGCCGACACGGCGCTGTACTCCTCGAAGGAGTCCGGCCGCGATCGCGTCACCATCGCCTTCCGCTAGCGCGGAGCGGTGGTTGAGGCTGAGCTCCGAGCTCAGCCGGCCGCCCCCACCAGGGTCTGCAGGTCGCGCATGGCCCCGCCCATCAGCCGGCTCATGAACGGCCGGTAGACGAGGAGGGCGAGCTCCCCGAGGACCGGCACCGGCAGCGACAGGTCCTCCGTCCAGCGGAAGCGCGTGCCCGCCCCCACCGGCTCCAGGGCCCAGATGCCGACGCCGCGGATGAAGCTCCGGTGGGCCATGCGCAGCTCGTGGGGCGGATCCCAACCGATCACCTCGAGCCGCTCGGTGAACAGGGGCACGTTCAGCACCCTCGTCCTCACCGACACCGCGACGCCGATCCCCTCGCGGACCGGTGACGTAACGACGATGCGGTCGGCATCCCGCATCCACGCGGCCTGGCGCTCCCAATCCATGAGCGTCGCCCACGCGGCGGCGGGCGACGCGGGCAGCACGACCTCGCGCTCGATCCGCATACCGCCGAGGCTACCCGCGCGAACCGACCTCCAGTGATCCGGGCGCCGCCACCGGTGCGCGGAGCGTCTCCGGGGCGCGCCAGGCCAGGATCAGGGCCGGCACGGCGGGCGCCACCGACAGGGCGATCGCCCAGCGCAGCCCGAAGGTCTGCGCCGTCAGGCCGGCGGTGAGCGGTCCGAGGGTGAGCGCGAGGTCGCTCGTGAACCGGAACACGCCGGTCGCCGCCCCGGACTGCGCCGCCGGCACGACGTCGGAGAGCATCGCCGCCGGGACGACCCCGGACAGCCCCGTCAGGACACCGACGAACGCCAGGCCGACCCAGAACCCGGCGAGCCCGCTCACGAGCGAGAACAGCGGCAGGCCGACGATCAGCAGCAGCAGGCCGGGGACGAGGACCTGCTTGCGACCCCGCCGATCGGCGACCGAGCCCGCCGGGAACATCACGAAGAACTCGGTGAGCGAGGCGATCGCCAGACCGACGGTGACGCGGAACTCCGATAGTCCGAGCGTCTCGGTCCCGAACAGCGACAGCAGCGTGAGGTACAACGCCCCGACGACCCACAGGGCTGCGAACTCGCAGGCGAGCAGCGCGACGAAGGGGCGGCCCCACGGGAGCCGCCGGATCGACCCGCGGCGCTCGCCGTCGTGGGTCCGGGGCTCCAGTCGCTTGATGAAGCGGAAGTACATCCCGGCCGCCACCGCGCACGTCACCGCGTAGATCCACAGCGGGCTCGCGTACCCGAACCGTCCGGCCAAGATCCCGCCGAGTGGCGGTCCGACGATGAACCCAAGGTTGAACGAGCCGTAGTACGCGGCCATCGCCCGGCCCATGCGATCGCCCGATACGGTGCGCAACAGGTAGGAGAAGAGCGCGGCGAAGAACACCGCGGACCCCACGCCACCGCCCGCGCGGAAGATCACCAGCCATCCGAACGTGGGCGCGAGGGCGGCCGCGGCGCTCGACGCGCTCAACACGAGCGCTCCCACCGAGGCCATGGCCCGCTCGCCGTAGCGATCCACCATCCGACCGGCTACGAGGTCGAACGTCAGCCGCGTCAGGGCGAAGGCGGACGTGAGGATGCCGACCTGGTCGTAGCCCACGTCGAACGTGCGCGCGTAGAGCGGCAGCACGGGCGCGAGGATCCCGAACCCGAGCATGATCACGAAACTTCCTGCGACGACGGCGCGCACCTCGGGCTGACGGAGGACCTCGGCGAGGCCGGAGCGGGCGGATCCGGGCGCGCTCATGCACGCGAGTCTACGAAGGGCGGAGCGGCGTCCCTCCCGGAACCGGCGCCTGCACCGGCAGCCAGAGCTCCACGGTGGGACCGCCCCGGCCGTCCGACGACCGGCATCGGCCGCCCGCGAGACCGGCCCGATCGCCCATCGTGGTGGAGATCACCGACGTCCACGGGGCTCCGTCGTCCACGATGCGCACGATGAAGCCTTCGCCCGCGTCCTCGAGGTGGACGAGAAGCCGCGAGGCGGCGCGCGACTCGATCGCCGACGTCACCGCCTCCTGCACGATCCGGAAGGCCGTCGCGCGCTGCGATGCGTCCGGGTCGTTCTCGAGGCGTCCGGTCACCTCGGTCAGCAGCGCGGCCGCGGTCCGGTCGAGATACTCGCGGATCGCGCCGGGAAGTCCCTCGGTCGTGAGCTCGCGCGGCCGCAGCTCCGAGAGGAGCCCGCGAAGCTGACCCACAGCCTGATCGACCGAGCCCTCGAGTTTGTCGAGCGCTCCCAGCTGGGAGGGATCGGAGAGGTTGCGGCGCAGCGTTTCCATGCGCATCCGCACAGCGGCCATCTGCTGCAGCGGGCGGTCCTCGATCCCCTCCGCCATCCGATCCAGCTCCTGCTCCTGGGCCTCCACGATCTGCGCCAACGAGACGCGGCGGTCGGCGTCGGCGCTGCGGAGCTCCTCGAGGGTCCGGCGCAGGTCCCCCTCGACCTCTCGGATCCTCGTCACGTCGCGCAGGGTCGCCACGAGGTGCGTGAGCCGCCCCTCGGCGTCGGGGATCGGGCTCAGGACACCTTCGGCGGCGAACCGGGATCCGTCCTTGCGGAGCAGGACGACCTCCACGTCGTGCTCTGGTCCCGTTCGCAGCCGTTCGCGCATCGCGAAGACGTCGACCTGAGCGGCGTCGTAGAACTCCGGGGCGGGCCGTCCCACCACCTCGCGGAGCGTGTAGCCGGTCATCGCCAGATAGGCGCGGTTCGCGTAGACGAGTGGCGGCGGCTCGTCGCCGCGAGCGAGCTCGGTGATGAGCACCGCCTGCCCGGTGTGCTCCACCGCCGAACGGATGAGCCGCAACTCCTCCTCGACGACGCGGCGGTCGGTGACGTCGTCGATCGTGCCGACGTAGCCGCTCACCTCGCCGCCCGCGTCGCGGACGGGAGCGGCGCGGCCCTGCATCCAGCGGATCTGACCGTCCGCGTGCAGGAACCGATACCCGGCGGCGAAGTCGGCGCCGACGGAGACGGCCGCCTCCCACGACGCGGCCACCCGCTCCCGGTCCTCGGGATGCAGCGCGTCGCCCCATCCGTCTCCCATCGCGTGATCGGCGTCGATCCCGGCAGCCTCGCACCACCTGGCGTTCACGTACGTGCAGCCACCGTGTACATCCCATTCGAAGATCCCCACCGGCGCGCCCTCCGCCAGCGCGCGGAACCGCGCCAGGCTCTCCTGCAGTGCCCGGTCCGTCTCCACGCGCTCGGTGATGTCGAACATCACGCCCTCGAACAACCGCGGGCGTCCCGACTCGTCCCGGCTCGAGAGCGCGGCCTCGTCGTGCACCCAGACCTCACGACCGTCGCGATGGAGGTAGCGGAACTCCTGGACCCATGCCTCCCCCGTCTCCGCGGAGCGGGCGGTGGCCGCCAGCACGCGGTCGCGGTCCTCCGGGTGCAGGGACTCCTGCCACCGGTGTGGATCCACCTCCCACTCGTCGGCCGTGTAGCCGAGCAGCTCCAGGATCCGCGGACTCGTGTAGTTCCCGTCGTCCGCCTCGTTGGCGCCCGCATCCCACACGTATGTCACGGCCGGCATGCGCTCCACGAGCGTCCGGTACTTCTCCTCCGCCGCCGCCAGTCGAGCCCCGGACTCGACGCGATCGGTGATGTCGTACATGACCCCCTGGAACAACCACGGACCGCCGCCCGGTGTTCGCCGGATGACCACGGACTCGTCGTGGACCCAGACGGCCCGACCCTCCTTGTGGACGTAGCGGTACTCCTCGACGAAGGGTTCCCCCGTGGTCTCGCTCCGGGCCGCGGCCGCGGTCACGCGTTCCCGGTCGTCGGGGTGGATCATCGTTCGCCATCCCTCGGGGTCCTCGTTCCACTCCTCCGGGGTGTATCCGAGGATCGAGGCGATCTGCGGGCTCGTGTAGTACGCGGGATCGTCTCCCGGCGCCGGGTCGATCTCCCAGAGGTACGTGATCAGTGGCAGCTGCTCCACCAGGGTCCGGTAGCGGATCTCCGCATCCTGCAGCCGCGCCTCAACCTCCTTCTGCGCCGTGATGTCGAACATCGCTCCGCGCACCATGGTCGGAACACCGTGCTCGTCGCGCACGATCGTCTCGCGATCATTGACCCAGACGACCCGGCCGTCGGGGCGGACGAGCCGATACTCGGAGAAGGACGAGGCCGGCATGGACGGATCCGTGAGCCGGGCCCCGTACTCGGCGATCTCGCGATCGCGATCGTCCTCGTGGAGGTGCTCGCGCCACCAGCCGTGATGCGTCCGGTACTCTGCGGGGCTCACGCCCAGGATCTGTTCGATCTGCGGGCTGACGTAGAAGGTCTGGCCCTCGGCGGCGGGGGCCTCCTCGTAGAAGATCGCGGGGACCTGCTCGACGAGCTCGCGGGTCCGCTGCTCCGCGAGCGCCAGCTGGTCACGGGCCGCGAGCGTGGCCGGCGGGGTCGGCCGGGCGACGGTTGCGTGGCCCGCCCCGGGGCCGGCCGGGGCGCCGTCGTCGGAGCACCGGACGGTCGCGACGTAGTGGAGGATCTCGCCCGTCTCGTCGAGCAACGCCTCCAGGCGCCAACCGAGCTCGACCGACGTGCCGTCACGACGGTCGAGCGAGCTCCGGCCCTCGAGGGCCTCCCCGGTTCCCAGCCGCTCGCGGAGGTCGCCGAGGTTGGCGTCGTGCCCGATGACCGCCTCGAGGCCGGCCCCCAGCAGCTCCGCGCTCTCGAGACCGGTCATCTCGCTGAGCGCCCGGTTCACGTAGAGGATCCGGGGGCCCGAGAGGCGTGGATCCGCCGAGGTGACAGCTACGCCGTCGGCCGATCCCTCGACGACCCGCGCGAGCATCCCGCCCAGGTCGAGGCTCACCGTCGTCACGGTCGTTCCCCCATGGCTAGTCTTCCCCCCCGGGCGCGTGGCGCCCAGTTCAGCATCGGACGGACGGCCGGCGCCCTTGACCGGCCCGCAGGCAGGGAGGGCGGATGTCGGCGACGCGCGGCGCGGCCGTGGCCCGGACCCTGGCGACCGCCGACGCCCCGCCCCCCGCTCGCGGCGCGGGTGGCCTGCGCGAGGTCGATCGCGGCGGGGTGGCCTGGGACGACGAGGGCCGGATCGTGTTCGTCGGGGAGGCCGGCGATCTCCCGTGGCCGGCCACCCACGGCGATCCCGAGTCGGGCTGCATCATCCCCGGGTTCGTCGACTGCCACACCCACCTGCCGTTCGTGGGCTGGCGGGCCGACGAGTTCGAGGCCAGGCTGGCCGGTCGGACCTACCGCGACCTGGCCGGCCAGGGCGGCGGGATCGCCCGGAGCAGCCGCATGCTGGCCGAGGCCTCCGACGACGAGGTGGTGACGTTCTGCCTGCCGATCGGCGGCGAGATGGCCGCCTTCGGCACCACGGCCCTCGAGCTGAAGACCGGATACGGACTCTCGTTCGAGGCGGAGCTCCGACAGGCGCGCGTGGCGCGACGGCTCGGTGACGAGCTCCCCCAGACCTGCACCGTCACGCTGCTCGCCTGTCACGCGGTGCCGCCGGGCACCTCCCGGGCCGACTGGGTCCGGGTCGCGTGCGACGAGCTGATCCCGGCCGCCGCGTCGGAGGGCCTCGTGGATGCCGTCGACGTCTACGTGGAGGACATCGCGTTCGACCTGGAGGACCTCGCCCGGGTCGCGGGGGCCGCGGCGGCGGCCGGGTTGCCGCTGCGATGTCATGCCGACCAGCTCGGCCCCTCGGGAGCCGCCGAGGCGGCCGTCGCGCTCGGTGCTCGCAGCGCCGACCATCTCAACCACGCCGGCGAGGCCGGCGTGGCCGCCCTCGGCGCTGGCGGAACCGCCGCCGTCCTTCTGCCCGCCGCCACGTTCGTCCTGCAGGCCGGTGCGCCGCCGGCAGCCGCGCTCGCGGCGGCGGGCGCCGCGATCGCGATCGCGACCGACTGCAACCCGGGCACCGCGCCGGTGTGCTCGATGCCCGAGGCCATCGCGATGGCCTGCACGCGCTACGGCATGACCCCGCGGGCGGCGCTGGTGGCGGCGACGGCGACGCCCGCGTGGGTGCTGGGCCTGCACGAGCGGCTCGGCCGCCTGGAGGTTGGCATGCGCGCCGACCTGGCGCTGCTGGAGGCGGCGGAGATCGCGCAGGTCCCGTACCGTCCGGGGCACGATCCCGTGGTCGCCACGCTCGTTGCCGGACGACAGGTGGCTGGGCGCTCCTAGGCGAGTTCGCCGATGATCGCCTCGGCGGCCCCGACCAGGGCGCCGGAGCGGACGAGGTCGACGCCGGCGGCGATGTCGCGTCCGAACTCGTGATCGGATTCGGTGAACGGGATTCGCTCCCGCACGGCGTCGTGCACGGCGCGGGTCGGCGTCGCCGGCCGCAGCGGCGCCCGCAGATCGAGCGCCTGCGCGGCGGCCAGCGCCTCCAGGGCCAGCACGGTCTCGGCGTTGCCCACGATCTCCCTGGCGTGTCGCGCCGCCGTCATCCCCATGCTCACGTGATCCTCCTGTCCCGCCGACGAGGGGATCGAGTCGACCGATGCGGGATGCGCGAGGGTCTTGCACTCGCTCACCAGCGAGGCGGCCGTGTACTGCACCAGCATGAACCCCGAGTTCAACCCGCTGGCGTGCACCAGGAAGGCCGGCAGGCCGTTGGACTTCTTCGGATCGGTCAGGCGGTAGAGCCTGCGTTCGCTGATCGAGGCCAGCGACACCGTCGCCGCTGCGGCGGCGTCGAGCGCGATCGCCACGGGCATGCCGTGGAAGTTGCCGCCGGAGCGGACCTCGCCGGTGTCGGCCAGAACGATCGGGTTGTCGCTCACCGCGTTCGTCTCGATCAGCAGGACGCCGCTGACGTAGGTGTGGGCGTCCCGGACCGCCCCGTGCACCTGCGGAGCACACCGCAGCGAGTACGCGTCCTGCACCAGGTGCGGGCTGTCGCGATGGCTGGCGAGGATCGGCGATCCCGCCAGGAGACCCCGCAGGTTCGCCGCGCTCGCCGCCTGTCCCGGATGCGGCCGCAGCCGTTGCAGCCGCTCGTCGAAGGGGGCGTCGGTGCCGAGGGCGGCCTCGATGGTCATCGCGGCCACGACGTCGGCGGTGCGCGCGAGGCGGAGCAGGCGGTCGGCGGCGAGCACGCCGATCCCCAGCATGCCCTGCGTGCCGTTCACCAGGGCGAGGCCCTCCTTGGCCTCCAGCCGGAGCGGCGACAGGCCCGCCCGTGCGAACGCCTCGGCCGCCGGCTCGGGTGGCTCGCCGTCGGCGCGGAGGATCTCGCCGTGGCCGAGCAGCGGCAGGGCGAGGTTCGCGAGCGGCGCGAGGTCCCCCGACGCGCCGAGCGATCCCTGCTCCGGCACCACCGGGATCACGTCCCGGTTCAGCATCAGCACCATGAGGTCGATCACCTCCGGCCGCACGCCCGAGTACCCGAGCGCCAGCACGTGCGCGCGGAGCAGCAGCATGGCTCGCGCCTCGTCCCGGGCGAGCGGGCGCCCCACCGCCGTGGCGTGGGACCGCACGATCCCGTGCTGCAGCTGCGCGACCTGGGACGGGTCGATCCGCGTGTCCGCGAGCGCGCCGAAGCCGGTCGTCACGCCGTAGACGGTGTCGCCGGCGGCCACCGCGCGATCGATCACCGCGCGGGAGGCCTCGACCCGGCTCCGAGCCTCGCCGCCCAGGCCGACCTCGGCGCCGCGGGCCACCGCGACCACGTCCTGGAGCGTGAGCGTCTCCCCCACCTGGATCGGCACGGCGGCAAGGCTACCCCGTCCACCTGGAGCCCGGCGTGGTAGAACGCGGGGCGATGACGATCGTCCGGGCGGCTCTCGTGTTCGCGGAGGATCGCTGGGTCCGGGACTGGGGCTTCGCGATGCAGGGCGGGATCGTCATGGCCACCGGCTCCCCGAAGGACCTGCGCGAACAGCTGCCCGGTCACGACGTGGAGGACTGGGGCAACGTGGCGGTGCTCCCCGGGACCGTCAACGGGCATGCGCACACCTTCCAGACATTGTTGCGGGGTCTCGGCGACGACCTCTCGTTCGAGTTGTGGCGGGACCGCGTGCTGTACCCGTTCAGCGAGCGGCTCGACCGACCCGGGATCCACACCGGAGCCCTGCTGGACTTCGCCGAGATGCTCAAGGCGGGCGTGACGACCGCGGTGGACTTCTTCTACCTCCACGACGGTGGCAACGAGAACGCGATGACCGTCGTCGAGGCGGCGGCGCGGGTGGGGATCCGCGTCGTGCTGGCGCGCGCGATGTACGACTGGACCGGAGCGCCCTCGCGGTACCAGGAGACGCCGGCCGCCAGCGTCCGGCGGTTCCACGAGCTCGAGGCCGAGCTCCGCGGCAACCATCGGGCGTTCGCGCAGCCGGCGCCGCACTCCCTGCACGCGGCGAGCCCCGAGATGATCCAGGCGGGCGTGGAGATCTCGGAGCGAAGCCGAGATCCCGTTCCACATCCACGTCGCCGAGGGCTCCTACGAACGCGCGATGGTCCTGGAGCAGCACGGCATGTCGCCGGCCGCGTTCCTGGACTCGCTCGGAGCGCTGACGCCCCGCTCCGTGCTGGTGCACTGCGTGTGGTGCGACGACGAGGACCTGACGCTGATCGCCGAGCGCGGCGCACGGATCGTGCACAACCCGGGGGCCAACGCGTTCCTGGGCGACGGCGTGGCCCCGTTCCGCAAGATGCTGCAGCGCACGATCCCGGTGTGCCTGGGGACCGACGGCGGCTGCACCAACTCGCGGCAGAGCGTGTTCGACGACATGCGCATGGCGGCGCTGCTCGCGAAGGCGGTCGAGGCCGACGCCGGCGCGATGCGAGCCGAGGACGTGCTCCTGGCCGGCACCGCCCGGGGAGGCGAGATCCTGGGGCTGCCGGTCGGCCGTATCGCGCCGGACCACGCCGCGGACCTCGTCGTGGTGGATCTCGACGCGCTGAGCATGCAGCCCGCGATCACGGCGCCGAAGCAGGTCGTGTACGCGATGCAGCCCGACGCGATCGCCCGCGTTTTGGTGGCGGGAGAGACGGTGGTGGAGCACGGCCGGCTCACCACCGTCGACGAGGCCGAGATCGTGGCCCGCGTTCACGAGGCCACCGAGGGATGGAGCCCGCCAGAAGCGTGACCGGAAGCGTGACCGGACGCCTGAGGAGCGGACTAGGACAGCGTGCAGGTCGGGATCGGCTCCTCCCGGGCGCCGGTGGCGGCGTCCCGCGTCACGCGGTATGCGCCGGCCCCCGGCTTCGATGCCACGGCCTCGAGCAGCTCCGTGCCGACGAAGTGCGCGGCGGCGTAGTCGTCGCACGCCACGCCCGCCGGCAGGACGCCGCTCGCGACCAGCGCGTGGAACGACGGGCGTCGCTCCTCCTCACCGTCGTAGTGCGGGCAGAAGCTGCCCGGGCAGCAGGCCGAGCCCGTCCGCGAGCGGGTCCGCGCGCCCCAGGAGGAACGAGTCCGTCGTCGAGGCCTCGAACCAGCAGTTCGCGCCGGCCGACAGCCCGCACAGCACGACCCCTGCTTCCCAGGCCTCGCGCAGCGCCTGATCCACGCCGTGGACGCGCCAGATCGCCAGCATGTTGGCCGTGTTGCCGCCGCCCACGTAGATCACGTCCTGCTCCGCGAGGAACGATCCGGGGTCGGACACGGTGCGATCGAACAGATCCAGGAAGCTGGGCTCGAAGGAGGAGGACGGGAACGCCCCGAGGAACCGCGTCACGTACGCCGCCATGGACGACGCGGCGGTGGGCAGCAGGCAGACCTTCGGCCTGCCGGCCGACACGAGGTCCAGCACGTACCGATCCAGGATCGGATCGTCGTAAGAGAAGCCGCCGCCGCCCATGGCGACGATGTGGCGATCCGTCACGCGCCGGGCTCCATCGGGACGCGGACGCCCCGGTCCCGGGCCACCTCGCGGGCGCGCTCGTAGCCGGCGTCGGCGTGGCGGACCACGCCCATGCCGGGGTCGGTCGTGAGGACGCGCTCGAGGCGGTCACGCGCCGCCTCCGAGCCGTCGGCGACCACGACCATGCCGGCGTGGATCGAGTATCCGATCCCCACACCGCCGCCGTGATGCACGCTGACCCAGTGCGCGCCGGCCGCGGTGTTCACGAGCGCGTTCAGGATCGGCCAGTCGGCGATCGCGTCGGAGCCGTCCGCCATCGCCTCGGTCTCGCGGAACGGGCTCGCGACGCTGCCGGCGTCGAGGTGATCCCGGCCGATCACGATCGGCGCTGAGACCTCGCCGCTCGCGACGAGCTCGTTGAACCGCAGACCTGCGCGGGCGCGTTCCCCGTAGCCCAGCCAGCAGATCCGGGCGGGCAGTCCCTGATAGGCGACCCGGTCCGCCGCCATCGTGAGCCAGCGTTGCAGCCGCTCGTCGCCGGGGAACAGCTCGGATACGGCGCGGTCGGTCGCCGCGATGTCTGCGGGATCGCCAGAGAGCGCGGCCCACCGGAACGGCCCCTTGCCCTCGCAGAAGAGCGGCCTGACGAACGCCGGCACGAATCCCGGATACGCGTAGGCGCGATCGCGTGGCAGGCCGCCGAGCTCGGCGCCGGCCCGCAGGTTGTTGCCGTAGTCGAACGCCACCGCCCCGCGCTCCTGGAACGTCACGATGGCGTCGACGTGCGCCGCCATCGAGCGCTGGGCGTCGGCGACGTACGTGTCGGGATCGGTCTCGCGCAGGTGGATCGCGTCCTGCAGTGTCCGGCCCGGCGGCACGTAGCCGCCCAGCGGGTCGTGCGCGCTGGTCTGATCCGTGACGACCTCCGGCCGCCAGTCGCGGCGGACGAGCTCGGGCAGGACCTCGGCGCAGTTGCCGAGCAGGCCGATCGAGACGGCCTCGCGCTGGGCCTTCGCGGCGGCGACCCATGCGAGCGCCTCGTCCAACGAGTCGGTCTCCCGGTCGAGGTACCGGGTCTTGATGCGGCGCTCGATCCGCGCGGCGTCGACCTCGACGCAGAGCGCGACGCCGCCGTTCATGGTCACGGCGAGGGGCTGCGCGCCGCCCATCCCTCCGAGCCCGCCGGTCAGCGTGACCGTGCCGGCGAGCGAGCCGCCGAAGCGTTGCGCGGCGCACTCCGCGAGCGTCTCGTAGGTCCCCTGCAGGATGCCCTGCGTCCCGATGTAGATCCACGAGCCGGCGGTCATCTGCCCGTACATCGTGAGCCCGGCGTGCTCCAGGTCGCGAAAGGTGTCCCAGTCCGCCCACTTCGGGACCAGCATCGAGTTCACGATCAGCACCCGAGGCGCCATCTCGTGCGTGCGGAACACCGCCACCGGCTTCCCCGACTGCACGAGCAGGGTCTCGTCGTCCGCGAGGTCGCGCAGGGACGCGACGATCGCGTCGAAGGCCGCCCACGATCTCGCCGCCCGCCCCGTGCCGCCGTACACGACGAGATCCTGCGGGCGCTCCGCGACCTCGGGGTCGAGGTTGTTCATGAGCATCCGCATCGCCGCCTCCTGGGGCCAGGACCGGCAGGTCAGCCGGCTGCCCCGGGGAGCTCGAACCTCGCGCGCCGCCATGGTGCCCTCCTCGATGTCGGCGCGCCGATGATAGCCGGGGCTCAAGCAGCGAAGCGATAGCCCAAGGAAGGAGCCTCAAGGAGCGAAGCGATCGCCCTCAAAGAGGGAGCCTCAAGGCGCGAAGCGATCGCCCTAGGCCGACGGTCCGGGCGGTCGAGTAGCATCCGGCCCATCCCACGTAAGGAGTACCCACCGTGGACACGATCCGCGTCCTGATCGCCGACGACGAGCCGCGCCTCCGCAGCGCCCTGGCCGATCTGATCGCCTCGGAGGAATCGATGCGCCTCGTGGGCTCGGCCGGGGACGCGGAGGAGGCGATCTCCCTCGCCGAGGTGATCCGACCCGACGTCGCCATCGTGGACGTGAAGATGCCGGCCGGCGGCGGGCCGCGGGCCGCCCGCGGGATCATGCAGGCCTCCCCGGACACCCGTGTGATCGCGCTGTCCGCGCACGAGGACCGCGAGACGGTCCTGGAGATGCTCCGCGCCGGGGCGGTCAGCTATCTCGTGAAGGGCACCGCGCCCGATGAGATCGTGCGCTCGATCGGTCGCGCCGCGGAGGGCCGGGCGAGCCTGTCGAACGAGGTCATGGACGGGATCGTGCACGAGCTCACGACGAAGCTGCGGCGCGAGGAGGGGGTCACGGTCGACCGGCTGGCCCGCCAGAACAGGGTCCGCCAACTGATCGAGGGCGACGGGATGACGATGCACTTCCAGCCGATCGTCGACCTCGGATCCGGAGCCGTGGTGGGATCCGAGGCGCTCGCCCGCTTCTCGGACGATCCGTCCCGCCCGCCCGACGAGCGGTTCCGGGACGCGACGGAGGCCGGGCTCGGCGCGGAGCTGGAGCTGGCGGCGATTCGGATGGCGCTGGCCGAGGTCGGCAACGCTCCTCAGGGCACGTACATCTCCGTCAACGCCTCGCATCGGGTCGCGATGCACGAGGGGCTGCTGGCGCTCCTGGACGAGGCCCCGGTGGAGCGCCTGGTCGTGGAGATCACCGAGCACGAACCCGTGGAGGACTACGAGGCGCTGACCGCGGGTCTGCAGGTGCTCCGCCGGCGCGGCGTCCGCATCGCGATCGACGACGCGGGGGCGGGGTTCTCGAGCCTGCGGCACACGCTGCGCCTGGAGCCCGACATCGTGAAGCTCGACATCAGCATCACGCGCGACGTCGACAGCGACCGAGGTCGGCGGGCGCTGGCCTCGGCCCTCATCTCGTTCGCGGACGAGATGGGGATGGCGATCGTCGCCGAGGGCGTCGAGACCGCGGCCGAGCGCGCCACGCTCCTGGAACTGGGCGTGCCGTTCGGGCAGGGGTACCTGTTCGCCAAGCCGGCCCCCCTGCCGGTCGCGTAGCTACAGGTTCCCGAGGGCCTGCCGATGCCCCGAGAGACCGGGGGGGTGTTGGCATGGAGCGCATCAAGGTCTTGATCGCGGAGGACGAGGCCGCGGTGCGGGAGGCGCTGGCCGACCTCGTCGGGTCGGACCCGGATCTGGAGCTGGTCGGTGCCGTCAAGGACGCCGCCGAGGCGATCGAGGTCGCGCTGCGCGAGCACCCCGACGTCGCCCTGGTGGACGTGAAGATGCCTGCCGGCGGGGGCGCCCACGCCACGCGCGAGATCCGGCGAGGCTCGCCGCACACCCAGGTCGTGGCCCTCTCCGCCTACGAGGATCGGCGCACCGTCCTGGAGATGCTCCGCGCGGGCGTCGTGGGATACGTCGTGAAGGGAACGTCCGCCGACGAGATCCTGTACACCATCCGCCGCTCGATGCGCGGTCAGGGCTCCCTGTCCGTGGAGGTCACGGCCGACGTGATCCACGAGCTCGCAGAGCTGCTCGAGCGATCCGAGGACCTCACCCGCGAGCTCAAGGAGCTCAACCGCACGAAATCCGAGTTGATCCAGATCCTGTCGCATGAGCTCTTCACGCCGATCACCACGATCCAGGGGTTCGCCCTCACCGTGGCCGAACACGGCGAGGATCTGAGCCGCGAGGACGTCCGAGACCTCGGGACCGGGGTGGCACGGGCGTCGGAGCGTCTGCGACGGCTGGTCGGCAACCTCGCCGCGGCCGCGCGGCTGGATCGCCCGGGTGTCGAGGTCTCGACGCGGCCGGTGGTCGCGGCCGATCTCGTGGAGCGCGCGGCCGGCGAGTTCACTGCCGACCGCGAGCGGCTGCGGATCGGGGGCGATGTCCGGGCGGCCGCGAAGCCCCTGTGGGCCGACGCGGAGCTCGGCACGCGGGCGATCGTCGGCCTGCTCGAGAACGCGCTCGATCTGTCGCCACCGGGCGAGGAGGTCGAGCTGGGGGTCGAGGCGACCGGTCACGAACTGCGCATCGACGTCTCCGACCGAGGGCCCGGCGTCCCCGAGGAGCAGCGCGAGCGCATCTTCGAGGCCTTCACCCAGGCCGACGGGAGCGCCACGCGTTCGCACGAGGGGCTCGGGATCGGCCTGTTCCTCACGCGACGCATCATGGCCGCCCACGGCGGCGGCCTCACCTACCGGGAGCGCGACGGCGGCGGCAGCGTGTTCTCGCTGTCCTTCCCCTCCGTCTCGGATGTCGAGGCCCTCCCGTGAGCTCCGCCCGCGAGGAGGACCGGCGGCGCATCGCGGAGCTGGAGGTGGCGCTGGCGGAGGCCAGGCGCACTGCGGATCGATTCCGGACGCTCGTCGAGCGGATGCCGGCGGTGACGTACGCGCAGTCGCTCGACGCCGACCCCGAAGCCCTGTACGTGAGCCCCCAGACCCGTGCGATGTTCGGCTTCCCTCCGGAGCGGTGGCTGGACCCCGACTTCTGGGCCAGCCGGCTGCATCCGGACGACCGGGAGCGGGCCACCGCCGAGGACGAGCGCACGGACGTCGAGGGCGTCCCGTTCGCCGTCGACTACCGCTTCATCGGAGCCGACGGCCGCACGCACTGGGTCCGCGACCGGGCCGAGCTGGTGGCCGACCAGGGCGGCAGGCCCATGTGGCAGGGATTCATCTTCGACATCACCGAGCAGATGGAGGCGGAGGACCGGTTCCGAGCCCTCGTGGAGGCCCTGACGGCCGCGACGTACACCTACGAGGAGTCCGAGTCCGGATCGGGCCGGTACGTGCCCTCGTACATGAGCCCGCAGTTCTCCGCGATCACGGGATACGAGCCGACGGACTTCCTCGCCGACGACACGGAGCTCTGGGCGAAGCTCCTGGATCCGCGGGACGCAGCGCGCGTCCGCGCGGAGGACCTCCGGGCGCAGATGTCGGGGACGCCCACGTCGATGGAGTACCGCATCCGGACGCGCGACGGAGCTACTCGGTGGATCTACGACGAGCAGCATCTGTACCGGGACGAGCCGGGCAAGCCGCTCGGATGGCTCGGCGTCCTGTTCGACATCACCGAGCGCAAGCAGGCCGAGGAGGAGCTGCAGCGCAGCTTCGAGATGCTGCACGCCGCCGAGGCCGACCGGCGGGACCTCCTGACCCGGATCGTCGAGGCCCAGGACGAGGAGCGCCGCCGGATCGCCGCCGACATCCACGACGATCCCATCCAGAAGATGACGGCGGTGTCGCTGCGCATCGACGCGCTCGCCCGCCACCTCGAGGATGAGGAGGGCCGGCGCAAGCTCGACTCACTGCGCGAGGCCGTGAGCGGCGCGATCGCGCGCCTGCGACACCTGCTCTTCGAGCTGTACCCCGTCTCGCTGGAGCGCGATGGGCTGGTGCCGGCGCTGCAGGAGACGCTGCGGGATCTCGCCCAGACGGGGATCGAGACCCATCTCGAGGACCGGCTCGTGACGGAGCCACCCGACGAGGTCCGCGGCGCCGCCTATCGGATCGCGCAGGAGGCCCTCGCGAACGTGCGCAAGCACGCCGTCGCGCGCCGGGTCGAGGTGCTCGTCGAGACCAAGTCGGACGGGTTCGTGCTCCGGGTCCGCGACGACGGGTCCGGCTTCGATCGCCGGTCCGCCGCGGAGGCGGGACATCTCGGCCTGCCGGCGATGCGAGAGCGCGCGGAGATGATGGGCGGTCACGTCCGCATCGACACCACGCCCGGGCTCGGCACCACGGTCGAGATCTGGCTGCCCGACGAGCCGCAGCGCGATCTCCCGGCCCGCCTGAGACGCCGACCCGCCCGACGGTCAGGTCGTGCGTCGGTCCACGGCCCACGACGAGCCCGCGGAGGTCTTCGTGAACGCCTTCATCTCGGTCGCCACCGCCACGGCCTCCGCGTAGTGGGCGAACGCGCGTAGATCCGTCGTGGCGATCCCGATCGAGATCGACAGCAGTGGGAACCGCTGCATCTCGCCGCGGCGGTTCGTGACCTCGACGTAGCCGCGCTCCCGATCCTCGTCGTCGTAGAGCGCACCCGACTCCGCGTCGAAGCGATCCACGAGCGCCTGCGAGATCGCCTCCGCCGCCTCCGGCGTGCAGACCACCACGAAGTCGTCCCCGCCCACGTGGCCGACGAACGCGTCGCCGCCCGGAGAACGCCAGGGCGACCTCCTGCGCGATCCGGGCGGTGAACTGGATCACCTGGTCGCCGCGCATGAATCCGTAGTGGTCGTTGAAGGCCTTGAAGTGGTCCAGGTCGGCGTACAGGATCGCGAAGGGTTGGCTCATGCGCCACCCGCGACTCGATCTCCTCCTCGATCCGCACGTTGCCCGGCAACCCCGTGAGCGGCGACTGGGCGCGCATCTCCCGAGCGCGCCGCAACACGCCGCGGATCCTCGCGAGCAGCTCGGGCGTGTCGAACGGCTTCACGATGTAGTCGTCGGCCCCCACCGAGAAGCCCTCCAGCTTGTCGGCCGAGAGGCCGCGGGCCGTCAGCATGATCACGCTCACGGAGGCGGTACGGGGGTCCTGACGCAGGCGGCGGGTCAGCTCGAACCCGTCCATGTTCGGCATCATCACGTCGGCGAGCACCAGATCGGGGCAACGGTCCTGCGCGGCCTCCAGGGCCTGGACGCCGTCGCTCGCCACGCGGACGTCGTATCCGGCCGCCCGCAGCTCGATCTCCAGGAGGCGTGCGATGAAGGGGTCGTCGTCGACGACCAGCACGTGCTCGCCCGCCGGCTCGTCGGATTCGGTCACCTCGTGATCGTTCACGTACCCCCCTGGGACTCCCCTGCCTTCGGCACCTTACCTCCGCGGGTGTAGCCCGTCGTCGATTCATCCCCGGTTCTTGACCCGGGCTCCGGCGGCCGCCAGGGCCGGGGATCCGGCGCCGCCCGGACGCCGGATCGGCGCCCCGGCCGGCCCCTCCCGGGCAGGTCGGGCGCTAGTTTGGCACGATAGGACGCCGCGACCGCAGAGCGAGGGGGCCCGGATGCAGGTGCTGGAGACGTTCCTGGACGCGATGGGCGACACCCCGCTCGTGCGTCTCACGAAGGTCACGCGCGGCGTGCGACCCACGATCCTGGCGAAGCTCGAGATGATGAACCCGGGCGGGAGCGTGAAGGACCGGATCGGGATCCGGATGATCGAGGCCGCCGAGCGCGACGGTGCCCTCCGCCCCGGCGGCACGATCGTGGAACCCACGTCGGGCAACACCGGGCACGGCCTCGCGATCGCGGCGGCGATCCGCGGCTACAAGTGCATCTTCGTGATGCCCGACAAGATGAGTCAGGAGAAGGTCGCCCTCCTGCGCGCCTACGGCGCCGAGGTCGTCATCACCCCCACCGCGGTGGCGCCGGAGTCCCCGGAGAGCTACTACCGCGTGGCCGACCGGCTCACGGAGGAGATCCCGGGCGCGTTCCAGCCGAACCAATACTTCAACCCCGAGAACCCCCGCACCCACTACGAGACGACCGGACCCGAGATCTGGGCGCAGACCGACGGAACGATCGACGTCTTCGTGGCCGGCGTGGGCACCGGCGGGACGATCACGGGCGTGGGACGGTTCCTGAAGGAGCAGACGCGCGACGTCATGGTGGTGGGAGCCGATCCCGAGGGCAGCCTGTACTCCGGCGATCAGGTGCGTCCGTACCTCACGGAGGGGATCGGAGAGGACTTCTGGCCCGACACGTTCGATCCCAGCGTCGTCGACCGCTACGTCCGCGTCTCGGACCGGGACGCCTTCCGCACGGCCCGGGCCATCACCCAGCAGGAGGGCATCCTGGTGGGCGGCTCCGGCGGCACGGCCGTCCACGCGGCCCTCCATGTCGCACACGAGCTCGACGAGGGAGCGACCGTCGTCGTGCTGCTGCCCGACACCGGACGAAACTACCTGTCCAAGCTCTACTCGGACTCGTGGATGCTGCAGTACGGTCTGCTCGAGCGCCCCGACGTGGTCCGCGTCGAGGAGGTGCTGGCCGCGAAGGGCCGCGAGCTGCCGACGCTCGTGACCGTCAAGGCGCACGACAAGGTCCGCCAGGCGGTCGATCTTCTGCAGGAGCACTCGATCTCGCAGGCGCCCGTCGTCCGCGAGGAGGGGACCGAGGTGAGCGCCTTCGTCGGGTCGATCCGCGAGCGCGAACTGCTCGACCGCATCTTCCGCGACCCCGACGCGCTCCAGGCGGACGTCGCCGAGGTGATGGCGCCGCCGATCCCCATGGTGGAGTTCGACGATCCCGTCGAGGCGGCCTTCGCCGAGTTCGAGCAGCAGCCCGCCGTGCTCGTCACCAAGGCCGGTCAGGTGCTGGGCGTCCTGACCCGCAGCGACCTGCTGGAGTTCCTGGCCCACCGCCGACGAACCTCGCCCTGACATGCCGGTTCGCGTCCTGGGCGTCGACGTCGGCGGCGATCGCAAGGGCCTGGATCTCGTCGTGATGAACGAGGGGCGGGCGGTGGTGCTGACCCAGGCGCGGGCCTCGCTGGAGGACGTCGCCACCGTGCTCCGCGACCTTCGGCCGCAGATCGTCGCGATCGACTCGCCGCCCGCCTGGAACGTCGGAGGGCGGTCCCGCCGCACCGAGCGGCAGCTCGCGGAGCTCGGGATCAGCACGTTCCCCACACCCTCGGCGGTCGGCGGCGAGCAGCCGTTCTTCGAATGGATGAAGGCGGGCATGGCCGTGTTCGCCATCGCCGCCGAGCACGGCTATCGCTTGGACACCACCGGCCGCCGGGGCCGGCGCGCGATCGAGGTCTTCCCCTACGGCACGGCCGTCGTGCTGTCCGGGGGCCTCAAGCCACACGGCATGCGCGCCAAGGATTGGCGGGAACGCATCCTCCGGGCTCACGGTGTGGCGACCGACGCGCTCCGGACGATGGATCAGGTCGACGCCGCGCTCGCGGCGCTCACCGGGGTCGTCGTCGGCGAGGGACGGGCGACGTACCTGGGCGACGGCGCCGAGGGCGTGATCGTGCTGCCCGTGGCCGCACCGCTGCCGAGGTACCGGCCGGGTCCCACGCCGGCGGAGGACGAGGGCCGGCTGTTCCGCTACTGCGCCTGCGGATGCGGGCGCCAGGTGATGCCGCCTCGCGAGTTCGTGAAGGGACACGACGGCCGCTACAAGTCCATGCTGTGGACCCTGGTCCGAGAGGGACGTCGGGCGGAGCAGGAGCTCGAGCGACGGCGATGGGAACCGCCACCGGAGGTCAGATGAGCGCGAGCAGGCGACGGGTCGAGGTTCGAGACGCGGGCGATCCATGCCGGCCAGGATCCCGAGCCCGTGTACGGCGCGGTGAACGTCCCGATCTACCAGACCTCCACCTACGCCCAGGAGGCTGTCGACCGCCCGAAGGTCTGGGACTACGCGCGCGGCGGCAACCCCACGCGCGAGGCCCTGCAGCAGGCGCTCGCCGCGCTGGAGGGTGGGGAGCGGGCGTTCTGCTTCGCGAGCGGCATGGCGGCCGAGACCTCCCTGCTCCTGACGCTCCGTCCCGGCGACCACGTGGTGCTCGCCGACGACGTCTACGGGGGGACGTACCGTCTCCTGACCCGGGTGCTGGCCGGATGGGGCCTGACGTCGACGACGTGCGATCTCACCGATGCCGGCGCGCTCGCGACGGCGATCCGCGACACGACCCGGCTCGTGTGGATCGAGACGCCGTCGAACCCGCTGCTGAAGATCGTGGACATCGCCGCGGTCGCGTCCGCCGCGCACGAGGCCGGCGCCCGGGTGGTGGTGGACAACACGTTCGCGACGCCGGCCCTGCAGCGACCGCTCGAGGTGGGCGCCGACGCCGTCGTGCACAGCGTGACGAAGTACCTGAGCGGCCATTCCGACCTGATCGGCGGCGCCATCGTCACCAGCGATCCCGAGTGGATCGAGCGGCTCGGCTTCCTGACGAACGCGGTCGGCGCCGTGCCGGGACCGATGGACTGCTACCTCGCGCTCCGCGGCGTCAAGACGCTCGCGATCCGCATGCGGGCGCACAGCGAGGGAGCGGCGCGGATCGCCGGCTGGCTCGCGGCCGACGCCAGGGTCGAGCACGTCTACTATCCGGGCCTGCCCGACCATGCCGGCCACGACGTCGCGGCGCGGCAGATGTCCGCGTTCGGCGGCATGGTCTCGTTCACCGTCGGGTCGGCCGAGGACGCGATCCGCGTCGCGAGCGGGACGCAGCTGTTCTTCCTTGCGGAGTCGCTCGGCGGCGTCGAGTCGCTGATCGAGGTGCCCGGCCCCATGACGCACGCCAGCGTCGCGGGCTCCAGCCTCGAGGTCGCGCCGGAGCTCGTCCGTCTGTCGGTGGGCATCGAGCACCCCGACGACCTGATCGCCGACCTCGACGCCGCGCTCGGGTGATCGTGGTGTGAGGACGCTGGTTCTGGGCGGGACGGGGTTCATCGGCCGGGCGCTCGTCGGCGAGCTCCGATCATCCGGACATCGGGTCCTCGTCGTGCACCGTGGGCGGACCGAACCGGACGGTCCGGAGACCGCCGAACATCTCCACTCCTCACGCGAGGACCTGGAGCATGCCCTCGAGGACATCCGCCGGTTCTCACCCGAGGTATTCGTCGACGTGACGGCGGGCACGAAGTCGGAGGCCGCCCAGGCCCTGCGCGTCGTCGACGAACTGGAGCTCAGGCCGATCGCCCTCTCGAGCGGGGACGTCTACCGTGCCTACGACTCGCTCCGCGCCGATGCGGTCTCCGATCCGATGCCCCTGTCGGAATCCGCTCCGGTCCGGGATGCCCGCTCCCCCGACCGCGACGAGGAGGGCGCCGACGACTACGAGAAGCTCGACGTGGAGGACGCCTACCTCGCGCGGGGCGGGACGGTGCTGCGCCTCCCGATGGTGTACGGCGCCCACGACGATCAACGCCGAGAGGAATTCGTCCTGCGCCGCATCCGAGCCGGTCGGCACGTGATCCCGACGGGCGACGGCTCCCTCCTGTGGACCCGCGGCTCGGTGGACCAGATGGCGTCCGCGATCCGACGCTCGATCGAGGTCGACGCCCGGGGGGAGGTCATCAACATCGGCGAGACCACCACCGCACCGATCGCGCTGTGGATGCGGTGGATCGCGGAGGCGGCAGGGTCGAGGATCGACCTCGTCCGCGTCCCGGACGACGTGCTTCCGGCGGATCTCACGATCACACGGGGCCGTGCGCAACATCTGCAGTACGACGTCACGAAGGCGGCGACGGTCCTGGGGTGGCAGCACTCGGACCCGGGCGCGTGCGTCGCCTCGTCGGTCCGGTGGCACATGGATCACCCACCGATCGAAACGTCGACGGATCTCTCCGGCGACGACGACGCGCTGTCGCGGGCGTAGCCCGGCGACGGCCTACGTCACCACCAGCTCGCCGCCGGCGGCCAGGCCCAGCGACACCGACCGCAGGCCCGGCGGGCCGTCGACGACGCCGATGGGAACCTGGCGCCCCGTCGAGCCATCGATCCAGGCGCCCCGCGTCGCCCGCCACCTCGGCCGAGACGATGCCTTCCACGTCCGCGCGGCCGCCCACCGCGGCACGGCCGGGATGCAGCTCGGCGGGGACGTCCCAGGCGATGAAGAAGGGCAGCCACGGCTCCCGGCTCCTCCGCGTCGATCCCGGCGCCGCGCCACCGGAGCTCGCGGCCATCGGGAGTGGTCCTGGACCCGGGCTCGACCTCGAGGCCGAGCCGGGCCGCCGTGGCCTCGATGTGGTCGTCGGCGAGGCACAGGGAGAACCATCCGTCCCCGTCGACCGATGAGCTCCAGCAGCGTCCGGCCCAGGACCGTGCCGGCGGCGACCGCCGGGTCGACGACCGCGATCAGCTCGAGGTACTCCCGCCCGAGCGGAACGATGCGGTTCGCCGTCCCCCACCTGGGATGCCTGCCGCCGCGAATGCGACGCGAGCCCGAACACCTCGAGCCAACGGTCGGCCGCCGCATCGAGGTCGCGGACGGCGTACACCGCGTGATCGAACCGAACGGTCATGCCCCTCGGCGCTCCTCCGTCGTCCCGGGCGGCGACCCTACGGTCGCGGGGCGCGTGAGGTCAACCGGCGCGGATATCTAGACTCGACGCGTGGTCGGCCGTCTCGTCTCCGTGCTCGCGGCCATGCGGTCGTCGCGGCCGGCGCGGGAGCCGCCCGCGCGAGACCGGAGCTCGTCATGGACGGCCTGGCCTCCCCCACGAACGTGGCGATCGCGCGCGACGGACGCATCTTCCTGGCCGAGCAGGCGACGGGCGACGTCCGGATCATCGAGGACGGCGTCCTGCTCCCCGCGCCCTTCGACCACGTGGACGTCGTGGCCGGCGCCGAGACGGGACTCCTGGGCCTCGCCCTGCATCCGGGATTCCCGGACCGACCCTGGGTGTACGTGTACTACTCGGACGCGGCGGACGGACGCAACCGGCTGATCCGGATCCTGGCGGACGGGAACCGGGGGACGGATCGGCAGAACCTGATCGACGGCCTCGAGACGGCCAACGGCTATCACAACGGCGGCGACATCGCGTTCGCGCTCGACGGGTCGCTCCTGCTGTCGGTCGGCGAGGCGCACGAGTCGGCCCGTGCGCAGGATCCCAACGACATCGGCGGCAAGGTGCTGCGGATCGAGGCGGACGGCACGCTCGCGCCCGACAATCCGTTCGGGCCGGACAACCCGGTGTACTCGATCGGACACCGCAACTCGTTCGGTCTGTGCGTGGATCCCGCGACCGGCGACCTGTGGGAGACGGAGAACGGCCCCGAGATCGACGACGAGGTGAACCGGGTCGTCGCCGGCGCGCAACTACGGGTGGCCCGAGCAGCTCGGGCCGGGCGGCGAGCCGCCCCTCCTCGACCCGGTGGTCGACTACCCCTCGGCCATCGTGCCCACGGGGTGCGCGGTGTGGCAGCGGAGACCTGTACGTCGGGTCCTACGCCACGGGGATGCTGCACCGGATCCGGCTGCCCGCCGAGCCGGGACGCGCCGTCGACGAGGTCGTTGCCCGCTTCGACCGCGGGATCACCGACGTCGCGGCAGGGCCGGACGGGGTTCTGTACGTGGCGACCGCGGACTCGATCTGGCGGATCGCCGGGCGGGCCGAGCGCATGACGCCGATCCCCATGCCCTCGCGTCTCGACGTCCGACGAGCGGGGCCGCGGGGCGGGCGTCCCGCTGCTCGCCGTCGCGGCCGCGCTCGTCGCGGCCGCCGGGCTCGCGCTCCGCTTCGCGGCGGGCCGGCGCCTGCGACGGGACCTCCGGTCGCCGCCACGCTGAGGGACGCTCAGGGCTTCGCGCGCTTCATGTAGGCGACGATGCTCTTGCCCCCCATCGGGTTCTCGATCTGGGTCACACCGACCAGCTCCCATCCGTCGTCACCGAACGTGTTCAGGATCTCGCCCGGATTGTGCTCCAGGAGCGGTGCCACGAAGTACTCCCATGCCGCCATACGGATCAGTCCTCCTCGTCGAGTCGCTGCTTCGTCGTGCGGATGCAGACCCCCATGATGACGTCGAGGCCGGCCTCCGACGCGATCCGGTAGGCCTCCTCGTTCACGATGTCCGCCTGGAGCCACAGGACCTTCGCGCCGATCGCCACGGCGTCGCGCGCGACCTCGGGCGTGTCCTCGGCGCGCCGGAAGACGTCCACGACGTCCACCCGGACATCGGACGGGATGTCGCGCAGGGTCGGGGTAGGCGCGCTCGCCCAGCACCTCGGTCTCCCGCGGGTTCACCGGAACGATGCGGTACCCGTGGTCCTGCAGGTATCCCGCCACGCCCAGCGAGGGGCGGTCCGGCTTCGATGACAGCCCGACGACCGCGATCGTCTGCGCCTCCCGAGCAGGGCGCGCAGCTCGCGATCCTCGGGGACGACCGATCCCTCTACAGCCACGATGTCTCCTTCCTCAGGACCTCCAGGAGGTCGTGCACCATCAGGCCGGTGGCGCCCCAGATCAGCGACCCCTCCAGCTCGTACGCCCATCCTGTCCACACGCCCCCGTCCTCACGCACGAGCTCCATCGCCGACTCGATCCGGGCGAGTCGGCGGACCGGGAACGTCAGGACCTCGTCGATCTCTCCGACGCTGTGCGTCAACGCCGGCGGCGTCCGCATCATGCCCACGAACGGCACGACGAGGATCGAGCTGACGCGCACGGGGACCGGCGGCAGCGCGCCGACGATCTCGACGACGGCCGGGTCCAGGTCGATCTCCTCCCGTGACTCGCGGAGCGCCGTCTCGATCAGGGTCTCGCCCGGGTCCTGCAGCCCGCCCGGGAACGAGATCTCGCCGGCGTGACGCGACAGATCCGCGGCGCGACGCGTGAAGACCAGGGCCGGCTCCGGATGCTCCACCAACGGAGCCAGGACCGCCGCCAGCCGGTCCCCGTCGCGCGGCCGGGGCCGCGGATCGGACTCGAGCGCGTCGCGGAGGGCCGAGCGCACGTCGGGGGCGGGTACCATCGGGCGCCATGGTAGAGCAGCCCGCGCGAGACCCGGGCCTCGACGACGCCGTCGCGGCGGCGGTGGAGGCGGTGGACCCCGACGAGGTGCTGCGTCTCGCGCGGGCGTTGATCGCCGCCCGATCGGAGAACCCGGGCGGCACGGAGGACGCGGCGGCCGCGGTCGCCGCCGACGCCCTCGAGGCCCTCGACGCCGGCCCGCAGATCCTGCGCTCCGACGCGGGGCGTCCGAGCGTGGTGGCGGCGATCGGATCCGGCGAACGCCCCGCACCTCGCCTGGAACGGCCACCTCGATGTGGTTCCCGCGGGCGACCCCGGGACCTGGGCTCGCCCGCCGTGGGACGGGATCGTCGACGATGGGCGCCTGATCGGTCGCGGAGCGTGCGACATGAAGGGGCCGATCGCGGCCGCCCTGGCCGCGGGCGCGGCGATCCGCCGCGCGGGCGTGGCGCTCGGCGGGACGCTGCGCTACCACCTCGCGGCCGACGAGGAGGTCGGCGGCATCCACGGCACGATGGTGATGCGGGACCGCGGGCTGATCGACCAGGACGCCTGCATCGTCGGCGAGCCCAGCGACCTGCAGATCGGACTGGCCGAGCGCGGCGGCGCCTGGTTCACGGTCACCGCCCGCGGCACGGCCGCCCACGGATCCCAGCCGGAGCGCGGGGTGAACGCCATCGCGACGATGGCGCGGTTCGTCCTTCGGGCGCGGGAGGTCCTGCCGGACATCGAGCACCCGCTGGTCGGCCGTCCCAGCGTCAACGTCGCCCTGATCGAGGGCGGTCACGCCCCCAACGCGGTCCCCGATCTCTGCGTGGCCGACGTGGACCGGCGCCTGATCCCGGGCGAGACGATGGCGGAGATCCGGGCGGGCTTCGACGAGCTGTTCGAACGGATGCGCGCCGAGGATCCCACCACGCGGATCGCGGCGGAGTGCCGCGAGTGGACCGATCCGGCCGAGGCGGCGCCGGACTCGGCGATCGCCGAGCTGTGCCGGCGGGCCGTGACCGAGGAGACGGGCACGCCGCCGCGCGACGTGGGCTTCACGGGCATCACGGACGCGCGCTTCTACATCAACGACGCCGCGATCCCCACCGTGATCCTGGGGCCGGGCTCGCTCGCCGACGCGCACACCGCGGGCGAGTTCGTCCGGGTGGACGACCTGGTGACGGCCGCTCGGATCTACGCGCGGGTGTTCGTCCGGTTCCTCGGAGCCTGAAGCCGGTTACCATGGAGGCATGCAGGAGACCGCCGTGATCGCCGTGACCCCCACCGCCGCCGAGCGGGCGCGCCGGCTCGCCGAGCGCGAGGGTCGGCCCGACGCATGCCTGCGGGTGCGGGTCACCGCCGGCGGGTGTTCCGGCTTCAGCTATCGGCTGTCCTTCGAGGACGCGCCGGCGCCCGACGATCACGTCGTCACGGCCGCCGACGGCTTCCGGGTGCTGATCGACCCGGCCAGCGCGCCGATCGTGCAGGGGTCGACCCTGGAGTTCCACGACGCCATGCTGGGCGGCGGGCTGAAGATGCTGAACCCGCAGGCGGTGCAGGAATGCGCCTGCGGGGAGTCGTTCAGCATCTGAGCCGGGTCTCGCCGATTCAGCCGACCGTGATCGAGCCCTTCATCGTGTCCGGGTGGTACTCGCAGTGCCAGCCGATCGAGGCGGCCGGGTCGATCGTGACGGTCGCGGACTCCCCGCCCTCGACGTCCTGACTCGCGCTGTCGTCGTCCAGGGTGAAGCTGTGCTCCGTGTCGTCCTCGTTCACGACCTCGATCGTGGTGGACCCCTCGATCGTGAGCTCCGACGGATCGTAGGTGAAGTCCTTGATCGTGACGGTCTGATCCGCCGTCCCGCCCCCGTCGGTGCTGGCCGCGGCCGTTGCGGAACCGCCCCCGACCTCCGAGCCGTCGTCGCCGCCGCACGCCGCGGCCGCGAGGGCCAGTACGGCGACCGCGGCGCAGAGCGCCGCCCTCGTCCTCGTCATCCCCGTGCTCCTCTCCACTCGGAACCATCCAGGTGGGGCTACCGCTTCGCTCCTTGAGCCCCATCCAGTGGGGCTACCGCTTCGCTCCTTGAGCCCCCATCCAGTGGGGCTACCGCTTCGCTCCTTGAGCCCCATCCAGTGGGGCTACCGCTTCGCTCCTTGAGCCCCAGGTACTACGGGCCGGGGTCCGGACCGGCTTGCCTCCGCCCTATACTTCGCCCCAGATGCCTCCCGTCACCGAGAAGACGCAGTGGCGCGACCTGTACGACGAGGTCGTCACCACGGGCCTGTGCACAGGGTGCACCGCCTGCATCGTCGCCTGCCCGTTCCACGTGCTCGGCTACGAGGACGGGCTGCCGGTGCAGCTCCAGGAGGAGGGGCCCCGCAACTGTTCGCACGGCGACAAGGGATGCTCGCTCTGCACGCTCGCCTGCCCCCGCTTCCGGGGGTGGGAGGACGAGATCGACATCTCCCTGTTCGGACAGACCCGCAAGCCCGAGGAGCTGATCGGCCACTACGACGAGATCGTGCTGGCGCGAGCGACGGAGCCGGAGCTCCTCGCGCACGGTCAGGACGGCGGGGTCGTCAGCGCGATGCTGATCTGGGGACTGCGGAGCGGGGAGATCGACGGAGCGTTGACCTCGAAGCTCTCGGATGAGCGGGCCTGGGACGCGGAGCCCGCCGTCGTCACGGATCGGCAGGGCGTGCTGGACACCGCGGGGAGCCGCTACACGTACTCGGCGAACCCGCTCGCGCTCCTCAAGGCGGCGGAGCTCGGGCTGTCGAAGGTCGCGCTCGTCGGGATGAGCTGCCAGGCGAGCGTGACCGGCTCCATGGAGGCCAGGCGCGTCAACAAGTGGCGCCGCAAGATCGCCTGGACGCTCGGACTGCTGTGCTCCAAGACCTTCACCTACGACGGGCTCATGGTCGAGATCGCACAGAACCGGCTGGGCCTGGCGCTCGACGACATCGCCCGCGTGAACGTCAAGGGGAAGCTGCTCTTCTACACGAACGACGGCGAGGAGCACCAGTACTCCTTGAAGGAGGCGCACGCGTTCACGCGCCCCGGATGCCTGCGGTGCCCGGACTTCGCCGCGGAGCACGCGGACATCTCGTTCGGCGGCCTCGGCCAGTCCGAGGGGTGGACGCTCACGATCGTGCGGACCGAACACGGACGGGACGTCTGGGACCGGGCGCTCGCGGCCGGCGTCGTCGAGGCACGCCCCGCCTCCGAGGACCCCAAGGCGGTGGAGCTGATGTTCAAGCTGGCGGCCAAGTCGCGCGACCGCTGGCCATCCGAGGGCCTGCCCCCCGCGTGGGCCACCCCCGGGGCGGTGCCGGACCGAGCCTGAGCGCGGCGGCGCGATTCAACCGCGCGACCGGGCGGCCGATACCTGCCCCAGGGCGCCCCCCGAGGCGCTCGGGAACGCAGCGGTAGCCCGCCTGGGGGACGCGCTCGTTCCGTCGACCCCGTAGGCACGGACGGGAAGGACCCGGTGGCCGAGATCGAACGTGTACGCCGTGCGGAGGACCTGCGCCGCGATGCGATCCTCGAGGCCGTGGCGTTCGCCGCGGAGCGGTTCCTGTTGGTCTCCGACTGGCGCCAGGTCGCTCCCGAGGTGCTCGCGCGCCTGGGGATCGCCGCCGGAGCCTCCCGCGCGTACATCTTCGAGAACGTCACGGATCCGATGGGGCGTGCCGGCACCTCGATCGTGTGCGAGTGGACGGCGCCTGGGATCGAGCCGCAGATCGAGAACCCGGCGATCCGATCCGCGGACTGGCGGGACTCGGGGCTCGGGCGGTGGGCCGAGGCGATGGAGCGCGGCGAGAGCATCGCGGGATCCGTGCGGTCGTTCCCGCCGAGCGAGTGGCCGATCCTGGAGGCGCAGAGCATCCGCTCCCTCGCGGCCTTCCCCGTGTTCTCCGGACGCCAGTGGTGGGGGCTCGTCGGCCTCGACGACTGTGTCTCGGACCGACAGTGGGCGAAGAACGAGATCGACGCCCTGCGAGCGGCGGCGAGCGTCCTCGGTGCCGCTGTGCAGCGCCGGCACTCCGACGACCAGCTGCGGGCGGCCGAGCATCGGTACCGGGCCCTCGTGGAGCGCATCCCCGCCGTGACGTACCTGGAGGGGGTCGCCGGCCGTCACGGGAGCATGGGGCCGATCATGTACATCAGCCCGCAGGTCGAGGGCATGCTGGGCTATCCGCCGGACCGATGGATGGCCGATCCCCGCTTCTGGCACAGCGTGGTGCATCCGGACGACGTCGACGGCTTCGACGAGCTGCTCGCGGCCAGCAACGCATCCCTGGAACCCACGTCGAAGGACTTCCGGATGATCGCGGCCGACGGACGCGAGGTCTGGGTCCACGACGAGGCGATGTTGATCCGCGACGACGACGGGGCGCCGCTCTTCTGGCAGGGCTTCTTCGTGGATGTCACCGAGCGACGGCTGGCCGAGGAGCAGACCCGCATCGTGGAGGAACGGTTCCGGATGCTGGTGGAGCGGACCCCGGCGATCACGTACCAGGAGGTGACCGACGATGCCACCACGACCCGGGCTCGACCCTGATCTACCTGAGCCCCCAGATCGAGGAGATCCTGGGCTATCCCGGCCGAGCGGTGGTCCAGCGACCGCGGTTTCTGGACGACCGTGATGCACCCGGACGACCTGCCGGCGGTCCTCGAGGAGGGCGGACGCACGGTACTGACGGGCGAGCCGTACAGGCAGGACTACCGGATGATCGCGGCCGACGGCCGAGTCGTGTGGTTCCACGACGAGTCCATGTTGCTCCACGACGACGCCGGACGCCCGCTGATGTGGCAGGGCGTCATGGTGGACGTGACCGAACAGAAGGAGGCGGAGGAGCGCCTCCGCCAGGCCGAGGAGCGGTACCGCATCCTCGTCGAGCACATCCCCGCCGTGGTCTACGTCGAGTCGCTGGACGGTGAGCGCGGACCAGTTCTACATGAGCCCGCAGGTGCGGGACGTGTTCGGGCACGACCCCGAGGTCTGGCGGTGGACGGACGACTACTGGGAGGGCCTCGTCCACCCCGACGACCTCGAGCACGTGCTTGAGGTGGACGCGGCGGCGAACGAGTCGCGCGAGGACTTCGCGATGGAGTACCGGCTCCGACGCGGGGACGGAAGCTGGGCCTGGGTGCACGACGAGGCGGTCTACGTGGAGGAGCCCGACGGTCCCGGCTATTGGCAGGGGTTCCTGTTCGATCTCACCGAGCGGAGGCAGGCGGAGGATCGCCTGCGCGAGGCGGAGGAGAAGTTCCGCACGATCGTCGAGCACAACCAGGCGATCTTCTACACCCAGGAGATCGACGAGGCCACCGGGATCTCGCGCACGAACTACATCGCGCCCGGTAACACGGACCTGATCGGCTACTCCACCGAAGAGGTGCTCGCGGACCCGGAGCTGTGGTGGAAGATCGTCCATCCCGACGACCGGGCACGGGTGCTGGAGGAGGACCGCGACAGCAACGCCGGCGGCTCCGGCGATCGCTTCTCGCTCGAGTACCGCGTGATCCACAAGGACGGACACGTCGTGTGGGTGCAGGACGAGGCGCGCCTCGTGCGGATCGGGGATGCCCCACCGTACTGGCAGGGGTTCCTCCTGGAGATCACCGAACGCAAGGAGGCGGAGGCACGGCTCGCCGACGCCCTCGAACGCGAGCGCGAGGCCACACAGCAGCTGCGATCGCTCGACGAGATGAAGAACACGTTCCTGCAGGCGGTCTCGCACGATCTGCGGACGCCGCTCGCGGCGATCCTGGGCCTCGCGATCACCCTCGAGCGCACCGGACATGAACCTGGAGGAGGGCGACACCCACGACCTCGCCCGGCGGATCGCTGACAACGCCCGCAAGCTCGACCGCTTGGTGACGAACCTCCTGGACCTGGACCGGCTCGCGCGCGGCATCGTGGAGCCGAAGCGCCACGTCACCGATCTCGGATCCCTCGTCCGGCGGGTGCTGGCCGAGAGCGACCTGGTCGCCGACGTTCAGGTCGAGACGGACATCGCCGAGGTGGTCCTGCCGATCGACGGCGCCAAGGTGGAGCGGATCGTCGAGAACCTCCTCGCCAACACGTCCCGGCACACCCCGGCCGGCACCACGGTCTGGATCCGCGTCCTGCGCGTGCCGGAGGGCGGCATGATCGTGGTGGAGGACGACGGCGCCGGCGTCTCGCCAGACCTGCGCGAGACGATCTTCGAGCCCTTCCTGCAGGGCCCGGACGCGCCCCAGCACTCGCCGGGGGTCGGGGTGGGACTGGCGCTCGTTCGGCGCTTCGCCGAGCTCCACGGCGGGCGTGCCTGGGTCGAGGAGCGGGCGGGCGGCGGCGCCAGCTTCCGGGTCGTGCTCCCGGCCCCCACCGGATGGGTGGGCAGGAACTGAACGCGCCGGCTGCCCCTGTGGGTCGGGCGGCGGCGGTGTCCGCCGGTGCTAGACGGCCGCCCAGTTCGCGACCACGGGGTGGTCGACGGCCGCCGGACCAACCTGCGCTGCGCCGCCCGGAGATCCCACGCCGCTCACATCGTCGTTGAACCACTCGGCGTTGACCGGGGTGAACTGCTTCCACTCGGCCGGGACGTCGTCCTCGTAGAAGATGGCGGTCACCGGACAGACCGGCTCACAGGCGCCGCAGTCCACGCACTCGTCGGGGTGGATGTAGAGCATCCGGGGCCCTTCGTAGATGCAGTCGACCGGGCACTCGTCCACGCAGGCCCGGTCCTTCACGTCGATACACGGCTCGGCGATCGTGTACGTCATCGGATTCTCCCCTTTTCCACGGTGCGGACCTTGCAAACCCAACCGGAGTGTACGACACCGGATGGCGGTCAGCGTGCGGTAGCACGGAGCAGTCGTGACCTCACGCAGGTGCGAGCGCGCGGATCGTGGCCGTGAGCGAGGCCCCGAGGTCCGTGCCGGCCACGACCGGGTACACGACGGCGAGATCGGCTCCGGCCTCCCGGAACTCGCCCAGCCGGGCGGCGGCGGCGGCCCGATCCCGCGGCAGCGTGACGGCGCGCACGAGGGCATCGGGCACATCGCCGGGCCGTCCGTCGCGATGGGCCCGGGCCGCTGCGGCGGCCTCGGCCTCGAGCCCGACCGTTGCGAACTGGCGCGCGTAGGCCGGGTACGAGGCGTACTCGGCGGCGGCCACGCGAAGCGCCAGGTCGGCGGCGGCCTCGTCCTCCCCGAGGCTGGCTCGCACGTACGCGGCGACGGTCACGGCTCCCGGGTCACGGCCGGCCCCGCTCGCCGCAGCGGCGACCGCGGTTCGCGCCTGCGCCACCCGCTCGGGCGGACACCAGTTCAACAGCACGCCGTCGGCCACCTCGCCCGCGAGCCGGAGGGCCCGCGGGCCCAGGGCGGAGATCCAGATCGGGATCGGCGACGGCGTCACGAGCGAGACCTCGGAGTCCAGCAGCCGGCGCAGCGTCGCCACGAGCTCGCGCAGCCGATCGAGCGCTCCGGGCACCGCAGGCCCGGTGCCGAGGCCGAGGATCACGCGCCCGCCGCTGCGCTCATGGACGGTCGCCGCCGCCATCGCGGTCAGCATCGGCGTGCGGGAGCCCATCGGGATCACACCGGTGCCCAGCATCACCCGGGAGGTCTCCCCCGCCAGCCCCGTCAGCGCTGCCAGCGCGTCGCGTCCGGCGATCTCGGGCAGGAACATGGCCTCGTACCCGAGCTCCTCGGCGAGGCGGGCCGCACCGGCGAAGTCCGGCCACGGCAGCGGGTCGCGCAGCGCGACCCCGGTGCCGCGCGGTTGCCGGACCTCGCCCATGCCTGCCATCGTCGCAGACCGTGGAGGCCGTGCGGTTCACGACGGAGGACGGTGTCTCGCTCGAGGGCGAGCTCCGCGTCGACGTCGCCGAGCCACGCGGGTCGGCCGTGCTCTGCCATCCGCATCCGCGTCACGGCGGCAGCAAGGACCACCCCATCCTGTGGGCGATCCGCAACGAGCTCGCCTCCCGGGGGCTCGCCGTCCTCGCGTTCAACTTCCGGGGCATCATGGGGTCCGGCGGCACGTACGGCGGAGGGCATGGAGAGGTGAAGGACGTCCGCGCCGCCGTCGACCGGGTGCTGAGCGCCGCCCCGGGGCGGCCCACCGTGTCGTGCGGATGGTCGTTCGGTGCGAACGTGGCGCTGCGGGAGGCCCTCGAGGACGATCGGATCGCGGCGCTCGCGCTCACGGGCCTCCCGCTGCGGCCCGGCGACGTGCAGCTGCCGCCCCTCCCCACGCCCGCCGAGGTGCGGATGCGCCGCCGCCCGATGCTGTTCCTGGCGGGCTCCGACGACGAGTACTGCCCGGCGGACGAGCTCGGACCTACGCCGCCGCGGCCGGAGCGGAGGTCGCGGTCCTGGAGGGCACGAACCACTACCTGTGGCGCCGCGAGCGCGAGGCGGCGGGCCTGATCGGCGACTTCGTCGACCGCGCCCTCGGCGGAGGCGCCGGCGCCGGATCGTGATCGACCAGCGTCGGCGCCTCCGCGCGGGATGTGTGCCGGCGGTCCGCCATCCGCACGAGCCGCCCGGGCGGCTCAGTCGTCGTCGGACCCACCCTGTGCATCGGCCCCGTCGTCATCGACCACCTGCCCGATCACGCCGAAGCGTTCGTCGAGGGCGACCTCGACCACGCGTCCGTCGTCCAGGCGGATCTCGACGCCGTACGCGGCGCCGTCGTCGCCGACCTCGGTGTCGGTGACCGTTCCGCCGCCCGTGTGCTCGAGCGCGGCGGCGGTGGCGTCGTCCAGGCCCGCGCCCGTGAGGGGCTCGTCGACGTCCCCGGAGCCCGCGATGGCCACGCCGGCGCCTCCGCCGACGACGGCCAGGGCAACGGCTCCCCCCACGATCCATCTCCGCTTGTGATCCATCGGGCGTGCTCCTTTCTAATCTCGGCGCTCATGTCCGTTCGAGCGCTCATGCCACGATACGTCGGCAACGATGAGAGGAGCGTGAGTCGGGTGGGTCATACGCCGGGAGTGAAGCTGATCAGCTCCTCGCGATCGTTCCCCCCGGACACGCCGAGCACGAGGACCACGCCGACCCCTTCCGCGTAGAACTTGTATTCGAGGATCCTCGGTTGGAGTGGCGTCGTGTTCTTCGTGAGGAGGGCGTCTCGGACGTGTCCGTACGGCGCCTGGGCCTGCTCGTCGAGACTCGCGACGACGGCGCGATCCTCGGCCTCCCCCGCGAGATACTCCTCCCGGTAGGCCAGACCGACCTGGGGATCGGCGGGCACGATGACGCCCGCCTGGCCGCCGTCCACACCCGCCTCCCACGATCCGAGCGTGCTGACGACCTGACCGTGGTCGTACTCCTTCGTGCGCTCGCCCAGGTACCAGACGTTGCCGCAGACGTCCTGCGCGTACCAATCGAACGTGTCCTCGACCACCTCGCCACGTTCGGTCACGGTGTCGCGCACCACCGTCGCGCCGATCCCGAGGATGTCCTTCGTACGCGTCTTGACCCGCACCCGCACCTTCAGCGCGGGCCCGTCGGGAGCCGTCTCCCGGTAGAGCCACCTGGACCCCGGTGCCATCGGCCAGTACACGTTGTCCACGCTGCGCACGAAGTCCGCGGGATCGAGGGTCACGGGCTCGCCGCCCTGCGGCAGCGGCGCCGAGCACGGCTCGGCGGTGGCGATCCCGACGGGCAACGCCGCCGTGGCGGTTACGACGGCGATGATGAGGCGAACCGTTCTCCGTTTCATCTCTTCCTCCCGGTCCGTGGCGTCTCGGGGGCACGCCCTCGACAGATCCTGTGATCGTTCGATCCGTGTGCACCTCCCGTCACCTGCGCCTCCTCGCGAGCGGGTCTCGGACCCCCGGTGGTTCGGGCGTCTCGGCTCCCGACTCCTGTCGTCGGGTCGATCCCCACCCTGCTCCCGAACGTGTGAGACACCGATGAACGACCCGTTCACCTCCCTCTCATCCTTGGGGCCTAGGATTCGGATCGGAGGTGGCTGACCGTGCGTGTGCTCGTCGTCGAGGATCACGAACGTATGGCGGACCTGATCCGCCGCGGTCTCGAAGAGGAGGGATACGCGGTGGACCTGGCAACCACCGGCGAGGACGGCCCGTGGATGGCCGCCGAGAACGGCTACGACGCGATCCTCCTGGACGTGATGCTCCCCGGCTTCGACGGGTTCGAGGTCTGCCGGGCCCTCCGAAGCGCCGGCTGCTGGGCCCCGGTGCTGATGCTCACCGCCAGGGACTCGGTGGGCGACCGCGTCCACGGCCTCGACGCGGGGGCCGACGACTATCTGACGAAGCCGTTCTCCGTCGAGGAGCTGCGTGCACGGCTCCGCGCCCTGTTGCGCCGGGGTGCGGCCGCCCGCCCCGCGGTCCTCCGAGTCGGCGACCTCACCCTTGATCCCGCGACCCACACCGTCGAACGGGCGGGGGTGCGTGTCGAGCTCACGGCCAAGGAGTTCGCGCTCCTCGAATGCTTCATGCGCAACGCCGGCGAGGTCCTCTCGCGGTCACGCCTGATCGAACACGTCTGGGACTTCGCCTTCGAGGGGGACTCGAACGTCGTGGACGTCTACGTGCGATACCTCCGCGAGAAGATCGATCGGCCGTTCGGCGTGGAGACCATCGAGACCGTGCGCGGGGTGGGGTACCGGCTCCGCGCGGAGCGGGATGCGGATGCGGCTGCCGATCAGGCTTAGGCTCACGCTGGCGTTCGCTGCCGGCATGGTGATCGTCCTGACGGCGCTGGGCGCGTTCGTGTATCTCCGGCTGGCGCACGAGCTCACCGCGCAGATCGACGTCGCGCTGCGGTCGCGCGCGCAGGTCGTCGAGGCCGGGGTCCGCAACGGGACCTTCGAGGCCCAGTCGGGCGGTCTGATCGACGCCGACGAGGCCTTCGCCCAGGTGTTGGACGCATCGGGCACGGTCCTCGAATCCTCGCCCCAGGTGTCGGGCGGCCCTCTGGTCTCCGCGTCGTCGCTGCCCGAGACGGGGCCGATGTTCCTCGAGCGACACGTGCCGGACCTCGAGGATCCGATCCGGCTCCTCGTGACTCCCGTCGGCGGGACCCAGAAGATCATCGTGATCGGCCTCACGTTGTCGGACCGTCAGGAGGCCCTCGACCGGTTGCTCGTGCTCTTCGCGATCGGCGGGCCCGTGGCGCTGCTGCTGACCTCGCTCGCCGGATGGGCGCTGGCCGGCGGCGCGCTCCGGCCGGTCGAGCGCATGCGCGTCGAGGCGTCCGCGATCTCCGCGTCGGAGCCCGACCGGCGCCTGCCGGTCCCGTCCGCCGACGACGAGCTCCGGCGGCTCGCCACCACGCTGAACGACATGCTGGCGCGGCTGCAGGAGGCCATCGCTCGCGAGCGCCGGTTCGTGGACGACGCGTCCCACGAGCTCCGCACACCGCTCGGGATCCTGACGGGCGAGCTCGAGCTCGCCCTCACGCGGCCTCGGAGCTCGACCGAGATGGAGGCCACGATCCGGCGCGCCTCCGAGGAGGCGGACCGGCTCACGCGGCTCGCGCAGGACCTGCTGGTCCTGGCGCGAGCGGAGGAGGGCCGCCTCCCGCTCCACCGCGAGGACGTGTCGCTCGCCGAGGTCGTGACCACGGCCTGCGACGGCCGCCGGTCCAGCGCGGTGGCGGCCCGCGTCTCGATCTCCGTGGAGGTGCCCAACGGGCGGGCCCGGGTCGACCCGATCCGGCTGCGACAGGCTGTCGAGAACCTCCTCGACAACGCGATCCGTCACTCCGAACCGGGCGGCGTCGTCAGCGTCACCGGCGGCGGGCAGGACGGCCGGGCGTGGATCCGGGTGGAGGACGGCGGGCCGGGATTCACACCGGACGTGCTGCCGGTCGCGTTCGAACCGTTCGCCCGGGGGAGGACGGACTGGTCGAGCGCAGGCGCCGGCCTGGGTCTCGCGATCGTCCGCACGGTGGCCGCCGCGCACGGCGGCGACGCGATCGCCGAGAACCTCGCGGGAGGCGGCGCCCGCGTCACCCTCGCGTTCCGGACCTGAGGATCGCCTACAGCGGCACGTGCGAGAGCACCATGATGCGGGGCTCGGTCATCGCCTCCATCGCGAACCGCAGGCCCTCGCGGCCGAAGCCCGAGTCCTTCGACCCGCCGTAGGGCATCTGGTCGGCGCGGAACGCGCTGACGTCGTTGACGATCACGCCGCCCACGTCGATCGTGCGGTGCGCCTCGAACGCGCGATTGATGTCGTTCGTGAACACCCCGGCCTGCAGGCCGAACTTGGAGTCGTTCACCATGGCCAGCGCGTCCTCGAACGTCTGGTACGGGCTGATGGTCACGACCGGGCCGAAGACCTCCTCCCGGCAGACCTTCATCTCCGGCGTCACCTGCGACAGGAGCGTGGGCTGGAAGAACGGGCCGTCCCCCGTACCACCCGTGAGGACCTCGGCCCCCTGCGAGACCGCCTCGTCCACCCAGCTCCGGATCCGGTCGACCTCCTTGCGCTGGATCACGGGCCCGACGTCGACGGTGGGGTCCATCGGGTCGCCGACCTTGAGCTGCTCGACCTGCTTGGTGAGCCGTGCGGCGAAGTCGTCGTAGACCTCCGAGGCCACGAGCACGCGCTGGACGCTGATGCAGCTCTGGCCGGCCTGGTAGTAGCCGCCGAACGCGATCCGCTGCGCCGCGAGATCGAGGTCGGCGTCGGAGTGCACGATCACGCCCGCGTTGCCGCCCAGCTCGAGGGTCACGTGCTTCTTCGGATCGAGACCCTTGAGGTACCAGCCGATCTCCGAGGAGCCGGTGAAGCTGATCTTGCGGAACCGGTCGTCGCGCGCCATGCCGTCGGCGACCTTCGAGCTCACCGGCAGGACCTGGTACATGCCCTTCGGCAGATCGGTCTCGGCGAAGAACTCCGCCAGCCGCAGCGAGCCGATCGGCGTCGCGCTCGCCGGCTTCACCACGATCGGCGCGCCGACGGCGAGCGAGGGCGCCACCTTGTGCGCGACGAGGTTCAGCGGGAAGTTGAACGGCGTGATCCCCAGGACGGGCCCGATCGGGAAGCGGCGGAGGATGCCGACGCGCGAACCCAGCGCCTGCTCGGTGTCGAGGCGCATCAGCTCGTCGTCGCCGTGGCGGATCACCTCCGAGGCCCACCGGAACGTGCTGGCGGCGCGCGTGGCCTCGACGGTCGCCCACTTCAGCGGCTTGCCGCCCTCGGCCGCGATCAGCTTCGCGTTCTCCTCGATCGTCTCCGACAGGCGCTTCGAGATGTGGTCGAGCGCGTCCGCGCGGGCCCACACCGGCAGCTTCTTCGACTCCTCGAAGGTCGCCGCCGCCGTCGCGGTCGCCTCCTCGACGTCGGCCTCGGTCGGCACGCCGATCTCGGCAACCACGCTGTCGTCGAACGGGCTGTGGACCTCGAACGTGCCCTCGCCGGTACGCCACTCACCGTTCACGAGGTAGGGACGGACGGCCATCTCGATCTCCTCTCGCGTCGCGGGGGCGCCCGGGGCGCCCCGCGCTGTCGGAACTCGTCTGCGCGGACCGGCGGAGCTAGTCCAGCGACACCATCACGTGCTTGATGTTCGTGTAGTCCTCGAGCGAGTACACGGACATGTCCTTGCCGTGGCCGCTCTGCTTGTACCCGCCGTGGGGCATCTCGGGTGTGAGCGGGATGTGGGTGTTCACCCACACGCAGCCGAACTCCAGGCGCGCGGCTCATCCGCATCGCGCGGCCGACGTCACGCGTCCACACGCTGGACGCGAGGCCGTAGTCCACGCCGTTGGCCCACGACGAGGGCCTGGTCCTCGTCGGAGAACCGCTGCACCGTCACGACCGGCCCGAAGACCTCCTTCTGGATGATCTCGGAGTCCTGCGCGGGGTTGGCCACGACCGTGGGCTTGTAGAAGAAGCCCGCGATCGCCCATGGCCTCGCCGCCGTCAGCACGTCGGCGCCGGCGTCGCGCGCGCGGGAGACGAACCCCTCCACGCGCTCGAGCTGCTCCTTCGACACCACCGAGTCCGACCTCGGTGTCGTCCTTCGTCGGGTCGCCCATGTTGATGGACTCGACCGCGGGCACCAGGTCGGACAGCACGTTGTCGAAGGCCTTGTCGGAGACCAGGACGCGCGTCGCCGCCGTGCAGTCCTGCCCCGCGTTGAAGTAGCCGGCGATCTTCACCCACTCGACGACCGCTCCATGTCCGCGTCGTCGAACACGATCACCGGCGCCTTCCCACCCAGCTCCAGGTGCACGCGCTTCAGGGAGTCGGAGGCGTTCGAGTGGATCAGCTTGCCGGTGTTGACGTCGCCGGTGAGGCTCACGATGCCCACGTCGGGGTGGCGGACCAGCCGGTCGCCGACGGGCACGCCGTCGCCGGTGATCACGTTGAACACACCGGGCGGGAAGATGTCGGCGGCGAGCTCGGCCATCTTCAGCGCCGTCAGCGGCGTCAGCTCCGAGGGCTTCAGCACGATCGTGTTGCCGGTGGCCAGCGCCGGCCCGATCTTCCAGATCGCCATCATCAGCGGGTAGTTCCACGGCGCGATCAGCCCGGCCACGCCGATCGGCTCCCGGCGGATGATGCTCGTGAACCCCGCCATGTACTCGCCGGCGGCGCGGCCCTCCATCGTGCGGGCGGCCCCGGCGAAGAAGCGGAGGTTGTCGACGATCGGCGGGATCTCCTCCGACATCGTGACGGCGACCGGCTTGCCGACGTTGATCGACTCGAGTCGGACGATCTCCTCGGCGTTGGCCTCGATCGCGTCGGCGAGCTTCAGCAGCGCGAGCTGGCGGTCCTTCGGCGTGGCGTCGTACCAGTCGCCGTAGAACGCGGCCTTCGCCGCGGCGACGGCCCGGTCGGCGTCCTCGGCCGTCCCCTCCTGCACGGAGGCCACCACCTCGCCCGTGGCGGGGTTGATCACGTCGCGGGTCTGCCCGTCCGACGAGTTCGACCCACTCGCCGTTCATGAACATCTGGTAGCTGTCGGCCATGTTCCCCTCCTCGAGGTCGTGCGGCTGCATCTCGCCGGTCTGCACCGCAGATCAGGCCGCCAGTATGCCGCGAACACGGCGCGAACGGGCCACCCGCCGGTTGGGCGGACGGCCGCGGCCGGATGCGCCCTGGAACGCCCGGCTGGACGAAGCGGTCGCCCTCAGGCTCAGGCCTCCGGTTGCGCCGCCATGAGATCCCGCGCCCGCAGCGCGAGCCAGAACTCCATCCGGTCGAAGCTGCTGGCGAGGTCGCGGCCCGTGAGCTCCTCCACCTTGCGCATCCGGTAGCGAAGGGTGTGTCGGTGCACGTAGAGCTGCGCCGCGGCCGTCTCCCAGCGGGCGTTGTGCTGCAGGAAGGCCTGCAGCGAGGCCGCGAGCTCGCCGTTGTGGTCGCGGTCGTAGGCGTCCAGCGGCGCCAGCATGGCGTCGGCGAACGCGCGCGAGCGCATCGGGATCGGTCATCGACAGCAGCAACCGGTAGGTGCCCAGCTGCTCGAAGCCGGCCGATGTCCCAGCCCTCGAGCCGGCAGACCTGCAGGGCGTAGCGCGCCTCGCGCAGGCTGCGGCCCACGTCGTCGGCCGCGACCGGGGACCCGGCGCCGACCCGCAGCTCGGCGCCGACCTTCTCGCCCGAGCTCCCGCGCCAGCCGCCTCCAGGTCGGGCACGCTCGGCGTCGCTCGGCGGCGAGCAGCGGTGATGCCGGCCGTCGTCCGTCGAGATCAGGAACCCGCCGCCGGCGCGCGACAGGCGGTCGGTCGCGGCGTGCGCGAGCGCCTCGGGCGTCCCCGCCCTCGATCGCGATCGCGATGAGCTGCGCGTCCCGGCCGCGAACCCGAAGCGCGCGAGGCCCCGCCGCGCGTCGGCCGGCGGCATGCCGCCGCGCGCGAGCTCGTCGAGGAAGTCGCCCTGGAGCCGGCGCTGCGCGTCCGCGACGGCGCGGGCCTTCGCGAGCTCGATCGCGAACAGGCTGAGCGCGTGGCCGGCCACGATCCGATCGAGCTGGCTGAGGACGTCGGGCTTGCCCGACGGCGAGGAACGCCTCCACCCGTCCCTGCGCTCCGACCGGCTGCACCCAGATGTGGTGCCCGCGGTCGACGAGCGTGAGCGAGAAGCTCGTGCCCTCCGGCCGGGAGCCCGCAGCTCCTCCCAGACGCGTTCGGCGCGCACGCGTGGCGGCGCGCGAGGTCGACGGCCAGCGGCAGCCCGTGCAGGTCCAGCAGCAGCGCCCATCCCCCCGTGACGTCGGCGAGCGAGGACGCGATGCCCTCGACGCCCCGCCCCTCCATCACGGCCCGCGTCAGCACGTGCTCGGCATCGACCGCCCGCTGCAGCGTGTCGTACTGCTCGGCGAGGATCCGCGTGAAGATCGCCTCGGTGATCGCGATGAACGGCACCGGGTAGGGCACCTCGAACAGCGGCAGGCCCTCGTGCTCCGCGGCCGTGACGAGCGCCTTCGGCGTGGTGTCGTGGTTGAACCCCAACCCGAAGCCCAGACCCGCGACGCCGGCCCGCGGCCAGGCGGCGGACGTACGCGCGCTGCGCGGCGGCCGTCGCGCCCACGTTCATGCCGGTCGTCAGGATCAGCTCCCCGCCCTGCAGCCACGGGGTCGGGTCCTCGAGCTCGCTCGCGTGGACCCACCGCACGGGCGCGTCCGGTCCGCCCTCCCCCGCCAGCAGGCGCAGCGGCATCCCGGGCACGCCCAGGATGTCCTTGACGGTGACGCGCCATGGATGCGATTGTACGGGCCGTACAGGAAGCGCGCCTCCGCCGGATGGCGGACGGCCCGTCGGAATGGACGGAGTGGACAACCGGCGGGCCGAGGCATGGTCGCGGCGCAGCCTGACAGGCGGCCCAGCGGCGCCCGACACTTCCGACGGGCGCCCGGACGCAGGCCGGGCGCGCGGGGCGCCGGCGACGAGCCGGGGCCGGTCGAGGAGGACGACGCCGATGGACATCCCGCAGGAACGCAAGCTCGTCACCGAGATCCCGGGCCCGCGGTCCCGCGAGTGGTTCGATCGGCGGGCGGACGCGGTGGCCACGGGCGTCGGGGCGATCCATCCGATCGTGACGGCCCGGGCGTCCAACGCGATCGTCGAGGACGTCGACGGCAACCGCCTGATCGACTTCGCCACCGGCATCGCGGTCCTGAACGTCGGGCACACCGCACCCGAGGTCGTCGCCGCGATCCAGCGACAGGCGCGAGCTCGACACCCACACCTGCTTCCACGTGACGGCGAACGAGCCCTACATCGAGCTGGCCGAGCGGCTGAACGCGCTCACCCCGGGCGAGGTTCGCCAAGAAGACGATGTTCGCGAACTCCGGCGCCGAGGCCGTCGAGAACGCGGTGAAGATCGCCCGGCGGGCCACCGGCCGGCCGGCGATCGTGACCTTCGACCACGCGTTCCACGGACGCACGTTGCTGGCGATGTCGCTCACCGCGAAGGTGATGCCGTACAAGCAGGGCATGGGGCCGTTCGCGCCCGAGATCTACCGGTTGCCCTTCGCCTATCCCTACCGGTGTCCCACCGGCGGCGGCACGGCGACGTGCGCCGAGTCCTGCCTCGCCTACGCCCTCGACGAGATGCACAAGCACATCGGCGAGGAGAACATCGCGGCCGTGATCCTGGAGCCGATCCAGGGCGAGGGAGGCTTCATCGTCCCGGCGCCGGGCTTCGTTCGGGGCCTCGCCGCGTTCTGCGCCGCGAACGGCATCGTGTTCATCGCCGACGAGATCCAGTCCGCCATGGGCCGAGCCGGCCGCTGGTACGCGATCGAGGACGAGGGCGTGGAGCCCGACCTCGTGACGACCGCGAAGTCGGTCGGGGGCGGTCTGCCGATCAGCGCCGTGACGGGGCGCGCGGAGATCATGGACGCCGTGCACGCCGGCGGGCTCGGGCGGGACGTACGGCGGGAACCCGGTGGCCGCCGCGGCGGCGATCGCCGTGCTCGACAAGATCGACCGTGAGGACCTCCTCGCGCGGTCGCGGGAGCTGGGCGAGACGATCCTGGGTCGGTTCCAGGGCTTCGCCGACCGGTTCGACGTCGTGGGCGACGTTCGTGGACGCGGTGCGATGTGCGCGATCGAGCTCGTTGCCGACCGGGATTCGAAGGAGCCGCTGGGCGCCGACGCGATGAACGCGATCGCGCGCCGCTGCCTGGAGGGTGGAGTGATCGTTCTGACGGCGGGGACCTACGGCAACGTCGTGCGGCTGCTCCCGCCCCTCACGATCGAGGACGCCCTGTTGGAGGACGGACTCGGGATCCTGGAGGAGTCGCTGGCGGCCGTCTAACCACCCGTCCGTGGATCGAGGCGCCCCCGGGCGGCGGGGCGCCATCCGGATCGCCCACCTCGGCTGCTAGCGTCGAGGTGTGGCCGGCCCGGACCGTCGAGGAGCCCGCGCGCGTCTGCGCCGGATCGCGATCGACCTCACCCCGTTACGCGTCTCGCGGGACTTCGGCTGGTGTGGTCCGGCGTCTTCGTCTCCGAGATCGGGTACCAGTTCACGCGCGTCGCGCTGTACGTGCAGGTCTTCGACATCACCGGCTCCACCGCTATGGTGGGGTTGCTGGGACTCGCGGGGCTCGTCGGCCAGGTGGCCGGGGCCCTCACCGGCGCCTCGTTCATCGACGCACACGACCGTCGGCGCATCCTGATCTGGTCGCAGGTGCTGCTCACGGCGCTCGCCGGAGTGCTGCTCGCCGCCACCGTGGTGGGCAGCCCACCGATCGCGGTGCTCTTCGCGGTGAACGCGGCGATGTGGTTCGTCGGCGCGATCGAGGGTCCCGCGCGATCGGCCATGACGGCACGCCTCGTGGGGGTCGATCTGGTGCCGTCGGCGCTCGCGCTGTACCAGGTGCTGTGGCAGACCGTGCAGATCGTGGGCCCCGCGCTCGCTGGCATCCTGATCGCGGCGACGGCCCCGTCGTGGGCGTACGGCGTGGATCTGGTGACGTACGCGGGCCTGTTCGCGGCGGCCATCGCGATGCGCCCGATGCCCCCGGAGCACGACGCGGCCGAGGCCGCGGGCTGGGGCGCGGTCCGGGAGGGCTTCGGTCACGTGCGCCGCGAGCGTCTGCTGCAGTCGACGTTCGCGATCGACCTGGTGGCCATGATCTTCGGGATGCCCGCGGCGCTGTTCCCCGCTCTGGCGGTCACCCAGTTCCACCGGGGCGTGGAGATCGTCGGGTTCCTGTTCGCGGCGCCCGCGGTGGGAGCCCTGCTGCAGGCGCTGGCCGGCGGCTGGACGCGGCGGGTGCGGCGCCAGGGCGAGGTCGTCGTCTGGGCCGTGGCGGGCTGGGGGGCGGCGATCGCCGCGTTCGGGCTCGTGGGGTCGCACCTGTGGTGGGCCATGTTCTTCCTGGCGATCGCGGGAGCCGCGGACGTGATCAGCGCGATCTTCCGCTCGACGATCCTGCAGGTGACCGTCCCCGACCGCCTGCGGGGCCGGCTGGCCTCGATCTTCATGCTCGTGGTCGCCGGCGGGCCCAAGCTCGGCGATCTCGAGGCCGGCCTGGTCGCCTCCGCGTTCACGCCGACCGTCAGCGTGGTGAGCGGCGGCGTCGCGTGCATCGTCGGAGCCGCGGTGTGCGCCGCGGCGTATCCGGAGCTTCGCCGCTACCGGTCCGCGGTGGCCGCCGAGCCGGCCGCGGCTGGCGAGGACGGTCGCGCCGGCGCGGGTCCCTGACGTAGGCTTCGGCCCGTGGCCCGACTGAGCGACGAGGAGATCCGCGAGGGGCTCGCCGGCCTCGACGGGTGGGAGCGGGACGGGGACGCGATCCGCAAGGAGTTCACGTTCGCGGGATTCCGGGCCGCGATCGCGTTCATCGACCGTCTGGCGGAGGTGGCGATCGCCTCCCGGCACCACCCCGACCTCGAGAACCACTACAACCGCGTCGTGGTCTCGCTCACCTCACACGACGCCGGCGGCGTCACGCCCGCGGACCTCTCGCTCGCCCGCGGGATCGAGGCGGTGGCCGCGCCGCCGGAGCCGGCCGGGGCCTGACGGACCACATGCCCGGGGCCGTCGAGCTCGTGGAGCTCCGCGTGCTGGAGGGCCCGAACCTGTACTTCACCCGGCCGGCCGTCAAGGTCGTGCTCGCCGTGCCGGGGTGGCTCCGTGCCCCGGAGCCGGCGGTCGAGCGTGCCGCCGAGCGCCTGGGGATCGGCGCCGTCCGGGCCGGCCGGCCGGGCAGCGAGCAGCGCCGGCGCACGACCGCCCGCATCGCCGCGTTGGTGACCCGGCGGGTCGCCGAGGCCTCCGGCGCACGCCGCCTCGCGGTCCGCGCCCGCTCGGGGCCGGAGCCGGGCCAGGTCGTCGTGGCCTTCCCGTGGCGGCGGCGCGGCGCCGCCGAGGCCCTCGGACGAGCGGTGGCCGGTGCGCTGGACGCCGTCCTTCGTCGGAGCCCGGCGCGGGTGGTCGCCGAGCACGCGCGATCGGTCCGCGAGGCCGACCCCGGCGACGAGCCGTCCGTCCCCGATCCCACGGTGCCGGTGATCCAGATCACAGGGACGAACGGAAAGACCACCACCACACGCCTGCTCGCGCACCTCGTGCGCAGCGCCGGCAGGACGGTCGCCTACTCCTCCACCGACGGCGTCTACGCCGGCGACCGCCTGGTGCAGGAGGGCGATTACTCGGGGTTCGGCGGCGCGGCGACGGCCCTGGCGCAGGAGCCGGACGTCGCCGTCCTGGAGACCGCTCGTGGCGGCATCCTGCTGCGCGGCATCGGCGTCCTGCACAACGACGTCGCCGTGGTGACGAACGTCAGCGCTGACCACCTCGGACTGCACGGCGTGTACACCATCGACCAGCTCGCCGAGGTGAAGTCCACGATCACGCGGATCACCCGACCCGAGGGGTGGGACGTGCTGAACGCCGACGACCCGCGGGTCCTCGCGATGCGTCGCGGGATCACCGGCCGGCCGTGGCTGTGCTCGATCGACCACGACCACCCGCCATCCGCGACATCCTCGCGGAGGGCGGCCGGGCGATGACCGTGCTGGACGGGATCCTGACCTGGCTGGAGGGGCGCCGCGCCCGGCCGCTGGTGCCCGCTGCTCGAGGTCCCCGTCACGATCGCGGGCGTCTCCACGCCGAACATCCACAACGCGATGGCGGCGGCGGCGGCGGCGCTCGCCATCGGGCTGCCGGAGCGTGCGGTGATCCGAGGGCTGCGGACGTTCGTCCTGGATGCGGAGCGCAATCCCGGGCGGGCGAACCTCTTCCGCCTCGACGGCCGGATCGTGGTGATCGACTACGCCCACAACGAGGCCGGCATGCGCGGGCTCACCGAGCTCTGCGACGGCCTCCGCCGCGCCGGCCGGGAGGTCTGGCTCACCTTCGACACCGCCGGCGACCGCAGCGACGCGATCCTGCACGACTTCGCGTACCGCGCGGCGCGCGGCGCCGATCACGTCGCGATCGCCGAGCTCACCAGGTACCTGCGCGGACGCGATCCAGGAGAGCTGATCGAGCGGTTGCGGGCCGGCGCGATCGACGGCGGCGCGACCGACGTGCCCGTGCACCCCGACGAGGTGACGGCGCTCGCCCGGATGCTCGAGGCCTCCGGCAGGGGGGACGTGGTAGGCGTGACCGCCCTGGGTCAGCGTTCCGAGCTCTTCGATTGGCTCGAGACCCGGGGTGCCGAGCGGCTGCCGCCCGGATCGGTGCGCCGGCACGTCGCCGCCGTCCGGCGCTCGCGCGGACTCGGGGCCCGCTGAACGCTCACCGTCCGGCGGCGTCCTCGACGCAGAGCGAGGTCCACGGGCGCGCCTCGAGTCGCTCCTCGGGGATCAGCGCTCCGCACCGGTCGCAGACGCCGTACGTCCCCTCGTCGAGCTTGGCGAGCGCGCGCTCGACGTCCTCCAGCGTCGCGGTGAGCGCGTCGGCCTGCCCCACGCGCTCGATCCTCGAGATCGCCTCGTTCGTCCCCTCCCCCACGCGCTTGCCGAAGCCGATCGTCGCCGAGGGGTCGCGCGTCACCGTCGTCAGGACGCGCGAGCTCGTCCCGGAGCTCGTCCCGACGCTCCTCGAGCACCGTGCGGATCGCCGCGAGGTCCACCCCGGCTCCCTACCGCACGAAGTCGGGGTCGCCGCCGGCCGCGGAGCTTCCGTCCTCGCTGGCCCGAAGGATCATCGGAGACGCCACGCCACGGCGCTGCTCGAGCTCCTGGAACACCTCGGTGGCGTAGTCCACGCAGAGCACCACGAGGTCCCCGGGGCGGGAGCGGTCGAGCGCCCGCCGCACCGCGTCCATCTCGTCCAGCACGACGTCCACGTTGCCGGCGCGCACACCGTGCTGGCCCATCTGCTCCCGCACGCCGTCCACGATGAGGTTCGCGGTCTCCCCCCGCTCGCGGCCGCGCGAGTGGACGTCCTCCCGGACGATCACCTCGTCGAAGTACTTCGCGGCGACGCGGCCCAGCTCCTTCATGTCCTCGTCGCGACGGTCGCCGGCCGTGGCGACGACCGCCACCCGCAGGTTCGCGCTCCAGCTCGCCTCGCCGGGGCGCCCGCTCTTCGGCACGTCGGCCACCAGCCGCTCCACGAAGTCGCCGAGCGTCTCCAACCCGGCCGCGTTGTGGGCGTAGTCGAGGATGACCTTGACGCCGTCGAGGTCGAACACGTTGAGCCGGCCGGGAGCCTGGTAGATCGAGGTGGTGAACGATCGGAGACCCTGGCGGATGTCGTGGAGGTGGGCGCCGCTGGCGTGCGCGGCCCCGGCCGCCGCCATCGCGTTCGCCACCATCATGCGGGCCCGGCCCTCGAACGTCGCGGGCAGCGTGTGCACCCAGGCCACGGGCATGCTGCGGCGGCCCTCCTGGATCACCATCATCTCGCCGCGCGCCGAGCGCTCCAGGACCACCGCCTTGCCGCCGCGCCGAACCCACCGATCGATGAACTCGTTCTGGTCCTGCATGGAGAACAGGATCACGCTGCCGCTGCAGTGACGTCGCATCCCCAGGACGAGCGGATCGTCGGCATTGAGCACCGCGTAGCCGGTGCGGGGAACCGCCTCGACCACCACCTGCTTGACGGCAGCGAGCTGCTCCAGGGTCTCGATCTCCCCCAGACCCAGGTGGTCGCCGGTGACGTTCAGGACCACGCCCACGTCGTTGCGGCCGTAGCCGAGGCCCTCGCGCAGGATCCCGCCGCGCGCGACCTCGAAGACCGCCATGTCCACGCGGGGGTTCTGCAGCACCATCTGCGCCGACTTCGGGCCGCTGGCGTCGACCCGCTTCACGAGCCGCTCGTCGATGTAGATCCCGTCCGTCGAGGTGATGCCGACCTGATGGCCCATGCCCCGGAAGATGTGCGCGATCATCCGCGTCGTGGTGGTCTTCCCGTTCGATCCCGTCACGGCGATGATGGGGATGCGGCTCGGGGTGACCCGGGTGGGAAGAGCAGGTCCACGACGGGCTTCGCCACGTACTGCGCCTCGCCCTCCGTGGGATGGGTGTGCATGCGGAACCCCGGCGCCGCGTTCACCTCCACGATCGCGCCGCCCGTCTCGCGCACGGGCTGGGCGATGTCGGGCGCCAGGAAGTCGATGCCGGCGACATCGAGGCCGACGACGCGCGCCGCCTCCTCGGCGATCTCCACGTTGTCCTCGTGCGCGTCCCACGTCCGGTCGATCGAGATGCCGCCCGTCGACATGTTGCCGGTGGCGGCCAGCAGCACCCGCAGACCCTTCGGAGGGACGTCGTCCATGCCGTAGCCCTGCTTCTTCACGAGATCCACGGCGGCGTCGTCCACCTTGATCTTGGTGAGCACCTTCTCGTGACCGATGCCTCGCCGGGGATCCAGGTTCGTGCGCTCGACGAGCTGGCGCGACCGTCCGCCTGCCGTCGCCCTCGACGTGCGCCGGCACGCGCTCGGCGATCGCCACCATCCGTCCGCCGACCACGAGGACGCGGTAGTCGTTGCCGGTGACGAAGCTCTCCACGATCACCCGCGCCGTTGCGGGCCTCCTTCATCGACCGCCGGAACGCCGAGCGGACGGCGCGCTCGGTGCGCAGGTCGAGCACCACACCCCGGCCGTGGTTGCCGTCGAGCGGCTTGGTCACGACCGGGAAGCCGATCCGGTTCGCGGCGGCGGCGGCCTCGTCGTCGGTGCGCACGACCTCGCTGCGGGGCACCGGCAGCCCGGCGGAGGCCAGCAGCGCGTTCGTCATCTTCTTGTCGCCGGCGATGTCGACGGCCAGCGCGCCCGTCTTCGAGGTCATGGTGGCGCGGATCCGCTGCTGGTACCTCCCCTGTCCGAGCTGCACGAGCGACTGCTCGTTCAGCCGGATGTACGGGATGTCGCGGCTCGCGGCCTCGTCCACGATCGCCTGCGTCGACGGACCGAACTGGCGTCGCTCGGCGAGCAGGATCAGCCGCTCGAGCTCGGCGGGGAAGTCGAAGGCCGGATCGGCCTTGACGAGATGGTTCACCAGCCGAACGGCGAGCCGGCCGGCCTCGACGCCGACCTGCTCCTCCCAGTACCCGTAGATCACGTTGTACCGGCCCTCGGTCGCCCGCGCCGCGGGTCTTGCCTCGCGAGATGTGCGCGCCCGACTCGCGCTGCAGCTCGATCGCGATGTGCTCGGCGACGTGTCCGAGCCACGTGCCGTCCTCGAGCCGCTCGCGGAACCCTCCCCGCCGGCCGAGCGAGCAGGAGTGCTCCCCGACGCCCGGCAGGAGTCTTCAGCAGCTTCGTCGTGAAGCCCCTGATCGTGTTCGACGGCCAGTCCTCCAGGGAGCCGAGATCGACGAGCATGCGGATGCACGGCTCGTAGGACCAGTAGTTCGGGCCCGCGGAAGACCTGGCTGGTGACGATCGTGAGATCGGGCTTGAGCGGGCGCTTGCGCGAGGCCGGCTCCCGCTTCGCGCGCTGACGGTCGGTCCCGGCTTCGCGTTCGACCGGCCGTCGCCGTCACTCCGAGGCCTCCCGCTCACGGCCGGGCGCGTCCCCACCCGCCAGCAGGCGGCGCGACCGCAGGTCGAACCAGTAGCCCGATGGCAGGGAGTGCAGGATCGCACCCGACACCATGAGCGGTTTATACCCCTTCCCCCGATAGGCGTCGGTCTTGACGTGGCGTCCGTCGACGATCGTGACGGCGCCCTTGCCCAGGACCTGCAGCGTTCGATCCGGCTGCACGATCGCGCAGGTGTCCTCGTCGATGCCCATCCCCAGGAGCGACGGGGACTGCGCAACGAGGGCCAGCAGGCGGCCGTGTCGGCCGCGCTGCTCGAAGTGCTGGTCGATCACCAGGCCTGTGAGGATGCCGAGGCCGGCCGAGAGCTGCACCATCCGGTTCTTCGGGCGTCGTGCCCGGCTGGCCGAACGCCACCATGTGACTCGCCATCGCGCTGGCCCCGGCGCTGGTCCCGGCGAGCACCGCGCCGCGGTCGTGGGCGTTCGCGAGCGCGTCGCCGAGTCGGGTCCCGCCCACCACCTGGGTGAGCCGCGACTGGTTCCCGCCCGTGAGGAAGACGCCGGTCGCCTCCGCCATGAGCTGCACGACGGCCGGATCGTCCGCCTCGCTCGCGCTCCTCGGGACGCAGGCCCTCGATGTCCGTGACGCCGAGGCCGGCGAAGAGGGTCCGGTAGGTGTCGGTGGCCGCGTCGCCCAGCGAGGAGGCGGTGGAGATCACCACGACCTTCGCGTCGGGGCCGCCCGCGAGCACGGGCGAACCGGGCCAGGATCGTCTTGTCGCGAACCTTGTCCTCGGCGCCGCCGATCACCATCACGGGGCCGGCGCGCTCCGAGGGACGCGGATGCCCACAGCTCGTGTCCGGTCCCTGGCCCGGTGCCTCCGCCGTCTGGTGTCACGACCTCAGTCTATCGGCGGACGCCGGCCCCGACCTGGAGGTTCAGTGATCGCCACGCACGCTGCGCTCCGTGCTGCCGGGCGGACGCAGGATCAATCGATCGTGCGGCTCCACGACGTCCACGACCCCCTCCAGCCCCGCCTCGCGATACAGGGTGAACCCCTCGTGCTCCACCACCTGGTCGCCCGGCTCCACGCGGTCGCTGAGCTCGAATCGGACGTCGGGTCCCTCGCGCACCGCACGGACCCGGGCGTCGGGATTGAACCGGCGGGCCGCGGCGTCGGATCGCGACAGGATGTCCGCGGCCCAGTCCGTGAACTCGATCACGCACGCGATGGTACCGGCGGCCGTCGGCCGTGCCGTCGCGCTCCCCGATCCACGGCCGAGCGGTCCGGTAGCGTGGCCGAGCGGTCCGGTAGCGTGCACGTCGTGACCGTGCGACTCGATCTGCCCCTCGCGCGGCCCGGCCGGCGAGCCGGTGGACCTGGTGCGGACCCTGAACTCCCACGGCTTCGCCGAGCTCGTCGCCGATGCGGCTCGACGAGGCCGCAGGCACGCTGGCCATGACGCTCCGCGTGCCGGGCGCCCGTCCCCGCCGGGTGCTGGTGGGTCCCGGGCGCGGTCGCCGCGCCGCCGTGGACATCCTCGGCCCCGGTCGCCCTGGCGTCCGCGCGCAGGCCGTGCTGCTGCAGGGCGTCCGTCACGTGCTGCGCATGGACCACGACCTCTCGGCGTTCTACGAGGACTGCCGCGCCGATCCGGACCTCGCGTGGGCGGCGACCGGGGCCGGTCGCATGCTGCGGAGCCCCACCGTGTTCGAGGACGTCGTGAAGACGATCTGCACCACGAACTGCGCGTGGAGCGCCACGGTGCGCATGGTGAACGCGCTCGTCCGCGAGCTGGGCGAGCCGGCCGCGGGCGGCGAGGGGCCGCTCGCGAACGCGTTCCCGACGCCCGAGCGCATGGCGGAGGCGCCCGAGTCCTTCTACCGGGAGACGGTCCGCGCGGGCTACCGGGGCGCCTACCTGCGCTCCCTGGCGGCCTCCGCGGCCACGGGCGAGCTCGACCTGGAGGCGACTCGGCGCCGCCACGCGCGAGCGAGCTCCCGGACGAGGATCTCGAGGCCGCAGCTGCTGGCGCTGCCCGGGGTGGGACCGTACGCGGCAGCGCACATCATGATGACCGTCGGGCGCCACTCCCGGCTGATCCTCGATTCCTGGACGCGCCCGAAGTACGCCCGGCTCCTCGGGCGACGCCGGGCCGTGCCGGACGCCACGATCCGGCGCCGGTTCCGGCGGTTCGGTCCGCGAGGCCGGCCTCGCGTTCTGGCTGTTCGTGACCCGAGACTGGGTGGACGGAGCTTGAGGCCTCTCCGATGGGCTACCGCTGCGCTACTTGAGCCCTTCTCCGATGGGCTACCGCTGCGCTACTCGAGCCCTTCTCGGCGCGAGGGCATACTGCCTCTGGGTCCTCTCGGGCCCAGCCAATGTCGAGGAACGAGCGAACGATGACGGTGCCCTTATGGCGTTGCGACGCCGCGCACGACGCCTGTTCGGCTACTGGCGAGCGGAGCGGCGCACCCTCCGCCAGGGCCTGGTCGCGCTCGTCCTCAGCACGGGCGCCTCGTTCGTCGCGGGGCTGACCCTCAGCCACATCACCGGCACCCTCACCGCGCTGCCCGGATTGCTGGTGCTGATCCCGGCTGCCGTCGGCATGCGCGGCACGATCTTCGGCGCGGTGGGAGCGCGGCTGGGAACCGCCACCCATGCCGGTCTGTTCGAGGCCAATCTCGCGGCGCGGCGGCGTCCTGGCCCAGAACGTGGAGGTGAGCATCATCACCACGTTCGCCTCGTCGCTGTGGCTCGCCGTCCTCGCGAAGCTCGCGGCCGCCGCGTTCGGCCAGCCCTCGATCTCGCTGTGGGACCTCGTGACGATCTCGGTCGTGGGCGGCGCGCTGAGCTCGATCCTGATCCTGCTGGTCACGGTCGGTCTGTCGGTGCTGTCGTTCCGCCGCGGCTACGACCTCGACGCCGTGTCCACGCCGATGGTCACGGCGATCGGCGACATGGCGACGCTGCCGACCCTGTTCCTCGCCACGTTCCTCACCCGCAACGACACGCTGAACGCGGTCGTGGCCGCCCTCTGCGTGGCCGCCTGCCTCGCCGCCGTCGCCGCGGGCGTGGACGACCGACCAGCAGGCGGTCCGACGGGTGGTCCTGGAGATGGTGGCGGTGATCGCACTCACGCCGCTGCTGGACATCGTCGCCGGCGCGCTGCTCGAGGCCCGCAGCGCCGGACTCGAGGCCATGCCCGGGCTGCTGATCCTGATCCCACCCTTCGTCTCGCAGGCCGGAGCGCTGGGGGGCATCCTGTCGTCGCGGCTGTCCTCGAAGCTCCAGCTCGGCGTGATCGCGCCCCCGGGGGCGTCCCCGAGACGCCGGCGCTCGTGGACGGCTCGCTCGTCGTGGGCGCCGGGATCGTCATCTTCACGCTGATCGGGGCGGTCGCCCTGTGGCTGTCCGTCCTGACGGGCCTCGCGCACCCCTCGCCGGCCGTCATGATCGGCGGCACGCTGCTCGCGGGCGTCCTGACGCTGCCGCTCACCCTGATCGTCGGCTACTACGTGGCGATCCTCACCGCCCGCTTCGGCATGGACCCCGACAACGTCGGAGTCCCGATCATCACCAGCGTCATGGACCTGGCCGGCGTGGCCTGCGTCCTCTCGGCTATGTCACTATTGGGAGCAACCGTCCATGGATGAACAACCGAGGAACGTCAAGGAGCTGCTCGTCGAGTCGAAGGACGCCGCCGAGCTGATGGTCGACCTGGCGTACGCGGCGGTCTTCTTCGACGAGGAGAAGCTGGCACGCGAGGTCGAACGGCTCGAGGAGCGGATGGACGGCAACCTGCGCCGTCTGCGCACCATGGCGATGCTGGCGGCGCGCAGCCCCGAGGACGCCGAGGGCATGGCCGGGGTCCTGTGGATCGCCGACGCGATCGAGAAGATCGGCGACGCCGCGAGCGACATCGGCCGCGTCGTGGCGGCGCGGCTCGGGATCCCCGACGCGCTGCGACCCGATCTGCGGCACGCCGACGAGGTCTCGGGCCGGGTGAAGGTCCGCGACGACGCCCCGGCCGCCGGCCGCACCCTGCGGGACCTGTCGCTGCCCACCGAGACCGGCATGTGGCTGATGGCGATCCGCAGCGGCATGGACTGGGAGTTCGACCCGGGGGCCGACGACATCGTGTCGGAGCGGCGACGTGCTGCTGTTCCGCGGCCCCGAGGAGGGCGTGAACCTGATCAGGGAGTTGATGGGCGCGCTGCCGCTGCCGCAGATGCCCGAGTCGGACGCGCCGCCGCTCTCCGAGCTCGACCGCGCGGTGGACATCCTCGTGGAGATGAAGGATCTCGCGGAGGCGGCGGTCGGCCTCGCGTACTCCTCCCTGCTGTTCAACAACCGCGCGCTCGCCGCGGAGGTCGGGACGCTGGAGGCCCGCAGCGACATCCTGCACGACGACCTCGAGTCCTGGGTGCTCCGGGCGGCTCCCGAGGCCCGCAACCCCGACGAGCTCCGCGGCCTGCTGCGTCTCGCCAGCGCGTCCGAATCGATCTGCGACGCGGCCCGCGACCTCACCTGGTACGTGGAGCACGGCGTGCCGCTGCACCCGGTCGTGCAGATGGCGCTCGAGGAGACCGAGGAGACGAGCGCCGAGACGGTCGTCGAGCGGGCCTCCCCCGCCGACGGGCATTCGCTGAAGGAGCTGCGCGTCGAGACCGAGACGGGCATGTTCGTCCTGGCGGTGCAGCGCGGCGCGCGGTGGAACTACCGGCCGAGGGCGAGCTTCCGGCTCCGCGAGGGAGACCGGCTGATCTCCGTCGGCCCGGAGGAGGGCGTCGAGGAGCTTCAGGCCCTGTGCGGGGTGCCGGCCCCGGCCGAGGCCTGATCTCCGCGGGTTTCGGTGCGGGAGTCCTTGTCCGGGCCATCGGCGTGACCTAGCCTGCCGCGCATGGAGGCCTACGTCTATCTGCGCGTCGCTCCCGGCAAGGTGTCCGACGTGATGAACGGGCTGTCGACCAGCAACGGCGTCCGGCGCGCCGTGACCGTGATCGGCGAGTGGGACGTCATGGCGCTGGTGGAGGGCGGGGACCTGGCCTCGATCGCCCAGCTGGTCCTGTCACAGCTCCATCCGATGGAGGGCGTGACCCGGACCTACACCGCGCCGGTGGTCCCGTCCGATCGGATCGGCATCGGATGGGGTATGCAGGCGACGACGCCGGTGCCGATCGGCGACGCGTGCTTCGTCCACGTCCGCGCCGAGGCCGGCGCGGTGGCGGGCCTGGTGGAGCGGCTCTCCGAGTCCGACGAGATCTCCGGTCTCGCCGTCCTGGGCGGGCGGTACGACCTCATCGTGGCGATCCCGCAGCCGTGGGAGATCGCGAGCGGCGTGATCATCGAACAGCTCCACGGCCTGCCGGGCGTGCTGTCCACCGAGACCCTCGTGGCGATCCGCTATGAGGAGCCGGACGAGGACCGCGATCAGTTCTCGGCCTGGGACTAGTTCGACGATCCCGGCAGCGGCTCGTCGACGGGTCGGTCGCCAAGCCGGTCAAGTCGCTCGCCGGCTCTGAGGGGGATCGACCGGACATCGGGCGGCAGCGAGAACCGCACGCTCTCCTCCGCCAGCCGGAACTCCTCGACCTCGGTTGCCCCCCGGCTCGCGAGCCACTGGAGCATCCGGTCGACGAGCCATTCGGGAGCGCTGGCGCCGGACGTGACGCCGACCGTCTCGACACCGGTGAGCCACGCGGGATCGACCTCCGTCTCGTCGTCGACGAGGTACGCCGGGGTTCCGAGCTCGCGAGAGACCTCAGCGAGCCGTTTCGAGTTCGACGAGTTGTCCGAGCCGATCACCAGCACGAGGTCCGAGCGGCGGGCCAGCTCCTTCACCGCGTCCTGCCGGTTCTGGGTCGCGTAGCAGATGTCGTCGCGGGGAGGGCCCTCGATCGCGGGGAACCTCCCGCGCAGGATCGCGATGATCTCGTTCGTCTCGTCCACCGACAGCGTGGTCTGCGTGAGGTAGGAGACCCGCTCCTGGTCCTCCAATCGCAGCTCACGAGCCTCGTCCGGTGTCTGGACGAGCACGGTCCGCGCCGGCGCCTGCCCGGTGGTGCCCACCACCTCCTCGTGACCGGCGTGACCGATCAGGACGATCGTCCGGTCGTCGAGCGCGAAGCGCCGCGCCTCGAGGTGCACCTTGGTGACGAGCGGGCAGGTCGCGTCGATGACCGTGAGTGCTCGCTCGGCCGAGTTCGTGTAGACCTCCGGCGCGACGCCGTGCGCCGACAGGACCACGACCGCGCCGGGCGGGACCTGCGGTCTCCTCCTCCACGAAGACGGCGCCCTTGGACTCGAGGTCGCGCACGACGTGCAGGTTGTGGACGATCTGCTTGCGGACGTAGACCGGCGCGCCGTGCTTCGCCAGCGCCCGTTCCACCGCGTCCACCGCTCGCTCCACCCCCGCGCAGTAGCCGCGCGGGGCCGCCAGCAACACCTTCGTGGCCATGGAGCCATGGTACCGATGCGGGTTCGGACACGGTCCCCTGAGGCCCCGACGTCACGAGATCACCGCGACCGGCGAGCGCGCATGACCGGGAGTCATGTTTCGGTTGCCGGATGTCGGCGGCCCCCGTTAGGGTGACCGCAGTTCGCTCGGACGCCCCCTCGTCCGTTCCTCGTCGGACCGCAGTGCGGTCTCCCCTCCTTCCCAGAGTGGCGTCAGCATGCGCGCGCGCCGACGAGCTGGGACGGGGGTCGCCGAGCGAACTTAGGTCACACACGGACCACGACAACCAGGAGGTGATGCAGACACCCACGACCTACCGCGGGTCGATCGGAGGGGTCCTCCCCGCCGGTCGCACGAACGGAGCCGCCAGCTCCGGATCACCGCGGGGGTGATATCCATGATGACCACCCTCACCAGCGTCCGCCGGTCTTTCGCGGCGGCACTCATGCTCGTCCTGCTTCTGACGGCGGTCCCCCTGCTGTCGGCTGAGGCAGTCACCAACGGCACCACCAGCGGACCGTTGACCATGGGAGACGATGCCAGCCCGTCGCGGCGCGTCGATCGCAGGATCTGCGACTACGACTGGAAGCGGTCGGCGTATCAGCTCAAGCGGCTGATCCGATGCTCCGCTCGGCGCTGGGCCGTGCGAGGCGGTCCCGACAAGGCCGTCGCGGTGGCCCGGTGCGAGTCCAGGTTCAACCCGAACGCGTACAACCCCGGTGGCTACGCCGGCGTGTATCAGCAGGCCACGCGGTACTGGCCGTCACGCGCCACCACCTACGGGTTCCGCAACTACTCCGTGTACAACGGTCGCGCCAACATCATGGTGTCGGTCCGCATGGCTCACCGCACGGGGTGGGGGGCGTGGTCCTGCGCCTGAGCCGGATCAACGGAGCACGGAACTAGGCGGACCGGACCGGACCGCCCGGGCGGGGGCGATGCTTCACGAGCCCCCGGACCTCCTCCAGGGAGGTCGCCACGGCATCGGCCCCGGGCAGGTCCCGGTCCGCCACGATCCGCATCGCGGGGAACCGCTGCCGTACGAGATCGACGAGGGATCCGTAGGGCCCGAAGACCACCAGCACGTGCGGCCGCTCGGCGCCGATCTGGGCCAACGCGCCCTCCTCGTCCACGGCGCCGCTCGCGAGCTCCCACTCGGCGCTGACCGCCGCCCGCTTCAGCGCGGACAGGCCCTCGCGGTCGGTCGCAACGCACAGCACCCGCACCGCCCGGCACATCTAGAGCCAGTCCCGTCGCTTGAAGATCACGTAGAGCGTTCCGGCCCCCGCCGCCATGAGCCCGAGCGCCATCGGATATCCGAATCGCCAGTTCAGCTCCGGCATGTGCCGGAAGTTCATCCCGTAGACGCCGGCCACGAGCGTCGGCAACAGGATGATGGCCGCCCACGACGTCAGCTTCTTCATCACCTCGTTCAGCCGGTTCGCCACCTGGGCGACGCGGACCTCCAGCAGCGCCGTCATGAGATCGCGCACGTTGTCGACCAGCTCGATGCACCGAACGACATGGTCGGCGAGATCACGGAAGTACGGCGCCAGCGGTCCGGTCACCACCTTGGGCTGCTCCTGGAAGAAGTCGACGACCCGCCGCAGCGGCATCACGCTGCGACGGAACACGACGATGTCGCGCTTGAGGTGGAAGAGCTGCTGCTGCACCTCGGTCGAGGGGGCGCCTCCGTCCTCGGAGAACACCCGTCCCTCCAGCTCGTCGGCCTCGTCCTCGAACTCCTCGACGAGCGTCAGGTAGGTGTCGACGACCTCGTCCATCAGGACGTACAGCAGGAACCCGGGGCCGGCCCGCTCCTCCGCGTCGCCCTGGCGGGTCCAGCGGTCGAGGACCTCGGCAAGGTCGTACTCGGGGTCGTACCGCAGTGTGATCAGCAATCGCTCCGCGACCACGGCGTGGAGCTCGTGGACCACCAGCTCCCCGTCCGGACCGCGCGTCAGCGGGCGGACCACCACGAAGTGGTAGTCGGGGAAGACCTCCACCTTCGGACGCTGGTCCCGGTGCCGCATGTCCTCGATCGACAGCTCGTGCAGCCCGAAGCGATCCCCGAGCATCCGGAAGTCCTCGTCGGATGGCGCCGACACGTCCAGCCAGATCCTGGCGTCCGCATCCGCTCGCAGCAGCTCGCTCGCCTTGTCGGCGTCGTAGGGCTCGCGCTCGAGCCGACCGTCGCGGTAGATGTGGCACGTGATCATCGTCCGGAGCCTAGCGCAGGCGAACGTACACTCCGGCGGATGGCGGAGCTCGTCGACGATCTCGTCCGGTTCTGGACCGCGATGGACTCGGGTCTGGAGCATGTCCAGCGGACCTGGTGGGGGGCGGTGGTGACGGACGCCCGCTTTCCGGATGTCTGGGACACCAACTACGCCCGCATCGAGACGGCCGACGCGGCGCTCTCGCTCCCGGAGGTGTCGGCTGCGCTGACGCCGGCCCTGGAGGCCGCCGGCGCAGCGGCCGTCCACGTGGTGATGTTCCGCCCGCAGACGACCTCCCTCCTGCTGGAGGAGCTGACGCAACGGGGAGACCGTTGCTCGTGGGACGTCGTGATGGTGCACGGGGGCGAGCTCCCGCCGATCGAACCGGATGCCGTCCAGGAGCTGCGCGCCGACGCCGAGCTGTGGGATCGGGTGGCCTCCTCGCTCTCCTCCTTCGGCATCACCGGCCCGGGCACCGCTCGTCAGCTGCTGCACATCGAACGCGACCTGCTCGACCGCGGTGTCACGAAGCGGTGGTTCGGAGCACGCGACGGGACCGGCCGGGTGATGGCGCTGGGAGCCCTGGTGCTGCTCGCCGGCCTCGGCTACGTCGACCACGTGGTGACGTTCCCCGAGGCCCGCGCGCGCGGCCTCGCCCGGGCGGTCGTGTCCAGGATCGTCCACGAGGCGCGGGCGGCCGGGGTCGACCGGACGTTCCTCCTGGTGGACCCCGAGGGTCCGGTGTCCCTCTACGAACGGCTAGGCTTCCGCGAGGCCACCCGCATCGCCAGCACCCTCGCCGCGTGTCAGACGCGCGGTGGTGGGAGGTAGCGCGCCCGCACCATCGCACCGCCCTCGCGCTCCAGGAGCCACGTCGAGGCCTTCTTCGTCGGGCCCTCGTCGGCGGGCACGCCGAGGGCGCGAAGGTGGTCCAGCGCCGCCGGGATCAGATCGCCGTGCGAGCAGGCCACCACGGCGACGTCGGCAAGCTCGGACATCACCGTCAGGAGATCGTCCAGCGACGCCTCCTCCGCGAGCGTCTCGGTGAGCTCCAGCGGGAGACCCCGGTCAAGCGCGAGCGGCTTCACCGTCTGCTCGCACCGCACGTACGGGCTCGACAGGATCCGCCCGACGGCCAGGCCCCGGAAGGCCCGCACGAGCGCCTCCGCCTGGCGACGGCCCGGAGGCGACAGCGGACGCAGACGATCGTCCTCCGTCCACTTCTGGCGGTTTCCGGCCTTGGCGTGGCGGACCAGGTAGAACGGCGGCTCACGCACCCAGGGCCTGCTCCATCGCATCGATCATGGCGCGGTCGTGATCGTAGGTGAGCATCCTGCGCGCCTCGTCCAGCCCCAGCCACCGCACCTCATCAACCTCGTCGCAGGGCTCGAAGGAACCGGACCCCGGGGACATCACCCAGTAGCGCACGATCTTCGGGCGACCGCGGCTGTCGGTGTAGGTGACGTCGGGGAGCCGTTCGCCGATCCGGCAGCGCAGGCCGGTCTCCTCGCGAACCTCGCGAAGGGCGGTGGCGCGGTCGCTCTCCCAGCGTGACCTCGCCTTGCCCTTCGGGAACGACCAGTCGTCGTACTTCGGGCGATGCACCACCAGGACGGAGCCGTCGCGCATCACGAGCCCGCCGGCCGCGCGGACCCGGCCCCGCCGATCCTTGGCGGCGCTCACGGCCAGGACCGCTTCTTCCTGCGCCGCAGCGCCTTCCACGTCTTGCGCCACGTTTGACGCGCCTCGGATCGCTCGTGATCCTCGCGCGCGGCGAGCAGGCCGGCCGCGAAGCCGGCCTGCGGAGCCGCTCGCGCCGCCTCGCGGAGCCACGTGGCCGCGACCACCGCGTCCTGATGGCGGCCCAGCACGTCCTGCAGCTCGGCCGCGGAGCGCGCGAACATGCGGGCCGGCGCCCCCACCACGGGCGCCAGCGCGTCGGCGGCGTAGCGAGCCCGCTTCGCCCGGATCCGCGCCGCATGCAGTTGCTCGTCCGACGGATCGCGGCCGATCCGGCCGCAGGCACGCGCCAGATGCGACCACGGCCCGGCCATCAGCGCCTCCACCGACTCGACGGCCGGACGCCCGGCGGCCTCGGCCGTGGTCGCCGGCTCCGAGGCGGCCGCCACCAGCCGGTCGAGGAGCTCCCGGTACCGCTGGGACGCGAGGTCGGCGAGCAGCCGGTCGCGCGACGCGGAGCGCTCGGCCTGCACCCGCCTCAGCACACGCGCTCCCTGGGGCCGGTCCTCGGCCGGCAGCGTGTCCACGAGAGCGGCGAGGTGCTCCCCCAGCACGTCCATGTCGCGAACGCCTCCGAGCGATCCACCCAGCCAGGACAACTCTCGCCGCAGCGGCTCGATCCCCAGCGGCTCGAGCACGGACCGGAACGTCCGCAGGTCCGAGCGAAGCCGGCGCACGGCCACCCGCGCGGCGTGGACGGCCTCGGGGTCCTCGCCACGGCGAACTCCGGCGTCGGCCCGGAGGAGCCGGATCACCGATGCCGCCAGCGCGTTGCCCACCATGTCGCGGACGGTCGCGTCGGGCAGCGAGCTTCCGGACGTCAATTCCGGTGGCTCCAGCCCGCGAGGGCCCAGCGCCCGGAGGTACTTCGGCGTGAGGATCGTCTCCCCGGCGCCGGCCGCTCGCAGGCGGGCGATCGCCGCCCCGGCGAGCGCGTCGTCGTGGGTCTCGACCTCGACCTCCCGGAAGCGGGTGGCCACCCGACGTCCCTCCAGGACGGCGACCGCGTCGTCCACGACCTCGCCGATCGGGGTCCGGTCGGGTCCCGTGAAGGCGACGCGCGTCCGAACCGTGCGCAGGGCGACGGTGGGACGAAGTGCCTCGCCGCGCACGTACGCCGTGACCAGCTCCACGAGCCGCGGCGGAGGCGACGTGGGGGAGCCACCCTCCTCGATCTCGTCCCGGGACAGCGCGCCACCCTCCTCCACCAGCGGCAGCTTCAACGTCCAGCCCTGCGTGTCGCGGTACCGCAGGCTGCACCCCCACCTGGCCAGGCGCAGATCGGCGGTGTCCCAGTACACCGTGCGTGTGCGCTCCGGCTCCGTGTGGACGGCCCGGATGTCCGGGCGGACGTCGTCGAATCCCGGCAGCCGGAACCCCTGCCCCACGTCCAGCTTCGTCTCACGCTCGACGCTCACCGGTCGCCGCGTGCCCGCTCCGCCGCGGCCTCCTGGAGTCGGTGCTGTGCGTTCACGCCGACCACCGTCGCCACCTTGTGCCAGCGGCCGTCCGGGTCCAGGGCCCAACTGAGGACATCGTCGGCCAGCACGACCTCGAGGATCTCGTCCAGCCGGGACGCCAGTCGCCGGTCCGCGACGGGAGTCACGGCCTCGACGCGCCGATCGAGGTTGCGGGGCATCAGATCTGCCGAGCCGATGTAGTGCTCGAACCCGCGGGCCTCACTGCCGAAGCGGAAGATCCGCGAGTGCTCGAGGTATCGGCCCACGAGGGAGCGGACCGAGATCCCTTCGCTCAGCCCCGGTAGTCCCGGGCGGAGGCAGCAGATACCGCGCACGATCAGCCGCACGTCGGTGCCGGCCTGCGATGCCTCGTACAGCGCGTCGATCATGTCGGCGTCCACGAGGCTGTTCATCTTGAGCGTGATCGAGCCGTCTCCGGCGCTCGTCTCCCGGCGGATCAGCTCCAGGAGTCGCTGGCGCATCGTGACCGGCGCCACCAGCAGACGCCGGTAGTCCCGCTGGCGGCTGTAGCCGGTCAGGAGGTTGAAGAGGTCGGTGAGGTCGGCGCCGAGCTCCGGGTCCGCCGTGAGCAGCCCCAGGTCCTCGTACAGACGCGCGGTCGTGGGGTTGTAGTTCCCCGTCCCGATGTGCGCGTAGCGGCGGATCCCGGCGTGCTCGCGGCGGACCACCAGGCACGTCTTGGCGTGCGTCTTCAGTCCCGCCACGCCGTACACGACGTGCACGCCCGCCTGCTCGAGCGCCCTCGCCCAGTCGATGTTGGCCTGCTCGTCGAAGCGCGCCTTCAGCTCCATGAGCACCACGACCTGCTTGCCTGAGCCCGCGGCGCCGATCAGCGCCCGGATGATGGGGCTGTCGGCGGAGGTCCGGTACAGCGACTGCTTGATCGCCAGCACGTCCGGGTCGTTGGCCGCCTGCTCCACGAATGCCTCGACCGAGGACGCGAAGGAATCGTAGGGATGATGCACCAGCACGTCGCCGGCGCGCAGCACCGCGAACAGGTCGGGGGCGCCCTCCCCGTCCAGGCGCGGCTGCGTCACGGGGGTGAACGGATCGTCCTTGAGCTCGGGCCGATCCAGCGCGTGCAACGACCGGAGGGAGCCGAGATCCAGGAGTCCCCGGACCTCGTACACGTCCGCGTCATCGAGCTCCAGCTCGCGGACCAGGAGACCCCGCACCTCGTCGGTGATCGATCCGTCGACCTCCAGGCGCACCGGGCTGGCGGCGCGCCGGCGGCGCACCAGGACCGTCTCGATGGCGGCGAGGAGGTCCTCCGCCTCGTCCTCCTCGACGTCCATGTCGGCGTCGCGCGTGATCCGGAAGACGTGGTGGGTGAGGATCTCCATCCCGGGGAACAGCGCGTCGAGGTGCGCGGCCAGCACCTGCTCGATGGGCACGAACCGCTCGCCGTCGGCAAGGGGCACGAACCGGTCGAGCAGCGGCGGCACCTTCACCCGGGCGAAGCGCCGTTGCCCGGTCATGGGGTCCCGGACGATCGCCGCCAGGTTCAGCGACAGGCTCGAGATGTACGGGAAGGGGTGGGATGGATCCACCGAGAGCGGCGTGAGCACCGGGAAGATCCGCTCCTGGAACATCCGGTCCAGCTCGGCCCGATCGTCCCCGTTCAACTCGCGCCAGGCCACGATCCTGACCCCCGACTTGTCGAGCGCGGGCAGGACCTCCTCCGTCAACAGATGCCCGGCGCGATCGATGAGCTCGGCCACGTGCTCGCGGATGGCCGTGAGCTGCTCGCGCGGGGTCATGCCCTCGGGGGTGGCGACGAGGACCCCGGCCGAGGCCTGCTCCTTCAGCCCGGACACCCGGACCTGAAAGAACTCGTCGAGGTTCTGGCCGAAGATCGCCAGGAACTTCGCCCGCTCCAGCAGGGGCGTGGAGGGATCCTCCGCCAGGGCCAGCACGCGTGCGTTGAAGTCGAGCCAGGACAGCTCGCGGTTGAGGTAGCGGGAGTCCGCCGACGGGAGGAGCGAGGTTGGGGAGGCGATGTCCATCGTCCGGGCCGCACCCCCGTGGCCTGCGAGGACGCCGACCGATGGTAGCCGCCTCCCGGACTCCCCAGCAAGGCGCCCACAGATGAACGCGGGATGAACGGGAGGTGAAGCGGACACGGTATCCTCCCTGCGGCCCCGCCCGGCGCTCCGGCGGGCGACGGCCTACGGCGCGACGATGAAAGGACGACCGTGAAGCTGAAGGTCTCGCAGCGCCCCGGTGAGTTCTTCGAGCTGTTCGAGCAGTCGGCCCGCAACCTGCGCCTGGGAGCGGAGCAGCTGCGCGACCTGGTGGTGGACTACACCAACGTCGAGCTCAAGGCGCGTCGGATCCAGGAGCGCGAGCACGAGGGCGACGAGGTCACCCACACGATCATCCGCCGGCTCAACACCACGTTCGTGACCCCGATCGACCGGGAGGACATCTACGCGCTCGCCAGCGCGCTGGACGACGTGATGGACCTGGTGGAGGAGGCCGCCGACCTGTTCGTGCTCCACGCCATCGAGGTGCCCCTTCCCGAGATGAAGGCGCAGGCGGAGGTGCTCGTGCAGGCCGCGGAGCAGACGGAACGGGCCGTCGGGTCCCTGGGGAAGATGGACCGCGACGCCCTGGAGCCCTACTGGGTGGAGATCAACCGCCTCGAGAACGAGGGCGACAAGATGTACCGGCGGGCGGTGGCGGACCTGTTCTCGGGCGACCACCGAGCGATGGACGTCCTGAAGTGGAAGGAGGTCATCGAGACGCTGGAGGAGGCGCTCGACGGCCTCGAGAACGCGGCCAACATCATCGAGTCCATCGTGCTGAAGCACGCATAGCGTCCATGTCGATCGCCGTCGTTCTCATCATCGCGATCGCGCTGGGATTCGACTTCATCAACGGGTTCCACGACGCCGCCAACTCGATCGCCACCGTCGTGTCGACCCGGGTGCTCTCGCCGCGCCAGGCGGTCGTCTGGGCTGCGTTCTTCAACTTCGCGGCGTTCCTCGTGTTCGGCACCGCGGTCGCCGCGACGATCGCCAAGGACGTCGTGAAACCCGAGATCTTCAGCAACGGCGTGATCTTCGCCGGGCTCAGTGGCGCAATCATCTGGGACCTGATCACCTGGTACTTCGGACTGCCCACGAGCTCCTCGCACGCGCTGGTCGGCGCGATGAGCGGCGCGGCGGTGGCGGCCGCCGGCTGGAGCGCGCTGATCGCGAGCGGCTTCCAGAAGATCGCCGTGTTCATCGTCCTGTCGCCGATCATCGGGCTGCTCCTCGCGTTCACCCTCATGGTGACCGTGTACTGGCTGTTCCATCGCAACCGCAAGGTCGATCGGCTGAACCGTGGGTTCCGGCGGATGCAGCTCGTCTCCGCCGCCGCGTTCAGCCTCGGCCACGGCGCCAACGACGCCCAGAAGACGATGGGCGTGATCCTCGCGCTCCTGATCGCCAACGGCGTGGTGGCCCCCGACTCCGACGTGCCCCTCTGGGTGGTGCTGTCGGCGCACACCGCCATCGGCCTCGGCACGCTGTTCGGTGGGTGGCGGATCGTGCACACCATGGGATCCAAGATCACGAAGCTGCAACCCGTGGGCGGCATGTGTGCGGAGATGGCCGCCGCGATCACCCTCTTCTTCACGGCGCACGCCGGGATCCCGGTCTCGACCACGCACACGATCACGGGCGCGATCGTGGGCGTCGGCACGACGCAGCGGCTCGCCGCGGTGCGGTGGGGCGTGGCCAGCCGTGTCGTGTGGGCCTGGGTCCTCACGATCCCGGGGGCGTTCGTGATCGCCTACTTCGTGTACCTCCCGGTGAAGGCGCTGACGTGAGGCTCGGACGACGTCCCCTGTTCTTCCTCGCGACGGCGCTGGTCTGCATCCTGATGATCCCGCCCACGCCGAACGAGTTCCGCTGGGTGAACATCGCGATGGCCGGGCTCGCGCTGTTCTGGTCGGTGTTGCTGGGGATCGAGGACGTGGTCTCGCACCGTGAACGGCCCGACGACGAGGTCCCGCCCCGGCGCCCGCCCCCGCCGGGGATCAGGCCTGCTTGAGCCTGGTGGCGTCGATGTTGTTCGCGATGTCCTCGCAGCGATCGATCGCGACCTCGATCTGGTGCAGCAGGTCCTTCCAGATCAACACGTCCATGGCCCGGTAGTCGCCGGAGTACAGCGTCGCCACCGCGCGCCGGTAGACCCAGTCCCCCTCACGCTCGAGCCTTCGCACCTCCGCGCACGCCTCCTCGGTCCCTCGGAACGAACGGAGGCTGCGCACCGCGATCCGAACGGCCTCGGAGGTGCGGACGAGGACATCGACCTGCTCGCGGAATTGCGGCATCGGCGCCTCGATCCCGTGCAGGACCAGCAGGTCCGCAACGGCCTCCTGCGAGTCGAGCACGTCGTCCAGGAGGGAGGCGAGGCGGTGGATGTCCGGACGATCGAAGGGCGTCACGAACGTCGTGTTCAGCGTCGCGAGGATCTCGTGCGTGAGGTCGTCCCCTGCGTGCTCGAGGTCCTGGATGCGGTCCGCGTGGGCGGCCGCGTTCGGGAGGTCCCGCACCAGCTCGGCGAGCTCGCGCGCGCCGGCCAGCACGCCGTCGACCGCCCGGTCGAACAAGCCGTAGAACGCGAGCTCGCGCGGGATCACCTGGAAGGGCACGTCGGGACCGTATCGGCGCGGCGAGGCGCTGTCCACCGGCGGGCCAGTCGGCCCGCGCCTCAGTCGACGAACTTGTAGCCGAGCCCCCGGACGGTGACCAGGTGGGCGGGGCGGTGGGGTTCGCGCTCGATCTTGCGCCGGAGGCGCTTGACGTGCACGTCGAGGGTCTTCGTGTCGCCGTAGTAGTCGTGGCCCCAGACCTCCTCGATCAGGAAGTCACGGGTGAGCAGGCGGCCCTTGCGTCGCAGGAACGTCTCGAGGAGCTCGAACTCCTTCGGAGGGAAGGCCACGACCTCGCCCTGCACGCGGACCTCGTGCCGGGCGACGTCCATCTCCACCGTGCCGCCCGTCACCACGTCGTCCAGGCTGACCGGGGCGCGCATCGCGCTGCGGCGCAGGTTGGCGCGCACGCGGGAGATCAGCTCACGCACCGAGAAGGGCTTCGTGACGTAGTCGTCCGCCCCGAGCTCGAGTCCCGTGACCTTGTCCGCCTCCGAGTCCTTGGCGGTGACCATGATGATCGGCACCTCGGACTCCGCGCGGATCGCGCGGCAGACGTCGAGACCGGAGAGCTCCGGCAGCATCAGGTCCAGGATCACGAGCGCGGGCTGGGTGGATCGGAAGACCTCGATCGCGGCCCGGCCGTCGCGCGCAGTCGCGACCGTGTACCCCTCCCGCTCCAGGTTGTAGCGCACGGAGTCGGCCAGGGACTCCTCGTCCTCCACGATGAGGATGCGGGGTGCCTCCTCGCTCATTCCGCCTCGACGTCCACCGGGTGCGAGGCGTCCGTGAACTCCCGGAACTCGCCGGTGAGCAGGAAGCCCACCTGCTCGGCAACGTCGACGGCGTTGTCGCCCACCCGCTCGAGGTTCCGCGCGAGCACCAGCATGCGCAGGCCCCATTCCAGCTGCGCGGGATCGTCGGCGAGCGCCGCCACCTCCCGGTACATCCCGAGGTTCAGCCGGTCGACCGGGTCGTCCATCGCCGGGAGCCGCAGACACAGCTCGAGGTCGCGGGTGCGGAACGCCTCCATCGCCGTGCGGATCATGGGCCTGACGATGTCGCCCATCTCGCGGATGTGCGCCGACACCTGCTCGCTCCCGGGGAGGTGCCGCACGGACAGGAACGTCTTCGCGATGTTGACGGCCTGGTCGCCGATCCGTTCGAGATGCAGGTCGATGTGCAGCATCGCCGAGAGCAGGCGGAGATCGGTGGCCACCGGCGTCTGCAGTGCCAGCAGCTGGATCGTGCGGTGCTCGACGTCCAGGTAGCGGTCGTCGATGGCGTCGTCGCCGTCGATCACCTGGCGCGCCAGGTCCTCGTCGCGGCGGACCAGCGCGTCGATCGCCAGTCCGACGGCCCGCTCCGCGAGCTCCCCCATCGCCAGGACCTCGAGCTCGAGGTGCTCCAGCTCCTCGTGCAGACGCTGGGTCATCCGAACCGCCCCGTCACGTACGCCTCGGTGCGCTCGTCGGTCGGGTTCGTGAAGATCGATTCCGTGCGGTCGAACTCCACCACCGTGCCGGTGCGGTGACCCTCCTCGGTGACGTCCACGGTGAAGAAGGCCGTGCGGTCGCTGACCCGGGCGGCCTGCTGCATGTTGTGCGTGACGATCACGATGGTGTAGTCGGCTACCAGCTCCTGCATCAGGTCCTCGATCCGCTGGGTGGCGATGGGGTCCAGCGCCGAGCAGGGCTCGTCCATCAGGATGACGTCGGGGCGGGTCGCGATGGCGCGCGCGATGCACAGGCGTTGCTGCTGGCCACCGGACAGCGCCATGGCCGACTGCTTCAGCTTGTCCTTCACCTCGTCCCAGAGCGCCGCTCGGCGCAGGCTCTGTTCCACGAGCTCGTCCTCGTTCCCCTTGAAGCCGGCGATCCTCGGGCCGAACAGGATGTTGTCCTCGATCGACTTGGGGAACGGGTTCGGCTTCTGGAACACCATCCCGATGCGCCGGCGAACCTCCACCGGATCCACCTTCGCGCCGTAGAGATCCACCCCGTGGTACCGGACCAGTCCCTCGACCCGTGCCTCCGGCACGAGGTCGTTCATGCGGTTCAGACACCGGAGGACCGTCGTCTTGCCGCACCCGGACGGGCCGATCAGCGCGGTGATCTCGTGCTTGCGGATCGGGAGCGTCACGTCGCGGACCGCGCGGAACGCGCCGTAGTACACCGCGAGCCCGAGGACGTCGAACACGGTCTCCCGCTCGTCGTCCCGCTCGCGCTCGTGGTGCTGCACCTCGACCACGGTCCTCCTTCGGGCCGCCTGATCAACGTCCCTGCCGATCTTCACATCCACGTCATCACCACTTCCGGTCATATCGGTTCCTCAGCACGATGGCAACGGAGTTCATCAGCAGCAGGACCGCGAGCAGCACCATGATGGCAGCCGCCGTGAGGGCCCGGAACCGCTCGTCGGGCAGCGACGCCCAGCGGAAGATGATGATGGGCAGGGCCGTGAACCGCTCCGAGAAGCTCTCGAAGAACCCGGCGTTGGACCCGAGGAACCCGGTGGTGGCGCCCACCAGGATCAGCGGCGCGGTCTCGCCCATGGCCCGGGCGAGCGACAGGACGGTGCCCGTCAGGATCCCCGGCGCCGCGTACGGCAGCACGTGGCTGCGGATCACCTCCCATCTGGTGGCGCCCACCCCGTAGCCGGCCTCCCGGATGCTCCGCGGGACAGCCCGCAGCGCCTCGGCGGACGTGATGATCACGATCGGAAGGACCATGATCGCGAGCGTGAGCCCAGCCGAGATCAGGCTGCGGCCCTCGACATCGGGCCCGGTGATGGCGCCGAGCGCCTTGACGAAGATCGCCAGGCCCAGGAGCCCGTAGACGATCGAGGGGACGCCGGCGAGGTTGCGGATGTTGGCGTTGATCATCCGCGTGAGCCGGGTGTCGCGCGCGTACTCCTCGATGTAGACGGCGGCCCCGATCCCGACCGGGAAGGCGATCACCACCACGAAGATCATCAGGCTCAACGAGCCCAGGATGCCCTGCCAGACGCCGGCCCGGACCGCAAAGCTCGACAGGTCGCTTCGGATGAAGTCCGCCCCGCGCTCGCGGAACACCGGTAGGCCGGTGCGGATCACGTCGCCGATCAGCACGGTGAGGATCAGGAGCGCGGTCACGAGCGTTGCCAGCAACGCGCCCTGGAAAGCGATCCCCCGCCAGTCGGTGCGACGCCCCCGGAGGGCACGCTCCACGGCGCCGGTAGTGGACGAGGTCGGAGCGACGGCCGCCATCAGTACCGGTTCCGATACCGTCGGACGAATCGCTCGCTGACGACGTTGAGCGAGAACGTGATGAGGAAGAGCAGCATCCCCACGAAGAAGATGGCCTCGAAGGTGAGCTCGGCCCCCTTGACCTGGTCGGAGCCGGTCGCCAGCGACGCCATGGCGCCGGTCATCGTCTGCCCCGGCTCCAACGGCGCGAACCCCTGCGCACTGCCGGTTCCTCCGGCCGCCATCGCCACCACCATCGTCTCCCCGATCGCGCGGGAGATGCCGATGATCAACGCGGCCACGATGCCGGAGAGCGCGGCCGGGAAGACCACACGAAGACTGGTCGTCATCCTCCTGGCGCCGAGACCCACCGAGGCCTCCCGCAGCGCGCTGGGCACGGCGTGCATCGCGTCCTCCGCGATTGAGGCCACGAGCGGCGTCACCAGGATGCCCACCGCGATGCCCGCGGCCGTCAGGGTGAACAGCGGCGCCGAGTCCCAGAGGCGCTGGACCAGTTCGGGAGCCACGACCGCGAGCGCGAAGAAGCCCATCACGACGCTCGGGATGCCGGCGAGGATCTCGATGATCGGCTTCAACCGGCGGCGCGCCCGGGGACCCGCGTACTCCGACAGGTAGATCGCCGCGCCCAGGCCGAGCGGGGTGGCCACCACCATGGAGATGACCGTCACCATGAGCGTGCCGCCCACGATGGTGCGCAGGTCGTACTGCCCTCTCCGCGGCGACCAGCCGTCGGCCCACAGGGCCCCGGGATCGACGTCCAGCGCGAACGTCACCGCCCGGCCCACGAGGGAGATCACGATCGCGGCGCTCACCACCACCGAGAACGCCGCCGCGCCGAAGAACGCCCCGCGGACGAGGCGCTCCCGGCGATGGCGTGCCGGACTTCCCGACAGGTCGATCGGACTCGCGATCACGCACCGCTCCAGGCGGTGCGGGTGGCCTCGAGCCGGTCGGCCGGCAGGTCCACGTAGCCCGCCTCGCCGACCGCGGTGATCCCCTCGTCCGACAGGTAGTAGTCCACGTACGCCGCGAGCGCCGCGTTCTCGGCCGCCTTGGCGGTGTTCACGTAGATGTACAGCGAGCGGCTCAGCGGGTAGCTGGCGTCGGCGATCGTGTCGGCCGTGGGCGCCACGCACCCCTTGCCGCCGTCGACCTCCAGCTCCTTCACACCCTCGCCGGCGTTCTGCGCGTAGGCGAAGCCCACCCAGCCGAGCGAGGAGTCCGACCCCTCGATGCCCTGGATGATCACGTTGTCGTTCGGAGAGGACTGGTAGTCCGGGCGCAGCGCCGCCGCCTCGTCCTCGCCGACGCCCCGCTCCAGCGCCACGTCCTCCATGCCCGAGAGCTCGATGAGCGCGTCGTAGGTGCCCGATTCCTCGCCGGGCCCGGTGATGTCGAGCGGTGCGTCCGGGAAGCCGCCGGTCCCGCCGACCTCCTGCGCGAGCGCGTCCGCGTCGCTCCAGTTCTCGAAGCCCTCGGACTCGGGGCCGAGGAGCGCGTACAGGTCGCCGAGGTTCAGGCACGTGACCGCCTCGTTGACCGGGCTCGTCATCACCGTGATGCCGTCGAGGGCGACCTCGAGCTCCACGTAGTCGATCCCGGCGTCCTTGCAGGCCTTCGCCTCCTCCGCCTCGATCGGGCGGGAGGCGTCGCTGATGTCGATCTCGCCGCCGCAGAAGAGCTCGAACCCGTCGCCGGTGCCGGGGCCCTCCACGGTGATCGTCACGTCCGGGTTCGCCTCCTGGAACAGCTCGGCGACGAACGACGAGATGGGCTCCACGGTCGAGGAGCCCGAGATCACGATCGTGCCGTTCAGCTGGTCGGTGCCGGTCCCGCCACCGGGGGTGGCGGTGGAGCTGCTGTCGCCGCCGCAGGCCCCCGCCACGAGGGCGAGGGACAGTGCCGCGGCCAGGAATCCGAACGTTCGTGGTGCCCTCGTCATCGTGCTCTCCTTCGCTGATCCGTTGCAGCTCTTCGTTCCGGTCTGGTGCGGCTACCGTAGAGAGGCCGGATGGCCGCACCGGGGACCCGACGTGAACGGACGGTGAACGATGTCCGGAGGGGAAACGGGCGGCGACGGTCCTGCGTACGGGGGGTGTCGAGCACCCGGCCCGCTGCAGATCGGCCGTGTCCGGGCCGGGCAGGAACGGTGGCGGCCGGCATCTACACTTGCCGGCGCATGGTGGATACGTTGATCGCGGCGGTCGCCGGAGCCCTCCTCGCCGGCGCCGTGGCCCTTGCGCTGCGTCGTCGCGACCAACGGCGTCTGACCCGCCTGACCGAGGACGTGGAGCGCGCCCAGGACGAGCTGCGGTCCCAGCGGCACACCTCGCAGGAGGACCGCGAGGTGCAGGACCTCATCCTGGCCTCCATGGAGGAGGGCGTCCTGCTCTTCGACCGTCGCGAACGAGCGGTCTTCGCGAACGCGGCGGCCGTGTCCCATCTCGGCGCGCCTCCCGCCGACGTCACCTCGCTCCTCCCGACGGACCTGCAGAAGGCCGCCCGGCGGGCGGGCTACACCGGGGCCGTCGTCCGCGTCGTCGTCGAGAGCGGCGCTCCCAGCCGGTGGCTGCGCGCCACCGCGATGCCGGTGGGCGAGGACGGCTCCGTCCTGCTGGTCGTCCGCGACATCACGGAGGCCCGCCGCATCGACGAGGTCCGGCGCGACTTCGTGGCGAACGCCTCCCACGAGCTCAAGACACCGGCGGCGGCGATCCAGGCCGCCGCGGAGACCATCCGGTCGGCGGCGGCGGACGATCCGGCGGCCGTGCGCCGGTTCGCGTCCCAGCTCGAGCTCGACGCCTTCCGCCTGTCGCGGATCATCGCGGATCTGCTCGACCTGTCGCGCCTCGAGACCGGCAGCGACCTGGACGACCGTCCGCGGCTCGACATCATCGTGCGTGAAGAGGCGTTGCGCTTCCGCGAGGTGGCCGTGGAGACCGGCCTCACCCTGACCGTCGACGTCGCCGAGGTGCCGGCCGTCCGGGGCTCGACCCGTGATCTCTCGCTGTTGGTGCGCAACCTCATCGACAACGCGATGCGCTACACGAAGCCGGGCGGCACCGTGGTGGTGCAGGTGTCGGCGGCCGAGGACCTGGTCCACCTCCAGGTGCGCGACGACGGCGTCGGGATCCCCACGAGGGACCTGTCCAGGGTCTTCGAGCGGTTCTACCGCGTGGACCGCGCGAGGAGCCGGGACACCGGCGGGACGGGTCTGGGGCTCGCGATCGTTCGTCACGTCACCGAGAACCACGGCGGGACGGTCCACGTCGCGAGCGAGCTCGGCCGCGGCACCAGCTTCGACGTGGCCCTGCCGCTGCCGGGCGCCGACGTGACACACGCGCCGGCGCCGGCCGAGGCGGACGACGTCCCGTCGGTCTGATCCGGACGGCGCCCGTATGCTGCCCGCGATGACGACGGTGTTCCTGATCCGCCACGGGCTCACCCAGCACACGGGCACGCGTCTCTACGGTCGCGCGCCCGGCGTCCATCTGTCGGAGCCGGGGCGCGCGCAGGCCGACCGGCTCGCGGCACGCTTCGACGGCGTCGACCTCACGGCGATCGAAACGAGTCCGTTGGAGCGATGCATGGAGACGGCTGCCCCGTTGGCGGCGGCGCAACGGCTCCCCGTGACGGCCCTCGACGCACTGATCGAGATGGACGCCGGCACGTGGACCAACCGCGCGCTCGGAGGGCTCGCTCGGACCAAGCTGTGGCAGCGCATCCAGCACGTCCCATCCACCGCGACGTTCCCCGGCGGCGAGTCGTTCGCATCGGCCAACGCCCGCCTCGTCCTGGCGCTCGCCGACGTGGCGACGAGGCATCCGAAGGGACGCGTCGCGTTCGTGACGCACAGCGACTCGATCCGCATGCTGCTCGCGCACGTCGCCGGCGCCCACCTGGACCTGTTCCAGCGGATGGTCGTGGACACGGCCTCGGTGTCCGTCGTGAGCGTCGGCGAGGGTCCGCCGCGCCTGCTGCTCGCCAACGACACCGAGGGCTCCCTCGCCCGGTTCGGCCCGGTCCGAGCCCGCGGCGCGCAGCACGGGACGTGACAGGATGAGCGGCATGGACCTGGGCCCCGTGGATCGCATCACCACCGACGCGATGGGCGAGCCGGGGATGCGCACGTTCTACCTGCAGGCGCGCAGCGGCGACGAGATCGTCACGGTCGTGGTCGAGAAGGAGCAGGTGCAGCTCCTGGGCGCGTCGGTCCTGGAGCTCCTCGCCGACATCGATCGCGAGACCGGCCAGGGACCGGAGGACGACGAGATGGCGCTGCAGGAGCCCGTCGACCCGCGTTGGCGGGCCGGCCGGCTGTCGATCGGCCTGGACGAGGAGCGCGACCTCTTCCTGCTGGAGATCGAGGAGTTCCAGCAGGAGCTGGAGGAGGACGACCCGGCCCTGCTCCTGCGCGAGGACCCCGAGACGGTCCGCCTGTGGGCCACGCGGGAGCAGATGCTGGCCCTGTCGCGGCGCGGCGCCGCCGTCGCTGAGCGCGGCCGGCCGGCCTGTCAGTTCTGCGGCAACCCCATCGACCCACAGGGGCATACGTGCCCGGCGATGAACGGGCACCACGAGCGGGCGTGACCGTCCCGCCCGGAGTCCCCCGGGTCCTCGCCGAGGGCGACCTCGAGCTGCTGGGACTGCTCCCCCGCTCGTCCAACTACGCCTTCCTGGCGCGGGCGACGCTGGACGGCGACGAGATGCCCGCCGTCTACAAGCCGCGCCGAGGGGAGACGCCGCTGTGGGACTTCCCGGAGGGGACCCTGGGCAACCGGGAGTCCGCCGCGTACGTGGTGGCCCATGCCCTGGGTTGGCCCAACGTGCCGCCCACGCTCCTGCGGGACGGCCCCGAGGGCGAGGGAGCCGTGCAGCGATTCATCCCGTTCGAGCCGGCCGAGCACGCCTTCACGTTGCAGGAACGGTTCCCCGGGGCCTTCCGCCGCGTCGCGTTGTTCGACGTGGTCGTCAACAACGCGGACCGCAAGGCCGGGCATTGCCTGCTGGGACGCGACGGCGAGCTCTTCGTGGTGGACCACGGCACGTGCTTCAGCGACGAGCCGAAGCTCCGCACGGTGCTGTGGGACTACGTCGGCGAGCCGATCTCGGACGAGGACCTCGACGGGCTGCGCGGCCTGGCGGAGGGGCTGCGATCCGGCTCGGTCCGCCGTGCGCTCGACGAGCTGCTCAGCCGCGGCGAGGTCCGCGCGACGATCGGCCGGCTCCACGATCTGCTGAGCGAGGGTCGGTTCCCGGAACCAGGGCCGGGACGTCCGTACCCGTGGCCGATCGTATGAGCCTGCGCTACGTCGAGCTCGACACGCCGCTCGGCGGGCTCACCGTGGTGGCCTCGTCGCACGGCGTGATCGCGACCCTGACGGAGCGGGAGCGAGCGGCCGGAGCGCTCGAGGGGATCGAGCTGGCGGCGGGAACGACCGCCCGGCGGGCTCCTGCGGACCTCGCCCCGATCCGACGCGAGCTGGGCCGGTACTTCGCCGGCACGCTGCGGGAGTTCACGATCGCCGTGGACCTTCGATCGGTGGGATCCGGGTTCGCGCGGCGGACCCTCGAGGCGGTGTGCCGCATCCCTTACGGCGAGACGCGCACCTACGGCGACGTGGCCGACGCGGCCGGCAGCCCGCGCGCGGGCCGCGCCGCCGGAAGCGCCCTGCGGCGGTGTCCCGTGGAGATCCTCGTCCCCTGCCACCGGGTGGTGGGCGCGGGCCGGGAGCTCGGAGGCTACGGAGGCCACGACGACCGCAAGCGGTTCCTCCTGCACCTGGAGGGCTCGGTCTGAACGGCGGCGCCGGTAGGCTGGATGCCATGTGGCGCCCGCTCTCCCTGCTCGTTGTCGCCGCGACGCTGCTCTGCGCCTGCAATGGAGCCGCGGCCGAGCCCTCCCCCGCGGCGTCCGGACCGTCTGGGTCGCTGGGCGTGATGACCGCCGAGGCCGGCACGGCGGCGATCGCGGCCCTGTGCGACCTTCGCGGCTCCGCGGACCGGGACCCGGCCAACGCCACGTTCTTCGACCGGGCGCACGCGACCCTCCACGTGCTGGCCGCGGCCACCGAGACCGTGGACCGGGTCCCCGCGGCGGGTCTCTTCGAGGCCAAGCAGGTGGTCGAGGCGGACCTGCAGTCCGACAAGCTCCCACCGAGCTTCCGCGAGGACGTGGAGGACCTGCTCACCGCCTCCCGTACGGCGCTCGAGGCACTCGATCTGCCGGCTCCGGACTGTTGAGCCGCCCGTTTCCCCACGTTTCAGGAGATGCCAGGAGATGATGAGACCGATGCGACGAACCTTGACGATCACCCTCACGCTCGGCCTGCTGGCGACGGCCTGCGGCGGCTCGAGCGACCCGGATCCGAGTCCCGCTCCGTCAGGCCCGTCCTTCAACGCCGAGGTCGCGAGCGCAGACCTGTACGTCGGGGTACCGCAGCGCTTCCTGCTCGGCGTGCTGGCCGGAGATGCGGACGGCATCCGATACGTCTCCTATGGGAACGTGGACCTGCGGTTCGCGTTCCTGGGCGACGGAACGTCGGCGCCCTCGGCGGGGCCGACCGCGGTCGCCACGTATGTGGGCGCGCCGGGGACCGGCACCGACGGAACGGCGCCCGCGCTCACGCAGCCCTCCGAGGCCAGAGGCGTGTATCAGGCGGAGGACGTGACGTTCGATCGAGCCGGCATCTGGCAGGTCACCGCGCAGGCCGAGGTAGCCGAGGTCGGCCCCATGCAGGTGACCGGGGCATTCTCGGTGGCCACGGAGCCGGCGGTGCCCGCGCCGGGGCAGCGGGCCCTGAAGACGGACAACCTGACGATCGACTCGAAGGACGAGCCTCCCGGCGCGGTCGACTCGCGCGCAGTGGGAGGTGGGCCCATCCCCGACCAGAACCTGCACCGCTGGACCATCGCCGAGGCGATCCGGCAGCACCGGCCCGCCCTGGTGACGTTCGCGACGCCCGTCTACTGCGAGAGCGAGTTCTGCGGCCCCGTCGTGGACGCTGTGGAGCAGCTCTCCCAGCGCTACGACGATCGAGCGGTCTTCATCCACGTCGAGATCTATCACGACCAGGTCAACAACGAGATCAACCAGGCGGCGGCCGACTGGCTCTTCCGCAACGACGAGCTGCGGGAGCCGTGGCTGTTCCTGATCGGCGCCGACGGCCGGATCATCGATCGCTGGGGTGTCCTGTTCGATCCCGATGAGGTTGCGGCGGAGCTCAGAGCGCTGCCCGCCTGACCCGGGCCACCCTGCCGGTCACGGCTCGGTCGCCGGCAGCGGCAGGGCCTCCGGCGGTACCAGCGCCGTGACGTCCTCGCCGCGTCGATGCCGCCGGCGCACCTCGCCGGACGAGATCGCCGCGGCCTCGGCCGCGATTCGCAGACGCGTGAACCGTCGGGCCCAGCGCTGATGCTCCGGCCGTGCCAGGAGCGAGGTCACGAGGTCGTCGGCGCCCGACCGCACCGCGTAGCGCACGTCGGCCTCGGCCGTGAGCCCGTCCAGCGCCGCGTCCCGGTCCGCATACCAGCGCGGATCCAGGAGTTGCAGCACCTTGTCCGACCCCAGCAGAACGCTGAGGTGCGCGGTGGGCCATCGGCGCCGGGCGCCGGCGACCTGATCCACCAGCAGCCCGGAGGAGGTCAGACCCGACGCCAGGCCGGGTCGCCGAGCGAGCCGCGACAGCGCCTCGACCCGCGCGTCCTCGGTCAGTAGCGGAGGCTCGGTGCCCGCCTCCTTCGGCAACGTCGCGACGGAATAGACGAGGACCACGACGTCCAGGCCGCTGCGGAGCCCCGCCTCCGCCAACGACACGTGACCCGTCGTGGGCGGATCGAACGAGCCCGCGAGCAGTCCGATCCGCTCCGGCGCGGGCTCCGGCATGCCCTCCACCGGCATCCCCTCCGCGAGCTCCCGCGTCGGCACGGACCGGAGCGCCTCTCCGTCCATCGGCTCAGCATCGAGGTCCACGGCCGGATCGCCAACCCGGCGAGGCGTCGGAGGCGCCCGGGACCCGTACGATGCCTGGATGTCGAGCGATCCCTCCCTGCCGGCCCCGCCGGACGTCGAGTACTGCTATCGACACCCCTCCGAGCAGACGGGGGTCCACTGCACGCGCTGCGGACGGCCGATCTGCCCCGCCTGCATGATCGAGGCGCCCGTGGGCTACCAGTGCCCGGACTGCGTCGCCGAGGCTCGCCAAGAGTTCCGCAAGGGGCCGGGACGCCGGATCGCGGTGGCGAACGCGAAGGCCCTCTCGCTCACCTCACTGATCCTCCTCGCGATCGTGGTGATGTACGCGATCGAGGTGATCCCCGAGGGCGTCGGCGCCCTGTTCGAGGGACCGTCGGTCATCAGGCTGGTCGAGCTGGGCGGCAGCATCGGCTACATCAGCGTGCCCGGATTCGAGATCGGCGTCGCCGCCGGCCAGTACTGGCGGCTGTTCACCAGCATGTTCCTGCACGCGAACCTGATCCACCTGGGCTTCAACGCGTACGCGCTGTACCTGTTCGGCCACACCGTGGAGCGCGAGCTCGGACGACTGCGCTTCGGGTTGATCTACGTGACGTCCGGATTGTTCGCGAGCGCCGTCTCCTTCGCGCTCTCGGACCCGCGCGGCGTCGCGATCGGAGCGTCGGGGGCGATCTTCGGGGTGTTCGGCGCGTTCTTCGCCTACAACTACCGGCGGCGGCATCAGGCGCTGGCGGCCGCGCGGATCCGCCAGATGATCATGCTGCTGGTGATCAACCTCTTCCTGGGATTGTCGGTCTCGGGCATCGACTGGCGCGCCCACGTCGGCGGATTCGTGGGAGGCCTGGCCGCCGGGTACGCGGCGGAGGGGTCGGGGCATCCCGACCGGCGCCGGGCCATCATGATCGGCGGCTTCGCGACGATCGTCGCCGTCACGGTCGCGATCGTCGTGCTGCGAACCCGGGACCTGACCGGCTGACTATTCGGGGTCGGGCGCGGCGCGGTAGGAACCGAGGATCCGGAGCATCGACGTGTGCTCCGCGACCTCTTGGAGCGCGGCGGCGACGTCGGCGTGCTCGGCCGCCTGCATGAGGTCGACGTACATCACGTACTCGAACGCGCGGCCCCGGCGGGGCCGGCTCTCGAGCTTGTGGAGGTTGATGCCCCGCGCCGCGAACGGCTGCAGGGAGGCCAGGAGCGATCCCGGCCGGTCCGCGACGGCCATCACGAGCGAGGTCTTGTCCGGATCGCCGAGCGGCGGCGACCCGCTCGCGATGACCACGAACTTCGTGAAGTTCTCCTTCTCCGTCTGGATGCGCTCGGACAGGACCGCCAGGCCGAACCGGGACGCGGCCTCGACGCTGGCGATCGCGCCCTCGCCCTTCGCCCCGGTCTCGGCGATCATCCGGGCGGCGCCGGCGGTGTCGTGCACGGGCACGGGGTCGATCCGCATCGCCGAGAGGAACTCCTCGCATTGCGCGAGGGCCTGCCAGTGGCTGGAGGCGCGGCGGATGTCCTCGAGCCGCGCGCCGGGCACGCCGAGCAGGGCGTGATCGACCCGGACGATCACCTCCCCCACGATCCGGAGCAGGCTCGTGTGCAACAGGAGGTCGTAGGTCTCGTTGACCGAGCCGGCCTGGGAGTTCTCGAGCGGCACCACGCCGTAGGGAACCTCGCCGCTGGTGACCCGGGAGAAGACGAGCCGAACGGTCTCACACGGCATCGGCTCGGCGTCGGTGAACAGCCGGCGCACCGCGGTCTCGCTGTAGGCGCCGGGCTCGCCCTGATAGGCCACCTGCATGACGGCGAAGCCTAGCAGTGGCCCGCCGGTGGGCTCGGCCGGCGCGCCGCAATGACCTGCTACGTTGCTTCGCATGGAGCCCGACGGCCGCCCGCCGCGCCCCGGACGCCGCCGGCGGGTGCTGTGGATCGTGCTCGGCCTGCTCGGCGTCGCCGTGCTCGCGTGCGCCGTCTCCGCCGCCGTGACGTTCGCGTCGCTGTCGCGCGGCCGGGACGCGCTGGCCGCGGGGCAGTCGGACCTCGTGGCGGGCGAGCCGGCGGATGCGCAGGAGGAGTTCCTGGCCGCGCAGGCGGCCTTCGAGGCCGCCCAGGGCACCGGAGACGCTCCCTGGCTCCGGGCCGCCGGGCTCCTGCCGGTCCTGGGTCGAACCCCCGACGCGATCGGCTCGCTCGCGGACGCGGGCCTGGACACGGCGCGAGCCGGCACGGTGATCGCGGATGCGGTCGCGGCGTTGCCGGGCGGGCTGGGGTCCCTGTCCCCCGCCGACGGCGTCATCCCGATCGAGCGGATCGCGGCGCTCGCCGAGCCGGTATCGAGCGCCGAGGTCCTGGCCTCCGGAGCGCTCGCCACGTTGCAGCGATCCGCGAGCCATCTGGTGGCGGCGCCCGTGGCGGACGCCCGCGCCGACGCCCTCGAGGCCCTGACCGACCTGCACCAGCAGCTCGTGACGGGGGCCGACGTCCTCGCGGGGCTCCCGGCGTTCCTGGGCGCCGAGGGACGACGCGCGTATCTGTTCGGCGCCGTGAATCCCGCGGAGAGCCGGGGCGGGGGCGGACTCCTCGGCGCGTACGCCCTCCTGACGGTGGACGCCGGCCGCTTCCGCTTCGGGCGGTTCGCTCCTACGCAGCAGCTCCCGCTCCTGGACGTCGCCGACCTGCCGGGCGCCACGCCCGACTACGCCGACAACTACGCCCACTACCGGCAGGGCGACGGCTTCTGGCTGAACGCGAACATGACGCCGGACTTCCCGTCCTTCGCCGCCACGATGGCCGAGGCGTACGAGGTCGCGACGGGTGACGCGGTGGACGGCGTCATCACGGCCGATCCGTTCGCGCTGGAGGCGCTGTTGACGGCGACCGGGCCCACGTTGATCCCCGGTCTGGACGTCCGGGTGTCCGCCGACGACGTGGTGGCGTTCGTGACGAACGAGGCCTACCGGCAGCTGCGAGACCCGCGCGAGCGCAAGCAGGTACTGGGAGCCGTGGCCGCCTCCGTCGTGGACCGGTTCCTCGAACGGCCGGACGCCAGCCTCTTCGCCCTGAAGAACCTCGCCGCCACCGCCTCGGCGGGCCACATCCAGCTCTGGAGCGCCGAGGACCAGCTGGAGTCGGGCCTGCGTGCGTCCGGCGTGGGCGGCGCCTTCGACCCGCCGCCGGGCGATCTGTTGGCGGTGGTTCAGAACAACGCATCGGCCACCAAGCTCGACTTCTACCAGCGGCGGATCGTGAGCTACGACGTGCGGCTCGGCGACGGCGGGTCGGCACAGGCGGATCTGTCGGTCGAGCTGCACAACGACGCGCCCACCAGCGGGTACCCGCCGTACGTGATCGGTCCGGCGCCGGGCGTGACGTCGTCCCCCGGCGAGAACATCGCCATCCTGCAGGTGTACTGCGGCGACGGATGCGGGGTGGCGTCCGCGACCGTCGACGGCGAGGCCGTGGATACGGGGCTGCACGTGGAGCTGGGCCATCCCTACCTCGCGACGTATCAGCGGATCGCGCCCGGCGGGACGAGCTCGCTCCGGGAGCGTCTGTCGCTGCCGCGCGCCTGGGAGGGGAACAGCTCCGGAGGCGTCTACCGTCTGCACGTGGCCGCACAGGCCCTGATCAACCCGGACGACGTTCGGGTGACGATCACGCTCCCGGCGGGGATGCATGCGACCGAGATGAGCCCGGAGCTCGGACTCGAGGGCGACCTGGTCGTCTATCGCGGCGCGCCGGGCGCCGACCTGGATCTGTGGGTGAAGTTCCGGCCGAGCCTGCCCGTCCGCGCGTGGCGCGATCTCACCCGATTCCTCTCGACCCCGCTCTGAGCCCGGGACGCGAACGGGCCCCGGCCGTCGGCCGGGGCCCGGGTCGAGCGGATCCGTTGTGTCAGGGCTGAGCCGCCACGCGACGCTTGCTGACGAGGAGCGCGACCGCGCCCACGACGACGAGCGCCACGAGGAGTACGATGCCCAGGGAAACGTCTGAACCGGTGAAAGCGGTGCCGCCGTGCGTGCCGCCCGGGTCCGGCGGGGGCGGCGCGTAGCCGGCGAACGCCGGTGCCGCGAGCCCCAGCACGAACAGGACCGCCGTCAGTGCTGCGAAGCCGATGCGCTTCATGCGGTGTTGCCCCTTTCCTGCGGGAGAAGTCCAGGTCAGGAGCGTAGTGTAGGCCAGAAGGGTGACTACGCGCAACGAGTCGGACGACCTACGCCTTCTGGCGATGCCCGGCCGACCTGAGCGCGATCCGTCCTCGATCGAGATGATCCGGGGACACACCGGAACGCGCCTGCGAGAACCGCGCGACCGCGAGCCAGCCCTCCGCCCGCTCGAAGTCACCGGCGGCGACCGCCTCCGCGAAGGCGGCCATGATCTTGTCCAGGGTGCGTGCTCGGGTCACCTCTGAGGTATCGGCATCGACGGGGTTGGAACTTGAACGCAGGATCCGGGCCGACCGGAGGGCTCAGTAGGCGCCGCGGTGGCTGACGAGGACCGGCAGCGTCTTCGCCACGATGTAGAGATCGTAGGCGAGCGACCAGTTCTCGATGTAGAACAGGTCGAGCCGGACGCACTCGTCGAAGGACAGGTCGCTGCGGCCGCTCACCTGCCACAGACCGGTCACGCCGGGCGGAACCTCGAGGCGGTCGAACTGCCAGTCCTCGTACTCCGAGACCTCCTCGAGGAGCGGCGGGCGGGGACCCACGAGGCTCATCTCGCCCCGGAGGACGTTCAGGAGCTGCGGGAGCTCGTCCAGGCTGAACCTCCGCAGGAGCCGCCCGACGCGCGTGACCCTGGGATCGTCCTGGAGCTTGAACATCAGGTCGTTCATCCCGTGCTTCAGCCGGAGCTCCGCGACCATGGTGTCGGCGCCCTCCAGCATCGTGCGGAACTTCAGGATCGTGAACGGTCGGCCCCGCTGGCCGACCCGCGCCTGGCGGTAGCAGATCGGCCCCGACGATGTGATCCGGACGGCCAGCGCGATCGTGAGCAGGAGCGGTGAGAGCACCAACAGGGCGATCGAGGACACCGTCAGGTCGAACGCCCGTTTCACGGCGGCCTGCGTCCCGGAGAGGCGCACGGGTTTCAGGGAGAGCGCCATCATCCCCCCGATCGGCTGCACGGAGAGCCTCGAGGCCAGCATCTCGGGCAGGGTCGCGGTGACGCGCACCTCGACGCCCTCCAGACGCACCGCCTTGGCCACGTGGGCGATCTCCGCCGAGGAGAGCGCGCTGGCGGCCACGAACACGCATTCGGCCCCCGTGGTGCGGATCAGCTCCCGGAGATCGTCGACGCCGCCCAGGACCGCGGGGCCGCGCGAGGGCGGCGACTGCTCGGTGGCGACGAGACCCAGGGAGCGGAAGCCGAAGCGGGGATGATGCATGGCCGTCTCGAGGTGCATGGCCTCCACGTTGGTCCCGACGATCAGGGTCGGGAACAGGAACCGTCCCCGGATCCTGGCTCGGAACACCAGGGCGTGCCAGACGCGCCGGGTGCCCAGGGCGAGCAGGACGCCGAAGGCCCAGGACAGCGCGAGCCACGATCGGGACAGCGATGCCATCGACCAGAACGAGAACGTCACGAGCCCGATCAGTCCCACGGTCACCGCGAGGATGATCCGGCGGAACTCCTCGGCGGGGGTGAACCGGTGTGCGTGATAGAGCCCGAACGCGGTGTAGACGACGAGCACCGTCACGGGCGATCCGAGCAGGAGCATCAGGAACTGCCCCCGGGGGGCGCCGATCCCGTATCGGATCCAGTGGGCGACCATGAGCGCCACGGCGATCGCCGCGACGTCCGTGAGGGCGGTGAGCCGGTACAGCGAGCGGTACTGAGCCCGGGCGGACGGTGCGCGGCCGGCCTCGGGGATGCGCAGGGTCCGCTCTGCCTGGGTGCTCGCCGTGTCGGCGACATCGCCCAGTCGACCCTGCATCAAGACCTCCTCGTTCCGCACCTGGTGAGAGTCTCCCAGCCGGCGCCCGTCATCCGCACTCGGGACGGTACCCCGTGGCGGAACGCCGGACATCCGGCGAAGGGCGGCACTGCCGGGCGGGAGCCCGCGTCCGAACGATCGTGCGGGGGCCTGCGTCCGCTCAGGCGCCCAGGACGCTGGTGACGATCCGGATCGCGCCCGGGCCCACGATCACGACGAACAGGGACGGAAGGACGCACAGGATCAGCGGGAACACGATCTTGACCGGGATCTGCTGGGCCTTGGCCTCGGCCCGCTGCCGGCGCTTGATCCGGAGCTGCTCGGCCTGGGTCCGCAACACGCCCGCGATGCTCACGCCGAACACGTCCGCCTGGACCATCGCCAACGCGAACGCGTTCAACTCGTCGACGTCGGTGCGCTCCGCGAGGTGCCGGAAGGCGTCGGAGCGCGGCACACCCAGCTGGATCTCCTGCAGCATGCGTGCGAACTCCTGCGACAGCACGCCGGGGACGTTCTGCACCACCTGGGAGATCGACGCGTTCAAGGACAGGCCGGCCTCGACGCTGATCGTCAGCAGGTCGAGCGTGTCCGAGAGCGTGCGCAGGATCTCGCGCTGACGGTCGTCCACCCGACCGTTCACGATCGAGTCCGGAGCGACGAACCCCGCGAACGTGAAGAGCCCCGCGATGAGGATCGTCACGGTGGGCGACAGTCCGGTGTAGGTCCCGATCGCCAGGCCCAGCACCAGGCCGACGACCATCCCGATGATCTTGAACGCCATGACGCGCTCCGCGTCCCAGCCGGCGGGGCTCCCCGCCAGCAGCAGCTTGTGCGTCAGCCGGTCCCTCGCGTCGAGCGGCGTGACCCGCCGCGCCACGCGCGCCGCGCCGGTCAGGACAGGTACCAGGGCCCGCCTCGAGAAGGACTCGTCCATCTCCTGCTCGCGCGCGTTGACGTCGGAGCCCGCAACCTGGGACTCCAGGAGCCGGACGGCGCGGTTGCGCTCGGTGCGAACACCATCGAGGGCGAACCCGGCCAGGAGGATGGCGCCGAATGTGCCGACCAGCGCGAGGACCAGCCACAGCTCAGACATCGATCTTCACGATCTTTCTCATCCAGAGGATGCCGAGCGTGAGCAGCCCCAGCGCCCCGATCGACAGGATCCAGCCCACCGTGGTGGTGACGAGCAGGCTGATGTAGGCCTTGTTCACCGCGTACATGTAGAGCGCGATCACGAACGGCATGATGCCGAGGACCCACGCCGAGAGGCGGCCCTCGGTGGTGAGCACGCGCACCTGACGACGCAGGACCGCGCGCTCGCGCAGCGTGTGCGCCACGTTGTCGAGGATCTCCGCGAGGTTACCGCCGACCTCACGCTGGATGTTCACGGCGAGCACGGCCCACTTGAAGTCGGGGCTGCCCACGCGGTCGGCCAGCGCGCCGAGCGCGTCCTCCACCGGACGACCCAGCCGCACCTCCGCCACGACACGGACGAACTCGCCCGCCGCCGGCTCGGGGATCTCCTTGGAGACGGTGTCGAGCGCCTGCAGGAAGCTGTGCCCGGCACGCAGCGAGCTCGCCAGGATCGTGAGGACGTCGGGGAGCTGCTCACGCAGCTTCTCCGCCCGATGGCCGAGCTGGTACTGGAGCGCGAACCACGGTGCCGCCGCGCCGGCGCCGGCGAAGATCACGCCGAAGATCCAGGTGTCGAAGACCGTCACGCCCACGAAGGCCGCGACGAGCGCCGCCCCCGCGGAGGCCACGACGAACTCGCCCGATCGCAGGCTCACCCCCGCCGCCTCCAGCCGCATGTCCAGGGCCTCGCCGAAGCCGCCCGCCGAGGCGAACCGCCGGCCGAACGACGTCACACCCTGCGGGATCCAGCCGCCGCCCGCCGCGGCGGCCTCGAGGGCCGCCGACGCCGACTGCCCGGACGACCGGAGCCGAAGCGCCATCTCACGGTCCGCCTTGCGTCGCGCGGCGGAGCCGAGCAGCAGCCACATCAGCCCGGTGATCGCCCCGAAGACCAGCGCCACGACGAGCGCGAGGGCGGTGGAGCTCGACCAGAACGCCTCGGCGATCACCGGAGGCTCCCCCGCTCCTCCAGGGCGAAGAGCTCGGGGTCGACCTGCACCCCGCGCTCGGCGAGCTTCTCCAGGAACCGGGGACGCAGACCGGTGGACTTCAGGCGGCCCTTGAACTTGCCCTCATCGTCCATGCCCGCCGCGAAATCGAACGTGAAGAGGTCCTGCAACGTCACGACCTCGCCCTCCATGCCCGCGACCTCCGTCACGTGCGTGAGCCGGCGCGTCCCGTCCTTCAGGCGCTGCTGGTGCACGATCAGCTGGATCGCCGACGCCACCTGCTCACGGATCGACTTCGGCGACAGCTCCATGCCGGCCATCATCGTGATCGTCTCCAGTCGCGACAGCGAGTCGCGTGGCGAGTTCGAGTGGATCGTGCTGATGGATCCGTCGTGACCGGTGTTCATGGCCTGCAGCATGTCGAGGGCCTCGGGGCCACGGCACTCCCCGATCACGATGCGGTCGGGACGCATGCGCAACGCGTTGCGAACGAGGTCCCGGATCGTCACGGCTCCGCGGCCCTCGATGTTCGGCGGGCGGGACTCGAGCCGGACCACGTGTGGCTGTTGCAGCTTCAGCTCGGCGGCGTCCTCGATCGTGATGATGCGCTCGTCGTCGGGGATGAACGACGACAGCACGTTCAGCGTCGTCGTCTTGCCGGCGCCGGTTCCGCCCGAGACCATGATGTTGACCCGTCCGCGGACGCAGGCCTCGAGGAACTTGGCGACCGGCGACGTGAACGTGCCGAACTCGACGAGGTCCTCTGCCCCGTACGGGTCGCTCGAGAACTTTCGGATCGTGAGCGACGGACCGTCGATCGCGAGCGGTTGGATGATCGCGTTGACACGCGAGCCGTCGGGCAGGCGGGCGTCCACGTAGGGCGATGCCTCGTCGACGCGCCGTCCGACCTTCGCGACGATCTTGTCGATCGTGCGCCGTAGCTGCTGCTCGTCGTGGAACTTCGTGCCGGTCCAGTACAGCTTGCCCGCGCGCTCCACGTAGATCGTGTCCCAGCCGTTCACCATGATCTCAGTGACCTCCGGGTCGCGCACGAACGGCTCCAGCGGTCCGAGTCCCAGGACGCTGTCGCCGATCTGACGGACGACGAGCAGCTTCTCCTGTGCGGAGAGCGGCGCCTCCTCCTCGTCCAGGAGCTCGCGGAGGCGCTGGTGGACCAGCCCCTCCAGCTCGGTGTCGGAGAGGGTCGAGTCGTACAGACGCGGTCCGAGGACCTCGACCAGGCGCTCCTGAACGCGGGCGCGGACCTCCGAGATCCGGTCACGCTGCTGGGCCTTCGCCAGCCTGTCTGCCAACGACATCGGGGTCTCCTCCTACTAGCTCTTGGAGAACAGTCGGAACTTCTTCTTCACGATCGGGGCCGCGTTCGGCTCGGCGGGATCCACCGAGCCGGCGAACTTCGCCGCCAGGTTGCGGATGCTCACGGACACCTCTGAGGTGGGCTCGTCGAGCACCACCGGGCGTCCCTTGTTCAGCGACGTCGGTACCAGACGGCTCGACGGGATCATGGCGTCGACCTGGATCTTCATGACCCGCTCCACGTCGGTGGCGTCCAGGCCGACCTTGGAGTCCGCGCGGTTCAGGACCACGTGGAAGCGCTCACGCGGCAAGCCGATCGACAGCAGGGTGTCGAGCGCCTTGGACAGGTGCTTGACGCCCACGACGTCGAGGCCCGTGACCAGGCAGATCGCGTCCGACAGGTCGAAGCACACCAGCGCCGAATCCGAGTAGTCCACCGATGCGTCCACCACGAGGTACGGGAAGTTGCTGCGCAGGGCGCGCAGGAACTTGCCCACGGCCTCGCCGGCCGGCGCCTCGGCGGCTGGGTCCGGCGGTGCGCCGTATGCCCAGATGTGGTCGCCCAGCTGGACGCCCGCGGCGCGGATCGCGCCGGAGTCGCCGCCCTCACCCAGGGCCATCAGATCCTGGATCGTCGCGCTCGGCTCACGGCCGAAGTACGTGAAGACGTCGCCCATGTCGATGTCCAGGTCCACCACCGCCGTGTCCTTGCCCGTGAGCTCGGCCATCGCCGTTGCGAGGTTCGTGGTGAGGAACGTCTTGCCGGTGCCGCCCTTGGAGCTGAAGACCGAGATGATGCGGCCGCGGGTGTGCGCGCTCTCCTGACCGCCCTGCGCGACCTGGCGCAGGTTGGTCGCCCACACGATGGCGCGCTCGACCGCATCGCGGAGCTCCTCGCTCCCCTGCGTGAGGTCGACGACGTCACGGATGCCCGCCCGCATCGCCGCGGGCAGCAGCCCGTTCCACGTGTGGTCGCGCACCAGCACGATGGCCGTGCCGGGGGCCGACCGCCCCACGAACTCCGCGAGCCCGAGAGCGTCGGCCTCCTTCACCTCGGAGGACAGGACGAGGCAGTCGATCGCCTGGAAGGCGTTGATCAACAGCTCCTCGGCCGCCGTGGCGCTCTGCACCCATCCGATCTCGTCCGGCTCGACCTCGAGGGCGCGGGCCAGCTGCTGACGGAAGGACTGCGGCGTCCCGACCGCGACGATGCTGGCGTCGGTCACGCCTTCTTCCCCAGCACCTTGTCGAGCGGGACCGTCGCGGCGGGAAGCTGGATGCCCTCCTCGCCGGGCGGCAACAGGCCGAACCAGAGGGAGCCCTGCTCGGCGGCGTACACCATGTTCGCGGCGTCCTCCGGCAGCAGGTCGAGCGTGAGCGTGACCTGTCCCTCGGACGTCTTGCCGTCCGTCGACTCGACCGGGTTCTCGACGTCCAGGACCTTCACGGTCGGGATGAGCGTCACGGTGAGGGCCGGCAGCGACTCCTGGGACTGAGCCGGAGCGTTCACGTTCGTCTTCGCGTTGGTGGCCTCGTTGATCAGGTCCTTGAACGACTTGAAGACCTTCACGCCGTTGAACGTGGCGTACACCACGACGTTGTCGCCGCGGACCACGTGACCGCCCACGCCGGGAGGCCCGTCGACCCGGAACGACGTCGCGACGTGCCCGGACGTGATCCCGAGGCTTCCGCCGGTGACGCCCTCACCGCTGGACAGGCGGCTCAGCGAGATGGGCTCGTTGGCGAGGATCGGGAAGGTCGTGGTCTGGTCCTGGAGCTCGACCGGGTCCGTCACGGCGTCCGCCACGAGGGTCTCCGGCGGGACGCTCACGGTGGTGAACGTCCCCGACTCCAGCAGTGGGTTCAACTCCGTGTTGGCAGGGATGTTCTCCGAGGCGACCACGACCGGGACGAGATCCCCGCCGGTCTTCGCCTCCTCGCGCACGCCGTTGACGTACAGGAACACCGCCGCCGTCGCTCCGATCGCCAGGAGCAGCGCGAGCGCGACTACCAGACCTCGTGACCTCATGGGTTTCTCCTCTCCCGCACTGTGTACTCCCGCACTCTCAGACCTTCTGGGGATCCGGTGGTGCTCGATCCCGCTCTGTTACCTTCGCACGTTCTGCGTCCGGACTTTAGGCCGTGGTCTCACACGAATCGGCCAGGGCCGGGTCGCACAGGCGCACCTTGACCAGGCCGAAGTTCGCCCCGCCGGGGGCATTGCCCAGCTGGACGCCCTTCCACTTCAGCACGAAGCAGTACCCGCTGTTGTTGGAGGCGGGCTCGCCGCACACGCCGAAGTACTTCCAGCCGAAGCTCACCTTGACCGGGTGCGGCATGTCGCGCTTGAAGGTGATCTGCAGCGGGACGCCGCTCGACGGGGTCAGCGTGTAATCCGTGCCCACGGTGCAGAGGCTGGTGGTGGTCTGACATCCGCGCAGCTCGAGCTGGGTGACCTCGTCGAGCGCGGCGTTGCTGTTGGGGCAGTCGGAGGCCCCCGACATCGAGCCCATCAAGCTCAGCGTGTAGGACGTGCCGTTCGTGGCGCCCGGCTGGGGGATCGTCACCGCGCAGGATCCCTCGCTGCCGCCTGAGGCGCCGTCCTTCGCCCGGATCACGTCCACGAGCTCCATCTGGACGAAGCCGATCACGTTCCAGGCCTTGACGAAGCTGCCCTGGGTGATGATGTTGTCGTCGACCACCGGGAAGGCCAGGATCTCGCCCTTGTTCTCGGCGAGCGCCTCGAACGTCGGCGTGGTCAGGCCGTTGACGCCACAGGCCCACGTCGGGTCGGGATAGTTGAGGGCGGGCAGCGGCGTCGAGCCGTTGTAGCCTCCCGCGGCCGCGTAGTCCCTGAGGCTGTTCTTGTCTGGGTTGCCGTTGCACGAGTTCGGGTCAGTGACGTTCCAGGAGTCTGGGTTCACGTCGATGAAGCCGAACGCCGAGCCGCCGAACCCGCCGGCGCCGCCCCCGCCGTTGTCCTCCCAGAAGTGGCACACGGTGTCGATCGGGAGATCGGGGAGGTCGCAGTTGCCGGACTGGAACGTGCTGGACTGCACCACGAACGGCACCGGGTTGGTCGACCCTCCCGGCACCCACTCGGCCGTGGCCTTCGTGGTGATGGTCGAGTTCCGTCCCAGGCCGAGGACCGGCGCGAAGAACAGCCCCTTGGGCTCGGTGTAGACGACGCTCACGTGGCCCTCACCGGTGCCGCAGCCGGGGTCCTCGTAGCTCACGCGGGTGGCCTCGGGCACGTTGTCCTCGGCGAAGCGGTCCGCGACGTCGCGAGGATCGCTCGTGTCGTCGCTGTCGGCGCAGGTCTGCGCGGCGGCGAGGGCCGCCGCGTCCGCGGCGTTCACCATCTTCCGGCGCTCGTACAGCAGGTTGCCGACGTCGATGGTCAGGACCACCATGGCGAAGATCGCGATCATGCAGATCACGACGATCGGGGCGACGACCCCCCGCTCGTCCGCCCGCACGCTCCTGAGTGTGCGCCTCACTCGCATCGGAAGGAGCCTTCGATCGTCGGAGTCAGCGTGATCTCCGGCAGGAACGGGATGTTGACCTGGAACGTGGACTGGACGTTGGACGGCAGCGTGCCCAGAGGCAACGTCACCCTGACCTCGTCGCCCTGGGTCTCGTTGCCGTCGCAGGGCTGGTCGGCCGCCGTCGACGATCCGTTCACCTTCACCTGATAGGCGCCGGTGCCGTAGCTCGACGGCAGGGACCCGGAGGCGCCCGCGACGAGCGAGTCCCGGATCTCCGTGCGGTTCCCGTTCACCGCCGCCGTCCGGGCGCCCTCACGCGCCGCGGAGCGGAGGTTCTGCAACTCGAAGAACGCGAGGCCGAACTCCATGATCCCGAAGAGGATCACGAAGAGCAGGCTCACGACGATGGCGAACTCCACCGCGGCGGCGCCCTCCTCGCCACGGAGCTTCGTACGGGTCTTCATAGATGGGGGCCCTGCCTTCCTGATCGGTCCGGGGGGTCTGCCGTCACCGGCCCCTCACTCCCCTCCGAGGATCACCCGGGGAGGAGTGAGCGGCCGGTGTGGCCGCTCTGATGCGGTGCCGACCGGCTGCTAGCTATTGCCGGCGTCGTTGATCGCGTTGCCGACGGACGAGAACTTCGTCTCTGCAGAGTTTCCGATGAACTGGACTGCGACGATGATGACGGCAGCGATCAGTGCAATCATGAGTGCGTACTCAACCGCCGTCGCACCGCCCTCCTCCTGCATCCGCATGCGGAGGTCGGCCCAGTAGGTCTGAGCACCGGTGAACATCCGAAGAAGCATCCTGACACCCCCTTCCGAACCATCCGGAGGCCGTGGCCCCGGGCGAATAACTTCGCCCACAGAGATGTTCGGCGTCGGAGGCTCCGGTTTGTATTCCGAATATCCCTGAGAACGGTTACGTACTTCTACGTACCCACGCTCGGCTCGGTGCCTGAGGCCCGCGCTCCCGAAGACGCCGGAGGCGACCCGTAGGATTCGCTGATGGAACGAGGCGCCGAGCGCGAGCAGGCCCGCGGGTCCGGTCCCCTCCTCACCCTGGATCGGGTCTGGACGCTGATCGCGATCTCCATCCCGTTCATCGCCGGGCTCGCCTTCGCCATGTCGACGGTGGATCTGAGCTATCACATCCGCCTCGGCGAGGAGATCCTGCACGGCACGCTGCCCCGCGTGGACACATTCACGTTCTCGGCGCCGGGGGCCGCATGGACGGATCAGCAATGGCTCGCCCAGGCCATCCTGGCCGCGGTGTACCGGGCAGGGGGCTGGAACAGCGTGGTCCTGCTCAAGGGGGCGCTGACCGGCGGCACGTTCGTGTTCGTCTTCCTCGCGTGCCGGGCCTCGGGCGCCTCCCCTCGCGCAGCCGCCGGTCTGACCGTGGCCTCGTACCTCCTGAGCTCGCAGAACCTGGGGATGCGGCCCCAGCTGCTCGCCGTACCGCTGTTCGCCGCCACCCTCTGGATCTCCGCCACCCGCCGTCGGCATCCGGGGCGGCAGCTGGCGATCCCGCTGCTCGTCGTGATCTGGGCCAACGTCCACGGCAGCTTCATCCTGGGACCGGTGCTCGTGGGCTTCGACTGGCTGGAGGACCGCCGCGATCACGCGCCGGGAGCGCGACGGACGCTGCTGATCGGGGTCGCGGCCGCGGCCGCCACCCTGGTGAATCCCTTCGGCGTCGGCGTCTGGATCTACACCGCGACGATCGGCACCAATCCCACCATCACCCGGTTCGCCTCGGAGTGGGAGCCCACCACGATCCGGTCCTTCACGGGCGCCGGCCTCTTCGTGTCGGCGGCGTTCGTGACGTGGCTCGTGGCGCGGCGCTCGGAGCCGGTGCCGTGGCCCACGCTGCTGCGGCTGGCCTGCTTCTTCGCGCTGGCCCTGCCCGCGATCCGCGGGGTCGTGTGGTGGGGACTGGTCGCGCCCGTGACCGTGGCCGGACTGCTCCGCCCGGCCCCGAGCGTCGCCTCCGACGACGGCGGATCGCCCTCCGCCGAGCGCCGCGGCTCGCCGGTGATGAACCTTACGATGGTGGCGATCGTGGTCGCGGCAACGGTGCTGGCCCTGCCCTGGTGGCGGGACGTTCCCCCCGCCAGGCCTCGGCCGTGCTGAAGGAGGCGCCCGAGGGGATCGCCGCGGCGACCTCCCGCGTCAGCGCGCCGGGCGACCGCATCTGGGTCGACCAGGTCTGGGCCTCGTGGTTCGAGTTCCGCCTGCCGGACCGGCTCGTCTTCGTCGACTCCCGGATCGAGGTGTACCCCGCTCGCGTGTGGACCGACTACCTGGACGCCGCGAACGGCCGGGAGGGATGGCAGGGGATCCTCGACCGCTGGGACGTCGACGTCGTGGTGCTGAGTCCCGGGCAGAGCGGCGAGCTCGTGGAGCGCATCGGCCGGGATCCCGGGTGGCGGCGCGTCTATCAGGACGACGACGGATCCGTGTTCGTTCGTGATGCCTGAGTCCGGCTACTCCACGCCGCCCGCGGAGACGAGGCCGGACTGCGTGGCGAGCCGGATCGCGGCGAGCCTCGTTCCCACGCCGAGCTTGCCGTAGATGCGCGCCAGGTGGGTGGTCACCGTGCGTTCCCGCACGCCGAGCCGGACGGCGATCTCCCGCGCCGTGAGGCCCTCTGCCGCCACGACCAGGACCTCGCGCTCCCGCTCGGTCAGCCTGCGCTCCACGTCGCGGCGTCGTTCGATGCCGTCGGCGATCCGGCCGACGGACCCGGATGTCGGCCCGGAGAGCACCATCTCGTGGTTGGCCGCTCGCCGCAGCGATTGCAGGAAGTCGACCGGGTCGATGTTCTTGTCCACGAACCCGTCGGCGCCGACGAACAGCGCGCGGGAGATGTCGGTGGGATCCGCGTTGGCGCCGCACCCGAGGATGGCGTGGGACGGGAACCGCTCGCGAACGGCTCGGATCAGCCAGTAGGCGTCGTGCTCCCCGCCGAGCCCTAGCCCCACCAGCACCACGACCCGGCTGCGTCGCAGGCGCTGGATCGCCTCGAGCCCCTCGTCGGCGTCGCCGGCCTCCGCCAGGACCTCCATGTCGGGACGATCCTCGATCAGCAGGGACAGCCCGGCGCGGACCACCGGGAGCGGGTCGACGACGACCACCCCCAGACGCCGGACGCCGGGCGCCGCCGGTGGCGCCACGAGAGCGGTGCGCTTGGCCATGACCTCCGGGTGAGGTAGCTGGGACGGGTCGTGCCGAGCCCGGAGCGAACAACTCCTGGCCCAGAGTGGTCTTCGGCAATCCGCCACGCAGACCTGAGCGGGGGGCCGAACGACCGCCGCCCGGGTGCCGGGCGCGGGGCGCTCAGCCCAGGTCGATGAGCCCCAGGGACGCCGCCCGCGCGACCGCCTGCACCCGGGTTCGGACCGCGAGCTTGCGGTAGAGCTTGGCGACGTGGGTCTCGACCGTCCTCGGCGAGATGCCCAGGCGGGTCGCCACCTGGCGCATCGTGAGGCCGCTGCTGATGAGCTCCAGGATCTCGAGCTCCCGGCGGGTGAGTGAGGCGGCCATCTCCGCGCCCTCGCGGGCCTGCCGGGCGAACCGGCCGAGCTCCATCACCGCCGCCTGTTCGAGCTCCCGGTCGATCACCCGCTCACCCCGGCCGACGCGGCGGATCGCCGTCCCGATGGTCCGGATGCCGGTGGACTTGTCGACGTAGCCGGCCACGCCCAGGCGCAGACATCCGAGGACCGCCGCGCCGTTCGTCCGATCGGTCAGGACGAGGGCGCGGGCCGAGGATCCCGTCGACTGCAGCTCCCGGATCAGGTCCGTCCCGTCGCCGTCCGAGAGCTCGAGGTCCAGCACCACGACGTCGGGGTCGGAGGCGGCGGCCGCCTCCAGGGCCTCGGCGACGCCGCCCGCCTCGGCCACCACCTCGAGATCCGCGGTGGACCCGCAGGCCATGCGGACCACGCCTCGGAGCACCGGATGGCTGTCCACCACGAGCACGCGGACGGGCCGGTCGATCGCGCCGGTGTCGGGGCCGCCCATGTCGGGCACAGGCTACCGTTCCCCGTGTGGGGCCTGGTATCTGGCCGATCTCTAGCCGGTCTCTGGGCCGTCAGGCCGTGCGCGTCTCGGCCGCCGGGCCGTAGCGCCATGCCAGCGTGACGGCCTCGATCTTCGAGTGCACGCCCAGCTTGGACAGGATGTTCTTCACGTGGCTCTGCACGGTCATGCGGCTGATGCCGAACGCTCCCGCGACCTCGTTCGTGGACTTCCCGTCGCACAGCGCCTGCAGGATCTCGTTCTCCCGCGACGTGAGGGAGCTGAGCCGGGCCTCGTTGCTGACGTCGGGGCCGCGACGGTCGAGCTTGCGGACCATCACCGCGAGGTCGCTGGCGGGCAGGACGAGCTCGCCCGCGATCGCCCGGCGGAAGGTCTGGATCGCCTCGTCCGCCTGTGTGGACTTGGACAGGAAGCCACAGGCGCCGGCGCCGAGCGCGCCGGCCACCAGCTCCGGTCCCTCCCGATCGGTCATGACCAGGACGCGGGCTCGTTCGCACGCGTCGCGCAGGGAGCCCACCATCTCCAGGCCCCGCTCGTCGGCTCTGTCGAGGTCCACGATCGCGAGGTCCACGGATCCGTCCTCCCAGCGTGCCGCGGCCTCCGCGGCGCCGTCGACCGGGCCGAGCACGCTGATCCCGGTGGGAAGCATCCTCATGAGCCCTTCGACGAGCCGCGGATCGTCATCCACCACGAGGACGCGGATATCCCTGCTCATCTCCCCTCCCCCATCGGCACGCGGGCCGGGCCGTCTGAAGCCCGCGGGCTACGTATCTCGGTATGGCCCGGCGGAGCCGGCCGGGCGCGAGACACTGGGACCGTGAGCGAACGACCGACGAACCGCCTGGCACGGGAGAGCAGCCCCTATCTGCTGCAGCACGCGCACAACCCGGTGGACTGGTACCCCTGGGGCGAGGAGGCGCTGGAGCGGGCGCGGGCCGAGGACCGGCCGATCCTGCTCTCGATCGGCTATTCGGCCTGCCACTGGTGCCACGTCATGGAGCGCGAGTCCTTCGAGGACGAACGGACCGCCGCGCTCATGAACGAGCTCTTCGTGTCGATCAAGGTGGATCGCGAAGAGCGGCCCGATATCGACGCCGTCTACATGGACGCCGTCCAGGCGATGAACGGCCACGGCGGGTGGCCGCTGACGGCCTTCCTCACGCCCGCCGGCGAGCCCTTCTACGCCGGGACGTACTACCCGCCCGAGCCGCGCCACGGGATGCCGGCCTTCCGGCAGGTCCTGACCGGGATCGCGGAGGCGTGGCGCGATCGCCGCGACGAGGTGACCCTGCAGGGCGCGCGGATCGTCGAGCACATCGCGCGCGCCGCGCACCTCAGCGCGGGGGATCCCGGCGCCGCTGTCGCCCGACATCGCGGACGCCGCCACCGATGTGCTCCGCCGATCCTTCGACGCCCGGTGGGGTGGCTTCGGCGGCGCGCCGAAGTTCCCGCAGCCCATGGCCGTGGAATTCCTGCTCCGCCGCTCGCTCCGCGGCGTGCCGGACGCGGCCGAGATGGCCACGGTCACGATGGATCGCATGGCCGACGGCGGGATCTTCGACCACCTCGGCGGCGGGTTCGCGCGGTACAGCACGGACGCCACGTGGCTCGTCCCGCACTTCGAGAAGATGCTGTACGACAACGCGCAGCTCGCGCGGCTGTACACGCGCGCGTGGCTCGTGACGCGCTCGGGCCGCTACCGCCGCGTCGCCGACGCGACGGTTCGCTACCTCCTGCGGGAGATGCTTCAGGAGGAGGGCGGGCTCTCGTCCTCCCAGGACGCCGACTCCGAGGGCGTGGAGGGCAGGTTCTTCACGTGGACCTGGGACGAGCTCACCTCGCTCGTGAGCGAGCCGGTCGCCGCCTGTCTCGGAGCCACGCCGGCGGGCAACTGGGAGGGGACGAACGTGCTCTGGCGCCCGTTCGATTCCGAGGCGTACGCGATCGAGCACGGGCTCGACCCTGCCGCGCTCGAGGCCGAGGTGGAGGCGGCTCGCGTCCGCCTCTTCGAGGTCCGCGAGCGGCGCGTCCGCCCGGGCACGGACGACAAGGTCGTCGCGGCGTGGAACGGCCTCGCGATCGAGGCCCTCGCCGAGGCCGGGCGCGCGCTCGGCGAACCGGACTTCGTGCGGGCGGCGGAGCGCTGCGCGTCGTTCGTCCTGGAGCGCCTGCGGGACGAACGCGGCCGCCTGCACCGATCCTGGCGCGCGGGCGTCATCGGGCCGCCGGGCTTCGCCGACGACTACGCCCTGATGGCATCGGCCTGCCTCACGTTGTACGAGACCACCGGCGCGACGCGATGGTTCGAGGCGGCGAGCTCGCTCGCGACCGACCTGATCGAGCTGTTCTCCGACGACGAGCGCGGCGGCTTCTTCCAGACGGGCCGCGACGCCGAGGCCCTCGTCGTGCGTCCGAAGGACCTGTACGACAACGCGGTCCCCGGCGGCAACTCCGCGGCCGCCGAGGTGCTGCTGCGACTGTCCCTGTTCACGGGCGACCCGTCGTTCGAACGCGCGGCGACCGCTGCGCTGCAACTCGTCCGGTCCGCCATGGCGCAGGCGCCCGTTGGCTTCGGGCGGGCCTTGAACGCGCTGGACCTGCATCTGGGTCCCACGCGCGAGGTGGCGATCGTCGGCGATCGCGCCGATCCGGCGACGCGGGAGCTCGTCGATGCCGTGGTCGCGGAACGGTGGTTGCCGAACGTCGCGCTCGCGCGGGCGGATCCGGCCGACCGGGACGCGCGCGAACACGTGCCCTTGCTTCGCGATCGAGGCCTGGTGCAGGATCATCCGGCTGCGTACGTGTGCGAGCGGTTCACGTGCCTCCTCCCCGTCACCGACGGACCCGCGCTCACCGCGCAGCTGGAAGGAGCGATGCACCCGCAACGTCCGGCGCCGACGTCGGAGCCGGGCGCCGATAGCATGCTGTCATGATCAGGTTGAGCGCGGGCGACACCGCTCCGGACTTCACCCTTCCGGATCAGAAGGGAGCACCGGTGCGGCTGTCGGATCTGCGGGGCCGGCGCGTCCTGCTGTACTTCTACCCGGAGGCGGACACGCCGGGATGCACCACGCAGTCCTGCGCCGTGCGGGACGCCCGGCCGGACCTCGAGGGTCTGGAGGTCGAGGCGCTCGGCATCAGTCCCTCGCCCGTGAACGACCAGGCGGCGTTCGACACGAAGTTCTCGCTCGGCTTCCCGCTGCTCTCCGACCCCGACCACGCCGTGGCCGAGGCGTACGGAGCGTGGGGCGAGCGCTCGCTCTACGGCAAGAGCTATCTCGGCATCATCCGGTCGTCCTTCCTGATCGATGCCGAGGGCCGGATCGAGGGCGCCTGGTACAAGGTGAGCCCCAAGGACACGGTTCCCAAGGCGCTCGCCGCGATCCGCGGCTCCTGAACGCCGCCGGCTTGACATCTCGCGTTCCGTAAGTCGATACTTACCGTAAGTGAACGCTTACGCAGGTGCCGATGACGTGCTGGACGCGCTGGGGGACCCCACGCGCAGAGCGGTGCTCGAGCTGCTTCGCGGCGGCGAACGCCCCGTCGGCCAGCTCGCGTCCGCGCTGCCCGTGAGCCGGCCGGCCGTCTCCCAGCACCTGCGCGTCCTGCGGGACGCCGGGCTCGTCACCGAGCGCAGGGAGGGCACGCGGCGGCTGTACCGGGTGGATCCGCAGGGCCTGGCGGCGCTCCGGACCTACCTGGAGCGCTACTGGAGCGACGTCCTCGCCGCCTTCAAGGACGCCGCCGACGGAGCCGACCGAGCCGACGACCGAGGAGGATCAGCATGACGACCACGATCGAACCGCTCCGCTCGAGCGTCACGGTGGGGCGCTCCCCCGCCGACGCCTTCCGCCTCTTCACCCGGAGATGGGCACGTGGTGGCCCCTGGACCTCCACTCCCTCGCCGTCGACACGTACGAGGGCCGGGTCCGCGCGGAGTCCCTGGAGTTCGAGGAGCGGGAGGGCGGCCGCATCGTGGAGCGGATGTCCGACGGCACGGAGGGCACGTGGGGCACGGTCCTCGTGTGGGATCCGCCGTCGCGCGTGGTGCTCGCGTGGAAGCCGAACACGGAGGATCGCCCGCCCACCGAGCTCGAGGTGCGTTTCACGCCGGAGGCCGGCGGCACGTTGGTGGAGTTGGAGCACCGCGGATGGGAGCGCCTCGGCGACATCGCCGAACGCGCCCGGTCCGAGTACGGACAGGGATGGCAAGGCGTGCTGTCGCGCTACGCGGGCGCAGCCGACCGGGAGGAGGCAACGTGAGACCGAACCTGCTCGACCAGGTGGCCCTGCTGCGCGCCGAGGATCTGCGACGCGACGGCGGCCGGCGCCGGACGCGCCGCCCCCGACCGCGGACCGAGGTCGTCACCGATCGGTGAGGACGGGCCCGGGTGTGCGGCGAGGACGGGCATCGCGCCGCGGCGACGTAGACTGCCGTTTCGATCCCGACGCCGTCAAGGAGCCCGCCATGACCACCGCCACGATCGTCACGAACCAGGGGCCGTTCACCGTGCGCCTGATGCCCGACCACGCGCCGAAGACCGTCGCGAACTTCACGGAGCTCGCCGCAGGCGGGCGTGAATGGACCGACCCTCGCGACGGCGCCCAGAAGTCGGAGGCCCTCTACCCCGGCACGATCTTCCACCGCGTGATCGACGGCTTCATGATCCAGGGCGGCGATCCGACCGGCACCGGGACCGGCGGCCCCGGCTACACGTTCGAGGACGAGGTCCCGCCCGAAGGTCCGGGGTTCGACAAGCCGGGACTGCTCGCGATGGCCAATGCGGGGCCCGGCACCAACGGTTCCCAGTTCTTCGTCACGGTCGGCGCCGCGCCCTGGCTGACCGGCAAGCACACGATCTTCGGCGAGGTGACCGAGGGCTACGACGTGGTCGAGTCGATCAGCAAGCTGCCGACCGGCGCGCAGGACCGCCCTCGCGAGGACGTCGTGATCGAACGCATCGACGTCGAGGGTTAGGCCCGACCGCCGACCGCCGAGGCCGCTCCGGGCTGGCGCCGGAGGCCAACGCTGCCCTATACTTCGGCCCTCTTTGAACGACCGTTCAATCGTTCGGGACCGAACCGCTTGCCGGCCGCCACGGCCGTCCGGCGGTTCCGCCCGGCCGGCGTGGAAGGAGGCGACCCATGGGTGAGCTCGTGAGCTCGATCCCCGCCCTGGACCCGGGACCGCGGCTGCTCTGCGGGCCGGGGCCCTCGAACGTGAACCCCGAGGTCCTGGCGAAGATGAACCTGTCGATGAACGGGCACCTGGACCCGGACTTCTGGGACCTCCTGCTCGATCTGGTCGAGGGCCTGAAGGCGCTGTGGCGCCGCCCCGACGGCCTGTCCCTGTGCTTCAGCGCCTCGGGAACCTCCGGCATGGAGGCGGGGTTCGCGAACCTGACCCAGCCGGGCGACAAGGTGCTGGTGATCCACGCCGGGTTCTTCGGAGCCCGCATCGCGGAGATGGCGCGGCGCGCCCAGACCGATCTGATCGAGCTGACGGCCCCGCTCGGACAGATCGTTCCGCTGGATCAGGTCGAGGAGGCCCTGCGGGCCAACCCCGACACGAAGCTCGTCGGCGTGGTGCACGCCGAGACCTCCACCGGTGTCCGCTATCCCGTGGCCGAGCTCGGCGCGATCGTCCGCGCCGAGGCGCCCGAGGCGCTGCTGCTGGTGGACGCGGTCACCTCGCTCGGAGGCGAGGAGGTCTCCCCCGCCGAGTGGAGCGTCGACTACGCGTACTCCTGTTCGCAGAAGTCGCTCGGCTGTCCGCCCGGGCTCAGCCCGTTCAGCGTGTCGCCGCGCGCACTGGAGCGGATCCGCGACCGCAAGTCGCCGGTGAGCTTCAGCTTCGACATCGATCTGCTGGAGAAGTACTGGATCGAGCGACCCATGACCTATCACCACACCATGCCGATCCTGCAGTACTACGCGCTGTACGAGGGCATCCGGCTCTCCCTCGAGGAGGGGCTGGAGAGCCGGTGGGCGCGGCACGAGGATGCCGGGCGCTACTTCCAGACGGCCATGCGCGACCGCGGCTACACGTTCCTGTCCGACCCGGACCACCAGCTGTGGGAGCTGTCGGCGATCGACGTTCCCGAGGGCGTCGACGGCAAGGAGATCCAGACCCGGATCCTGCGTGAGCACGGCATCGAGGTCGGCGGTGGCCTCGGACCGACCGCGCCACCGATCTGGCGGGTCGGCCTGATGGGCGTGAACGCGAACCGAGAGACCGCGGACCGGGTCCTGACCGCCTTCGACGCCGTGCTGCCTCGCTGACCACCATGGCCCTCAAGGACCGGCTGCACCGCAGCGAGCTCGCCGTCCCCGGAACCAACGTCCGAGCCATGGAGAAGGCGCCGGGGCTCGGCGCCGATCTGGTGTTCCTGGATCTGGAGGACGCGGTAGCGCCCGACGACAAGGTGCAGGCGCGCGCGAACGTGGTGCAGGCCCTCCTGCACCAGGACTGGTCCGGATGCGCCGTCAGCGTCCGCATCAACGGTCTGGACACGCACTGGTGCTACCGAGATGTCGTCGAGGTCGTGGAGCAGGCCGGACACGTCCTGGACACGGTCCTGGTGCCCAAGGTCGGCTCGCCCACCGACGTCGAGTTCGTGGCCACGCTGCTCGACCAGATCGAGCAGGCGAAGGGCTGGGAGCCGGGCCGGATCGCGATCCACATCCTGATCGAGACCGCTCGCGGCATGGCGAACGTGGAGGCGATCAGCCGGGCCCGGCCTGATCGGCAGGAGGCCATGGTCTTCGGCGTCGCCGACTACGCCGCCAGCGTGCAGGCGCGCACCACGAACATCGGAGGTGCGAACCCGCAGTACTCGGTCCTGACGGATCCGCTCCGGGACGGATCGCGCGAGACGCACTGGGGGGACCAGTGGCACTTCGGGATCAGCCGCATGGTCGCGGCCTGCCGCGCAGAGGGCCTTCGCCCGATCGACGGCCCGTTCGGCGACTTCAACGACGCCGACGGCTACCGCTCGGCCGCGCGCCGGGCCGCCGCGCTGGGCTGCGAGGGCAAGTGGGCGATCCACCCGTCGCAGATCGACCTCGCGAACGAGGTGTTCACGCCCGACGAGGCCGAGGTCGACCGCGCGCGGCGGATCCTCCAGGCGATGGAGGACGGCGCCAAGGAGGGAAAGGGCGCCGTCTCCCTCGACGGACGGCTGATCGACGCCGCCTCGATCCGCATGGCGGAGAACCTCGTGTCGAAGGTGGAGCAGATGCGCACCCAGTGACGGTGTGACACGCCGCGGCCGCATCCGGCCGCGCGGAGAGCGCGGCCGCGGACGGTCGCGCCGGAGTGCGGGCCCGCAGCCGGGACGCGGAAGGTGGCCCGATGGACATCCACGAGTACCAGGCGAAGGAGCTGCTGCGCGCTACGGCGTACCGGTGCCGCCGGGCGAGGTCGTCTACACGCGACCGCGCCGCCGCGCGCGTCGCGGAGGAGCATCGGCGGGAGCCGCTGGGTGGTGAAGGCGCAGATCCATGCGGGCGGGCGCGGCAAGGCCGGCGGCGTGAAGCTCGGCGAACTCCCCGTCGAAGGTGGCGGAGATCGCCGACCAGATGATCGGCTCCACGCTCGTGACGCCGCAGACCGGGCCCGCGGCAAGCGCGTGCAGCGCGTGCTGGTGGAGCGGGCCTCGAGGATCGAGCGCGAGTTCTACCTGTCGATGATCGTCGACCGCGGGTCGCAACGGATCGTCGTGATCGCGAGCGCCGAGGGCGGCGTGGAGATCGAGGAGGTCGCCGCGTCGGCACCCCGACGCGATCCACAACGAGGTAGGTGGATCCCGGCGTGGGTCTGCTGGACTTCCAGTGCCGCAAGATTGCGACGGCGATCGGGCTGCGGAACCGCGCCGTCCCCTTCACGCGCCTGCTGAAGCGGATCTATCGCCTGTTCCGCGACAAGGACTGCCTGCTGCTGGAGATCAATCCGTTCATCGAGACCGAGGACGGCGACCTCATGGCCCTCGACGCGAAGATGTCGCTTCGACGACAACTCGCTGTTCCGCCGCGGCGACGTGGCGGAGCTCCGCGACTTCGACGAGGAGGACCCCAAGGAGGTCGACGCACGGGCACGGGCTCAACTACATCGCGCTGGACGGGGCGGTGGGCTGCATCGTGAACGGGGCGGGCCTGGCGATGGGCACGATGGACGCGATCGTCCTGCACGGCGGCCGTCCGGCGAACTTCCTCGACGTCGGCGGCGGCGCCAGCCCCGAGAAGGTCGCGAACGCGTTCCGCATCGTGCTGCAGGACCCGAACGTGCGCGCGATCCTCGTGAACATCTTCGCCGGCATCAACCGGTGCGACTGGATCGCGCAGGGCGTGGTGCAGGCGACGAGGGACCAGGCGATCGGCGTGCCGGTGATCGTCCGGCTGGCCGGGACGAACGTGGAGGCGGGCCGGGCGATCCTGGACGGGAGCGGGCTCGACCTGATCCAGGCCGAGGACCTGGACGACGCGCGCGGCCAAGGCCGTGGCGGCCGTCGAGGTCGCGGCCTCCGCCGCGCGGGTGGAAGGGGCGCCGGCATGAGCGTGTTCGTGCACAAGGACTCGCGGGTCATCATCCAGGGCTTCACCGGACAGCACGCCACGTTCCACGCCGAGGAGGCGATCCAGCTCGGCACGCAGGTCGTCGGCGGCGTGACGCCCGGCAAGGGCGGCACCACGCACCTCGGCCTGCCGGTGTTCAACAGCGTCGCGGAGGCGGTGGAGGAGACCGGCGCGAACGTGAGCGGGATCTTCGTCCCGCCCCAGCTCGCCACCGACTCCCTGCTCGAGGCGGCCGAGGCGGGGATCCAGACCGCCGTGATCATCGCCGACGGCGTGCCGGTGCAGGACATGGTGCGGACGAAGCGCTACCTGGCCGGTCGCCAGACGATGATCATCGGCCCCAACTCGCCGGGCATCATCACCCCCGGCGAGTGCAAGGTCGGCATCATGCCGTCGCACATCTACTCGAAGGGCCGGATCGGGGTCGTGTCGCGCTCGGGAACCCTGAACTACGAGGCCGTCTCGCAGATGACGAAGCTGGGCCTCGGCCAATCCACGTGCGTCGGGATCGGCGGCGATCCGGTGAACGGGACGGACTTCCGCACCGTGATGCAGGCGTTCGAGGGCGACGACGACACCGACGTCGGTCGTCATGATCGGCGAGATCGGGGGCCAGCAGGAGGTCGAGGCGGCCCGCTGGGCGGCGCAGTACATGTCGAAGCCGGTGGTGGCGTTCGTGGCCGGTGTCTCGGCGCCCCGCGGGCGGCGCATGGGCCACGCGGGCGCGGTGATCGCCGGCGACTCGGACACGGCGACGGCCAAGCTCGACGCGATCGAGGCGCTGGGGCACCACACGGTGCGCAACCCCGCCGACATCGGCGACACGGTCCACCGAGCGCTGAAGGAGGCGGGCGAGCGCGTGGCGATGGGGCCGGGGGCCTAGGAGGCGGGCCTGGCCTCGTCGCCGCCCTCCCCACCCTCGACGGATCCCGGTCGCGCGCGTAGGCTCCGCCGACAACATGGACGAACGCCCACCGCACCCGACCGACCCCGCGTCGGACCCACGGATGCCCCCGCCGCCCGCGGAGACGCCCGCCGAGCCGCCTCGCGGGTTGTCCGCCCAACCCGGCCGCCCGCCCGCGGGGGCGCCGCCGGCGTCCGGCGCCGTGCGGCTCGGGGGATGGCTGATGGTCGCGGGGGGTGCGCTCGTCCTGGGCAGCGCGTTCCTGCCACGCCTCACGGCGGAGGGTCCGGGCGGGACGGCCACGTCGGGCGGCATCCTGGGCGCCGGCATCGGGATGCTCGTGCTCGCGGCGCTCGCGGTCGGCCGGGGCGTGCAGGTGATCCGCCCGGACATCCTCAGGAACCGCCTGTCGTCGCCCCTCGTCACCGGCGCGTTCCTCCTGGTGGTGGTCGGCCTCCGGTATGCGTCCCTGCGATCGGAGATGGACCGGCTGGAGGGTCTCCCCGGCGTGACGGCGTCGATCGGCAGCGGGTTCTGGCTCTCGGCGTTCGGCACGGTGGTCGTCCTGCTCGGCGGCGCGCTCGTCCAGTTCGGCGACCGCGCTCGCTGAGCCCAGCCGTCTGCCTTCGGCGACGCGATAGGGTCGGGACGTGCCGACGCCCGCCGAGACGATCGAGGTCGACGGACGCGAGATCCGCGTCACGAACCCGGACAAGGTGTACTTCCCGCAGGGCGACGTGACGAAGATGGACCTCGTCCGCTACTACGAGGCCGTCGCGGAGGCCGCCCTCATTGGGTGCCGGGACCGCCCCGAGATCCTGCACCGGTACCCGGGCGGGGTGGACGGCGAGTCCTTCTATCAGAAGCGGCTGCCCAAGGGCGCGCCGGAGTGGGTCGAGACGGTCGTGATCCAGTTCCCCAGCGGCCGGTCAGCCGAGGAGGTCGTCCTGGCCGACGCCGCGCATCTGGTCTGGACGGCGACGCTCGGCTGCCTCGAGGTGAACCCGTGGCCGATCCGCCGGTTCGACGTGGACCACCCCGACGAGCTTCGGATCGACCTGGATCCGACGCCGGAGATCCCGTTCGCGAACGTGCGCGCGGTGGCGATCGAGGCGGCGGAGGTGCTGCGCGAGCACGGCCTCGAGGGGTTCCCGAAGACCTCGGGCAAGCGCGGCATGCACGTGAACGTCCGGATCGAGCCGCGATGGTCGTTCACCGCGGTGCGACGGGCGGCCCTCGCGTTCGCGCGGGAGGTCGAGCGCCGCCTGCCCGCACTCGCCACCACCGCGTGGTGGAAGGAGGAGCGGGTCGGCGTCTTCCTCGACTACAACCAGAACGCGCGGGACCGCACGGTCGCCTCGGCGTACTCGGTGCGGCCCGTGCCGGACGCCCGGGTCTCGACGCCGCTGACCTGGGACGAGGTCCCCGACGTCGAGCCCGAGGCCTTCACGATCCGCACGGTGCCGGAGCGGGTCCGGACGATCGGCGACCCCGGCGCCGGCATCGACGACCGGGCCGGGTCGCTGGACTCCCTCCTTGAGCTCGCCGCCCGGGACGCCGAGGGCGGGCTGAGCGACGCGCCGTGGCCGCCGCACTTCCCGAAGGGCGACGACGAGCCCGTCCGGGCCGCCCCCTCCCGCCGACGGTGGGCCGAGTGGGCGGAGCAGCACCCGGGCGAGCGGCCGCCGAGCGGGCGCCAGCGCCGCGGCTGAACGGGATAATGGCGTCCATGCGTCTTCCCGTGATGCCGCCCGTCGCCCCGATGCTGGCGAAGTCCGTGAAGGACATCCCGTCGGGCGAGATGAGCTACGAGCCGAAGTGGGACGGGTTCCGCTCGATCGTCTTCCGTGACGGCGACGAGGTGGAGATCGGCAGCCGCAACGAGCGGCCCATGACGCGCTACTTCCCCGAGGTGGTCGAGGCCCTCCGCGCCAACGTGCCCGAGCGGTGCGTGCTCGACGGGGAGATCGTCGTGATCGGCGCGTCCGGGGACCGTCTGGACTTCGAGGCGCTGCAGCAGCGGATCCACCCGGCCGAGAGCCGGGTGCGGCTCCTCGCGAAGGAGACGCCCGCCCGCTTCGTGGCCTTCGATCTGCTGGCGCTCGACGACGACGACCTCATGCGCAGGCCGTTCGCCGAGCGGCGCGCCGCCCTCGAGGACGCGCTCGCCAAGGCTTCGTCGCCGATCCACGTCACCGCCGCGACGACCGACCGCGCCGTGGCCGAGGACTGGTTCCATCGCTTCGAGGGAGCGGGCCTGGACGGGATCGTCGCGAAGCCGCTCGACGGGACCTACCAGCCGGACAAGCGCGTGATGTTCAAGGTGAAGCACGAGCGCACCGCCGACTGCGTCGTGGCGGGCTACCGGGTCCACAAGGGCTCGGCGGACGCGATCGGCTCCCTGCTGCTGGGTCTGTACGACGACGCCGGCGACCTCGCCAACATCGGGGTGATCGGCGCGTTCCCGGCCGCGACCCGCAAGCAGCTCTTCGCCGAGCTCCAGCCCCTCGTGACCACGTTCGACGGCCATCCGTGGAACTGGGAGCGGCAGGAGGAGGGGCTCCGCACACCGCGCAAGGCCGAGGGCAGCCGGTGGGCGGCCGGCAAGGACCTCAGCTTCGTGCCGCTCCGCCCCGAGCGCGTGGTGGAGATCCGCTACGACCACATGGAGGGGGCCCGCCTGCGGCACACCGGTCAGTTCGTCCGGTGGCGTCCCGATCGCGACCCGAGGTCGTGCACGTTCGACCAGCTCGACGAGGCGGTGTCCTTCGACCTCGCCGACGTGCTCGGCGCCCGCGCCCGCTCGAACTGAACGGATCCAGCGGTCCTAGCCGGGTCGCTCGAGCCCGGACACGAGCTCCGGCAGGACGGATCGCTCGACGTGCGCGATGCTCCGCTCGATGTCGTCGAGGTAGCCCGCCTCCCGCACCCGCACGAAGGCCGGCTCGCCGGCGTCCGCCGCGGCCGACATCCGCTCGAGGCTCGCGCGCATCCGCACCGGGATCGCCTCGAGGAGGGTGGACCGCTCCCGCGACTCCAGTCCGTACGCGTCGCAGAGCAGGCCCGTCCGTCGCCCGATGTCCGGCGGCCGCTCCCACCCGGGGTCGAGGACCGAGGGGTGGTGCAAGGGGATCCACTGCCACGCCGCGAACGCGAGATCGTCGAGCGGCCGGGCCGGTCCCGCGACGTCCCAGTCGATCAGACCGACGATGCGCCCCGCGTCCCACACCACGTTGTACGGTCCGACGTCGTTGTGGCAGACGATCTCGCCGGCGCCCGGCGCTCGGCTCGTGAACCGCCAGACGGCACCGGCCGGGGGTCGGTACGACCGGACGGCCTCGTGCAGGCGTCGAAGGAGGTCGCCCATCTGGACGAGCGCGTCCTCCGAGCGGGTCCAGGCCGGCCAGGGCTGCGGCTCGGCCCCGGCTCCCTCGATGAACGAGAGCATCTCCCGGCCTCGATCGTCGATGCCCAGCGCCCTCGGTGCCTCGGCGAATCCGGCCGTCTCGAGGTGCCGCAGGAGGGCGTGCACCGCCGGCGTCCACGGGCCCGTGGCGCGTCGCACGGTGTTCCCGACCCGTGTCGCGCCGCCGAGGTTGCCACCGGGAAGGGGCTCCTCCCGGGCGGTCACACCGCCGGCGGCGCCGGCGGCTTCTTCTTGCGGTCGCCGGGGAACTGGTCGACCTCGGTCTCGTCCCAGACCGTCGAGCCCTTCATGTCCTCGACGTTGAACTGGTACTCGTAGACCAGGGTGCCGCCGTAGGCGGCCCCGAGCGCGACGAGCCCGGCGGCCAGGACCGACAGGATGGTGACGATCAGCGATGCGGCGCGGTCGTTGAAGGTCGACCAGCGCAGGAGGATGTCGATCAGCACGATCGCGGTGACGGTGAGCATCACCGTCATGTGCCAGTTCGCGGTCCGCCAGGCCTGGGTGTGCTGCGCCTGGCCGATCGGGCCGGTGTTGGGCTTGCGGGCCATCCCCTTCCACCAGTCCATGAACCCGGTCAGGGCGGTGAGCAGGGACACCAGGAACCCCGCGACGATCACGAGCGTGCCGGCCACGAAGAAGTCGTGCGCCGCACGGCCATGATCCCCGCGGGCGGCCACGTAGGACACCACGTCGAAGGCCGCCGCCAGGAGGTAGCACACGACCGGGAAGTCGGTGAGCGGCGGGTGCATGGGCTTGCCCTCCCACCCACGCAGACCGCGGAACTTCCTGCCCTTGATCGTGAGCGTTGGCCGGATCGAGAAGAGCTTCGGCATGTGTCCCTCCCCAGGCGAGAACCGTCGGGCGGGAGCCTACCTCGGACCGGCGCACGGCCGGGTCGTTTTCAGGCGTTCTTGGCGGGCCGGCCCCGGCGCGAGGCCTTCGCCCGATCCTGCTGGCCGAGCAGCACCTTGCGCAGCCGGACGTGGTGCGGCGTGGCCTCCACGCACTCGTCCTCCCGGATGAACTCGAGCGCCTGCTCGAGCGACATCTGCGCCTTGGGGATCAGGCGCACGGTCTCCTCGGAGTTGGCCTTCCGCATGTTGGTGAGCTGCTTCTCCTTGGTGGGGTTCACGTCCATGTCGTCGGCCCGCGCGTTCTCGCCCACGATCATGCCCTCGTAGACCTCCTCCCCCGGTCCCACGAACATCGCGCCGCGCTCCTGCAGGTTCAGCAGCGCGAACGTGGTCGTCGCGCCGCGCCGGTCGGCGACGAGCGATCCGGTGGGTCGGGTCCGCAGATCCCCGTGCCAGGGCTCGTACCCCTCGAACACGTGGTGCAGCTGCCCGGACCCCCGCGTCTCCGTAAGGAACTCGGTGCGGAACCCGATCAGCCCACGAGCGGGGACCACGTACTCCATCCGGATCCAGCCCGTGCCGTGGTTCACCATCTGCTCCATGCGTCCCTTGCGGAGCGCGAGCAGCTGGCTGATCACGCCCAGGAACTCCTCCGGCGCGTCGATGGCGACGCGCTCCACGGGCTCGTGCAGCTTCCCGTCCACGATCCGCGTCACCACCTGCGGCTTGCCGACGGTCAGCTCGAACCCCTCGCGGCGCATCATCTCCACGAGGACCGCGAGCTGGAGCTCCCCGCGGCCCAGCACCTCCCACGCGTCGGGCCGGTCGACGTCGACCACGCGGATGCTGACGTTGCCGACGAGCTCCTGGTCCAGCCGGCCGCGGACCAGCCGGGCCGTGACCTTGTCGCCGTCCGTGCCCGACAGCGGCGCCGTGTTGATGCCGATCGTCATCGACAGGCTGGGCTCGTCCACCCGGGTGACCGGGAGCGGACGCGGATCGTCGGGGTCGGCGAGGGTCTCGCCGATCGTGATCTCGGCGATGCCGGCGATCGCGACGATCTCGCCGGGGCCGGCGGAGTCGGCCTCCACGCGGTCCAGCTCCTCCGTGACGTAGAGCTCCGAGATCTTCGCCTGCTCGATCGTGCCGTCGGCGCGGCACCACGCCACCTGCTGCCCCCGCTCGATCCGGCCGTGCCGCACCCGGCACAGCGCCAGGCGGCCCACGTACGGCGAGGCGTCGAGGTTCGTCACGAGCGCCTGGAGGGGATGCGACTCGTCGTACTCGGGCGCGGGGATGTAGCGCACGAGGGTCTCGAACAGCGGCTCGAGGTCGGGCGCCAGCGCATCGGGGGCCGTGCCGCAGTGGCCGGCCCGGGCGTTCGAGTACAGGATCGGGAAATCGATCTGGTGCTCGTCCGCGTCGAGGTCCAGGAACAGCTCCTCGACCTCATGGACGACCTCGGCGACGCGCGCGTCCGGACGATCGACCTTGTTCACGACGAGGATCACCGGCAGCCGCGACTCCAGCGCCTTGCGCAGGACGAACCGGGTCTGCGGCAGCGGCCCCTCGCTGGCGTCCACCAGCAGCAGCACGCCGTCCACCATGGTGAGGCCGCGCTCGACCTCGCCGCCGAAGTCGGCGTGGCCGGGGGTGTCGATGATGTTGATCTTCAGGCCGCCGTGGCGCACGGCCGTGTTCTTCGCCAGGATCGTGATGCCCTTCTCACGCTCGAGGTCCATGGAGTCCATCACGCGCTCGTTCACGCCCTGGTTCTCACGGAAGGCGCCGGACTGCCACAGCATGGCGTCGACCAGCGTGGTCTTGCCGTGGTCGACGTGGGCCACGATGGCCACGTTGCGGATGTCGTTCCGAGTGGACATGGGTGGCCGAGAGC
>CAWHTI010000016.1:0-17300 GCA_963832225.1 uncultured Actinomycetes bacterium
CCTCCACGGTCTTCGCGAAGTACGGCGACTTCTTGTACCAGCTGGCGAAGTAGAACGGGAAGCTCGAGTTCTGGGTGGGACTCATCGGTGCCTACCTCCTCGCGCGCCGCGCGCGCCTCCGGTCGTGCTGGATCTGTCGGACCGCGTTGTACGCGGGGATGCCGCAGACGCCTCCGCCTCCGTGGGTGGCGCTCGACGCCTGGTACAGGCCGCGGATCGGGCTGCGGTAGTCCGCGAACCCCGGCGCCGGGCGCATGTGGAACAGCTGCTCGGCCGAGAGCTCGCCGTGGAAGATGTTGCCGCCGATCAGACCCCACTCCTGCTCCATCTCGAAAGGGCCGATCACCTGCCGGTGCAGGACCGAGTCTGCGAAGCCGGGCGCGAGCTCGTCGTAGCCGGCGATCACGCGGTCGGCGTAGGCCTCGAGCTCCTCGGTGTGCGGCTTCTCGCTCCACTCGTGGGGGACCCACTGCGTGAAGAGGCTGATGATGTGGTGGCCCTCCGGCGCGAGGGACGGGTCGAGCACGGTCGGGACCACGCCGTCGCTGAACGGCGCCGTGGCGGGACGCCCCGCGCGCGCCTCCTCGAAGGCACGCTCCAGGTACGCGATCGAGTGCGCGAGCTCGACGCCGCCGCTGAAATCGGTCATCTCCGGGTTCGACGTGAAGACCGGAAGCCGGTCGAGGGCGCAGTTGACCTTCACCACGCCGCTGCGCGTCTTCCAGTTCTCGATGTCGTCCACGAAGTCCGCCGGGAGCTCGGAGCGGTCGAGCTGCTGCAGGAAGGTGATCTTGGGATGCACAGCGGTGACGATCCACGGCGCACGGATCTCCTCGCCGCCCTCCAGGACGACGCCGGTGGCCCGACCGTCGTGCGTCGTGATCCTGGCCACGCGCGCGTTCGTCCGCACCTCGCACCCGAACGACTCCGCGCTGCGCCGGATCGCGTCCGCCACCGCGCCCATGCCGCCCTCGGGCACCGCCCACGAACCCAAGTGCCCGTCCCCGACGTCACCGATCGAGTGGTGCGCCATCACGTAGCCGGTGCCGGGCTCGTACGGACCGGCCCACGTTCCGATCAGACCGTTCAGGGCCATCACGGTCTTCACCTGGTCGGTCTCGAAGAATCGATCGAGGATGTCCATGATGCTCATCGTCATCAGCCGCGTGACGTCGCCGATCGTCTTGACGTCGAGTCCACGGAACCGCCACGCGAGGCGGAGCTGCTCCAGGAGATCGCCGGGCCGCTTGGACCCGACCGTCGGCGGGATCGACATCAGCATGGGCCCGAGCACGTCGGCCAGACCGCCGATCCACGCGTCCCAGCGCTCGATCGCGTCCGCGTCGCGCTTGGAGAACTTCGCGAACTCCGCGTAGTTCTTCGCCGCGTCGTCGTCGGCCTGGACGATGCACCGGCCGTCGGGGAAGGGAAGGAAGTACGGCCCCACGGGGTGCCCTCGGTACCCGTGCCGCTCGAGCTGCAGGTCGCGCAGGATCGTGTCGGGCATGAGGCTCATCACGTAGCTGAGGGTCGTGACCCGGTAGTCGGGGGCGTCGGGCCAGGGAGCGTCCGTCGCCGCGGCACCACCGACCTTATGGCGGGCCTCCAGGATCACGGTCCGCGCGCCGGCCTTCGCCAGATACGCCCCGGCGACCAGGCCGTTGTGCCCACCTCCGACGACGATCGCGTCGTAGTTATCCACGGTCCCCCGCCCTCGATCCACGGTCCCCGGCCCTCGATCCATGCTTCCCCCGTCCTCCTGACCGGCGGTCAGCGACCGGTCGTCCGCGACCCTACTCCTGAACCGTGATTCAATGCAAGTTGGCGCAGGGGCCCGCCTCCGTGGCGTGAGCGGCGGTGTCCGGTTGAGCAGCCGTTCAGGTCGGCGAGGTGCTTCGGGCGCGATCCCGGACGAACGTCGGCCATAGGATCGCGGCCGCGAGGAGAAAGCTCACCCCGCCGATCGCGTAGGTCCAGCGGGCGCCGATCGCCCCGACCACCGGGCCGCCGAGCGCGAACGATGCGCCCAGCGACAGCAGGATCGTGGCCTCGAGCGCGCCCAGCACGCGGCTGCGGACCTCGTCCGGCGTCCGTCGCTGGAAGATCCCCTGTTCCGCGACGCCCCCCACGCCCTCGCCGAGACCCCCCACCACCATCAGGAGTACCGCCACCACCAGGGCAGGCGCCAGGGCGGTGGCGCCGAACCCGATGCCGCCGATCAGCACCGCCACGATCAGCCAGGCGAACTCGTTCCCCGCGTTCAGCCGTCGCTGCGCGAAGACGGCGCCGAGCACCGACCCGGCGCCCCAGGCCGAGGCGAGGAGCCCGTATCCCACGGAGCCGCTGTCGAAGACGTCGGCGAGGGCGGGCTCGGCCACGATCGTCATCCCGAGGCCCAGCAGCAGCACCGCCCACGCGATCGCGATCCGCCGCAGCACGGGCTCGCGCGCCATGAATCGCATCCCGGCCACGACGCCGTGGTGCTCGGACACGGCCTCCTCGGATCGCCGGTCGCTGAACCGGCCCCGGGTCGAACCCACCAGCCACGCGGATCCGACGAACGTGACCGCGTTCAGCAGGAACACCCAGGTTCCGGCTCGGCGGAGCGCATCGGCGTCGTCCGTGCTGCCGGGGGCGAAGATCGCCACGAGCACACCGCCGAGGACCGGCCCGATCAGATTGCCGACGTTCCGTCCGAACGCCACGACGCTGTTGGCCCACGTGATCCCCTCCGTCTCCACGAGGTTGGGGATCGCCGCCGCCGAGACCGCGTAGATCGGCGACTCGACCGCGGCCGTGATGAAGGCGACCACGAGGTACTGGCCGGGTGTCCGCATGAACGCCAGCACCACGAACGACGCCGCCGCCGCGAGATCGGCGACCACCAGGACGCGTCGGCGATCGAACCGGTCCCCCAGCCCGCTCGCGATCGAGACGAACAGGCCCTGGGCGCCGATCGTGCACAGCAGGGTGTACGAGGCCCACTCGGTGGACTGGCCGGTGAGGTGGTAGACGATGTAGGCGAGGGCGGCGAAGGCGGCGCCGCTGCCGGCGAGCGAGACCATCCGCGCGGCGGCGACACGCCGAACCGCCCGGCGCTGATCCCCGGAGATCATCGGGTCATCCTTCCACAGGCACGATGGCCACCGATTCCTTCCGCGCGATCAACGGGAGGAGGATCACGGTGGCCACGCCGGAGCTGATCCCCGCCACCACGTAGAGGCCCTGCGCGCTCGTGAGCGCGAGCACCGGCCCCGCCAGGCCGTAGCCGACGGCCAGTGCGACGTGCGCCACCGTCTCGGACGCCGACATGACCCGGGCGCGGACCACGTCGGGGGTTCGGCGCTGCATGATGCCCTGGTCGGCGACGATCGCGACGGCGTCCGCCACGCCGTTGGCCAGCACGAAGACCAGGATCGGCCAGAAGACCGGCGAGACGCCCATCGCGAGGGCGGTGGCCGAGATCCCCGCCATGCCCAGGACGAGCCAGCGCCGCTCCGTCGCCTCCGTGAGCCGGCGGCCGAGGAAGGAGCCGATCACGGACCCGCCTCCCCAGCACGAGATGATGAGCCCGAACCCCTGATCACCAACGCCGAACCGCTCGGCGAGCGGGCGATCCGCCACCATGGCCATGCCCAGGCCGAGGACCATCACGGCGGTCGCCGCGGTGATGCGCAGCAGGACCGCGTCGCGCCGGATGAACCGGAAGCCCGCGACGACCCCGTGATGCTCGGCCGCCTCCTCCTCCGTGCGCGCCCCGGAGAACGGCCTGCGAACCGACCATACGAGCACCATCGACACCAGGAACGTCACGGCGTTCGCCCCGAAGACGGCGCTCGGGCCGAGGCTCGCCACCAGCACACCGCCGAGCACCGGACCGATCGTGATGCCGGAGTTGACGCCGATGCTGACCCAGCTGTTGGCCCACGCGAGCTGCCCGGGATCGTCGATCACAGTTGGGGATCGCGGCGCGCGAGGCCGAGAAGAACGGGGCCTCGGCGATCGCGGACAGGAACGCGAACGCCAGCAACCACGCCGGGTCGTGCGCGAGTGCCATCGCGCCGAAGCACAGCGCCGCCGCGCCCTCGGACGCCAGCATCACCCGCCGCCGATCGAACCGGTCGCTGAGGTGCCCCGCGAACGGCCCCACCAGACCCTCGATCCCGAACGTCAGCAGCAGGGTCGCGGACAGCCAGATCGCCGAGCCGTCCGTGCGCTCGAAGATCGTGGCCATCAGCGCCGTGTACGCGGCGGCTCCGCCCGCCACCGAGATCAGCCGCGAGACGGCGAGACGGCGGACGGCGGAGCGGGATGCCTGTGGGTGAGGCGGGCGGGTGGTGTGCCCATTCATGTGGTCGACTCCTGCGATGATCGGATGGAACGTCGGCGACAGGGTGCGCTGCGGACGTGGATCACGTCCGGCGGGGCGCGGTGGTCATGTCAGCCGAGGAGTCGCATCACGATGGCGGAGTCTAGCACCCGGGATCACCCGGACACATCAGTCGACCACATCACTCGGCCACACTACTCAGGAAGCGTGATCGCGCGGAGCCGGCTCGCCCCGATCGTCTCGCCGATGTGCGCCAGGACGTTCGGCGGGATCGGCGCGTCGACCGTGAGTCCCATGAGGGCCTCTCCGCCCTCGGATTTGCGGCCCACCTCCATCGTGGCGATGTTGACGCCGTGTTCGCCCAGGATCGTGCCGACGGTGCCGATCACGCCGGGCACGTCCTGATACGTGAAGAACACCATGTGTTCGGCGGGCGCGATCTCCACGTCGAAGTCGTAGACCTGCATCACGCGTTCGTTGTTGCGCTTGCCCACCAGGGTGCCCCCGACCGTGACCAGCCCGCCGTCGGTCTCGGCGCGCAGCGAGATCAGGTTCACGTAGTCCTGCGAGACCGTGGAGCGCATCTCGCTCACGCCGATGCCGCGCTCCTTCGCCAGCATCGGCGCGTTCACGAAGGAGACCGGCTCGTGCACCACCCCCCGCAGGATGCCCTTCAGGACCGCGAGCGTCAGGACGCGGGTGTCGGCCTCGGCGATGCGGCCCAGGTACGCGCACTCCACGGACCGGACGCCGCTCTCGGCGAGGCCGGCGAGGAGGGCGCCGAGACGCTCCGCGAGCTGCAGATACGGCCGGACGATCTCGGCGACGTCGGCGCCCGCGGAGATGTTGACGGCGTACGGGACGAACTCGCCCATGAGCGCGAGCCGCACCATCTCCGCGACGGTCGTGCCGGCCTTGTCCTGCGCCTCCACGGTGGAGGCGCCGAGATGGGGCGTGACCACCACGCTGTCGAGCGAGAACAGCGGGCTGTCCGTGGTGGGCTCGTCGGCGAACACGTCGAGCGCCGCGCCTCCGAGGCGGCCCCCCTCGACCGCCTTGGCGAGGGCGTCCTCGTCCACGATGCCGCCCCTGGCCGTGTTGATCAGCCGCGCCCCCGGCTTCATCAACGACAGCTCGTGCTCCCCGATCAGCCGCTCCGTGTCGGCGGTCCGGGGCAGGTGGATGGTGACGAAGTCCGCCTGCACCAGCAGGGACTCGAGGGTCGGCATCACGTCCACACCCATCTCCTTGGCGCGGTCACCGCTCACGTACGGGTCGTAGGCGATCACCCGCATCCCGAAGGCCGCGGCTCGTGCGGCCACCAGCGCACCCACCCGGCCCAGGCCGATCACGCCGATCGTCTTGCCGGCGAGCTCCACGCCCTGCCATCTGGATCGCTCCCAGGACCCCGCCTTGAGAGCGGCGTGCGCCTGCGGCACGTTGCGAGCCTGGGCGAGGAGCAGCGCCATGGCCTGCTCGGCGGCGCTGATCACGTTGGACTGCGGCGCGTTCACCACCATCACGCCTCGCCGGGTGGCGGCCTCTACGTCCACGTTGTCCAGCCCGATCCCCGCTCTGGCCACCACCTTCAGGCTGTCGGCCGCCTCGAGGACCTCGGGGGTGACCCGCGTGGCGCTGCGGATGATGAGCGCGTCGTATCCCGGGATGGCCTCGGCGAGGCCGTCGGTCGCGAGCTCGGGACGGAGGTCGACCTGGAAGTCCCGGCGCAGCAGCTCCAGGCCGGCATCGGAGAGCTGCTCCGTGACCAGGACGCGCACGCTCAGGCCTCGAGGAACACGGTCTCGGCCGCGGCCACGGCCGCGCCCCGCTTCACCGGATGTCCGAGCTTCTCCAGGGTCATCTCCAGCGCCGCGAGGCCGCGGATGATGTCGAGCTCGCTGAAGTAGCCGAAGTGTCCGATCCGGAAGACCGATCCCTTGAGCGGGCCCTGTCCCGGCGCCAGCACGCACCCGTAGTCCGATCGGATACGGTCGCAGATCGCGTCCGCGTCGGCGGCCTCGGGGGCGCGGATCGCCGTCACCGTCCAGTTGTCCTGCAACCCCTCGCCGAACAGGTCGAGGCCCAGCGCCCTCGCGCCCTCCTTCACCGCCGTCGAGAGCGTCCGGTGCCGCGCCATCGCCACCTCGACGCCGTCCTGGAAGTACAGCCGGAGCGCCGCCTGCAGTCCCTGCATCACGCTGATGGCGGGGGTCCACGGGTTCTCCGGGTGCGGCAGCTCGGCGAAGCGCTGGTACGTCGCCCAGTCGAAGTAGAACCGCGGACAGGTCGCCGTTCGCGACGCCTCCCACGCGCGGTCGCTGACGGCCACGAACGTGAGGCCCGGGCTGGCGCTGAGGGCCTTCTGCGAGCCGCCCACCGCGACGTCGATCCCCCACTCGTCGAACGCGAACGGCACGGCGCCGAGGCTCGAGACGACGTCCACGACCACCAGAGCTCCCGCGTCGTTCGCCACGCGCGCGAGCTCCTCGATCGGCTGGATCACGCCGGTCGATGTCTCGCTCTGCGTGAGGAACACCGCCTTCACGGGGTGCTCGGCCAGCGCATCGGCCACCCTCGCCGGATCCACCCGCTCGCCCCACGGCTGGTCCGTGGTGTGCACCACGAGCCCCTGCGACTCGGCGAGTCGCTGGAACCGCTCGGCGAAGAAGCCGGCCAGCGGGACGAAGACCTCGTCGCCCGGCGAGCACACGTTCTGCACCGCCGATTCCAGCCCGCCGGTGCCGCTCGCCGTCATCAGCAGGACGTCCGCCGTGTCGGTTCGGTAGAGCGTCTTCAGGCGACCGGTCACGTCGCGCATGAGGTCGCCGAAGCCCGGGCCGCGGTGGTAGACGAGCGGGCTTCCCTGGGCCAGCAGGACCTCGGGCGGGATCGGGGTCGGGACCGGGGGCCAGGATGATCTCGGGCCTGTCCACGTGCGCTCACTCCTCGGAGGTCTCGAGGGTTCAGCCTAACAGCGGCCCCGTCTCGGACCGCTTCACGCTCCGTATCATCCTGCGGAGCCGCGAGGTCCGACGCGGCGTGGAAGGGGGTTCGTGCGAACCGTCCGGTTCCTCCTCAAACGGTTCGTCGCACAGCGCCTGTTGGGCCTCGCCGTCGTGGTGACGCTCGTCTTCTGCGTCGGCGTCGTGGTGGCCGGTCCCATCTACGCCGGAGCTGCCCGGGAGGCGATCCTCACCTCCACCGTGTCGAGCTCCGCCGTCACCACCACGAACGCCCGGCTCCGCGTGTTCGGCTCGGCGGGGTTCGACTACGAGGCCGCGGACGCGGCCGTGGCGAGGGCCGTCGGTCCGCTGCCGGTGCGAACGCTCGTCCGCGCGGGGCTGGCCGACGTGCACCTGCGCACACCCGACGGCCCGGTCTCCCCGTTGATCTTCCGCGACGGCGCCGCCGGACATCTCCCCTTCGAGGGCGACGCTCCCGCCGCCGGCGAGGTCGCGCTGCCGCAGATCACGGCCGACGCGCTCGGGCTCGGCATCGGTGACACCGTCGTCATGGCCGGCGCGTCCGGCCGGCGGTCGTTCACCATCACCGGCACGTACGACCGGGCCGATCCCGACGACCCGTTCTGGTTCGGAGCTCGCACGCCGTTCCCCGATGCCGAGTCGCCGGACCCGCTCCCGGTGCTGATGGACCGGGGCACGTTCCTGGAGAGCGTCGAGGTGCTCGGGCTCACGCCCACGTTCAGCTGGGACGCCTATCTGGCCCTGACCGGTCTGCCGTTCGACCGGGCGGAGACCCTCCCGCCGGCCCTCGATCGGATCGAGGCCGACGCTCGCGCAGGGACCGGGGCTCTCCTCGATCCGGCTCGAGACCGGGATCGGCGACGTCCTCGAGGTCGCCCGCCAGCGCGTCGCTGATCTGCGCGTCCCCATCCTGCTGGTGGTGTTCCAGATCGGCGCGGTCGCCCTCGCGGTGCTGGCGGGCGTCGGGGCGCTGGCCCTGCGGCGGCAGGCGTTCGAGCTGTCGGTCCTGCACAGCCGCGGTCTCTCCGGAGGAACGCTGCTGGCCGCGCAGGCGAGCCAGGCGCTCGCCGCCGCGGTGGTGGCGCTGCCGCTCGGGCTCGGGCTCGGCCTGGCGCTCGCACGCATCGCCAGCCGGTCGAACGGGCCGTCCCTGCCGGGAGTCCTGTTCCCGATCCGCCTCGGGGCGGGCCCGATGATGCTCGGCGTGGGGATCGCGGCGCTGGGCGTCGCCATCCTGACCGGACTGTCCGTGCCGCACGTTCGACGAACGGTCATCGAACAGCGGCACGCGGTCTCGCGCGAGGACCGCCCGACGCTGCTGCGCGTCCCGGTCGAGGTCGTGGTGCTCCCGCTCGGGGTCTTCGCGTTCGTGCAGCTGCGCTCGGGCGCCGCTCCGGCGCCGGGCAGCGGCTCGATCGATCCGCTCATCCTGCTGGCGCCCACCCTGCTCGTCGTGGCCGGCTCGTTCCTGGCCATCCGGGCGCTGCTGCTGGTCTTCCGGAGCCTGGACGGCGTCATCGGACGGACGCGCCACCTGCCGCTCTACCTGGCCGGGCGCCGGATCGGCCGGGCGCCGGACGTCAGCTCGTCGGTGGCGCTCCTGCTGCTCCTGTCCCTCGGCCTGCTCGTGGTCTCGAGCTCCTACCGGGCCACGGTCCTGCGCAACCACGCCGACGTCGCCCACCATCAGGTCGGGTCGGACTGGAACCTGCAGGTCGCTCCGCCGGATGACCCCCTGGCCGCGATCGCCCACATCCCGCCGGGAACCACGCCGGTCTCGCGCCTCCAACCCTCCTTCGAGCAGAGCGGCGGCGTCGGGTCGCCCGCGGCCTTCGGCGTGGATCCCGCGACGTTCGCCGGCGCCACGTGGTGGCGGGACGACGCCGCCGACCGTCCGATCGAGGACCTCCTGCGCCAGATCGAGAGCCCGAACATCGGCCTGCCGCTGCCCGACGGGACGCTCCGCATCGGCCTCGAGGTCCCACCGGCCGCCGCCGGCCTGCACCTCCAGGTCACGACGAGGGCCGCGGACGGACGGGTGACGACCGCCGACCTCGGCGCGCTGCCCGAGGGGCCGTCGCGCGCCGAGCTCGACGCTCTGGAGGCGACCACGCTGCTCACGGTCACGTTCGCCGAGATCCAACCCCTCCCCGACCTCCCGTTCGAGCTGTCGATCGGCGTCCGATCGATCTCCCGCGACGGCGCGCCGATCGATCTCACCACCTGGCAGCCGCTGAACTGGCGCGGAGCGGTGGGCACGCTCGCGCCGGAGGGCGGCGGCGTCCGCTACGACGTGCAGCTGGGCTCGGGAGCGGTCGTAGGAGGACTCCAGCCGCCGGTGCCGGCGCTGCCGGCGATCCTGTCGCCCGCCATGGTGCAGCAGCACAGCTCGTTCTTCTCCGTCACGCTCGGCGGCCAGCGCCTCGACGTGCGGCAGGTGGGCACGGCGACCAGGTTCCCCACGCTCGCGCCCGACCAACCGTTCTTGCTGGTCTCCCTGCCCGCGCTCCTGGAGCGAGCCGAGTCGATCCCCGAGGCCAGCGTCGGGATCGGGGAGGTGTGGGCGCGGGGCTCGGAGGATCCCGCCGGCCGCCTCGAGGCGCTCGGCTTCGTCGTGGGCGAGACGCGGGCTGCGGAGCCGATCGCGGCCGGCCTGGCCCAGCTGCCCCGCAGCCTCGCCGTCGGGATGCACCTCACGGCGGCCGCCAGCGGCATCGTGCTCGCGGTCCTCGGCGTCTCCGTCGGGCTGTACTTCGCCCAGCGACGTCGCGAGTACGAGACGGCGGCGCTGGAGGCGATGGGCGCCGGAGGCGGTCAGGTACGCGGTGCGTTGCTCGTGGAGGTGATCTTCCTCGTGGGGTTCTCGGCCGCCGCGGGCCTGGCGATCGGCTACGCGATGCTGCGACTCACCCTGCCGTACGTCTCGAAGAGCCTGGGCTTCAGCTACCCCGAGCCGGTGCTCGTCCTGGACGGGACGCTCCTGGCGGGCGCCCTGCTGGCGGTCGTCGTCGCCACCGGCGTGGCGATCGCGCTCGCGCTGCGTTCGGTGGGCCGGCTCTCGGTGACCGGTGTGCTCCGTGGGGAGGCCGAGTGAGCGACGAGCCCCTGGTCCGGCTCCGGCACGTCTACAAGGTGTACCGCGTGTCGGACACCGGGGTCATGGCGCTCGCGGGGGTGAGCCTCGACATCCCGCGGGGAGAGTTCCTGGCGGTCGTGGGTCCGAGCGGCGCCGGCAAGTCCACGATCCTCAATCTCGTCGGCGGCCTGGACCGAGCCTCCGCCGGCGAGGTCGAGGTCGACGGCCGGGACCTGGGGCGGCTGAGCGACCGAGAGCTCACGGCGCATCGCGCCACCCGGGTCGGCTTCGTCTGGCAGGGCACCGCCCGCAACCTGGTCCCGTACCTCACGGTCCGGGACAACGTGCGGCTGCCGTCCGCGGTGCATCGCAGCGTGGCGTCGGGACTGCGTCGCGAGGCCGACGAACTGCTCGAGCTCGTGGGTCTGGCCGACCGGGCGGACCACCGGCCGGGGCAGCTCTCCGGCGGCGAGCAGCAGCGCGCGGCGATCGCGGCGGCGCTGGCGAACACGCCGCAGATCCTGCTGGCCGACGAGCCCACCGCGGAGCTGGACTCCGCGTCCGCGGACCGCACGCTGGACGCGTTCCGAGGCGTGAACCGCGAGTTCGGCGTGACGATCGTGATGGTGACGCACGACCTCGCGGCCGCGCGCCGGGCCGACCGGCGGATCCGGGTGCGCGACGGACGACTGCTGCACGAGGGAACGCCCGTCGACCCGATCGCCCAGGACGGCCGCGTCCGGCTGCCCGATGACGTCGTGGCCGCCCTCGGGGGCGTGGACCTCGAGGCCGAGCTCACGGAGGGCGAGGTCCACCTGCGGCGCAGGAGCGAGACCGGCCATGCGTGAGCGCGAGCCCGTCCTGGATGCTCGCGACATCGTTCGCACGTATGCCGGCGCGAACGGTGTGCTCGCCGTCCGCGGCGCCTCGCTCGCCCTGGCCCCGCGGGACTTCGTGGCCCTGATGGGTCCGTCGGGCTCGGGCAAGACCACCTTCATCGGCGTGCTGTCGGGGCTGGACCGGCCGGACGAGGGCAGCGTGAGCTGGCGGGGGCGCGACATCTTCGCGGCGGGGCGCCGAGAGACGCTGGCGCTGCGCCGCAGCGGCATGGGCATCGTCTTCCAGGGCTTCGGGCTCCTGCCCACCCTCTCGGCGATGGAGAACGTGGCGCTGCCGCTGCGCGTCGCCGGCGCCGACCTGGACGAGGCCCGCACCCGCGCCGAGCACTGGCTCGACCGGTTGGGGTTGGCGGACCGCGCGCACAACCGGACCTTCGAGCTCTCGGCCGGACAGCAGCAGCGGGTCGCGGTCGCCCGCGCCCTGATCGCCGAGCCGGAGGTCGTCCTCGCGGACGAGCCGATCGCGGAGGTCGACACGGAGAACGCGGACGTGATCCTGGACGCGCTCTGGGACGTGGTGCGCCGGGGCGGTGCCGTGCTGGCGGCCACGCACAACCCCGAGGCGTTGCGCTACGCGAACCGGGTCGTGCTGTTCCACGACGGGCGGATCGAGGCAGAGGGGTCGCCCGAGGAGTTGCAGGGACGCCTCACCACCGACTGAAAGCGCCCCCTGGGATCAGAAGCGGAGCGACTTCCAGACGTCCTCGACCGGGGGCCGGAGGTCGGCGGCGGTGATGTCCCGCTGGGGGCGGTCCCCCGGCTCACGCCCCAGCACCCGGTCGAGCAGGGAGCGGTGCCCGCGGCTCCGGCCGACCGACCGGGCGACGGCGTCGCGGCGGGCCTCCGCGATGCGTCGCTGCGTGGCGAGGTCTCAGGTGGGGTGATTCGTGACCGGACTGATCATCAGGCTCCGTCCCGTGCGGGGATCAGGGTGCGGGGGTCGACGTCGGGATCGCCCACCAACCGTTCTTCGACCGGGACCTGTGTTCGGATCAGCTCGAAGGACCGCCGGACGTCGCGCGGCCAGTTCATGCTGACGACGGCGCGCACCCTCCCCCGGTCCAGCAGGAACGCGCAGTAGCGCCGGTCCCGGAGCGACCCGCGCACCACCATGCGGTCCCACGTGAGCGCGTGGCCGGCCATCTCGATCGACGTGTCCCACTGGTCGGACCAGAACCAGTGCGGATCGTCGAAGACCCGCTGCTCGCCGAGGACGTTGTTCGCCGCCGCCTCCCCCATCTTCCACGCGTTGTCGTAGTGCTCCACGCGGATCCTGCCGAACACCGGGTGGTCGTGGCTCGCTACGTCGCCCGCCGCGAAGACACCGGGGGTCGCGGTCTCCAGCGACGCGTTCACCGCCACGCCGCCATCGTCGCCGAGGTCGGGGCGGGCGTTGGAGAGTATGCCGGCCTCCGGCTCGGTCCCGACGCCGAGGACCACGAACGAGCACTCGAGGGAGCGGCCACCCGTAGTGATCACCCGCTGCACTCGATCGGCTCCCTCAAACCGGTCGACGCCCTGCCCGAACGTCATCTCCACCCCGTGGTCGCGATGCAGGGCCTCGACCGTGCGGCCCAGCTCGGCGCCCAGCACCCGCTCCAACGCCGTCTCGAACGCCTCCACGACCGTGACGTCCATGCCCAGCTGCCGCAGCGATGCGGCGACCTCGGCGCCGATGAACCCCATCCCCACCAGGACGGCCATGCCGCCCGATCGCGCGGCGTCCCGGATCCGCTCGGCGTCGCCGGCGGTGCGCAGATGGAAGACCCCGGGCAGGTCCCGGCCGGGCACGGCGATCGTGCGGTTGCGAACGCCGGTCGCCACGACCGCGCGGTCGAAGGCGATCCGCTCCCCGCCGTCCAGGATCGCCTCGCGCGCCGCATTGTCCAGCCGCTCGACACGGGCGCCGAACCGCGTCTCGATGTCGTGCTCGTCCCACCACAGCGGGGGTCGGACGTACGTCGACGCGAACGCCCGTTCCCCGCGGAGCACTTCCTTGGACAGCGGAGGTCGCTCGTACGGGGCGAGCTCCTCGGCGCCGATCAGGACCAGCCGGCCGTCGAAGCCCCGCTCGCGCAGGGTCGCGGCGGCCGTTCCGCCGGCGAGGCCAGCGCCGACGACGACCACCGTCCGGAGCACGTCAAGCCTCGATCTGCAGGTCCCCGCCCTCGTCGCGCACGGGGAAGGTGGGCTCCGGATCCTCCGCCGGGCCCTCCATCACGGCGCCGGTCGTCATGTCGAAGACGCTGCCGTGACACTCGCACTCGATCGACGTGCCCAGGACCTCACCGGTCGCGAGCGAGCAGCCCCGGTGCGTGCACGTGTCGCCGAACCCGTACAGGGCGCCCTCGATCCGCGTCACCGCGACCTGCTGTCCCGCAACCTCGAAGGCCTTGACCTGCCCCTCGGCGACCTCGTCGGCGCGGCCGACCGTGGTGAACTCCGCCATGCATCCTCCTCGCGTCCGGGCGCCTCCATGGCGCGGTCGGCAGCCAGCTTAGCTATCCGGGTTCCTCATCCGTGGACCACAGGGCCCAGCCGATCAGCAGCGGCTGGGCGAGGAGCCGGCCCCACCGCTCGGCCGGCGAGTCCAGCCCGAATGAGGTGGTGCCGGCGATCGCCTGGTAGAGGTTGGCCGGGAACACCAGGACGAACAGGACAGCGAGCCCCCACCCCACCTGACGCCGTCGGTCCACGAGCACGACCAGGCTCACCGCGAACCCGATCTCGATCGCTCCGCTCAGCCACACGATCGGCACGCGCAGGGGCAGCCACGTGGGCAGCTGTCCGAGGAACTCGTCCGTCGCGAGGAAGTGGGTCATCCCGGCGGCGAGCATGAAACCGGCGAGCGCCCACCGGGATGCGTGCCGGACCAGACCGCTCCGGGATCGCGTGCGCTGCATGCCGCGACCGTACCGGACGCGAGCCGGGCGAGCGCGGGTCGCAGATCATCTGCTCGGATCCCGCCCCGTCTCGCGCCGCCGGAGATACGTCACGACCGCCAGCACCAGGTAGAACGCCGCGAGGATCAGGATCCCCGTGCGGAACTCGATCGGGAGCACCGCCGGCAGGAACGCGCCACCCACCCACGCCAGCTGAAACAGCACCTCGTAGCGCACGAAGACCCGCCCCAACGCCCCCTCCGGCGCGTGGCGCTGCATCAGGCTCTGGAACGCGAGCCGTCCGAACTCGGTGGCGGCCCCGGCGACGAGGGCGAACACGGCGAGCACGGGCAGCGCGTACCACTGGAACGCGACGCCCGCGCCCAGGCCGGCGCCCAGGACGCACGAGGCCACCATCGCCTCCTCGCGAACCGTGCGCGGGAACCGCGGCGCCACCATGTCGGCCAGGAATCCACCGGCGACCGCCGAGCCGGCCAGCACCGCGAACCACCACGCCGGTTGCCCACCTCGCCGCAGGCTGAACGCCATCAGGAAGAGCAGGAACCCGCTCGCCGCGCGCATCCCCACCGCGCCGATCGCGGGCAGCGTGAGCGCGTGGATCCGGCCACGCGGGCCCACCGGCCGGCCGGCCCCGGTCGCCCTGGGCCGGGGCAGCCGCAGATTCAGGGCCGCCGACCCGCGTATGCGGCGGCGGCCAGATACATGGGCCCGGCCGCCCCGAAGAGCTTCAGGAACGCGACCCGAACGGCGCCTAGCGTCAACAGAGGGGATTATGGAAGCCACCGGACATGTTCGGGACGCGCTCTTGAGGATTCGCACCGAGTACATCGAGATGCCAGACCTGAAATTGACAGGGCGTCAGGTGCAGCGGCTGTGGAACCTTCCGCACGACGTCAGCGAAGCCGCGCTGTGCTCGCTCATCAGGGACGGCTTCCTGATGCAGGCGGCCAACGGCGCCTATGTCCTGCGCGGGCTGCTGCGCGTCAAGGGCGAAGCCGTCGGATCGTTACGCCGCGCCAGTTGATGGCTCACTCGACGGTCGCGATGGCGCCAAGAAAGCGCGTGGCGCTCATCGCGCATGACAACTGCAAAGACGAGCTGCTCGAGTGGGCGCGCTACAACCGCGGCACGCTCGGTGTGCACGAGCTCTATGCGACAGGCACGACAGGGGCCGTCCTCGCCAGCGAGCTGGGGCTGTCGATCACGCGCTTTCTGAGCGGACCGCTCGGGGGAGATCAACAGGTCGGCGCAGGCATTGTCGAGGGACGGATCGATTTCGTCATTTTTTTCTGGGACCCGCTCGAGCCGCAGCCGCACGACGTGGACGTCAAAGCGTTGCTGCGCATCGCGGTCGTCCACAACGTGCCGATTGCCTGCAACCGCGCCACTGCGGACTTTCTGCTGTCGTCGCCGCTCATGCACCGCGACTACGAGCGGATCGTGACGAAGCCCAAACGGTCCGTTCGGGAACTGGATTACCAACCTCTCGTCTAGCGCAGCTCTTAGTCCAATCTCTCGTAGCGCAGGTCTTTAGACCTGCCTATCGTGTCCTCCTCCTGCATTAGAACGTGTCGACGTCGTAACCGAACTGCCGTAGCCTCTCGATCGAGAACATGAGCCAGCGGCCGTTCTCACCGTCCAGGATGCGCGTAATGTGCCGGGCGTCGAGCGGGCGTCCGTCCGCCGACCGCAGCGCCGCGAGGATCTGCGAGCTCGGTACGACATAGGCGTCGCCGGGATCGATGATCATCCCATTCCAGGACCGCACCGCGTCTTCCGTCTTTCCTTGCCGCCACTGGATCTGTACCGATGAGAAACTTTGCATCGCTCGAGCGATAACCTGCCGGCGCGGTACGAAGAATGCTCTTCAGGATCGCAAGTCTCGTTTCGTCGTACTCCGCCCTGAGCGCCTTCGTCGACGTCAGTTTGCGGCGCTCGAGCTGGATGCGGTAATAGTCGCGAATCGTGACGAGCGCGTTATACGCGCCGCGGTTTGCCTTCAGCGTCCACTGCAGATCGGCTTCTGGCACGGTGCCCACCAAGCGTGACGAGCGCGTCGAGACTGGCCTGCGCCAGCTTGTCCACCAGAAACAGGAGCTCCGTGGTCGTCTTGCTGGACGGATGCTGCGACGCGTATTCGCTGACGAAGTCGATGAAGTCGACGTGGTCGGCGGCCAGCCCCAGCTGCGCCCACAACCGCGGATCCCGGATCTCCTGATTCGGCGTACGGCTGCAGGCCATTCTGGACGCCGTACCCTCGGAGGAGCCTGGGCAAATCTCCGTCATCGGGATTGTAGAGATCCGTCAATGCAGCGATGACCTGGAATCCCAGCCAGCGATTCCGTCGCGACCAGGCTTTGTCGAGCAGCAACTGCAGGGCGCTGTCAGTCAGAACGAGCGGCGGCTTCGCCGCTTCGCCTCGAAGCTGCCTGAACACATTTCCCCAGCTGATTCCTCCGTCCTCGCGAGGCGGGGCCACGCAGGTATTCGAATGAAGGGTTTCCGGTCAGAAATGGAAACAGCTGGACGGACCGCCTGGCGATCTTCGCGAAATCGAAACTGAATCCCGGAAGCGAGAAGTTCGACGCCCCTTCTTCGAGTTGGATGCCCGAGATCGTCAGGCACGACGTCACTCGGCTTCGACTCGTGTCGTCGAGCGTCGGCAGCAGGTCCCTGCACGAAGGCCACTCGTGGCGTCGAGCGTTCGACGCGCAGGAACGTTCGGACTGGCGGCGTGAGCGATGTCACGACGATCGCGGCCAGCAGATGAAGCGCGAATGAGACGCCAAGCGCGGAGATGCGGCGTGTCCCGAGCTTCATACGAAGACCTAGTCCGGAGCGGGTTGCTGCGCGCTTTCGATCACGAGCACATCGACGGGAGCTCGCTGTGATTCCAGTTTCAGCCCGAGCTGTTCCTGCACGAACCGTGAAGATCGTCGGAAACGACTCGCCTGTCGAAAGGATCCGGCGTTCCAGGCGGAGGCGGCGGCGGACCGAGCTCGGCCGAGAAATCGAAGTCACCATCAAAGTGGCCAGCGCGCCCGGTTCGATCGATGACGTTGCGACGGACCATCGGCTTCAGCAGCCGGCCGATTCCTTGGCGATTAC
>CAWHTI010000017.1:0-32628 GCA_963832225.1 uncultured Actinomycetes bacterium
TTTGAAGCGCTATGGGACTTAAGCACCAACACATGCCGCCCGGGATTCGGACGACTGGACGATGATCCCACCGCACACGGTGCGTCTCGAATTCAACAGCGCGTTCGACATGCTCGATTTCGTGCAGGTCGTGTGCGATCATGTCGGCAAGGCGGCCGGGCTCGACGAAGACCAACTCCACTGGGTCAGCGTCGCGGTGCGCGAATCGGTCGTCAACGCCATCAAACATGGCAACAAGAACGATCCGAACAAACGCGTGATCGTCGAGTTCAGCCCGGTGCCGCCGACCGGCGCCGACGAACTGGTGATTCGCATCGAAGACCAGGGTGAGGGTTCGTGCCCGAAGAAGTCGCCGATCCGCTGGCGCCCGAAAACATCCTCAAGTCGAGCGGCCGCGGGATCTTCCTGATCCGCAACTTCATGGACGAAACGGTGCTGAAGAAAGTGCCGGGCGGCATGGAGATTCGCATGGTCAAGAAGCTGCAAAAAGCGGGCGCGTACCCACCTCCGCCAAGGCTACGGCGGGTAAAGCCGATCCCCGATTCCTCGCCACCGCGATCGAAGCGGTCGTCCGCGCCGGCGATCTGCAGATGGCCAAGTTCGGCACCGGTGTGCGCGTCGAGAAAAAAGGCGCGATCGATCTGGTCACCGAAGTCGACCTCGAGGTCGAGCGCATGTTCCGCGCGATGATCGCGGAGCGCTTCCCGGATCACGACGTGCTCGCCGAGGAGCTTGGCGGCAGCGCCGCGCGGCGCGCGCCATCGCTGGGTGTTCGATCCGCTCGACGGCACCACCAACTTCGCGCACGGCGTGCCGATCTTCTGCGCCTCGCTCGCGCTCGAGATCGACGGCCAGGCGGTGGTCGCGGCGGTCTACGATCCCAATCGCCAGGAGCTGTTCACCGCCGAAGCCGGCGTCGGATCGTGGCTGAACGGTCAGCCGACTGCAAGGTGTCGGCGACACGCGACGGTGCTCGAGTCGATGCTGGTACCGGGCTTCCCGTACAAATCCATCAGAAGGCCGACGAGTTCCTCCAGGTCTTCGGCCAGGTGTCAAGCACGCGCGCGCGGTTCGCCGCCTCGGCTCGGCGGCGATCGACATCTGCTGGGTCGCGGCGGGACGGATGGACGGCTTCTGGGAGGCGAGCCTGCAGCCGTGGGACACGCGCGCCGCGGCGCTGATCCTCGAGGAAGCCGGCGGCAAGGTCACCGGAATGGACGGCACGCGTGGATCCCGACAACGGCCACATCCTCGCCACGAACGGACTGATTCACGACGAAGTGCTTGCGATCCTAGCGGGTCTGAGGGTCTTGAGGACTCGGAGCCTTCAAGCTGGGTCTGACGCCTCTCCGTTTGTAGAGCGCGACGTTGCCGCCCTCGCACACGCGATCGTATGCGGCCAGGAAGCCCGGCCACGACTGTGCTTCTGGTGCAGCATGTCGCCGCCTTCGGCGGCTTCTTCGATCATCACCCAGCCCGCAAACGGCGTCGGCTCGTGGTAATAGCGCCAGCTCCCAGATCGGCCCGCTGCCTTCGTGGATGAAGTCGTCGAGATCGAATCCGGCGACCGACAGCTCCTGCATGTAGTGGGCGAGCGAGCCCATGCTGGCCATGATCGTGGTGCCGTCGTAGGAGCGCTGCAGGCACTCGGTGACGGCGCGCCGCCCGATCCCGTTCTGCCGATCGAGCTGCGCTTCGACGATCATCGGCGCTTCCTGGTCGAACGGCGTCGCCTCTGAACGTGATCGCGATGAGCAACGGGACAGCGGCCAGCGGCGCGGCAAGTCGCAGAATGCGACACGGCTGCGCCAATGCATGCCGCGCCGCCGAGGATGAGCGGCACCTCGTAGCGGATGCGAAACGGGTGTCCCGAGTAGAACGCATAGAACGGCAGCGCGACCGTCGCCAGGAGCGCGAGCGGCAAGAGAGCGCGGACCATCTTGCGACGGGCGACGCCGCCAGCGCGAGGATCAGCATGGCCACAGCGAGCTCCGTCACGAAATCGTGCACCGGCCAGGTCGATCAAGCCGTCGCGGATCGCCTCGTAGACCGCCATGCGGCTGGCCCTGCAGCTTCGGATCCGGCACGTAGAAGCCGCCGGTCACGAACCACTCCCCGGTGGACGCGAAGCTCATGCCCATGAAGAAGAGATCGCCGTCGCGAGCGGGATAGACCGCGAGCCGAGCCGCATCACGCGGACGACGGCAGCTCGGCGAACGACGCGCCTCGCGCCATTTCACGTACGCGGCCAGCGACCATCGCCGCGCCAACAATCGGCCACGCTTCGTAACGCGTCAGGCACGCCGCGACGATCGTCCAGCCGACGGCCCGGCGTGACGCGCAGCTGCGTCCGACAGTGCCCACTCCGTCAGATGCAGCACGACCAGCGCGATCAACGCAAACAGCAGCGGCTCGGTCATCGGCGTGCTCTGCAGGTAGAGCACGTTCGGATTGAGCGCAAACAGCGCCGCCGCCAGGACCGCGCCGGTGCCGCGATCCGGTGAGCGCTGCAGCACGAGCGCCGACAGGCACGCCGCGGTGATCGCAAACGAGGCGATCGAGATCGCGATCGCGGACGCGCCGGTGCGATACATCCAGTCGATCTGCACCGGCAGCGCGTTGAGCACGTGGGGCAGCGGCAGCCAGACCGCGCCGATCTGTTCCCAGCTCGGCGTGATGCTGTCGAAGATGCGGCGCGCCACCACGAGGTGCGCCTTGGCGTCGTAGTGGCTCAAGCGAGAGGCCTGCACGCCAATACACGCTGGCGGCGAATGTGCCCAGCATGGCGGCGAGGCCGCCGATCACACGCGAAAGGGCATCGAAGGTGGGCACCGTCTCGTTCTATAATGCCTTGATTCACCTTCAACCGCTCTAGATGAGCTCCCAGAGCTTTCGATCGTCATCCCCGTCCACAACGAGTCCCGAACATCAAGCCGCTGTATGACGAGCTGACCCAGACGCTGGGGCAGTACGGGCGGAGCTACGAGATGCTGATCGTCGACGATGGCAGCACGGATGACACGTTCGAGCAGCTGGCGGCGCTGCAGGCGCGCGATCCGCGCCTGCGCGTGATCCGTTTCCGCCGCAACTTCGGGCAGACCGCGGCGTTTGCGGCCGGCTTCGCGCACGCGCGCGGCCGGCTGGTCGTGACCTCCGACGGCGACCTGCAGAACGATCCGCGCGACATTCCCGCGATGGTTGCGCTGATCGAGCAGGGCAACGACATCGTCTGCGGCTGGCGCAAGGATCGGAAGGACACGCTTCGTCACCCGGCGGGTGCCGTCGATGATCGCCAACAGGCTGATCTCGTGGGCGACCGGCGTGCCGCTGCACGACTACGGCTGCTCGCTGAAGGTGTTCCGCGCCGAAGTCGTCAAGCCGCTGCGGCTCTACGGCGAGATGCACCGGTTCCTGCCGGCGATCGCCAGCCAGATCGGCGTCCAGATCGCCGAGGTGGTCGTCAATCACCGGCCGCGGCGCGCCGGCGCGACGAAGTACGGCTTGTCGCGCACCATCCGCGTCATGCTCGATCTGGCGACCGTCAAGTTCCTGCTGAGCTACTCGACGCGGCCGTTGCAGATCTTCGGGCTGATCGGCCTCATCGCCGGCGGCCTCGGCGTGGCTGATCACCGGCTGTCTCGGCTACATCCGCTTGTTCCAGCACCAGGGCATCGCCGATCGGCCGCTGTTGCTGCTCGGCGTGATGCTGGTGTTCATCGGCGTGCAGCTGGTGACGTTCGGCCTGCTCGCCGAGGTGATGGCGCGCACCTACTACGAGTCGCAGGACAAGCCCACCTACGTGATTCGCGAGGTCCGCGAGACGGCGAGCCGCGGAGCGCGCGCAGGAATACTGGCGCGCTGATGACGGAGCGACCTGCGCGCGAGCACGATCCGCGCATCACCGTCATCCAGCAAGAGCTGTTCAACGAGAATCGGTCGAAGGCGCGACAAGTACCGCGAGCTGTTCATCGGTCGGCCCGGGCTCGGGGCGCTCATCGCGTACGAGCTGGCGATGCTGCTGGCCAGCTGGGTGCCCGGCGCGCTCGGCCTGTTCCTGCGCTCGAAGCTGTATCCGCTGATGCTCGGCTCGGTCGGCCGCAACGTCGTCTTCGGCGTCAACGTCACGCTGCGCCATCCTCACAAGATTCACATCGGCGACAACGTCGTCATCGACGACCTGTGTTGCCTCGACGCAAAGGGCACCGACAACAAGGGCATCACGATCGGCAACGGCGTGTTCGTCGGCCGCAACACCATCCTGAGCTGCAAGAACGGCGACATCATCATCGAGGACCGCGCCAACATCGGGTTCAATTGCGAGATCTTCTCGGCGTCGACGGGTGCGCGTCGGCAAGGACATCCTGATGGCCGCCTACACCTACCTCGTCGGCGGCGATCACCTCTACGACCGCATCGACATTCCGGTGCTGCAGCAGGGCCGGACCGCCGAGCGGCATCGACGTGGGTGACGGCGCTGGCTCGGCGCGCACGTGGTGGTGACCGATGGATCGACGATCGGCCGGGATGCGATCATCGGAGCCGGCGCCGTGGTGGTCGGCGAGATTCCGGAGTTCTCGATCGCCACCGGTATTCCGGCCAAAGTGACACGGAACGCCGCGGGAATCCGGAAGCCCGAGCCCCGAGACCCGAGCACGTGGCATCCTAGAATGTGCGGAATTGTCGGCATCGTCGAGCGTGATCTGGACCGGCCGGTTGCCGCCGAGGATCTCGCGCGCATGGTCCGGATGCTGCACCACCGCGGTCCCGACGAAGAGGGCAGCATCACGCTGCCCGGCGTCGGCCTCGGCATGCGCCGGCTGGCGATCGTCGATCTGGCGGGCGGCCAGCAGCCGATCCTCAACGAGACCGGCGACATCAAGATCGTCGCCAACGGCGAGATCTACAACTTCCGCGAGCTGCAGCAGGAGCTCGAAGGCCACGGCCATCGCTTCCACTCGCGCCATTCCGACATCGAGGTGCTGGTCCACGCCTACGAGCAGTGGGGCGAGGAGTTTCTGGTCGCGGCTGCGCGGCATGTTCGCGCTCGCGATCTGGGACGGCCGCACGCGCACGCTGATTGCGGCGCGCGATCGCGCCGGCGAGAAGCCGCTCTACTGGACACAGACTTCACGCGGGCCTCCTGCTCGCCTCCGAGGTCAAGGCACTGCTCGTGCGGCCCGAAGTCTCGCGAGAGCTCGATCCGATCTCGCTCGATCAATTCCTGACCTACGAATACGTGCTGGCGCCGCGGACGATGCTCAAGGGCGTCCACAAGGTGCCGCCGGCACACTTTCTTCGCTACCGCGACGGCCTCGCGGGACTACCGCTTCGCTCCTTGAGTCCCCTTCTCGCGGGACTACCGCTTCGCTCCTTGAGTCCCCTCCGCCGGGAGGTGGCGGCTGATGGCACGCGTCATCCCCGGCGAGCTGCCGGTCCGGTTCCGCTACACGCCCGGAGTGGGCGCGACCGCGTTCCTCGAGGCGCTCCGGGACCGTGGCGTGCTGCTCGGCTCACGGTGCGGGTCGTGTTCGTATACGTACCTGCCGGCGCGCCTGTTCTGCGAGCGTTGCTTCGCGGAGCTCGCGGCGGACACCGAGTGTGGCCCCGGCGGGGTGCTCGAGTCCTTCACGGTCGCGCATGCTGGGATCGACGGGGAGCCGCTGGCCGAGCCCGTCACGTGGGCCACGGTGAAGCTCGACGGCGCCGACACGGTGATGGTGCACCGCCTGATCGACACGCCCACGCCAGAGCTCGGCATACGCGTGCACGCGGTGCTGCGCGGCGAGCGGACGGCCTCGATCGAGGACGTGGAGGGCTTCGCTCCCGAGTGAGCGTCCCGCTGGCGGGACGTCACACCCGCGCCGCCGGTGGCATGGAGTGGGCATGAGCGTTCGGAGGCTGTTCGTCGCCCTCGCGGTCGGCGCCCTCGTGGTGTTCCCGACCGCGCCGGCCTCCGCGCTGTGCATCGTCGAGCCGTTCGACCAGGTGCTGCGCCGGTCCGACACCGCGTGGTGGGGGACGGTGACCGAGGCGACCATCTCCGGACCCGACCAGCCGGGGACGTGGGCCCTGACGGTGCGGGTCGAGGACGTGCTGAAGGGGCAGGGCACCGAGGGCGGCACGGGTGTCGTGTTCACGTCCGTGTGCGGCATCTTCGTCTCGCCCGGGGCGGCCCGGGATGAGGCCGCACGCTTCGTCGGACAGACCCGGCTGTACGTCGGGAACGACCAGGGCGACGGGGTCGTGGCGTTCGGTGGGATCTTCAAGCCGCAGGGCCTGTCGTCCCGACAGCAGTACGAACGCGCGCTGGAGGACCTCGGGCTGTCCGTGCCCGTCCCGACCGGACCCGCCGCTCCGGAACCGATCCCTCCCGCCGTCGCCTCGGGGGCGTTCCCGTGGATCGCGGTGGCGGTGGTGGCCGCGATCCTCATCGCCGTTGTCGCTGTTGTCGTCGTTCGACGGCGGCGGGTCGACGAATACCCGCTCTGAGCATCTAGGGTGTCGTCCATGGACTTCGACCTCACGCCGGAGCAGGCGGAGTTCCGCGACGTGGTGCGCCGCTTCGCGGAGGAGGTCGTGGCGCCCCGGGCGGCGGAGGCCGACGAGGCGGCCGAGCTGCCGATGGACGTCGTCAAGCGGATGGCCGAGCTCGGGCCTGTTCGGGCTCCCCTTCCCCGAGGAGCACGGCGGGTCGGACGCCGACACCGTGACGGTGTGCCTCGCGATCGAGGAGCTCGGACGGGTCGACCAGTCGATCGGGATCACGCTCTCGGCGGCGGTGGGCCTCGGCGGCACCATGGTGCACCGGTTCGGCATCGCCCGCGCAGCAGGAGCGATGGCTCGGGCCGATCGCGCGCGGCGAGATCCTCGCGTCGTTCGCCCTCACCGAGCCGGGCGGCGGGCACCGACGCCGCGGCGGCCCGGACCACCGCGACGCTCGACGGCGACACTGGGTGATCGACGGCACGAAGGCGTTCATCACGAACTGCGGCACGGAGATCAGCGGCCTCCACGTCGTGGCCGCGGCCACCGAGCCGGGCGGCGGGACGCACGGCCTATCGACGTTCCTGGTCCCGGCGGACACGCCGGGCATCACCGTGGCGCCCGCCGTACCGGAAGATGGGCTGGCACGCCAGCGACACGCACGAGCTGGTCTTCGCAGGGCGTCCGCGTTCCGCAGGACGCGCTGCTGGGCGAGCGCGGCCGGGGCTATCCGCAGTGCCTGTCGATCCTCGTCGACGGCCGCATCTCCGTCGCCGCCCTCGCGGTCGGGTGCGCGCAGGCGTGCCTCGATCTGGGCGTTGCCTACGCGTCCGAGCGAGAGACGTTCGGTCGCCCGATCGGCGCGAACCAGGCGATCCAGTCGAAGCTCGCCGACATGCAGGCGGCGACCGAGGCGGCCCGCCTCCTCACCTACCGAGCCGCGTGGCTGAAGGATCAGGGCCGGCCGCACACGGCGGAGGCCTCCATGGCGAAGCTCGTCGCGAGCACGGCGGCGGTCGACTGTGCGCGGGAGGCCGTCCAGATCCACGGCGGCGCAGGGTTCATGGAGGAGTCCGCGGTGGCTCGGTTCTACCGTGACGCGAAGGTGCTCGAGATCGGCGAGGGCACCAGCGAGATCCAGCGGCTGATCCTGGCGCGGGAGCTCGGCCTGCCGAACGCGATCGGGTAGCTGCGATGCCGGCCGGCACCTACCGCGTCCTGGCCGCCGACGGATCGGTCGAGGCGACCGAGGAGTTCCGCTGCGCGCCCGGGCCCGTGGGCTGGCGGTACTTCAGCGAGGTCGACACGATCGACCCCGTCCCCACCACGAGACGATCGACGTGGCGGTCGACGCCGACTGGCGCCCGGTCCGCCTGCGCGTCGACAGCGGCGACCACCAGCTCCTGCTCGAGGCCGACGGCGACCGCCTGGCCGGCTGGCGCGACGGGCAGCCGATCGAGACGCCGTGGCACCCGAACATGCATCTGGACTACCTCTCGCCGGCGTTCAACGCGATCACGTGCCGGCGGCTCACGGAGACGACCGAGATCGAGGTGATCTTCGTGGACCCGTACGTCCTCACACCGCACGTCGTGCGCCAACGGTACGAGCGGCACGGCGACGAGGAGGTGGAGACGCCGGTCGGGGACGTTCGCCGCCACCCGCTGGACGTACACGGCCCTGGACAGCGGCCACGAGCCGGAGTGGACCTCGGAGCTGTGGTGCGCGCAGGACGTGGTGGTTCGCTACGAGCGGCTCTTCCGACCTGGAACGCTACGAGGCGGGGGCCAGTGGCCCCCGCCCCGTGTGAACGCGTCGTCCGAGCCAGCTCAGCCGACCTTGTGCGCCTCGACCTCGATCTCGATGGTCGATCTTCTTGCTCACGAGGAACCCGCCGGTCTCGACCGCCATGTTCCAGGTCATGTCCCAGTCCTCGCGGTCGACCGTGGCCTTCGCGGAGGCGGCGAACATCGGGTCTGCCCGTCCATGTCGGGACCCCAGCCGAGGTACTCACCCTTCAGGGTCACCGGGTTCGTGACGTCCTTGATCGTGAGGTCGCCGTCGATCTCGAAGGTCGTCCTCGCCGGTCACCCGAACGGCCGTGCTGCGGAACGTGAAGGTCGGATAGGTCTCGAGCTCGAAGAAGTCGCCGCTCTTCAGGTGGTTGTCCCGCTGCTCGAAGTGGGTCGTGACGCTGCCGGCCACGACCTCGACCTCGACCGAGGAGTCCTCGGGCGTGCTCCGCCGATCTCGACGGTGCCGGTGAACTCGGTGAACCGGCCGCGCACCTTGCTGATCATGTGCCGACCCACGAACTCGACCGTGGTGTGGCTCGGTGTCGAGCTCGTACGTGCCGGCGGGCGGTGGCGTCATGCTCGGTGCCGTCTCGATGGCCTCTGCTACCTGCTGTGACATGTGTACTCCCCCTCGTTCGGGCTCCGGGCCGCCGGCCCTCCGAGCGGCTCGCTACGTCTGTTCCAACGATTCCTGAGCTACTCTGTATTCCAGAGTCACTGGTATCCGACAACCCCGCAGCTGCTGAGGGGTACAGGGCGGCTCGGAACCGGACGAGGGATACCCGCATGAGCGACGGAGGCATCCCATGTGCGCAGCACTTCCAGCGGGCCGCCGAGCTGATCGGCAAGCGGTGGAACCCGCAGGTCGTGCGCGCGCTGCAGTCTGGCGCCACCCGCTTCACCGACATCCGCGACACGATCCCGCAGATCTCCGACGCCCTGCTGTCCGAGCGCCTGAAGGAGCTCGAGGCCGAGGGCGTCGTGACGCGCACGGTCACGCCGGACACCCCGGTGCGGATCGACTACCGGCTCACCGACGCGCGGCCGCGACCTCACGAGGGTGATGGACGAGCTCGGCCGCTGGGCCGAGCGCTGGGCGACGGTCTGAGTCCGGCTCAGGCCTCGTCGAGCAGCGTGAACAGGCCGCTGTGGTCGAGCTCGCCGCCGCCGGCTCGCGACCAGCTCGGTCGAGCTGACGGGCCACCGCCTCGAACGACGGCACCGGCGCGCCGACCTCGCTTCGCGGTGTCCAGCACGATGCGCGCGTCCTTGCGGTGCAGCCGGGCGCGGAAGCCGGGCTCGAACGCCCGGTCCAGCATCCGCTGGCCGTGGACCTCCAGGATCTTCGAGCCGGCGAAGCCGCCGAGCAGCGCCTCGCGCACCTTCGCGGCGTCGACACCCGCGCGCTCGGCGAGGACGAGCGCCTCGGCCACGGCCTCGATCGTCGCCGCGACCACCAGCTGGTTGCAGGCCTTCGCGATCTGGCCCGCGCCGCTCGGGGCCGACGTGGACGATGTTCTTGCCCATCGCGTGCGAGCAGGGGCGTCGCGCGCAGCGAACGCCTCCGGCGGGCCGCCCACCATGATCGAGAGCGCGGCGTCGATCGCGCCCTTCTCCCCGCCCGAGACCGGCGCGTCGAGCATCGTCGACGTCCTGCGCCGGCGAGTCGCTCCGCGAACGCCGCGCGTCGGGATCGGGTCGATCGAGCTCATGTCGATCACGAGCGAGCCGGCGGCCGCGCCGAGCCGCGACGCCGTCGGCGCCGAACAGCACCTGCTCCACGTCGGGCGTGTCGGGCAGCATCGTGATGACGACGTCGGAGGCGGCCGCGACCTCGGCCGGCGACGCGGCCCGGGACGCGCCGGCCTCCGCCAGCTCGTCGACCGGATCCGGGGCTCCGCGAGTGCACCGTCAGCGGGAACGCCGGCGTCCAGCAGGTGCCGCGCCATGGGCCTGCCCATGATGCCCAGCCCGATGAACCCGACGCGCTCGGATGCCACTACGCCCTCCATCGCCTGGTCGGCGATCTCGAGGGCCTTGTCGACCACGTCGAACGCCTCGCCGAGCTGCTCCTCGGTGATGCACAGCGGCGGGTTCGTCATCACGCCGTGCCAGCGGATCATGGTGTAGACGCCGTTGTCGAGCAGGAACCGGTTGACCTGGCCCATCACGTCGTTCATCGAGTTGAACGGCGACAGCGGCTCCATCGTCTCGCGGCTCTTCACCAGCTCGAGGATGCCGAACAGCCCGATGTTGCGGTACAGGCCCACGCTCGGGTGGCGCTCCGCCATGCGCTCGTGGTGACGCGCGCAGGACCTCGCCCATGCGCTTCGCGTTGCGCCACCAGGTCGTCGGACTCCATCACCTCGATCACCGCGATCGCCGCCGCGATCGACATCGGGTGGGAGTTGTACGTCAGCCCGCCCCAGAACACGTTGTCGGTGAAGTGGTCCGCGATGTGCGGGCGCATGCCCACGCCGCCCAGCGGCAGGTACGAGGAGGTCAGGCCCTTCGCGATCGTGATGAGGTCGGGCACCACGCCCCAGTGGTCGATCGCGAACCACTCGCCGGTCCGGCCGAAGCCGGCCATGACCTCGTCGGCGACCATCAGGATGCCGTACCGGTCGCAGAGCTCGCGGACGCCCTGCAGATAGCCGTCCGGCGGGATCAGGATGCCGTTCGTGCCGGTCACGGTCTCCAGGAAGAACGCGGCGATCGTCTCGGGACCCTCGAGCTCGATCGTCTCCTCGAGGTAGCGGAGCGCGGTCTCCGCGTCGTCCACCGGCCGGCCGGGCCCGTGGTAGGGATCCAGCACGTGCACGACCCCGCCCAGCATCGGCTCGTTCGGCCAGCGGCGCGGGTCGCCGGTCAGCTGCATCGTCCCGCTGGTGGAGCCGTGGTACGAGCGGTACCGCGCCAGGATCTTCTGCCGGCCGGTGTAGAGCTTCGCGATCTTCATGGCGTTCTCGTTCGCCTCGGCGCCGCCCAGGGTGAAGAAGGTCTTCGACGATGTCGCCGGGGTACAGCTCCGCGAGCTTGCGGCCCAGCACCGCCCGGCCCTCGAAGGCCATGAACGGCGAGACGTACGCCAGCCGCTCGCCCTGGCGGGTGATCGCGTCCAGCACACGGCGGTCGCCGTGCCCGATGTTCACGCCCATCAGCTGGGAGTTCAGGTCGAGATAGCGCGTGCCGTCGGTGCCGTAGAAGTAGACGCCCTCGGCGCGATCGACCGCGATCGGCATCGCCTTGGACTGCGCCTGCCAGTCGTACAGGGTGTAGCGCTTCGACAGCTCGACGATCTCGTCGGCGCTCATCGATCCGTGGTCCGTGCCCATCGTTCGCACTTCCTTCCTTCGATCAGACCTGGGGTCGCGGTCGCGACCGGGTTCGAGCCGGCGACTGCCGGCGGCGAGCCGGTCGCGCCTGCCCGCGGCGTTCCGATCACGAAGCTGTGCGCGGCGTCCCAGTGCAGGATCACGCGGTCGCCGGGCCGCGGCTCGACGGCGCCGACCTCGTCGTTCAGGCGGTGCACGGTGAGCCGCTCGCCGGTGCGCAGGATCACGATCATCTGCGTCACCGACCCGAGGTACACGACGTCCGACGACGGTCCCGCCCACGTGGCTACGCCCCGGTCGCTCGCGCCGGCGTCCTGGCGCTCGAGCTTGATCCACTCGGGACGCACCGTGATGGTGCGCCCGACGCACGCTGCCGCCGCCTCGCTGCTCGGGCCCGGATCGACGGCGAGGATCCGCTCGCCCTCGCCGAGGTCCATGACCAGCAGGCCGCTCCTCGCGCCGGTCGACGCGCATCGTGACCAGGTTCGACGTGCCGATGAAGCCGGCCACGAACGCGCTGGCCGGCCGCTGGTACAGCTCGCGCGGCGTGGCGAGTTGCTCGACCACGCCGCCGTTCATCACGGCGATGCGATCCGACATCGTCATCGCCTCCTCCTGGTCGTGCGTCACGTACACGAACGTGGTGCCGGTGCGCTGCTGGAGGTCCTTCAGCTCCAGCTGCATCTCCTTGCGCAGCTTCAGGTCGAGCGCGCCGAGCGGCTCGTCCAGCAGCAGCGCCGCCGGCCGGTTCACCAGGGCGCGCGCAAGCGCGACCCGCTGCTGCTGGCCGCCGGAGAGCTGGCCGGGCGCCGGTCCTCCATGCCCTCGAGCTGCACCGTGCGGATCACCTCGGCCACGCGCGAGGCCGTCTCCTCCTTCGCGACGCTTCTTGATCCTCGGGCCCGAACGCGACGTTCTCGGCCACCGTCATGTGCGGGAACAGCCCGTAGGCCTGGAACACCATGTTCACGTTGCGCTTCGCCGGCGGGACGTGGCTGACGTCGCTCGCCCTCGAGCAGGATGCGCCCGGCGTCGGGCGCCTCGAACCCGGCGATCATGCGCAGCGTGGTGGTCTTGCCGCAGCCGCTGGGGCCGAGCATCGAGAAGAACTCGCCGCCGGGGATCGTGAGCGAGATGTCGTTCACGGCGGTCACCTCGCCGAACCGCTTCGTGACCTGCTCCACCACGATCTCGCCGTGCTCGGCCCGCGCTCGGCTCGCGTTCATGCGTCGATCCTGTTCAGCCGGGCGAGCCGGTACGCCGCCAGCGAGAGCACGACGGACATCGCGAGCAGGATCAGGTTCAGCGCCGAGCCCGGACCCCACGCGCCCTGTCCGCAGGATCAGGTCGCGGACGCGCTGGCCCATCATGTACGAGCCGGTGCCGCCCACGATGTCGGCGGTGACGAAGTCGGTCAGCATCGGGATGTACACCAGGATCATCGCCACGAAGATGCCGGGCGCCGCCAGCGGGATCAAGATCTTGCGCGTCTGCTGCCACCATCCGGCGCCGAGGTCGACGGCCGACTCGAACATCGCGGGCTCGATGGCCTTCATCGCCGCGTAGATCGGGATCGTGGTGTACGTGATGTAGGTGGTCGCGAGCGTCAGGATCACAGCGAACCGGCTGTACAGCAGCCACTCCACCGGCGGGCCGGGGATCAGCCAGTTCATGATGCCGTTGCGGCCCAGGATCACCTGCCATGCGTAGACCTTGACGACCGGCGCGAGCTCGTCGGCCAGCACCAGCGACAGCAGCAGGAACAGCTCGAGCTTCCCGGCCTTGAACACCATGTAGTAGGCGAGCGGGATCGCGATCACCAGCATGATCGCCATCGCCGTCGTCGCGATGACGAGCGTGGTGCCGGCGATGCGCAGGTTCAGCGCGTCCGTCAGGACCGTGGAGATAGTGCTCCAGGGTGTATCCACTGCTGGTGTTGGGCGGGAACCTCACGATGCTCATCTGCGCCATGATCAGCATCGGCAGCAGGAAGAGCAGGATCAGCAGCGTCACCGGAGCGAACAGGATGCCGAGCGCGCCGCGGCGGCTGCGGCGCGGCCGTGCCGGAGACGCCCTCCGGCGGGATCCCGAGCGAGTCGGAGACCGTCGCCATCAGGTCCTCGCCGCTCCGGCGGCCAGCTCGGTGCTCGGCGATCACCTGCGTGGCGCCAGCGTCGCCGCCACGCCGAAGCAGCCGCAGGGCGCCCCAGATCATGCACGACCTGCACCGCCGAGATCAGCGTGCTGATCGCGTTCACGATGGCGGTGTGCTCGGGGTCGCGCACCGACGAGTACACCCAGACCGGGAACGTCTCTTGGAACCCCAGCGTGAACGCGCTGATCTCGTAGTTGTTGAACGACCACGTGAACGCGAAGATCGCCGCCGCCGCGAGCGCGGGGAAGATGTGCGGCAGGATGATGTGCAGGAGCACCTGCAGCCGAGAGCATCCCAGGTCGATCGCCGCCTCCTCCTGCACCCGCTCGAACCGGAACAGCTGGGCCGACACGATCGCGGTCACCAGCGGGAACGTGCAGATCGTCTGCGTCGCGACCACGGTCTTGAGACTCAGGTCGATGTTCATGCGGGCGTAGCCCATCAGCGCCGCGATCCCGATGATCAGCCAGGGCAGCACGAGCGGCGCGCCGACCAGGCCCGCCGACCACGCCGCGCCCCCGGAACCGGAACCGCGTGAGCCCGAACGCCGCGAGCGTCCCCAGGACGAGGCAGAGCGGCGCCACCGACGAACGCGACGCCGAAGGAGTTCTCAACGCTTTGCGCAGGCCCGGGTCCGCCAGCGCCTTGCGTGTACCACTGGGTGGTGAATCCCTCGAGCGGGAACGTGAGGATCGTCGAGTCGTTGAAGCTGAACAGCACGAGGATCAGCAGCGGGCCGAAGAGCGCGGCGCCCACGACTCCCAGGAACACGCGCCACCCCCAGACGTTCAGGAGCTCGCGGCGGCGCCACCGCGCGGCCGCCGCGGCATCGGCGGCGAGACCGACGCCCGCGGGATGCGCGACCTGCGCCACTAGGAGGCCTTCACCTCGGTCCAGGCGGCGACCCAGGCCTCGCGGTCCTCGGGCGGGCTCGCGGGGATCGCGTTGTCCAGCGTGAACAGCGAGTCGAGCGCGGCCTCCTCCCGGACCTCGGGCGTGACGGCGTCGATGATGCCCTGGTTCGACGTGAGGTAGCTGAAGTTCGTGGCCGCGAAGACCTGCGGCGGCAGGCTCGTGTACCAGTTGAGCATCGCGTAGGCGGCGTCGAGGTTCTCCTCGGCGATCTCCGGGCTGATGCCGTAGCCGCAGGTCCACAGCATCTGGCCCTCCTTGGCCGCGGCGAACTGCACGTTCACGCCCTCCTTCAGGCGGAGCGCCTTCGCGGTGCCGGGGTAGCCGGAGCTGATGACGATCTCACCCGACTTGAACTGCGCCTTGATGTCGGCCTCGCCCTTCCAGAACGTGCGGAACTGACTCCGGTGATCGATCAGGTACTGCTTCACCATCTCGAGCTCCTCGGGCGTCATCTCAAGTGGGTTCGGGATGCCGTTCGCCAGGGCTCCGACGTCGAGCGCCGTGATCGCGAGGTCCTCGAACGAGGCCTTGCCGGCGTACTGCGGGTCGAACAGGTCGGTCCACGAGTCCGGCGGCGTCGTGATGACGTCGGCGTTGTACATGATCCCCGCGGTGCCGGCGTCGACCGGCACGATGTAGACCTCGCCGTCGACCTGGACGCCGGGGAGCTCCTTCATGCCGGGCCAGATCTCGTCCCAGTGCTCGAGGCGGCTGACGTCCAGCGGCATGTACATGCCCTTCTGCACCATCTCGAGGGTGGCCTCGTCGACGCAGCTGTTGATGATGTCGGCCTCGAAGCCGGCCTGGATCTTCGCGACGGCCTCCTCGTTGCTGCCGAACGCGGCGGTCTCGAGGTCGATGTTCGGGTAGGTCTCGTAGAACGAGTCGATGTAGCCCTCGTCGTAGCCGTCGGAGTAGGAGTAGAGGCGGAGCTTGCCGGTGATGTCGGCGGGATCGACGGGCGCGGTCGAGGTGCCGTCACCGGCGGGCTGCGCCGTGGAGCTGGGATCGTCCGAGCAGGCCGAGGCCACGAGGCCGAGCACCGTTACGATCGCCAGGCTGCCGAGGAATCGTCGCGACATGATGACCTTGTCCCCTTCCGCTGCAGCGTCGGCGAGCCGCGCCCGCCCGAACGGCCGGACCGTACGCCCGCGAACGGTAGATTGTCAACCGTTGACGGAATCCGGGTCACACCGGTAGCGTCGCCTCGGGGACGGGCCCGATCCGAGCGGCGGGCTCACGGGACGGGGCTCACGGAGCGAAGCGACGGGCCCACGGGGGAACGGGGGGGATTCATGAGGGTTCGGATCTTGATCGCCGTGCTCGTGGTGATGGCGGTGGCCCTGCCGGGGCCGGCCGCGGTGGCAGGCGACGGCGGGTTCTTCACCGAGGAGCGGCCATACCTGGTGCCGCTGGAGAAGGGCGTGGAGATCACGCCGATCATCACCGCCGGCGACGTGGTCGGCGACTATCAGATGTCGGGGATCCCCGACGGGATGGGCTGGTACCAGAGCGGCAAGGGCACGATCGAGCTGTTCGCGAACCACGAGCTCGACGGACGTCCCGCGTACTCACGAGTCTCGCAGCTCACGCTCGACGGCGAGGGCGGCGTCCTGGCGGCCGACTACGTCATCGACGGAACCGAGCGGTACGAGAACTTCTGCTCGTCCACGCTCGAGACGATCAACGGCACCCCGTGGTACTTCACCGGCGAGGAGAGTCCCACCTCGCTCCGCCACGGTGTCTCGGTCGCGGTGCAGGCGGAGACGGGCGAGGTCAAGCCGCTGCCCTGGTTCGGGCACATGTACCACGAGAACCAGGTGCCCCTGCAGGATCTGTCGCAGTTCACGTTCTTCCTGGCCGAGGACGGACACCCTGGGCGCAGCCAGATCTGGGCCTACACGGCCGGCACGTTCCACCAGGCGCTCCGCGGCCGCGGCGATCTTCGCGTCTTCGTGCCGACGGACCACACGGACCGGCATCCATCGGCCGACGACATCCACGAGGGTGAGACCCTCGACGGCCGATTCGTGCGGATCCCGCAGCGGCAGAACTCCAACCCGATCGAGCTGGACCGCGCGGCGCAGGCCGCCGGCGCGATCGGCCTGATCAGGATCGAGGACGCCGTCGCCGACCCGCAGTCCACGGGCGTGGTGTACTTCGCCGACACCGGCGCGGGCCGGCTGGACGAGGGGCAGGAGTCGCGCGCGGGCCGCATCTACCGCATCTCGTTCGACCCGGCCGATCCGCGGATCGCCTCCCTGGAGGTCGTCGTGGACGGCGACGCGGGCGACGACATGATCAACCCGGACAACCTGGGCATCGCCGGCACGAGCCTGGTGATCCAGGAGGACCACAACAACCCGAACTACGGGTACGACCGCGTCCTGGTCTGGGACACGGTCGCCGACACCCTGCGCTCGGTCGCGCGCACGGATCCGTCGCAGCACCTGATCGACGTGGTGGGCGCTCCCGGCTTCTGGGAGTCCAGCGGCGTGGTGGACGCGAGCGCGTGGTTCGGCGATGGCTGGTGGCTGCTCACGGTGCAGGCGGGCGAGCAGAACGTGCGCCAACCCGGCATGGACGGGCAGATCGACTCCGCGATCGGCGAGGGTGGACAGATCCTGAAGGTGTTCATCCCGGGGACGTAGCGTCTCGAACGCACGAACGAAGCCGGGCCCGATCGAGGCCCGGCTTCTTCGTGTTCGTGACTCGGGTGTTCAGACTCGGGGCCGCGTGCCCGATCCCTGGGCTACGGGTGCTCGGGCAGCGTTTCCAGGTAGTGCGCGATCAGGTCCCCGGCATGGTCGCTGTGCTCCTCGGCGAGTCGTGCTGCCTCCTCGGCATCGCCGGCCTCGATCGCCTGCACGAGCGGCCGGTGCTGCGTCACGATCTCGTCGAGCGATGCCTCTACGCGCTCGTCCAGGCGGAGCAGCGCCCGCAGCATGGGCACGTACCGGACGAAGACCTCGTGCAGCCGAGCGTTGCCCGAGAGGCGGCACAGGCCGTCGTGGAACTCGAGGTCGCGGCGGAACACGGTGGGGGGATCCCCGGCGGCGACGGCCTCCTCCATCCGGCCGAAGAGCTCGCGGAGCTCGGCGACGGCGGGCGCCGCCGGGTCGGTGGCGAGCAGCCGGGCGGCTCGGCCCTCGATCGCGGCGCGCAGGCCGTAGATCTCCCGCACGTCGGCCGGCGAGAGCGAGACCACGAACGTGCCGCGACGCGGCTCCTCCTCCAGCAGGCCCTCGGCCCGGAGGAGCTTGAAGGCCTCCCGGACCGGTCCGCGGGAGACGTTGAGGTCCTCCGCGATCCGGGCCTCGACGAGGTGGGCGCCCTGGGCGAACCCCCCCGAGAGGATCCCCTCGCGGATGCGGTCGGCGGCGTCCTCGGCCAGCGACCGCGGCGCCTCGAGCGGCCGCAGTCGGCCTGGTGCGGACCGTTCGCTCATGGCGCGCATCGTAGCGCGGTTGTCGACTGTCGACCATCAACCGTCGGACTCGGGTAGGCTCCGGGCATGCGGTTCGAAGGACGGCGGGCGCTGGTGACCGGTGCGTCCCGCGGGATCGGCCGGGGCATCGTGGACGCCCTGCTGGCGGAGGGGGCGACGGTGTTCGCCACCGACGTGCTGGGCCCGGAGCTGCAGGCCATGGCGACGGGCCACCCGGCGGCCGAGCGGCTGCGGGTGCACGTCGCCGACCTCGCCGACGAGGACGCGGCGGCGGGGGTCGTGCCGGCGGCGGTGGCGGCCCTCGGGGGGCTCGACGTGCTCGTCAACAACGCGGGCGCGCAGCCGGACGGGCCGGTGCTGGACGTGACCGTCGCCGAGGTGGACACGACCTTCGCCGTCAACCTCCGGGCTCCCCTGCTGCTGATGCAGGCGGCCTGCCGTCACTGGATCGAGCGGGGCGCTCCGGGCTCGATCGTGAACGTCGCGAGCGCGAACGCGTTCCAGAATGAGTCGCCGGAGTCGGTGTACAACGCGTCGAAGGCGGCGCTCGTGGCCCTCACGAACGCCGTCGCCCACGAGATGGGCCATCACGGGATCCGCGCCAACTGCGTGGCCCCCGGCGAGACGATCACCCCCGAGGCCGAGGCCGAGATCGCGGCCGACCCGGCCGAGCACGAGCAGGTCCGCCGCTACCTCGGCAAGATCCCGCTGCGACGGGCGGGAACCCCGCGCGACCAGGCCGCCGCGGTGCTGTTCCTCGCGTCGGACGACGCGGCCTTCGTGACCGCCCAGACGTTGATCGTGGACGGCGGCGAGGTGGGCGGGGGCAGCTGGTACGACGAGGCCGACGCGCCGCCGTTGCCGCCCCCGGATCGCTCCCTGACGGGCTAGCCCCTCAGGGGGATATCCTTCCTCGTCGCTGCATCGAACGACGAGGGGAGCCGGTCATGGGGGACGACGCACCAGCCGCGACGATGCACGCGGTCCGGCTCCGGACGGAGGGCGGTCCCGAGGCGCTCGAGCTCGAGCAGATCGGGACACCGCCGCTGCGGGAGGGCGAGGCGCTGGTCCGGGTGCACGCGGCCGCGATCACGCGCGACGAGCTCACCTGGCCCGTCGACCGGCTGCCGGCGACCCCCTCGTACGAGCTCTCGGGGGTCGTGGCCGCCGTCGCGCCCGGCGTCGAGGTCGTCGCCCCCGGCGAGCCGGTCTTCGCGCTCACGCCGTTCGACCGCGACGGCGTGGCCGCCGAGTACGCGGCCGTGCCCGCGGACCTGCTGGCGCCGAAGCCGGCCGCCCTCGATCACGTGGAGAGCGCCGCCGTGCCGATGCCGGCGCTGACGGCCTGGCAGGCGCTGATCGTGCACGGCGGGCTGACGGCCGGGGATCGCGTGCTGGTCCACGGGGCCGGCGGCGGCGTCGGGCACATCGGTGTGCAGCTCGCGCGGTCCCAAGGTGCTCACGTCATCGGGACCTCGTCACCGTCAGGTGCGGGGATCGCCCGCGATGCCGGCGCGCACGAGGTGATCGACCACACGTCGGTGCGGTTCGAGGAGGCGGTGGAGCCGGTCGACCTCGTGTTCGACACCGTCGGTGGCGACCTGCTCGCCCGCTCTCCCGCGGTGCTGGCCCCGGGTGGCAGGATCGTGTCCGTCGCCGAGGAGCCGCCGGAGGGGGTCGAGGCCGTGTACTTCGTCGTGGAGCCCGACCGCGAACAGCTGGGCGAGATCGCCAGCCTCGTCGATGCGGGCGGCCTGCGCCCGGCGATCGACTCCGTGTTCGCATTGGACGATGCGCCGGCCGCGTTCGCGCGAGCCGAGGTCCGAGGCACCCGTGGCAAGGTCGTGGTGCGGGTGATCGACGATGCGTGATCAGGGGAGCAAGGCCGAGGCGTTTCGGGCGCTGCACACCGGCGAGCCGTTCGTGATGCCGAACCCCTGGGACGCCGGATCCGCTCGGGTCTTTGCCGCGCTCGACTTCCGGGCACTCGCCAGCAGCAGCTCCGCGCACGCGTTCACCCTCGGGCGGCTGGACGGGAACGTGACCCTGGACGAGGTGACGGTGCACGCGGCGACCCTGGACCGTGCGACGGATCTCCCGGTCTCCGTCGACCTCGAGAACGGGTTCGGTGCGACGCCGGCGGACGCGGCCCTGGCGATCTTGCGCGTCGCCGAGGCGGGCGCGGTGGGTGGCTCGATCGAGGACTTCGATCCCGCCGGTCACCTCTACGAACCCGCCCCCGCCGCCGAGCGGATCGCCGCGGCCGTCGAGGCCGCGCACGGCCTGGGGTTCCCGTTCATGCTCACGGCCCGCGCCGAGAATCACATCCGCGTGGACGCCCCCGACCTCGATGACACCATCGCGCGGCTGCAGGCGTACGAGGCCGCGGGCGCCGACGTCCTGTACGCGCCCGGACTCGACACCGTCGAGCAGATCCGCGCCGTCTGCGACGCCGTCACGAAGCCGGTGAACGTCCTGGCGCTACCCGGCCTGAGCGTGGCCGACATCACCGGAGCGGGCGCGCAGCGGATCAGCGTCGGCGGCGGACTCGCGTGGGTCGGCGTCGAGGCCGTGGCGGCCGCGGCCGTCGCCCTGCGCGACACGGGCGACCTCGAGGCGATGGCCGCGGACCCGCCGCTCGACGAGTGGTTCGCGGACTGAGCGCGGCCGCGCCGGACGGCGTGCCGGCGAGGCTACGGCACATCCGGGCGGCGCAGCGGCTGCCCGCGCACACCCAGGTCCGCGATCGCGAGGAACTCCTCGCCCACACACGCGGCCACCACGAGTCCGAGATCCGGCCCGCAGAAGGCCATGTTCGTCGGCGCGTTGAGGTGCACCGCCTCCCAATCCTCGACGGCGGTCTCCACCGTGCCGTCGGGACGGATCCGGTCGATCCGGTCCGGCGTGTAGTGCGCGACCCAGCAGTTCCCCTCGGCGTCGAACGCGACACCGTCGGGCACGGTGTGGAATAGCTCGGCCATCACCTCGGGCGGGCCGGCGGAGCCGTCGTCCATGATCGGCACGCGCCAGACGCGCCCGCCCGGATGGTCGTCCGGATGCGACTGCGCGACGACGACCGCCGATCCGTCCGGCGTGAGCGTGATGCCGTTCGGGTAGCCGTCCACCTCGGTCGTCCACACGGTGGTGGCGCCGCCGGGCGCGACGCGGAAGATCGCGGGGTTCTCCGATCCCGTCACGTACATCACACCGTCCTCGGCGAAGACCGGGGAGTTCGGATCGTCGATCGGCACGCCGGGGGCGCCGGCCGTGTACGTCTCGACCGCCCCACTCCCCGGATCGACGCGCACCACCTCCTCGCGGTGCCAGTCGCAGGCGTAGACGCGACCGCGGGCGTCGACCGCCATGCCCAGGACGCTGCCGCCGGTGTTGGCGACCTCCGTGATGTCACCGTCGAGCGTCACCGCGTAGATCTGCCCGCCCTCGCCCCCGCAGTACACGCGCTCCGTGATCGGGTCCCAGCACAGCGCCTCGGGATGCTGGAGCGGACGGGCGAGCTCGCGGAAGATCTCGCGCGGGAACAGCGGCTCGGTCGGATATCCACGTCCGGGAGCGCGCTCAGGACTCGCCGCGGGCACGCCGCATCGCCTCCTTGACGCCGTCGACGTCCAGGGTCATCTCGAAGAAACCGATCTGCGCCTCGTAGATCTCGGCGTCGGCCTGCTCCTTCACGTCGTCCTCGAAGATGTGCAGCACGGGAAGTCCCAACTGGACTCCGGCCAACGGACCCACCCAGGCGGGATCGCCGTCACGGACGGTCTCCGCGGCGACCTCGACGGCCTCCGCGTCGGCGGCGCCGAGCATCACCACGATGTCCGCGTCGCCGTGTTCGTCCACGATCCGCTTGATCAACGCCTGGTTCTCGGGGTCCATGGCGCCGGAGGCCGTTCAGACGAAGCACTCCGTGCGCACCTCGATCACCTCGGCGCCCGCCGACCGCATCACCTCGGCGATCGCCTCGCCGGGCACGCTGTCCCGTTCGCCGAGGGCGATCACCTTCTTGCCCCGCAGCTCCATCCGCTCACCTCCTCGCAGGTCTCTCGTCCTCGTCTCACGAGCCGGCCGGCTCGCGAAGATGCTCGGGCACCGGCGGGCCGGCGGCGGGCGCGCCGTCCAGCAGCCGGCCGATCGCCTCCTCGATCTGGGCCGCCGTCGTGCCGTTGCCGGTCAGCCGCTCCACCTCGACGCCATCGCGCATCGTCAGGTACGCGGGCAGGCCGGCCACCCGCAGGTCGCGGCAGACCTTCCGGTTGTCGGGCGCGTTCACCTTCACGAACCGGACCCGGTCGTGGTACCGCTCGGCCAGGGTCTCCACCGCCGGCATCAGCGCGATGCACGGCTGGCAGTCGGGTCCCCAGATGTCGACGAGCACGTGCCCCTCCCCCGCCAGCTCCGTGAACGTCTCGACCGTCGCGTCCACCATCGTGCCGTCGTGGATCTCGTCCATCTACGCCTCCAACGTCACGGACACGCCGTCCCACAGGTGCGTCAGCCGCCCCAGGAACAGCGAGCCCTTCGCCATCAACATCGTCCGGTGCAGGTCGCCGTCGGCCATACGCGCGAGCGCGTGCGGCAGCCACGGGATCGCCGACGCGATGTGCCCCTGCGTCGGGGAGAACCCGGGCATCCCGTGCGCGCGTGCGAACCCCGCGATGTCCTCGCGTTCGAGCTCGCCGCGCACCACGCCGAGGCCGGCCAGCATCTTGTAGTTGCGGTCGGCGACGTCGCCCGCCGCCCTGCGGCTCCGTGATCTCCGGGTTGTGGATCTCGGTCGCGTACGTCCCGACGTCGCCGATCTTCAGGCCCAGCGCGTCGAGCGGTGCGCCGACCAGCGCCTCGAGCTGCGCCTGCGGGGCGCTCCCCGCCTCCACCGGCATCCGCCCGACGGCGTCGGTGCGCACGATCGGGCCGTTCGGATCCGTCGGCCGGCGCCAGCAGGATCGCCGTGCCGGCGAGCACGTCCTCGAGGATCGGGAACCCCTTCGTGAGGGCGCCCTCGAACTTCATGCCCAGCTTGCCGAGGGAGCCTCCCGCCACGACGACGACCGACTCCTCGATACCGGACTCGATCAGGGCCGCCGCCACGACGAGCGCGTGCACCGGTGCCGCACAGAACGACTTCACGTCGATCCCGCTCGCGCGCCCCAGGCCGCACTCCTCGGCCACCGCCTTCGCGAGGTTGCCGCCGCCGCGCTGGTACCGGTCGCCGATCGCCTCCTCGCCGCAGCCGATCGCGTGGGTGACGGACCCTGGGTCGATCCCGGTGCGCGTCAGGAGTTCCCGGAGCGCGTGCACCGCGCTGGCCTTGATCGAGAGGTTCTCCAGCAGCACCTGCGCGGTGAGCGACTCGTCGCTCTCGTGCGCGGGGGCGAAGGCGCCCGCCGGGCCGCCGGCATCGAACAGCGGCAGGTCGCCCTCCCGCGGCTCCTCGCCGAGGCGCACCAGGTCGAACCGGTCCACGGACGCGAGCAGCTCCAGGAAGCCACGCTGTTCCATGACATCGCCCCACGCGCCGGCGGCGGTGGCGTTCTCGACGGGATGTCCCCACCACGGGCGAGGGTGTTCCCACAGCTGCTGCGGTGCCAGGTTGCCGATCATCACCTGGTTCGGCGGGTACGCGACGGCGTCGTCGAAGGTCCGGAGCGAGCCGGCGATCTCGTCGAGCCGCCCCGGCTCGCGCGAGGGCTTCGACCCGTAGCGGACGAGGTCGGGGACGTGCTCGAGCACGAGCGACGCCCCGACCACGGCGGCTCTGCGGCGGGCGGTCACGCGAGCTCCCAGATCGTCGTGGGGCCGACCTCGGCGGCGAGCATCTCGAGCGCCCGGCGCACGATGCGGACGCGGAGCTCGTGCTCGTCGCCGGTGGCGAGCGATGGGTCACCCGTGGGATGGGTGATCGACATCCCCCGCAGGATGCGGTTCGTCCCCACCATCTGTGCGATGGTCGGCAGTGCGGTCACGAACACGGTCGCGATGCCCTCTCTCTCGAACTCCTTCGCAAGCGTTGCCCCGCAACGCGTACCTGTGCCTCAGGTGCCGGTGAGGATCACGGCGCCGACCTTCGCCTCCCGCAGCTCCGCCGCGATCTCCTGGCCGAACTTCGCCGCGGTCGCCATGGGCGTGTCCACGCCCGAAGTCGTGTAGAACGCGTCGTGGAGCCGCGCGAAGGCACCCGAGCCCTCCAGCTCGCGTGCCGCGTCCAGCGGCACCAGTCGGTTGGGATCGGCGTTCGCCGCCGCCGTGTCGAAACCGGCGTGCACGGACTCGTAGGCGCCTGGCTGCGAGCGAGGCGACGCCGTCGAGCGGGATATCGGAGCCACACGTTCGCGTGGCGCGTCGGCAGGCGGTCGGGGTTGCCCTGCGGCACGCATCCGGCCTCGGTGACGAGCGCCACGACGGTGGCCGACAGATCCGTCACGGCGGGCGCGGGGGCAACGCGGTCCCCGGTGGGCCCCACCTCCGTCCTGACGTCGCCGGCTAGCTTCGCGAGCAGCAGGTCGACGGCCCGCGCGGCGCCCGTGCGATCTGCCCGCACCATCGTGCGGAGCCCCCGGGGGAGGTAGCCCTCCTCGTCGGGCCCGCCGACCGCGCTCGCCGGCGGCCAGCCGCACCCCGAGCGCGGCCATCGACCGGCACGACCGTGCGCATGCCGGCCACGTTCGAGCCCGTCGGCACGACGTAGGCGGCGCCCTCGGCCGCCATCACCCCGGGCGAGTCCGGCGTCATCGCGGCGACGACCGGGATCCCCCGGCGTCCGGCCTCGCGCGCCAGCACGCCGCAGGCGTAACCGTAGCGTCCGGATCCGAACGACGGTCCGCAGATCAGCACGGACGGTCGCAGCTCGTCGAGCCAGCCGAGCAGCACGGCGAGCGAGGCTCGCCTCGTGCTCGCCGAAGCGGTCGTCGCCGCACGCGATCGTCACGTCGGGCGCGAGGCCGGCGGCCGCCAGCGCGCGCCCGGGACCCTGCGGTCCGTCGAGGCGGACCGGCTCGTGGCCGGCGGCCTCCTCGCCGCCGAGGCCGGCGAAGAACTGGTTCAGGTAGTGCACGACGGGGCCGGTCATGCCGGCACCGCCGTCCAATTGGCGTCCCCCGTCTGCACGCACGCCCCGACGTACGCCCAGGTCGGCACGGGCTCGCCGACGAACGCGTCCGCCTCCGTGCCGATCACGCGCGCGGGTGTCCACGCCTCGACGAGGTCGTCCTCGTTGCCGGTGCTGACCAGACAGTCGGCCTCCGGGACGTGGTCGGTGAGGCCGCCGTTCGTCTCGCACACGATCGCCGTCGTGCCGATGCCGGCGGATTCGCACGAACGGACCGTCAGCATGGTGTCCGTGTGCGAGTTCCCGGACGAGAAGGTCGTGCAGATCACGCCGTCCGCACCCAGGTCGGTGGCGAGCGCGGCCGACCGCGCCGACGACGCCTGCTTCTCCTCCGCCGTGTCGAGGTATCCGGGCGCCAGGATCACGCCGGCGAAGCGCAGCCGGTCACCGTGGGCGGCGAGCAGCTCCCGGATCAGGACGCCGGCCTGGTAGACGGCGGTGACGTTGCGCACCGCGGGCCAATCGTAGGCGCCGTTCGTGAGGGCGCCGTCCATGACGCGCCGGGGATCGATCACCGTCGGCCGCAGGTCGCGGAGCGGGACGCCGTCGAGGAACGTGTCGACGAGCGGCCCCTCGGAGGCGACCTGGAGGATCGCGACCACGGCCGGTAGATCGGGGTCCGCGTCGCCAGCCGGCCAGGGCACCGACGTCACGTCGTCGGGCTCCTGCGCCGTCGTCGTCGCCGCCAGGTCGCGCGCGACTGCCAGCCCCGCACGCCGGAGCGCGGCGTCGACCTCGTCGACGGGGGCGTCGGGCTGCGGGGTCGCGCGGACGACGACGTTGACGGTCGATCCGAACAGGCTGCGGTCCGCGCCCGGGCCGGACATGTCCACGAGCGACGCGGGAAACTCCTCGGGTCCGGTGTACCCGGCCGCATGCCAGTCGCAGACCGTGAGAACGGTGAGGCCCTCGAGACGGTGGGTCCGGCCGGCGCCGGAGGAGGTCCCGGTCCCCACGACGCCGGGGAAGGTCGAATCGGGATCGTCGCGCTTGACGCTGGGCAGCACGACATCGAGGACGTTCGAGATGCGGACGGGATCGCCGGGACGGACGACCTCGACCGTGGCCTCCGCCAGCGCCGGCTCACCGGCCCCGACCGCGAGCTGCGAGGGCGACACGACCAGCGTGTTCGCCACCCGCCCTGTCTGGGTCCCCACGACGACCTCGTCGACCGCGAACGTCGCGATCTCGAGATCAGCGAGCGTGGAGTGCAACCTCACGAGTGTACTGCCGTGAGCCGGCGGTGGGAACCCTCCCCTGCGGGCCCGGGGCCCCCGTCACGTGAGGTCGAACTCGAACATGATGCTGCGATCGCCGTTCCAGATGCCGCCGGCGCGGCGGTAGGTCGCCATCGCCGCGGGGTTGTCCTCGTCCGTCAGCACCCAGATCGTGGCGCAGCCGAGCTCGCGACCCAGCGTCGACAGCTCCTCCAGCAACGCCGTTGCGGCGGCGCGGCGCCGGAAGGGCTCCTCCACGCTCAGCTCGTTCAGGAACAGCTCCGGCGGCTTGTCGGGATGGAACACCTCGGTGGCGGACACGAACCCGGCCGGCCGGGCGTCCACGTCCACGACGAGCAGGTGGTGCCGGTCGTCGGCCAGGAACCGCGCCACGGCATCGGAGCGGATCGCATCGTCGAAGGCCGCCGCGTACGCCTCGACCTCGCGCTCGTCACCCGGCCCGAGCCGGCGAACTCGCACGCCCTCCATGGTCGCCAGCGTACCCGCACGCCCCGGGGGCCCTCGCCGCCCGTGGCCTGACCGCCGCTGCTACCGTCGAGCCCCATGGAGCCGATCTACTTCGCGACCTCCGCCGAGTTCCGGGCGTGGCTCGAGGAGCATCACGAGACCGACACGGAGCTCATCGTGGGCTTCTACAAGAAGGCGAGCGGCGTGCCGAGCATCACCTGGCCCGAGGCCGTGGACGAGGCGCTCTGCTTCGGATGGATCGACAGCGTACGCCGCACCGTTGACGAGGATCGCTACACGAACCGGTTCACGCCGCGCAAGCGCGGCAGCAACTGGAGCGCGGTCAACGTGCGCAAGGTGGCGGCGCTCACGAAGGAGGGCCGGATGCACCCCGCGGGCCTGCGCGCGTACGAGGCCCGGTCCGAGTCGAGGACCGGCGTGTACTCGTTCGAACAGGGGCAGGAACCGACGCTCACCCGGGACCAGCGGCGCGCTTTCCGCGCCGACCCCGGGGCCTGGGCCTTCTTCTCGTCGACGCCGCCCTCCTACCGGAGGGCCGCCACCTGGTGGGTGATCAGCGCGAAGCAGCAGGCCACGCGCGACCGCCGGCTGGCCCAGCTGATCGAGGACTCGCGCGCCGGCAGGCGCATCAGGCAGCTCACCCGTCCGTCGGATCGATGAACGAACCGTCGGGGGCCACCAGGGCCTCGGCGTCGGGGCCCGCCGGCAGCAGGTAGGCCCACTCTGGCAACCACGAGGCCCACGCGTCCACGCCCGGGTGGACGTCCTCGCGCTCCTCGAGCGGAACGAGGGCCGCCAGGGTCCGGCCGTCGGGGCCGTCGAGCTGGTACCGCACGACGGAGCCCTGGAACGTCTCCTCGCGGACCCGTACGGGGAGCGCGGGCCGATCCTGCGGCGGACGCTCGGTCGACAGTCGGACATGCTCCGGACGCACGATCAGCACGCCCTCGCGGCCCGCAGCGACGCCGCTCCCCGAGCGGTCGACGCGGCACCGTCCGCCACCCGGCAACGTGACCTCCGCACCGCCACCGCCGGCCGTGTCGACCTGGCACGGGAGGAACGTCGTCTGTCCGATGAAGCCGGCGACGAACAGCGTGGCCGGTCGGAGGTAGATCTCCTCCGGCGTGCCGAGGTGTTCGACGACGCCGGCGTTCATGACGGCGATCCGATCGGACATCGTGAGCGCCTCGCCCTGATCGTGCGTCACGTACACGAAGCTGATGCCGACCTCGCGCTGGATCCGCTTCAGCTCGAACTGCATCCCCTCGCGCAGCTTCAGGTCCAGGGCGCCGAGCGGCTCGTCGAGCAGCAACACGGCCGGCCGGTTCGCGAGCGCCCGCGCGAGGGCGACACGCTGCTGCTGCCCTCCCGACAGCTCACGCGGATAGCGCTTCGCGTAGTCCGCAAGCTGGACGGCCTCGAGGGACTCGCGGACACGTGACTCGACCTCCGCCTTCGCGAGCTTCTTCCGCTGCGGCCCGAACGCGATGTTCTGTCCGACCGTCATGTGCGGGAACAGCGCGTACGACTGGAACACCATGTTCGTGTCGCGCTCGTGCGGCGCCAGCCGCGAGGCGTCGCGGCCCTCGATCAGGATGCGGCCCGAGGTCGGCGTCTCGAACCCGGCGAGGATCCGCAGCGTGGTGGTCTTGCCACATCCGCTCGGCCCCAGGAGCGAGAAGAACTCACGCCGCCCGATGTCGAACGTGACGCCGGCCACCGCAACGACCTCGCCGAAGCGCTTGACGACGCCCTCGAGGCTGAGCGCCGGCGCGTCCGTTCCGACCGGCACGCTGCCCGCGTCCCTGGCCGGATCCGTCGCCGGCCGTCCTCCCTCGCTCATCGTGGCCTCCTCACGTCGCCTGCAGTCGCCGGATGCGGGCCAACCGGTAGCCGATCCAGGCGATCGCGCCGGACAGCACCAGCAGCATGAAGCTCATCGCGGCGCCGACGCCGCGGTTGCCCGACTCGAGGATCGCCTCCTGGATCGCGTTGCCGATCATGTAGCCGTTCGTGCCGCCGACCAGGGCCGGCGCCGCGAACTCCGAGTACAGCGGGATGTACACGAGGATGATGGCGACGAAGATCCCCGGCGCGGCCAGCGGCAACAGGATCGTCCGGAACCGCGTGAGGAACGTTGCGCCGAGGTCGTCGGCGGCCTCGAGGAGGTCGGGGTCCACCGCCTTCAGGGCCGCGTAGATGGGGATCGTCGTGAACGAGATGTAGGTCGTCGACAGGACGATGACGACGGCCGTCGAGCTGAATAGGAGCGCGTCGATCGGCTGGTCGATCACGCCGATCGTCTGGAGGAACCAGTTGATGACGCCGCCGCGCCCGAGGATCATGCGCCACGCGTAGATCCGGATCAGCGGGTTCAGCTCCTCGGCCATCACGAGCGTGAGCAGCAGGAGCAGCTCGTACCGCGGCTTCGTGCGGAACGCGAGGATGTACGCCAGCGGGATGCCGATCGCGAGCATGATGACCATCGAGGCCGTACAGATCACGACCGTCGTGACCATCACCTTCGCGTACGTGTGGTCGGTGAGGATCGAGCTGTAGTTGTCGAGCGTCCAGCCGCCGATCCCGCCGAGCGAATACCGCTGGAAGCTGTAGTACAGGAGGATCACCATCGGGCCCAGGAAGAGGGCGACCAGCACCAGCGTCGGCAGCGCGGCGTAGAGCGGGCCGGCGACGCTCCGTCGGCGAACGGCGTCCGGCGCCTCTGCCCGAGGTGCGGCCGCTACCACAGCAGCTCCGCCGCCTCGTCGCCGCCGCCGCCCGTGCGCTCGGTCCGGCGCCGCCACAGTCGCCACGCGACGACCACGACGATCACCTGCAGGGCCGAGACGAGGGTCGAGATCGCGTTCACGATGGGGACGTTCTGCGCGTGACGGAGGGTCGAGAACACCCAGATCGGGAACGTCAGCTCGAAGCCGCCCACGAAGAAGCTGAGCACGAAGTTGTTGAACGAGTAGCAGAACGCGAGGATCGCCGCCGCCGCCAGCGCCGGCATCAGGTGCGGCAGCACGATGTACCGCAGCACCTCCCGGTTCGTCGCACCCAGGTCGCGGGCCGCCTCCTCCAGGCTCACGTCGAAGCGCAGGAGGCGCGCCGACACGATGGCGGCGACCAGCGGGAACGCGACGACGACGTGCATCGCGCCGATGGTCCGGAGGTTCAGCGGGACGTCGAGCCGCGAGAAGAACAGCAGCGCGCCGACGCCGATCAGGAGCCACGGGACCACGAGCGGACCCGCGGTCAGCGCGGCCACCCCGCCCCGGACGCGGTAGCGGAACCGCGTGGTGGCGAACGCCCCCATCGTGCCCAGCAGCAGCGAGGCGGGCGTGACGACGAGCGCGACCGCGAGCGAGTTCTTGATCGACTCGCGCACGAGCGTGTTCGACAGCGCCTCGCGGTACCACTCGAGGGTGAACCCCTTGAACGGCAGCGCGATCACGATCGAGTCGTTGACCGAGAACAGCGCCAGGACGAGCAGCGGCCCGTAGAGGATCAGCATCACGACGACCAGGAACGCCCACCGCGCCGGGGCCGCCCATCTGGAGTCACCTGGCGCACGTCGCACGTCGGCGGCCTCGGCGCGGGACGGCCAGGTCGCCGGCCGGCGCGGCCGATGCGACGGGATCCGTCCCGCCGGACGTCCTCACGCGGACTTGATCTGGCGCATCGCGTCCAGCCACACGTCGTAGTTGCCGGCGATCTGGGTCGGGATGGCCTCGGAGAGCCAGGCGGGGTCGTCCATGCGCAGCTGCTCGATCGTCGACTCGTCGAGCACGCCGAGCGTCTCCTCGTTCGACGCCAGGTAGTTCCACTCCTCGGCGAAGTACTTCTGGATGTCCGTCGACAGGAAGTGGTTCAGCCACGCGTACGCGGCGTCGACGTTCTCGGCGTTCGCCGAGATGCCCATGCCGCACATCCACGTGAGCGTGCCCTCCTCGGCGAAGTTGAACCCGATGTCGAACCCGTCCTTCGCGAGCGCCGACTCGTATCCGGGGAACGACGCGGCGGCCACGATCTCCTCGTTGCGGTACAGGCTCAGGAAGTCCGCGTCGCCCTCGAAGAAGGCACGGAACTGCGACTTGTGCTCGATGAAGTAGTCGGCGACCTGCTGCACCTCGTCGTCCGTCAGGTCGTACGGATCCTCGAACCCCATCGCGAGCGCGCCGATCGCGATCGTGTAGTAGGGCGTGCCGTCCATCGCCACCTTGCCGGCCAGCGACGGATCCTCGAAGAGCTGCTGGTACGACGTCACCTCGCCCGTCAGGTCGGGGTTCCACACCACGCCGGCGGGTCCGCCCTGCGCGACCGCCACCCACGTCTCGCCGTCGAGCTCACCGCCGGTCTTGAAGGCGGGATACACCGAATCCCACGAGTCGAGCCGGCCCGTGTCCAGCGGCATCAGCACGCCCGAGGCCGAGTACCGAGGGACCTCGCGGATGCAGACCTCAACGACGTCGGCCTGGAAGCCGGACTCGAGCTTCGTCAGCGCCTCGTCGCCGCTGCCGAAGGCGGCGCTCTGCACCTCGACGTCGGGATACAGCTCCTGGAACGGCTCGAGGACCTCGGGGATCAGGGAGTCCTCGAAGGCGAAGACGCGCAGCGTGCCCGAGGGCTCGGCCGGCGCTGCCGAGGATCCGGTCGCCGATCCGACGCGTCCGGCGTGGGCTCGTCGCTCGAGCAGGCGGCCACGACGAGGGGGCGGTGACCAGGAGAGTCATGGCGCGCCCAGCGTCGACGCACGGAACCCACGGGAGCGCGATCCTCGAGCGTGCAACATCCGTAGCTCCCCTCATGCTGCCTTGAAGTCCCGGTAGGCGTCGAGCCACTCGTCGTAGTTCTCGGGCAGTTGCAGCGCGATCGCCGATCGAGCTGCGCGGGGTCGTCGAGGCCGAGCTCATCGACGAGCTCCGGCATCGAGCTCGTCGAGCGTCCGCTGATCCGACACGATGTAGGTATAGGACTCCGCGTAGTACGACTGCGGCGTCGGAGAGACGTAGTAGTTCATCGCCGCGTACGCCGCGTCGACGTTCTGCGGCTGTGCGGACAGCGACACCCCGCAGATCCACGCGAGCGACCCTTCGCCGGGCACGAACTCCACCGGGATGCCCTCGCGCTCCATCGCCGCCCGGTAGTCGTGGTAGCCGAACCCGGCGACGATCTCGCCGGTGCGATACAGGCTCAGGAAGTCGGCGTCGCCCTTGAACAGGGCCCGGATCGGCGACTTGTGCTCGATCAGGTAGTCGCTGGATCTCGGCGATGTCCTCCTCGGTGAGCGCGAACGGATCCTCATGGCCGAGCGCGAGCGCCGCGATCGCGATGACCGTGGCGGCGCTGTCCTCGAGCGTCACCTTGCCGGCGAGCGCCGGATCCTCGAAGAGGTCGCGGTAGGAGTCGATCCCCTGCGGGCACCTCATCGGGGTTGTAGATGATGCCCGAGGTGCCGCCGACGTTCGGGATCATGTAGACCTCGCCGTCTGCACCACGACGCCGGCTGGTCCCTGAGGGCGGGGAACAGCGTGTCCCAGGCATCGATGCGACGGTGTCGATCGGCTGCAGCAGCCCGAGCGCCACCATGCGGCCGGTCTCCTCGGTGCAGACGTTGATCACGTCGGCCTGGAAGCCGTTCTGCAGCTTGGTCACGGCTTCGTCGTT